>CAZUQX010000010.1:0-78784 GCA_964623205.1 uncultured Candidatus Bathyarchaeia archaeon | reverse complement strand
CTATTTCTAGATTCAAAAGTTAACTCTAGGACTCCAGCTTTGCCTTTCTTGTCTGAGATACTTAGCGAATAATAAAACTATTCGTTAATCAAATTCTCAATACACTGCTTTTTTCCAACTTTCATTCTTGAGATATCAACCTTTGATTCGAAAAAACTGTTCAACATAGTCATCAAGTGCAGTGTTAAAAAGTCACTTCGAAGTGCGTGACATTATATATTTAATGAGCATCAACTCTTTAAGAGGATATACCCCAAAAAAGGAAGGTCTCGGATAGAATTGACGATTAATTTGCGAAATCGCTCCTCAGTGCCTCCAGCCTTTGATTCGGTTAACCGCATGAGAATCGTAGAAATTATGGAGGTCAGAAGAGAAAGCGCGAAGGTCAAGACTTTCACCTTTAGGGATAGGCTGTGTGGAAAGGCTGCGGCAGGCCAGTTCGTCATGGTTTGGATACCAGGAGTTGATGAGATTCCCATGAGCCTCTCAACTATAACCGCGGATGGACTCTCATCGATAACCGTTGCCGAGGTTGGAGAAGCCACAGCGTCTCTTAATCAGCAAAAACCCGGAGACATCATGGGAATACGGGGACCCTTCGGCAAAGGCTTCAGCCCAACAGGGGGAAACGTGATGATAGTTGCAGGTGGAACAGGAGTGGGCCCACTGGTGCCTCTAACGGAAAAGCTTGCGAAAACCGCTGCTAGCGTGACTTTGCTGGTGGGAGCTAAAACCAAAGATGAACTCTTGTTTCGGGGTCGATTAACTAGGGCTCTTTCCACTGTGGACTCAGAAACCGTCTTCACAACAGATGATGGAAGCTATGGACGGGAAGGGCTCGTTACTGATCAGGCAGAGCAGAAGTTGATGATGGAAAGGTTTGACATGATTTATACTTGTGGTCCTGAACCGATGATGTACAAGATGTTTCTTCTGGCAGAGCAGCATCAGGTTCCTCTCCAAGCCAGTCTGGAGCGAATAAT
Source organism: uncultured Candidatus Bathyarchaeia archaeon (assembly GCA_964623205.1). Classification (GTDB taxonomy): domain Archaea; phylum Thermoproteota; class Bathyarchaeia; order Bathyarchaeales; family Bathyarchaeaceae; genus Bathyarchaeum. The sequence continues at coordinate 77,801 of CAZUQX010000010.1, read as the reverse complement.
GCGTTGCGCCATCGGCTTGTGCGGCAGTTGCGGAATAGGTAAACTAATGGTCTGTAAAGACGGTCCGGTTCTAACCTCTGAGCAGCTGAAGAGTGTCAAGTACGAGTTTGGGAGATTCCAGCTGGACCTAGCGGGAAGAAAGATCAAACTTTAGGCAACAATGCACGCAGGAAACTTGTGAATGGTCTATCCCAAAAAAGTGTTCTTCAAAGACTATGTTTTTCATGTGGATGAGCATGTTTACGAGCCTGCTGAAGACACGTTTCTTTTAGCTGAACAGATGAGGAGGGAAGAAGACGATGTTGTTTTGGATATGGGAACTGGCTGTGGAATCCTAGCTGTGCTGGCAGCAGAAAAAGCCAAGAGCGTTGTGGCTGTTGACATAAATCCGTATGCTATTAAATGCGCCATCAAGAACGCGGAAATGAATGGGGCGAAGGAGAAGATAGAGTTTCGGCATGGAGACCTGTTTCAACCAGTTAAGCCGAATGAAAACTTCAGTTTGATACTTTTCAACGCGCCCTACCTCCCCTCTGAGCCTCATGAAGAGAGAAGCTGGATAGGGAAGGCATGGGCAGGAGGACCAAACGGAAGAAAAATTATTGACCGTTTCGTAGTGAATGTCCCCAACTTCTTAGCTGATGGAGGCAGGATTCAGCTTGTTCAATCCTCTCTTTCTGATATAAACAGAACTCTTAATGCGTTTGGTGAGATTAACTTGAAGGCAAGTGTTGCTGCCCAAGCTAAGGTTCCCTACGAAAGTATCGTTTTGATTGAGGCTGAACGCTAGGCGAGATTGGAATACTTAGAAGTCATTCCCTTTCACTAGCGATGAAAGCGCTAGTACTCCGCTCATCCAAACTATGGCGGTGGCATACCAAACTGGAGAAGCCGTTCCATAATTGCAGATAATGGTGTGGTATATGGAAAGAAGAAGCATTGATATCCAGCAGCCTACAGTCCAAAAGAGCTTAACGTGTTTCATGCTCGTACAAAGTTGTGTTTTCGTAAAAAGACTTCTGAAGTGTAAATAAAGTCTAAGAATATTGATCTATAGTTATGCTTTCTTATTGACCAAAGTAGATGGCTCTCGGAAAAAGAAAATTACACCTTTGATATGATTATTTTTACTAATTGTTGCATGATTTTGAGCGATAAGCCCCTATCACTGGTTGTCACTGCTTGTAGAACATCTTGTTCCTTGCGGATAAGAAGTGTTGCATTAATGTCGGACCAGTAGGCCTCATCTCCAATGCCCTTTATAGGTTGCAAATTTGGCATTACTTCTTTAGGATAGCTCAAAACACCATCGGGATTATAGCCATCAATATCCTTTCGAGCGAACCAAGCCTGAAAATAAGTGTGAATTTTTGGATCACTACTGGTGTATACCCCCCCTTCCCATGCATCATCGAAATAGGGAGTATATGTATCAATGGGTAAATTGGTAATACGGACGACTTCAGCAACAGGGAGAATCGGTCTCAGATCACGTCCTTCTGAGGGAGCTGTTTCCTCCTTTGGGATTTCCTTAGAAGTCTTTTTTTCTGGCTCCAATTCTTTGGCAATTTTGTCTAATTTTTTGACAGCTTTACCCAAATCTTTGAAAAAACCGGTCATAAAAAACAAGGATAATACGAATCGTTTATAAGCATTTCCCATGCGCACGCCCAAAGTCTTCAGATATTTGCTTTTCAAACAAGGTACTAACGAATGGTGATAACTCAAGTAAAGACTAGAGCCATCTCCCGAAACTCCTTTTTTTGAAAGAAATTACCTTCATCACCAGTTTTCCGTGCAAATATATCGTTGGTTTTAAAAAGTCTACGGGAGTATAATTAGTTAAGGATGTGAAAATGTGATAGGTGCGGTTGTTTTTGTTATAGGCTTTGTTCTGTTTCTTTTGATTTCGCTTGTCGGTGTATTATTGCCTCCAGCCCACGCGATATTATATGCTGTTGTTCCCCAAATCTTCGACGCCGAACCGATATACGGCCAACTAGCTGAAGGAATCATAAATGGCGTAATCTACGGAGTCATCATCTGGATCATATTTACCATAGCAAAGATGTTATACGACAGAATGCAAAGCCCAAAAGAAGTAATTGTCAAAGTAAAAGAAAGTGCAGCCATAAAGGAAGTTTCCCCACGTTCTGCAAGTGTCGAAGAAATTGAAGGGATTGGACCAGCCTATTCCAAGAAGCTTAAAGATGAAGGAATCAAGACAACAGACGATCTACTGGAAGCAGGTTCGACTAAGAACGGAAGAAAGGAGCTTGCTGAAAAAACTGGTATTGCAGAAAGATTGATTCTGGAATGGGTTAACAAAGCTGACCTCTTCAGAATAAAAGGTATAGGCGAAGAATATTCAGACCTCCTAGAGCAGGCAGGTGTTGACACTGTTGTTGAGCTTTCCAGAAGAAACCCCGAAAATCTTCATGCTACAATCGTCGGCATCAACGAAGCGAAAAAACTTGTACGGAGAACTCCGACATTAAGCAAAGTCAAAGATTGGGTTGAACAAGCAAAAACTTTACCTAGAAAAGTAGAATACTAAAATTCTTGTTTGCAATTAGACCAACAAAACCATACACACAAGCAATGAAGGCATCACCCACAACTCCCCTTTTTTAGAAATGAGTATTCAGGGCTCTTTTAGCTGAACCCAGAGGTCAAACGTCAATTCTGTGTGAGGCTTTTCTTCCTGCCAGTTTAGACGCTCTTCAAAGCCACCGACCCATCCATGTTCACCTTTCGTCCATCCAACATGCTCATATTTGCTCTCTTCGATCCATTTCCACAGTTTCTCCCAAGCTTCTCCAATTCTGTATAGGTTTTTGAACCTGAGAACAGCGTATAGTCCGCCGGGTATCTCCCTCGTCTTAAGGTCTCGTTCAGGTTTCATGTCACCGGGGACAGTTAGATAAAGTTCGTAGCCATGAGGCTCAGGTTTATCAGTAGGGTACGAGTTCCTACCGAACAAACGAGCCCCAACATTTCTTCCCATTAAACCCTTAGATTTTGCCAACTCCATCACCTTTTTTCCAGCGTCCTCCTCTGGCGTGTCACTGAAGGCATAAGCGTAGAGTGCCCGCATCGCCTCAAGCCGCTCCAATCTGACCTTCATTTCCCCCAAAATAATCACCTCAAGATAATTGGCCCCTATTATATGTAAAATGATTTTATGCCTTGCGTGAGCAAGCCCCGAAAATCTTAAACCTCAAGATGAAAAATCTAGTATGGAGAGTGTGGGCTCTTGCAGTTTCTGAAGTATATCAAGGTTAGACGGATTGAAACACGACCAGACGATGCTTGGTACGACATGAGTATGCGCCAGATGAGAAACGGTGAAGTGAGTTTCTACAGAGTTAAAGACTTCCTTACGGGTGATTGGCTCTTTAAACTGTGCAGAGACAAGGAACTGGGAAAGATCATGGTCAAGGCTGTGAAATGTCCTGCAGGTGTACGCTTCGCCCAGCTGGAAGGAAAGACCATGGTTTTTCAGAATAGCAATATCGAGGGTATGCTCTATGATGTCCTTTCCTTAACGCAAGCGGATGAGAATGACAGGCTTAGCCGAAAGATTGTCTCCAGTATCGAAGAGGTTCCATTCATCATTAAGGAGAACTATATGATTAAACCCTATGAAGTGGCAACTGGAAAGAGAGCGCCCGGCAAACACCTAGTTACATTGTGCAAGCGAGAAAACGAAAAGGCAATCGTAACCCTCTTTATACTTGAACGAGCCTGGTCAATTTCCAAATCCACGCCAGAAGAGAAACTGAAAGAAAAAGAACAGAAGATGCTAAAGACAAAGACAACCAAAAAAGAAGTGGACACGAAGCAGGTTTGGTCATGTCCCATCTGCGGCAAAAAACATCGCCTAATACATATAGAAACAGAAAAGACCACTAAACACAGGCTACGAAAACCACGTTCATGAAAACCTGCGATCAGATTCTATTTGGCTCCTAATAACAGCAGTATGTTAAAATCAATATTTTTTCTGAAAATGCAACCACTGTGGAATGGATACCTTAAAGAATGCGAAGCAAAAATAGGGAAAAGCTATTGTTGTCTTCTGTGTTGCTTAGCCACTATCAAAGTGGCTGTTTGAAAGATGTCAGGTAAAACCCTTAATTTATCGGTTAAGAACTGATTCAACAGTTCAAGGTCTTCAGTTTGCACTTTCAAGATAGCATCGTATTCACCATACATCATACCTACCTCTGCGACTTCTTTGAAGTATGAAATTTTCTCCAGTAGATCCTTCTCGGTACCCGGATTAAGCGTGATCAACACGTAGGCTAAGACACCCATCTGATAATTACCTCTTGACAAACTTTTACATGGATGAACTTTAACCTTTTGCCTGCCAAGATGAAAAGCTAGGTCTAACAAAAAACTGGATACCTCTTACAGACCAACTCATGAAGCGTTATCTACCAATTCTTGGGCCAAAGCAGCGGCCCCAATTACCCCTGCATCACCACCCAACGCAGCCTTCACAATTTCCAACTTTTCAACAGCAGCCTCTAACGCTCTCTTTCGAACAATGCCTTCCACCATCTGAACCAGCTCAGGAATACCCTCAATAACACCACCTCCGAGGACTAGACGGCAAGGATTAAAGGCGTTAACTATACCTACTACTCCGGCAGCAAGGTACCGACCAGTCTCTTCTACTACTCTTCGAGCTAGCGGGTCGCCTTGCCGAGAAGCTTGACTAACGGTAGCCGCCGTGATTTTTTCAACACTGCCTGCCAAAGATGTAAGGTTTTGTCCCTCCCTTGGCTCGTTAATAACTGCTTCTTGGGCTCGTTCGGCGATTGCCCACCCCCCAGCGTAAGCTTCCAAACAACCTCTGTTATGGCAGTGGCACTTTCGTCCATCATAAACAATTGTAGTGTGCCCCAACTCTCCACCAGTGTTGGTGCAGCCCCCTAGGAGGTTTCCGCCGCTTATGACTCCGCCACCTATGCCTGTGCCCACAAAAAGAACAGCTAAATCGTCAACACCTCTTCCTGAGCCGTAGCACCATTCGCCCCAAGTAGCTGCACGAACATCGTTGGTTACAATCACAGGCATTCCAAGCTTCTCCTCCATTTTTTTCTTTAAGGGAACGTTTCGCCATCCTAGGTTTGGAGAACCGTGGACAACTCCGTTCAAGTCCACCTGCGCGGCTATACCGATTCCAAGAGCTTTAGCTTTCAGATTTGCTTTGCTGAGGCACCCCTCTATACCTGTTAGGATGTCTGTGATGACCTTTTTTGGTTCCTTATCGGGGTGGGTGAGAGATTTATGAATCGATAAGAGGCGACCGCTACAATCTACTAACGCTACATTTACCTTGGTGCCTCCAAGGTCAACGCCCAAAGTGAGTGTCTCGTTAATCTTCTGTCCCATTCTTCATCCTCTCATATGTAACGCCTTTAGCACCGAGTGTCTAAAGATCATACGTGTTTTAGGTTATTTGGTTCAGCGCCTCTTGAACCAATGGGAATGTTATCCTGAAACTAGATTAGTTTTTCTACAAGACTCAAGAACAATGTCCCTTTCTATCAACTGCGGAAAACTATCCGTAGAGCCCCTGCACAAATGCATACTATTACGTAATGAATCTGATGAGGCAAAATTAAAAGATGGGGAATGTTTTCGCTATTGTTATCAGTAGCCTGGAGGCATTCCGCCTGGGGGGCTTCCTTCTTTGGGCTTGGTCGAAGCGATCACATCGTCAATTCTCAGAATCATAGAGGAAACTTCTGCGGCTGACTTCATAGCTTGCTCCTTAACTTTCAGAGGTTCAACGACTCCCTTATCGTAGGTGTTGACTATCTTGCCTTTGAAAACGTCTACGCCCATCAGATGGCCCTTCTTTTTTTCGTGAGCTGCCCTCAAGCCGACAAGGATGTCTATAGACTCTAAGCCAGCATTTTCAGCAAGTGTCTTCGGCACGATCTCTATTGAATCAGCGAATGCCTCTATGGCAAGTTGTTCCCTACCGCCAACCTTTGTTGCGTAGGAACGAAGAACTTTTGCGATCTCAGCTTCTGTTGCTCCGCCTCCAGCAACGATCTTGTTGTATTCGACGACATCAGCAACCACTGAGAGAGCGTCATTCATGGCCCTGTCCGCCTCATCCACCATTCTTTCTAGACCAGCGCGAATGAGAATCGCGACCGACCGCGGTTCTTTGCATTTCTCCACAAAAATCATCTTGTCATCCCCGACCTTGCGCTCTTCTACAATTCCTGCCGCGCCCAAGTCTCCACTCTTTAAATCATTTAATTCCGTAATGACCTTGCCTCCCGTGGCCCTAGCTAGTTTCTCCATATCTGATTGCTTAACCCTGCGTGCGGCTATGATGCCTTTCTTTGCTAAGAAGTGCTGAGCCATGTCGTCGATGCCCTTCTGGCAAAAGAGAACTGTTGCGCCTGAGGCTTTGACCTTGTCAACCATCTCCTTGAGCATACTTGTTTCTTTGTCCAAAAAGGCCTGCATCTGAGCAGGGTCTCGTATCCTAATTTCAGCTGAAAACTCGGTCTTCTCCACCTCTAGTGGTGAATCAAGGAGAGCGATTTTTGCGTTTTTAATCTGCTTCGGCATTCCTGCGTGAACAATCTCTTTGTCGACAATTATGCCTTTGATGAGCTGAGTGTCGAAGAGGCTCTTTCCCTCTTTCTTAACTCTCTGAATGTTATCAATGTCCGCCACCATTTTATCGCCCCGTTTCTCAGCTACCAGTTTCACTGCATCAATAGTGATTTCTGATAGATGGTCCCGAGCAGCACCCACAGCCTTACTTCCCATAGATGTCATGGCAACCTTCTTCAGGGTTGCACGGTCATCAAGATCAACGGTTATTGCCAAACCGTCCAAAGCTTCCACTGCCTTCTCGACAGCTTTTCTATATCCTCTCACAATAACCGTTGGGTGAATATTCTGATTCAGCAACTCTTCGGCTTTCCCTAAAAGCTCTCCAGCTAAGATTACGGCAGTGGTGGTTCCGTCGCCCACCATGTCATCTTGGGTCTTCGCTATTTCCACCATCATCTTTGCGGCTGGATGTTGAATATCTATCTCATCAAGTATTGCTGCGCCGTCGTTGGTGATGGTTATGTCTCCTAGGCCATCAATAAGCATCTTGTCCATGCCCCGAGGCCCCAAAGTGGTCCTCAAAACTTCGGCGATTATTTTAGCTGCCATAATGTTGTTTGTTTGAGCGTCTCTTCCTCGTTTGCGGGCTGTTCCCTCTTTAAGAATGAGAACGGGTTGTCCCGCTTGTGTAGTTAAATATGCCATACAAATCCTTCCTTTTCTTATGGGTATAAATTTCTAGCTACTGCACTTTCATCTGGAATATAAAGTTTTTCACTAGACGATTAGAGGCTGTGGTGTGCCTCTTTCAAGAAAAAAGGGAGTTGCGCTTGTTATTTTTCCAAGACTTTTCTTGAGGCTATCTCTATGTCTTCTGCTTTAACGGTTTTTCTTCCAGCGTGCATTGCGTAGTCTATGGCTTCTTTAGCTATTTTGATGCCAACTTCTTCCAGTTGGTTTGCCAGCGCTTTCGCAGCTGCCTCGCTTACTCTGCCCGCTCCCGCTTTCTTGCATATTCTGTGCATCGGAGCTACAGATAATTCAGATTTCCCCATAATAAACCCCTTCGTAGCGTCTTTTTTCTTTAAGGCAGTATTTAAGTTTTTCATTCGCTTTTAAGCCTATATTGTTCCTCTTTTCCCGTTTAATCCTCAATTTTTTGTCTATAAGGAATCTAGCTGGTAATAAATGAAAACTACGTAAGTTTTTACATTAAAAGGTCATTTCACCCTTTTTCAACATTCAGCGTCTCTGGGTCAAAGAGTTTAGAGTGCTTTTGAAGATTTCGAAGGTTTTCTGGTCATAAAGGCAATAGACTACCTTTCCTAGGTTTGTTGGTCCTTCCAGATACGCTATTGAGGTTGAGAGCATTATAGTGGCGCACCGGTCCTTTGGGAATCCGAAGATTCCTGTGCTTATGGCTGGGAAGGCTACGCTCTTCAGATTCTTTTGGTCAGCCAAAATTAGGGAGTTTAGGGTTGCATCTTTCAGTTTTGCGTCCTCGTGTTCTTCCCCGTGTCTTGGACCCACGGCGTGGATCACATATTTAGCCTTAAGGTTTCCTCCTGTTGTTATTACTGCTCCGCCCACATGGGTTCCTCCTATTTTGTTGCATTCTTGTTGGATTTTTGGTCCGCCTTTTCTTCTGATGGCTCCTGCGACTCCGCCGCCGAGTTGCAGAGCAGTGTTTGCAGCGTTAACTATGGCGTCTGTGGTCTGGTCTGTTATGTCTCCCCGAGTCAGTTCCAAGAAAGATTCGTTGATCTTAACTCGCATGCTTTAACCTCTCCACAAAGATAAAATGTGAATAGGTTTTAGCTCTTGCTGCTTCTGCAAACTCGAAACGAGAAGACAACTTGCCTGTTTGAAATATAATGTGCGCATTCTGAGTTATGATATAAAACATCGATGTGATGCTTTGGATGGCGGATTAAAAGTTATTTTAGTTGTTCTGATTACTGGACTGCCTCTACTTTGACTACTTCAGGTATCTTTTTCTTTAGGTAATTTTCGACGCCCCATTGTAGGGTCATGGTTGACATTGGACATCCGCTGCATGATCCCTTCAGTTTCACTTTCACGATGCCGTTATCAAATCCCACGTACTCGATGTCTCCGCCGTCAGCCTGCAATTGAGGTCTCACTTCTTCAAGAGCTTTTTTCACCCGGTCATCTAGTGTTTCACTCATACCATCCACCTAAAAACCCTAGTGAAAAGCCCCGAATATAAACCTTAATAAAGACTAGTTTCTCACCCAGCCTCAGAAAATTCCTTAGAACCCAAAATATTTAACTTAGAAAAGAGCGTAACATCAAGAATCATTGGTGAGAAAAATGCCCACAATTAAAGCAACAGCGAAATTAGTGGAAAATGTTCGGTCAATCGCAGATAATTCTCGAGGCCATAGTATAGTGTTGGACTTGGGAACTGCAAAAGGTGGAGACAATACGGGACCAAGCGCATTGTAGTTAGCTATTATGGCTCTGGCTGACTGTGCCGTAACAATATTTGCTGATGTTTGCAAAAAGAGCAAAGTGGAACTCAGCAAAGTGACGGCCATGGCAGAAGCGGAAAAGCCTGCTGATTCCCCAAAATTGACAGGCGTAAACATGAAAGTTACTGTAGTAGCGAAAGCGAGAAAACAAAAAATTGAAGCTGTCTGGAGGAGAACCGAAGCAAACTGTCCAGTTGTATCCATCTTTGAGGATAAGATACCGATAAAGATAGAATTAGAAACAATCACTGAGTGACTCTCCTATTTCAGCGAATCTTCATACAGGAGGTCTTCTAACTCATAGCTTAGCTGCATCGTTGCAGAAAAGCTGGTTAACTGTGAAGTTTGCTACTTTTACTTTCACTCTAGTCTGTTCAGGGTAGTCTTGTTCGTTGAAGCGCTTGTCTTTTAAGCCTCTTCCATGAAACCGAGATAATCGGTGAGGGTTTGGAGAGATTTCGTTGCCGAAGAGCCTTCCAAGGTGTTCTGAGACAGTGTGAAGAGGCAACTAGAGATTTTGAGGGCTCAGAAGAAACGTTACGGCATATTCTTCGAGTAAAGGAAACTTTGGAGAGGCTAGTGGCTGAACTGAACTAGCAGAAAAGTTTTTAGCTCCAAGGAAACCTGTCAAGAGTTAAAAGAACTTTAGTGTTGGCCATGAAATTCGTTGACGCCCACGTTCACCTTTCAGACAGTGATTATTCACAGAAAGTTGGAGAAATTGTGGAAGACGCGAAGCAATCAAACGTTATTGCTTTGGTCTCAAATTCCATGGATCTAGAGACAAGCCGTCAAAGCCTTCGGTTAGCTGAGGAACATCCCAATCAGGTATACGCTGCTCTAGGAATTCATCCGTGGAATACCAAAAATCTATCCTCCGACGAATTACAAGAGACAATCGATCTGATTTTCGAAAATGGAGAGAACAGGGAAAGAGTGATTGCTGTTGGGGAGATAGGATTAGATTCTAGCTACTCGGGAAGCGGAGAACCCACAGAAATCCAGATGCAGGTCTTCCACAAACTGCTTTCCGCGGCTGAGAAGCTGTCTTTACCCGTAATAATACATTCTAGGGGAACCACAAGCCAGATTGTGAGCCTTCTTCCATCGTACACAGTCAAGAAAGTTCTGCTGCACTGGTTCAGCCGACCCCACAGCCTGATATCAAAAATCGTAGACCGAGGATACTACATCACCGAGGGACCGCCCTCAGTATTTTCAACGGGTATCCGCGAGGTCATTAGGCGCATACCCTTAACGAATCTGATGACAGAAACGGATGGGCCTGTCCGTTTCAGGGGTCCATTTAAAGGTAAGATGACTACGCCTGCTTTCATTCCCACGGTAGTTGAAGCTATAGCTCAGCTGAAAGGAAAGGAGAAAAGTGAGGTTGCTGACCAGATTTTCCAGAATTTCACAGATTTCTTTGGAGTGGAAGGCGTAAGGGATAAAAGGCATGATGAGGGGATTCATGTCTAAAGAAGTGAAAGAACCGCTTGCATGGAGGACATGTTGAGATTTGGGGAAAGTGCGAACTGAGCAGGTGAAGAGGATAGCTCGAGAGCTGTTAGACAAGTATCCGGACAGATTTACAACTGATTTTGAAAACAACAAAAAACTTGTGGAAGCCCTCACAAACATTTCTTCAACGAAACTGAGAAACCGTGTAGCTGGTTACACCGCCCGATTGGCAAGCACAATTTATGGTTCTGAAGCTCCCGAAACTGAGGAGGAATAGAGAAACTTACCAAGTCGAATGGGGCTGTTCAGTTCCTTCTTTGGTAAGTTCCGTCAAATCTTTTATAATCACTTACGTATTTCTCATGAATAAGTAAACAGATAGAGAGAGGCAACCGGATTGTTAACGATGGATGGTTATCGAAAAGGCTGGGCAATACGTTATCTCAGAGAAGCAAAAGCAGAGTTGACCGCGGCTAAAAAAACGCCTTACATGGCAACAGGTTTTATCATGGAAGCCTTGACCAAAGCCCAAGCATCTATCTACTATAGCCTGGGGGATCCCGCTTTTATTGTGCCGATAGTCCATGAGACCCTCTACACAGGACAGGATATTAAAGAGCCGATTTTGAACTTGCTCATCGAAATCGAAAAAGCCCTCCAACAATTGGCACATAACTCTACATCGGATAACGAAAAGACACTGACACAAGTGAGCGATATAATTGAATTTGCATCGGAGATAGTGGAGCTTTTGGGAGGCGAAAACCCCAGTAGTTTATGAGAGAGTTAGCTATGGTTGTCAACGTAGAAGTTAGGTTTTTAGGAATATTCCAACGGCTTTCCGGCAAAAAACGCTTTCAGGTGAATTTGGAGGAACCTGCAACCGTTAGAGAAGTCATAATGAAGCTTACGGAAACTTTTTCATCCGAGTTCAAGCGAGTTTTAGTTGATTCAGGGCTTAAGGACCCCAGACCAAATTCTCTCATTCTCGTGGGAGGAAAGGAGATTAGCGCGTTACAGGGGCTTGATACTGAGGTCAAAGACGCTGAAGAAGTTGTTCTGGTTCCAATGGTTCATGGTGGTTGACTGCTTTCAGTTCGTCTTCTCTTGTTCCTCAATCAGGCGTTTGAGGCGTTTCTCCATCTTTAACTCATGGCATGTTCTTCAGGAGGGGAGGCAACTTTTTCAGATATTCTTCCACCGAAATTTCTTTTCTGCTTGTTGCCTTCTTTTGCTTTCTCTCTTTTGGCATATTTCGGTACAATGATGAAAGCTGAAAATAGATCTGCTGTCCCCTATCTTTCCGCTAATTTGTAGCCTTAGCATAACCTGTTTTATTTGGCTACGTGAAAATTTTCAAGAAAGAAAGAGTGAAATGCGCTTTGACAGCCCATTTTCTTTATATGCTTAATATATACGCCAAGTGAAAATTCAAACTAATGTTGTTAGATGCAAAAGAATCTGTCAAAAATCGCTGTTCTTATCCAATCTTATGCTAACTCTCATTTTGATAACCTATATAGATTACAAATCCAAGATACATGATCGCCCGAGTTGGGGAGCACGCTTGGATAGGTCAACTAGGCAAGATTGGTTGCCCAGCAGTTGGTCATAGTCTGTCTCGCGCGATCGCATCAACTGAGGCGGATTGCGGCTGGCAGCTGGATGGCTAACGATGCTTGGTTAGTCTGCCTCGGCTTCGACCCATCTCGGGCATTTCTATTTTTAGGAAAAAAATTTTCTGCAATTTGCTTCTTTGGGGAATCCTGTGGCTAATTGCCTGAGTCATGTAACAAAAGGAAAAACATGATTGAATTTAACAATTGATACTTGTTGTTTATTCTGGAGAAAGGTGCAGTTGCCTTGCCATGAGGAAAGCATCTTCTCCGTCCGCATAGTAGTCTCTCATTGTACGCGTGGTTTCAAATCCCAATTTCTTATAAAGCTCTATAGCGGGTGAATTGCTTGTCCTAACCTCCAAGTAACACTCCTTCACCTTGTAACTTATCATGGCTTGCATCACCTCTTGTACAAGCGCAAAACCTATGCCCTTCCTCTGATGCTCAGGCAGAACAGCGATGGAGATCACATGACCCTTTCTTGTTATTCCTAACACTTTGAAACTTGGAATTCCGGTTTCGATACGGCACATAATGTAGCCCACTATCTCTCCGTTTGCTTCAGCGATGATGAATGTTTCTGGGAAGCGTTTGTATAAATTCATGAAAAAGAGGGTTGTGTAGTTTTCGGGAAGGCATTCTCGGTTTATTCGAATTACCCCTTCCAAATCAGAGGGCTTAAATTGTCGAAGCCGATAGTTAGCCGTCAAGACCATGGGTCAACCATCTTCTCTGCCTTTATATTAAACTAACATCAGTTTGGAAGGGTTGTAAGTAAACAAAAGTAAATATACCTTACTCTCTCCGAAAAAATAGAATTACTTTCACTGGTCTCCCCCCTCTTTGTAGTCATATGTTGTGCCACAGAGTTTAAAACAACTCATCGAAGATTGCATATCCAATATCGAATTGATGATTTAACTCTTGAAAAAGGTGAGATTGAGATGGAAGATAATGATCTAAAAAACCTTCCCGGCGTCGGACCCGCCACAGCCAACAAACTAAAATCAGCCGGACTCACAACGGCAGAGGCAATTGCCGTAACTCCACCCAGAGAGATAACGGAAAAGACGGGAATCGGATTCAATACCATCCTTAACATTGTATCCGCCGCCAGAGAAATTCTGGGTGTAGACTTCATAACAGCAGAGGAACTGTGGAAAAAGAGACAGGACATGCTCAAGTGCTCCACGGGCTCCAAGAACCTAAACGAGCTTTTGGGAGGCGGAATCGAAACCCAAGCCATGACCGAACTCATAGGCGAATATGGAGTAGGAAAAACCCAGATTTCTCTGACGCTCTGCGTTATGGTCCAGCTTCCAGAAGGGAAGGGAGGATTAAATGGAAACGCTGTTTACGTCGATACGGAAGGAACATTCATACCTGAACGAGTTTACCAAATAGCTGAGGCGCTAGGACTTGATCCCCACGAAACCTTGGGAAACATCTTTCTAGCCCGAGCATACAACAGCAGCCATCAATCTTTGTTGACAGAGCACCTCTTCAAGTTTTGTCCAGAAAACAACGTAAAACTAGTTGTCGTAGACTCGATGATTGGTCACTTCAGAGGCGAATATGTTGGCAGAGAAAATCTTTCCGAGCGCCAACAGAAACTTAACAGCCAACTTCACAAGCTGAATAGGCTAACAGAAGCATACAACATAGCTGTCGTGGTCACGAATCAGGTTCAAGCAAACCCTACAGCATTTTTCGGAGATCCCAACAGACCCGCAGGCGGAAACGTCATGGCCCACGCTTGCACGCACAGAGTCTACCTGCGTAAAGGGGGAAAAGGAACTAGGATAGCTACAGTTATAGACTCTCCAAACCTACCCGAAAATAAGACGCGATTTAAAATCACGGAGAAAGGCGTTGAGGACGCTGAAGAATAAAAGCTGCCAAAGGTTGCACTCGAATCTGAAAAAGTTCCCTCTGTGACAGCATGTGCAATCTTTCAGGTTACTTTTTTGTGGTCAAAGCCATCTTTTAGGATTGAGTCTTTGTAGTTGGTGATGTCTATTTCTTGGGTCATGAGTCTCTTTATTGATGTGAGACCTTTTCTGTCTCCTAAGAATATGGCTCCCACGATTTTTCCTTGGTCCAAAACGAGTTTCTTGTAGACGCCTTTTTCATCATCTACTTTTTTAACCTCTTCATACTTTGCTTCCTCGGGGTTGACGATTCCCATGGAAGTTAGGTCTATGCCAACAACATCCAATGTGTTGGATGGAACAGTCCCTGTATAGACCCTTTGTTCCTCCCCCAGAATGTTCGTGACTGCTATCCTCGCTTGTTCCAACGCAGCCGGAATTATGCCATAAACTCTTCCCTCAAACTCCGCTACATCACCCACAGCATAAACGTCCTCGGCACTAGTTCGAAGATAACTGTCAACCACGACTCCTCTGTTAACTTTGATTCCAGATTCCAAAGCCAACTCGGCGTTAGATCTCACTCCTGCTGAAATCAGAACAAGGTCTCCAGAAATCGTTTCTCCGCTCTCAAGCAAAATACCTGAAACGCTATCTCTGCCCAAAATCTCAACGGTTTTGGCGCCTAAAATAATGTTTATGCCGCGAGATACAATTCGATTCTTCAAAATCGCTGCTCCATCCTGATCTAGTTGCCTCGGCAATAACCGTGGGAATATCTCTATAACCTCTACCTGCTGTCCCAGTTTCTTCAAGGAAGCAGCGAATTCCAAACCTAGTAGCCCGCCGCCAATAACAATGGCTTTTTTCGTCTTTTTCGTGAATTCTCTTATGGTCAGGGCGTCTCTGATGGAGCGTAGAGTGAAAACCCCAGCCTTTTCCACACCGTTGATGGGGGGAATGAATGAGTGGCCTCCGTTTGCCAAGAGAAGTTTGTCATAGCTTACTCTTGACCGATCCTCCAACAATAGTTCTTTCTTGTCTTTATCAATGCTTAGCACCTTCGTGTTTAGATGAACCATGATTTCCCTCTTTTCATACCACTTCTCAGAAAACATGTAGATTTCTCGGGGTTCAGCTTTCCCAGACAGAACTTCATATAGTCTGGGGCGAGGGTAGTAATGATGGCTTTCATCTGTGTAAATGGAAACTCTTGCTTCCGGATTTTTCTCTTTTGTGATGCTTGCCGCTGTTACGCCAGCAACACCGTTCCCGACAATAACCACATCCACTGAATGAATCAATTGGTTTATTCCTCATTTTGTAAGATTTTGCTATTCGATTCTTATAGCTGCTTCCTCTACCTTATCGTCCTTGATCTGATATGCAGCCAAGTTGCCGTCAGTTGAAGACAGGATTAGCCAGAGGGCGTCCCCCCATAATTTCATGAATTTGAGGTCAATCGGTGAAGGGACTGCTGGGGCTGGATGAGAATGAAACAGACCTATAAACTCTAAACCCTCTTCCTCCGCCTCATTGAAAGTGGCAACAACCCTCATAGGGTCAATTTCAAACCTTACCGTGGACCGTAACTCGTTTGGAGCGACCTCAACCTTTTCCACAAAAGCTTCATTCTTAGATAATTTTCCGAAGAGCAGAGCGCAGGCCTCAACTGGGTGTACCTTCCTTGTTTCTTGCTTCAACAAATCAAGATGGTGGGGCTGTAAACGCAAAATCAACGAACGGCACTCCAGAGTTCGATGGAAGATATGGTTGTGTGCTGCTTTTAGGTTTTCAGTTTTGCCGCACTTGCAATTACCCACCACTAACGATTGCCATAACGCTAGGAACGATTAATAAGTTCCACTCATATTTCAAAAATATAGAAAGTTTTTATCAACAGAGATGGGAGCATGGAAGTATACTTCAAGGAAAAGCCCTCACTTAGGAACCCAACCTTAATTGCTTCTTGGCCTGGCATGGCGATGCTAGCTAGGATGTCAGCTGACTATCTAATCCAACAGTTAGACGCAAAACAGTTTGCTGAAATCCGCAGCCCAAGCAATGACATCTACTTCAAGGATGGCGTGGGAAAACTCAGCCAATACAGACAGCATTTTCACTATTGGCATGGAGAACAAGGCGACCTGATAATTTGTAGCGGGGAGATTCAGCCCCAATCGCTAAGTGCCATACACCAGCTGGCTAACCAAGTTTTGGATGTCGCTGACGAGTTTGGCGTCAAAAGGGTCTACACTATTGCAGCGGTTCCAAATCCTCGCGATGTGGAGCCACGGGTCTTTGGGGTGGTGAACAAGCCTGAGCTCAGAGACTTTTTGAAGGAAAATGGGGTTAAGTTAGTCAGTGGGGACGGAAGGATCACTGGGCTCAACGGTCTCCTAATCGGCATCGCCCAACAGAGGGGGATTGACGGCATATGTCTCCTTTGTGAGATAAGATACCTAGATGTCCCACAACCCAGATCAGTTCAAACCGTCCTCAGCACGCTAACCAAGATTCTGAAGGCCAAGATAGACCTATCTGAGCTGGAACGCCAAGCTGAAGAGATGGAGCAAAAAATAGAGAAAATCCTGGAACGCAGAACTCCCGAAGTGGGCAAACAAAAAGAACCGCGATACATAAGCTAAGTAACAACGTGCCCCTACAAGGTTGCCCAGTATTTTTTGAAGGTTAACCCCAAAAACTTGGGCGGCTATTCGCGGGCGTGTTTCAGTATGTGGCCTGTTTCGGGCAGGATGAGCTTTTCCATGACAAGTTCGACTGCTTGTGGGGAGCCGGGGATGCAGAAGACTGCTTTTCCCTGATCTGTGACTCCAGCTAAGGCTCGAGTCATGATGGCTGCTGAACCGATCTGGTCGAAGCTCAGTTTCCTGAACAACTCTCCAAATCCAGGCAATGTCTTAATCAGCAGAGGTCTAACTGTCTCAATTGTCACGTCCTTCAGGCTGACTCCAGTTCCACCGCACACTATTATAGCATCCACCTCTTCTGATCCTATGGCGTTGCCTACATTTTTTCCGATTAAAACGCGATCGTCAGGCAAAATGTCTCTTGAAGCGATGCTGTGACCAGCCTTCTGTAAAAGTTCAACAATCAAGTCTCCTGAGGGATCGCTGAAAGGTTTTCTAGCCTTGAGTTTCTGATACCGAGATGAACTGGAGACTATAACTGTAAAGTTGAGCTTTTTAGGTGCTTCACTCTTGTGTTTGCGTGCGGTCTCGCTCACACTCGTCTCTCCTTCACCTTGCTGACCACACGTAATTCTTGGATGCTGGTGTGGGGATACTGCCCATTTGCATCCTTTTCATACTGCTTGGTCATATCCCAAACCGTTAACAGTGCTGTTGCCGCTGCGACGAGAGCCTCCATCTCCACTCCTGTCTGGGCTCTAGTCTTAACTGTTGTTTCAACTTCCACCTTAGAGTCATCAATGATGTGTACTTCAACTTCTACGCCAGTTAAAGGTAAGGGGTGACAGAGGGGAATCAGAGAGCTTGTGTTCTTCGCCGCCAAGATTCCGGCGACCTTTGCCACTTGAAAGGGGTCACCCTTCTCAACTTTTCCCTCTCTGATCAGCCTTATAGTCTCAGCCTTCAGCTTGATAGCTCCCTTCGCCTTGGCTTCCCGATAAACCTCTGGTTTCGAGGTAACATCAACCATCGACATAAACTTCACCTAATTATCCATTATTTGATCTTGGCTTATTTTGTTTGTTCCCAGAATTCCATGAGTTTTTTGATCATTCTTGCCCTAGGATTTTCCGCATCAAAACGAAAGATGCGGATTCTCCCAAACGTCTTATGGCGTACAAGCTTGTGGTTCTCCAATACTTGCAAGTGCTGGTTTGTAGTGGTGTAGTTTAATCCCGCTCGCCTAGCAATCTCTGAGATGTTCAGCTCCCCGATCTCCGATAAAATTCTGAGAATCTTTACCCTCCCTTTAGACGAGAAAACTTCCTCTATTGCCAACGAGCCTCACCCTCCTTATGCATAAGAGTTTTGACAAGCTCCTGCTCCAGATCAGAGGCTGGAACCCTAGACAGGCTGATGAGGGTGGTCTTCCCCCGCTGGCCAACTCCAGAAACCATTGTTTCAATTATTCCGGATGCAGAAATCCCCTTAACATACTTCCAAAGTTGAGTGTGACCCCGCTGCTTTTCACCATATTCTTCGCAGACTAGAGCATAAGCCTCCTCCGCCTCTCCCATAGACATGTAAGCCAAATCGGTGTGCTTGAAATGCCGCGCGATCCCCAAAAGAAACAACTTTTCGTGAAGGCTGAAAGAGGGAATCATATCCCTCCGTACAACTGGGTAGACGCTGACAACCGCCCTCCGAACACATTCAGGCGAAACCTCCCGCATCTCCGAAGCGTCAGCATACTTTCCTGCTCGCCACAGAAGCTCGATGGCGTAACGGGCGTTTCCTCCTTCCGAATAGCCCAACTCAGCGATTAGACTCATTGTTTGGGTTGAGACGGTTCCCTCTCTAAAGGCAAGGTTCACCCGGTCGACGAGAATGTCTTCTAGCTGTGACTCCGAGTATTCCTCAAGCCGAATTATATTGCGCTGAAGAGTACTCCTTGTACTCGGGTCCAGTTTGTCCAAGTATTCGGGTTGGCGGAGGATACAGATGAGAGAGAGCCTTTTGGGCGCATTGAGTCGGTCTTCTTGGATGCGGGAGAGGTTGTAGATAGGGTCTGATCCTTCACTGCGGACAAGGGCTTCCAGCTCGTCCAAAGTCAAGATTAGGTAGGCATCTTTCTCGTCAAGAACCTGCATAAGCGCCTGCAACAGCTCCTCTGCCGAGTAGCCACGCCTAGGAAAAGTGGGGATGAACTTCATGATGATTCGTTGAAGAATCATGAAGAGGCTGCCTTTGCATTCTCGGCAGTTAACATGGACGTATTCGAGGTTGATGTTACGTTCCTCTGCCTCCTTGACTAACTTTAAACCGAAGTGTTGGGAGAGAACTGTTTTGCCGGTGCCGATTTTTCCGATGATCAGGGCGCGTTGGGTCATTTTTCCAGGGTTTTCAATTGCAAAACGGAAAAACTGGTTCAGGAGATTAAGTTGTAGTCTTCTGTGGAGTAGGTGTTGTGGAACATAGTTGATGTCAAGTTTGCTTTCATCCTTGAAAACACTGGAATATTGTGGCATAAATCAGCCCTCAAACGTCTGAGCAACGTTTTATGGGTTTTGTCTCTTAAAAAGGATGCTGAGGTCCTAGATAAACGAAATAGAATGTCTCTTGATGCGAAAAAAATTACCTAAACAGCGTGCGCGCTTCTCTTTTTTAGTTTAAGAAATGAGAGGATTAAAGAATTTGTCTTTTATATTTGCCCATTCTTCGTGTTGTTGCTGGAAATATTTGATCTCAAGAACTTCTCTTAGCCGCTTATAGATGTCTGGTTCAATTTCTTTGTCATGCAGCTGAGCATCAAGCCGTTTTAGTTGCTCATTAAAGGCTCTTTTTTCTTTGACTCTAAAGCTGATATAATTCCCTATTAACTTGCGCATTTTCCGTTTTTTGCCGAAAGCCCAGTTGAAGCCCATGTTATCCAATTCCTTAAGATATGAGATAATGGATTTTATGCTATAAAAAGGGAGTTCTAACAGGCGACATATGTCAAAAACCGATATACGAAGGCTCGGAAACCGTTCCGTGTGCGTATCCAGACGAAAAAGCTGAACGAAATCAAGGATAGTTGTTGATGTGAAGCTGATGACTGAATATAGCAACCATGATTTCGAAGCTTT
Organism: uncultured Candidatus Bathyarchaeia archaeon; assembly: GCA_964623205.1. GTDB lineage: Archaea > Thermoproteota > Bathyarchaeia > Bathyarchaeales > Bathyarchaeaceae > Bathyarchaeum. The sequence continues at coordinate 57,979 of CAZUQX010000010.1, read as the reverse complement.
TTGCAAAAAATAGTGCAGAATAGTTTACCAACAGAATAATGAATTTAGAAATTTTGGAGCTTGGTTTTCACGTCTTTTATTTTCTGTTCAAGTTCCTCTGTTTGATCTTCTTCGCCCATAGCTTTGTAGCAGTCAAGGGCATACTCTAGAGCGCTGACTCCGAAACGGTCATAACCCATCTTAAACGCTAGCTCTGCCGACTTGAGAAAGCGTTCCTTCGCCTTATCATAATCCTTCAGCTGATAATTGCATTCTGCCGCCTTAAACAGAGCATAAGAAGAATCGAAAAAGTTCTTGTCCTTTTCATACAGTTCAGACGCCCGTAAATACTTCTCTGCTGCCTCCTCAAACTTCCCCAAATCAGCAAAGGTTGTTCCTTCTTTGTGAATTTTGATGGGATCTTCCTTTTCGACTTCACCGCTACTCATACACTTTCACCCACTAACATCCGGCATATACCCAACATACCCTTTAACCTTTACCTTTTACACCTATGCTTAAAACAAAAGCATTAAGGCTCCAGAGCGTTTTTGGGCGCTTTGAATTTCTTTGCAACAGTAAAAGACTTCTCTGCCACTGAGACGCAGGACAAAAGGTCGTCGAGAGTAGCTATGAAGGTCTGCAGTCTTGTTTGACACTCCACCCTTGTGAGAACCTCAGCTCTTTTTCGGACAGTTTTTACGGTTAAGCCCGACGGAACCTCTACGTTGTCTGGAGAAACAGCCTTTGCCACCGCTTCTGCCTCCCTCTCGTTTCCGTAGCAGAGGCGAATCTCAGCCTCCAAGCTGCGTTCCCTTCAACTGCTTCTTAACCAGCTTGTCCACCAGCTTGATGAAAGGTTCCACATCTTTTATGGGTATCTGGGCTCCAGCAGCCACGTCATGTCCTCCTCCTCTGCCAGAATATTTCTCAGATGCAACTTGTAGAATCTCGCCGAGGTTCAAGCCCCTCTTTATTAAAGGCTCTAGCCCTCTGGCTGAGACTTTAACCATGTCTTCCCCAGAGATGGTGGAGTAGGCAATGATAGGTTTTCCCAGTTGGGAGAGAGATGTTGAGAGGATTGTTGAGACTGGGCTGATGACCTTTTCGTCGATAAAGCCGTCGCCTCGAACAACATAGATGTTTTCCAGCTCTTCTAGCCGTCCCGGTTTCTCGGTCACCCAGCGGAGATATTTAGTGATGGTCTGCCGATATTCCTGCATTATCGTCATTGCCTCTTCCAGACATTTCTTTCGGTCACCCATACAGATGGCTGCGCCGAGACCAGCCTTATCCATGCGTCCGGTGGCATTAAGCATAACAGTGAATTCCCGAGCGCTACGGAGAGGAGTCCAAGGCTCCTCATTTGAGAGCGTGTAAACCTGTCCAACCAGATTCAGGGCAGCGTCTCCGGCTAAACCCTTAGACACAAGATAGTCAGCGATGGCTGAAAGAAGCTTTTTCTTCTCCTCCGCCGAAAGGTCCCTTAAAGCCCGCCACTTTTCTCCCCGTTTAGGCTTTATTCCCAGATTTACAAGGAAGGCAAGACTCTTGTCCTCTTCACCGCTTATTCCCGGAATAAATGGATTCGTGGTGCGCGCAAGAGCTTGATGGATGGGTCGCGTCTCCCTTCCGAAAAAGAGGAGATCAGTTTCTACTTCTAGAACACCAGACTTGACCGCGTCTTCCACTATGGTTTCGTTGGCGCCTCCCAATTTTCGCTCCTCATTTTTATCTTGCAGGTCTCCGAGGGCTCCCACAACAGCGAGGCAGGCTAGGTCTAGGTTGGCTTTGTCCAGTGCCTTGGCGGCGAAGTAGGCTACTCCTGCGCCGCTGATGTCGCGTGTTCCATCTATTTTGTGAGTGTGAGGGTTAACTTGGACGAAGCTGGGAGGAATTTCTGCGACGGGTTGGTGGTGGTCGAGGATGATTACGTCTCGTTTAGAGAGTTTTTCTCCTAGGAGGTCAAGGTAGCCGCTTCCCATGTCGGTGAATATTGTTAGGGGAGGTTTCTCTGCGGCTATCCTGTCAGCCACTTTTTCGTCCATCCACCTTTCGAGGCGAAGTCGAAACTTTCCTCCTGCCCTGAATAGTGATTTTCCTATAATTCCTGCTGCTGATAAACCGTCGGCGTCTATGTGAGAGGATACGTGAATAACGTCGTCTTTTTTTATATGTTCCTGAATAAGGTTAGCCGCCTCGGTCGCGTCTTTCATGAGGTCGGCAATCTGTTTCTTCGTTACGGTCAAAAGTGAACCCCGAAACTAGAAGAGAGCGATTGCTTTTGGTTGGTATTTCCAGTCTGGAGGAAGGACGCCTTTTCGTTTATAGTATCTGGAGAGCTTGTAAATTTTTGCCTCTACAATCTGTAGAGCCCTTTTGTTATGTAAATCTGCCTTGTTTTTGTCGAAGTGAACATGAAGGCGTGTAGCTTTTCGCAAAAGGTTTTCTAAATCTTCGGGAAGAGACGAAGCCACGTTCCTCTCTTTAAGAATTTGAGTAACGGATTTTCCGGTGATAGGCTTCGCCAAGGGGATACCATGCTGGTCGCGAAGAATTGTTCCTATCTTACTGGGAGGATGCCCTTCTTTAGCCAGTTTCATGACTGTGGCTTCCACTTCCTCAGCCGTGTATCTGCACCATGCTGGCGGTCTCTTGGTGACTGGTCTTGTTTGATGGGATATTCCCTTTTCTTTCTTAGGCATATTTTCTACTCCGAAACTCCTTAAAGGCGGAAGGAATGCGGCTATTTAAAATCTTCGTTTAGCGCCAGAGGCATACCATTCAGCGAACTTTCTTAGAGCCTCAGCCCGATGGGAAAACTGGTTCTTTTCCTCTGTTGTCATCTCCGCAAAGGTTCTGCCTTCGCCCTTTAATGGTTCAAATATGGGGTCGTAGCCGAAACCTGAAGTTCCCCGCTCTTCTAGAGAGATTTTTCCTTTTACTTTGCCGTGGAAGCAGGTTGGCTGTTCTTCTGGGCTGCTGAAGGCGATTACGGCTTGGAAGTGGGCGTCTCGGTTTTTTATGTTCTTCATTAATTTGAGGATGCCTTTTGTTCCCACGGTTCGGTAGACGTAGCTGGAGTAGGGTCCGGGGAAACCTTTTAGGGATTTGATGAAGATGCCGGCGTCCTCTACGAAGATGGGGAGCCCAGAGTTTTTCACTGCATCTATGGCGCTTGCCTTTGCGATGTTTTCGGTTTTGTCATCTTGAATTTCGATGGCTCCTACTCTGAGCATGGCGGTTGCAATCTTGTATTCTGAGAGGACGCGACGGGCTTCTTGGAACTTGTGGATGTTGGTTGTTACGAAATAAGCTACTTTGGCTCTTGGATAGTTCGGGGAAGCTTTGTTTTTTGGGTTCATGTTTTTGTGTCCCTTCAGTTATCTGTGTAAATTTCATGTGTTAATGCTATTTCTGTTTGAGGTTGGGGTATTTTTCCCTGATTTTTTCGTCAGCTATCTTGGCAATCATTACGTTGGAGATAAGCACGTGTTTGGCTCCCTTGAGATGCGCCAGTTCTGCAGGTTTCTGGTCTTCAGTTACGAGCAGCAGGTTGTTGTTTACTGCGTATTCTACGACATCTCTGTCTTTGGCTCCTTGTATTCCTGCATCTTGAACGGTTATTACTTTCCATCCTAGAATCTCGAAATATTCTTTTAAGCCAGCGTACATCTCGTCAAGTAGAAGCTTCAACAAACCACCTCATCTTGTAAGCTTATCAACATATTTAGAGACTTACGATTTATACCTAACCATGCACATCTAACAACTGTTTCTTCCACAAATGATTAGAAAGCTGAGCAATAGGTTGTTAAGAAATCTTGACTAAGGAATCGTTTGTAAAATCAAGAAACCTTAACAAAAACACTTTTAGGTTTCATTAGACATACAATTAAAAGTTGTGCTATATAAGTTGAAGAAAGCCACAACATTTGCTTTATTACTGATTCTTTCTGTTATGCTTGTTTCTCTTCCAGAAATCGGGGTAGTGAACGCAGAAAGCATAATATATATCAGAGCTGATGGAAGCGTTGAGCCTGAAACAACACCTATTTCGAGTGTCGACAATGTTACTTACACCTTTACTGATAACATTTATGATGAGATTGTGGTCGAGAGAAACGACATCGTAGTGGATGGAAGCGGATACACGCTTCAAGGTCAGGGAATCGGAAACGGATTTTACTTGGATAGCGTAAACAATGTGACAATCAAGAGGGCGCTTATCAAAAGGTTTTCAATGGACATCAAGCTCAACTCGTCATCTTTTATTGTTATTTCTGAAAATAACATATCGGACAACTCAAACGGCATCGGCCTTTTCTGGTCATCTAACAATACTATTTCTGGAAACGACATAACAGACAACGGCTGGGGCGTCTATCTTCGCAGTTCCTCTAACAACACTATTATTACTAACAACATAACAAAACACCTTTATGCAGGAGAAAGGACGCCCTTAGGTGTCCAACTCTTTCTTTCATCTAACAACACTATTTCTGGAAACAACGTAACAAACAACCACTCGGGCGTCCACATAGACGAGTCGTCTTTTAACACTATCTGTGGAAACAACATAACAAACAACCCCTACACAGGCCTCTATCTCTTCAAGTCGCTCAATAACACCATTTATCAAAACAATATGACAAACAATGGCTACAGTGTCTTCATCCACTCGTCGGCTTTCAATGTTGTTTCTGAAAATAACATCATAAACAACAGCTATGGTGTCAACCTTTACTGGTCATCTAACAATAATATTGTTACAGGAAACACGATAACAAATAACAGCTATGGTTTCGCCAGCAACGGTGTTATCGTATCGTATGAGAACGGAACACGCTTTTACTACCTGTCGTCTAATAACACTATCTCTGGAAACAACGTAACAAACAATAACCTAGGCGTCAAACTCTACCTTTCGGCTAGCAACATCATTTACCATAACCACTTCACAAATAACACACAACAAGTCTATGATTATTCATGGGACCATCCAGAGTATTCTTCTTCGATTAACAGTTGGGATGATGGTTATCCTTCAGGCGGCAACTACTGGAGCGACTACAGCGGCGGAGACGCGAATGGTGACGGTATAGGAGACACACCATACGTCATAGACGAGAACAACCAAGACAACTATCCTTTGATGAAACAAGTAGAAACAGCAGTAATTTCAGAGTTTCCAACATGGATGCTTCTGCCACTATTATTGACGGCTACATTATTGGCGATAATAATCAAAAAGCGAGCGTTTCGCCCATAAGCCTATGAAAAAACAACTTTTTATCTCTCTGAAACGTAGCGTCCTCTCTTCTCTATCTGTCGTATCTTTTCTGTAACCTTTTTTGTCTCTTCTTTTCCCACCACTTGTGTGTATCCTTTCATGACAGCTTCAAAACACTCCTTTGCAAATTTGTAGTGGGTGCTCTGGAGAGCCCTCTTCATGAGATGAAGGTCAACACCCTTAGATTCCAGCTCTTTGGACCTTTCGCTTAATCCGAAGTCAACGAAAACAACCTTGCCGTAAGGCGTCAGAATCATATTCGATGTTGTGAGGTCGCCGTGGATGATTCCGTGCTTGTGGAGGCGCCCAATCATTCCACCAATAAGATCACTCAAACTTAGTCTTTCTTCCATGGAAACGTGGTCTAATATTTCTTTAATCTGTTTTCCCTCCACAAACTCCATGATGATGTTGGCGTCTGCCACGTCAACCATGAAGATTGTGGGCGTAGGAACCCCCGCTTCCTTAGCTTTGTGGATGATGTTTGGCTCATGCACTGTCCGTTGAGAACGAATCTCCAGGTCCAGTTCTGGGAGGCGATACTTCTTGGGTAATCGCCGCTTCATTATGACTTTACGGTTGTGCCAATCCTCCAAGAATAAGCTGGCTTCAGCACCCTTCGTTATTAGCACTATTCATCCCCCTCAACCCAAGGCGCATAAACGTCTTCCAGCCGCCACTTCACATTGACGTAACTCTTCTCCACCGGAACCGACAACCCGCTTTTGTAGGCAAGAATTCCTGTCCAAGCGATCATAGCCCCGTTGTCTGCTGCAAGCCCCCGGGGAACAACACAGAAACGTGCATCATGCTCCTCCGCAATCGCAGCAAGCATTGACTGCAACTTCTTGTTAGCTGCTACTCCCCCAGTTAAAAGAACCTCAGGCTTCTCCGTGTGAGCCAAAGCCCTCTCAGTCACCTCAGTCAACATGGAAAAAGCAACCTCCTGAAGACTGAAACAAACATCCTCCAAAGCAAACTGCCTTTTACGAAACGCCTGCACAGCCGCAGTGAGAAGCCCACTAAAAGACAAATCCATACCCTTCACAGTGTAAGGAAGAGAAACGAAAGACGTGCCATTACCCGCCAATTCCTCAACTATGGCACCGAAAGGCGCTCCCCGTCTCTGCTTTAACCCCACTTCCCTGGCAAAAACATCCAAACAATTCCCAACAGCAATATCCAAGGTCTCCCCGAAAACCCGGTATCTGCAGGCTTCAAAAGCTGAAACGATAGTGTTTCCGCCCGAAACGTAGAGAGTAACAGGATCCCTTGCTCCAGTTGCCAACTTGCCGATTTCTATATGTGCAACACAGTGATTGACTCCCACCAAGGGAACTCCGAGATAAGAAGCTAGGGCACGGGCTGCAGTTGCACCTGTACGAAGACACGGACCTAATCCCGGTCCCTGAGAAAAAGCCACCAAGTTAACGTCTCGGGGTCTTATTGCCGCTTTCTCGAAGGCTTCTGCAAGGACTTTTTCTGCGACTTCAGCGTGATGCCTAGCCGCCTCTCGCGGATGGATTCCTCCTTTCTTTGGCATGTAGGCGTCGTTTGCGTTGGAGAGAACCTTGCCTTCAAAGGAGAGGATTGCGGCGCCGAAATCGTCTGCTGTGGATTCGATGCCTAGACAGTAAGAGTAAGCTGAATTATTCACTGGCAACTTTTTTGGTTCCTCGCGATAGGATGTAATGGTATATCAACCGATTTCGGGGTGTTAAAACGTTTCGCAGTCCATCTAGAAACGCCTCTTCCACAAATGCCTGAATGGGGTAGAACACCATACATCTTTTTATGCCTTAACAGCCCTATTAGTATGAAGACTTGTAGGACAGATGTAAATGCCGAGACGCAACGAACTAGAGCATAAAGCATTACATGTAATTGTAAACAATGGAAACGACGGTGTACTTCAGTCCGAATTGTGGCGAAAACTGGACGCCACAAGCAGGGAAGGCAGCAGAATAGCCTTAAAACTGGAGACCAAAGAATTGATCCGTCGTGAGAAGGAACTCTATGAAGGAAGATGGACGTACCGCCTTTTTCCTAAAAGGAAACCCGCATCTCTCAATTCCATCATTAATTCCCCCTGTCTAATGTGCTCGAACGATGCAAGATGCGGAGCTTGGAGCACCATTTCTCCTAACGAATGCCAGAAAATGACCCAGTGGCTTTTAGATCTTGCAAAAGGGGAAACGGAATCTTCTGGTGAAATCTAGTTTTGCCTAAAGCATGGGTCAACGAACGAAAAAGAGAATATTATTATCGGAAAGCGAAAGAAGAAAAACTTCGTTCACGGGCAGCCTATAAACTTCTTCAGGCAGTAAAGAAATACAACTTCATCAAGGCTGGTCATGTAGTAGTGGATTTAGGGGCTGCTCCCGGAGGGTGGACACAGGCTTCCAGAAGACTTGTGGGTTCTTCAGGTTTCGTGTTGGCAGTTGACCTAAAACAGATAGAACCAATTGACTCGCCCAACGTTCGCACCATCATCGGCGATGTTACTGAGCCGCAAACAGTCCAGGATATTCTGGAGTTTTTGCCCCGTTCAGCTGACGTTGTTATCGCAGATGTTTCGCCTAACATCTCTGGAATCTGGGAGCTGGATCATGCTCGCCAAATTGATCTGGCAAGACAGTCTCTGCATATAGCTGCTTCAATTCTTAGGTCTGGAGGAAACTTTTTTGTTAAGGTCTTTCAGGGAAGCACACTAAACGATTTCGTTGAGGAAGTAAACCAGTATTTCAGGTTTGTGAAGTTGGTTAAACCAAAGGCTAGCCGAGCAAAGAGCGCTGAACTATATGTTCTTGGAATGAACCTCAGATAAAAAACATAATGCGGCAATTCAGCATAACCCCCCCGTAAATGAGGGTGAATCCCAGCCTTTATCCTGTTTTTATGCAGCATCAGTGATTATTTTGGCGGCGGTTTCCAAGCCATCCCATTTCATGACTTCCTTCCGGATTTGTTCTGTCCTCTCTTGAAAATTACTGTTCCCCAAAATTTTTCTGACAGCCACCACCAGAACCTCCCTGTTAAGGTCTTCCTGCTGGATAATCTCCGCCACGCCTAATTCAACAGCCTTTCTAGCGTTGTTGAGTTGCTCGGTGTGACTTGGAGTAGGAACAAGAATCAGCGGCTTGCCATAACAAACCGCCTGAGACACAGTTCCATGACCAACCCTAGAGACAACAACATCACAAGCCTTCAAATACTCAAAACGGTTAGGAACCCATCCGTGAATAATTAGATTCCCATCCTTAACTGGTTCTGTCGAAGCCTTCGGATAGCCAAGGGACATAACTATCTGATAATCATCAGGAAATTCACGGAAGATTCGCCTAAGGATGCCTGTGAAATAAGCACGCTCCTTCACAGGTCCACTAATGGGCGCAAAGACCAAAGGCTTATCCACAGCCAAACCTAGCCTTCTCCGAATTTCCTTCTGGTCTGGCAAACCATCAGGACGCACAGGAAGAATTGGACCTATAAATTTAATCTTCTTGTGGTAAGCCTTTGGGATATTTAGATTTCTTGTCGAAATCGTGTAGGGTGGAGGAAAGTCTGGAACTAAAGCTTGGATTGCGCTTGTCCATATTTTTCCGATAATCGTCAATGTGAAGGCGTCTGCTATTCGGGCGAGTCTCAGAAATCTTGTTCGCCTGGGAATAATTACCTGAAATTGGTTCAAAATGCAGATTTTAGGTATTCCAAGCAGTTTTGCAGCCATGAGAGAAGAAGCCCGCGAATCCGAAACGACTACATCGGGCTCAAAAGCCTTCATGAATTTAGTTTCAGCGTCAACCTGTTTCCAGAAAGTGAAGACAGCCATGAAAGGCCCAGGCTTCACTGTTGTTTGCCTGAAATCGATGGTTCCGTCGGGTTTAACCGCGACCCCAATAGATGGAGCCTCCACAACTGGAAAGCCTTCATGCTCAACATATCTGAAGCCCTCCCTGTACGTAGAGAATAAAACTTGAGCTCCATCCCTTTCAAGCCTCCGGGCTATGGGGATACAACGACCAACATGCCCCAATCCCACACCAGAAGGACAGAATAGAACACGCATAAGCCTTTGTTCCTCAAATTTTTTTCAATGTAATTTTACCTTTGGGTGAGGCTTCTTCAAAAATTATCGCTTGGAACCTGTAGATTTTTGTATCTTTCAGTAGCCAAGCATCTGGTGGTAGTCCTGCCTTCATGGAGCATTGACAGAGAAACTCTTCTTCTCTCCACTTAAGCTCAACTGGGACTTGGGGCAGAAGAAGACCCTTGCAGTAGCCATTCTCAACTATTAGTCCATCTCGTCCAGCTTTGATTTTTGAGGGGTACTGTGTGGGTTTCTCTGTTTCGACACGTTCAGGGGGAGTTAGGACACTTACCTCAAAGGTTATCTGATCAAGTTCTTCAAGGGAGACTGGAGGAAAACGAGGGTCACGCATTGCAGCGCTGAGGGCAGCCTCTATCACTGCTTGACTTAGGGGCGTAGTGGGATAGGGGAGACCAATGCAACCCCTCAACGCCTTCTCTCCGCTAAGGACACTATTTAATGTGACAAAAACCCCACACTTTTCCATAAGCTCGGATGAAACGCCCTCAGGAACCTGCAACACCTTCCCGCCTTCTAGGTACTCAGTTACAGCTTGCCTAGCTAAATTAACCAGAAACTTGCCTTCCTCAATAGTCAGCTGAAACGACACGATGTTTGCCCCTGCTCAAGAAACAATTCATTCCTAACGGTATTAAACTTTCTAAACTATTCCCGTAAAATCTACTAAGCCTTGAGCAGATTTCCCTTACAATTAGAAGTTACTGGATTCTTCCTTGATTCCTTCTTTTGTGATGGTGAAGAAATCTACTCCGTCGCCGCTCATGACGTCTCGGCTCACAGCCGATTTTATGGCTCGCAGCACCAGCGCTTTCGCGTCTTTCTGGGACATGTTCCCTTTGTATCCGTCCTCTAGTACTCCCGTGGCAATCTGGGCTCCTGAGCCTACGGCAGCATAATTATCAGGTAAAACAGACCCTAAAACGTCAAGCACATATATTGACGGCCCTTCATCATCCATTCCGCCTACGATAGTTTGTGTAATCAAAGGAATCAACCGTCTGCCGAAAAGAACGTTTGACATAACTTTTGCGGCTGATTTCACGGGCATCGATCTCTTCGCGTCGAATTCAAACAGCTTTGCATAGGCTTCCACCTCTCGCACCAAAACCTGCATGTCGGAAACCAAGCCTGCACATGCTGCACCGATTCTGTCCGCAATTCTGAAAACCTTTTTTCCAGTTCTGCTCATTATCATAGTGCCGTAGGAAACTCGTTTTTCTGAAGCTAAGATCACGCCGTCAGAGAAAACAAGACCAATAGTGGTGGCTCCTGGAATGTAAAAACGACCCTGGGCTTCATCACTCAAATGTTGTTCCTCCCGTTTCATTGCATTAATGTCCCGAAAGGGACTTTTAAACTTAATTGTAAAAGCTACTCTCGAAGGAACCGAGCACTCAAGTTTATTATTTTGATTAGAGTAACATTATCTCGAATGTTTACTGATGGGAGATGGAGTGATGAAGAAGATAGGATTGGTGACAAGTGGAGGAGACGCTCCCGGCATGAATGCTGCCATCCGGGCAGTTGTTCGTGTCGCTCACTCAAAGGGTCTGCAGGTGTTAGGTTTCGAAAGGGGCTGGGAAGGTTTGTTAACTAACACTTTTAGAAGGTTGACTCCCCGATCTGTTGGTGGAATACTTCATTTGGGTGGCACGATTCTCCGAACATCAAGAAGCCCAGAATTCAAAAAGAGAGAGGGAATCCAGAAAGCTGCGGAGACTCTTGCTTTGAACAAGGTTAACGGGCTCGTTGTCGTCGGTGGTGACGGGTCTTTAAGAGGAGCCTTGGAATTAAGCAGAGAGACCGATGCCCGGATAGTGGGGATTCCTGCGACAATTGACAATGATGTCTTTGGAACAGAAGAGACTATAGGTTTTGATACAGCCGTAAACACGGCTATCACGGAGATCGACAAAATTCGGGACACAGCGAACTCCCACGAGCGGGTCTTCATAGTTGAGGTTATGGGACGGAAAAGAGGCTTTCTAGCTTTAACAATTGGGCTGACGGTTGGAGCTGAGACAATTTTGGTTCCGGAAGTGGAATATTCGTTGGAGAAGATCATTAAAACGTTAAAGGAGAGCAGTGCTAAAGGAAAGAAGTCGGGCATAATCGTAGCAGCGGAGGGGATAGGGGACACCCGTAAACTCCTTAGAGAAATCGAGGAAAAAACTGGAACTGAGGTTAGGCTAAGCGTTTCAGGTTACGCACAGAGAGGCGGCAACCCCACAGCCAGAAGCAGACTCCTAGCCAATTTATTTGGGAACAGAGCCGTTGAACTTTTGCTGGAAGAACAAGGAAAGAGGATGGTTGGTTTACAGGAAGGGAGAATAACCAGCATCAAACTCGAGAAATCATGCAAAACAGAAAAACCATTGGACTTGAGCTTGCTAAAACTTGCACAGATACTTGCAATATAAAATCTGAAAGAGAGAGAACTGTTGGAAAAGCTTGTTTTCAACAATCTGCTGTGATTAGGCACCTAATATTATTAATGGCTATCGACAAAGTTTCTCTGGTTAGGGAATTTGGGAAGCCAAAAGCGAAATGAAGGAAAAACTACAGAAACTTAAATGTTAAAGAGTTATTTGAGGGAACAGAAGAATAACCGTAAGCGGGCAGAGCGATTTGAAATGAAGAGAAGGGAAATCAAGTTAAGGATAGAGTGTGTGAAAGCCGAGATACTTTACCATACTTATCAGAGTTTTGAGGTAAACACTCTGCTTGTTTCCTTTGGAGAAAAGCGCCGGGTTCTTTCTACTTGGGATGGATACAGGGAATTAAGCTTTGTCGCCAACACCTATCAGCCCCCTGTCCTGTCAGACATTACAATGCTGAACTATCAAGAGTTCCAAGAAAAATTCCCCACCAGCCTAAAAATCCCTCGTAGCGACCTCACATTCTTGAGCACAAGAGCTAATATGGAAAACGTGGCAGTCTGCGAGAAGTCTTATCAGGAACTCACAGTGTCCTGTCTGGCTACTGGAGGCGTAGGCAACGCACTTAGAACGGGAGTCGATGGGGCAGATTGGATGGAGTGGGATGGAAATTATGTTAATCTTCTTGGAACAATCAACATAATTCTCTTGACCAACGCCCCTCTAAGTGAGGGCGCTATGGCTCGCGCTATTATTACGGCTACAGAAGCAAAAACCGCTGCCCTTCAGGATATGGACGCCAGAAGCTCGGTTTCCCCTCAAAACCAAGCAACAGGCACGGGAACCGACAACATGATCGTCGTTTCGGGAAAAGGACCGGGAAAGACGATACTATGCACTGGTGGACACACCAAAATAGGCGAACTAATCGGTGTCTCAACGAAGATGGCAGTTGCAGAGGCAATAAAGAAACAAGAGGGCTAGCTACAAACGGTAAAGGTTTCCGACACTATTCCATACGAAAGCCCGAGGCATATCCTTTAAAATTGCATATTTTCCTCTCCAACCCGTGCAATGCATCGGTACCACGATTTCAGGACTAAAATTCCGCAGCATCTCAACTGTTTGACTAATTCTCGACTCACAATCTTTTCCAGCTAAGTGAAAACCGCCCATTATGGCATAAACTTTAGCAACTCCGGTAATTCTTTGTGCAAAGAGGATTGTGTTAACAATGCCTGCATGGGCACAGCCTGAAATTACCACCAAACCCTTATTCCTGACATTCATTATGATCGCTCGATCATCCCAAATCCATGGATCTGGATGCCATTTGTCCCCCGAAAAAACACGGTGCCTTTGGAAACCTTTTTCGAAGTCAGTTTTGCGGGGGATTTCTCCGCTAACAAGTATATTATCAGCCATTAGGAGATGAGGCTGCCTTGTGCGTAAATATCGGGCAGGAGTCACTTGATTTTCGGACGGAAAGCTTGCATACTCTCTTATAGACTCGTCTGGATTAATCACGCCACGGGTTTTGAACATGTCATCGTGAACAATGATTGGCAAATCTTTCTTTTCAATAACTTTTAGAACATTCACTAATCCGCCGAAATGATCATAATGACCATGGGAGAGAACTATACACTCAACATCAGCAAGTTCTACTCCCATCCTCCTTGCGTTAGTTACAACTCCTTCGGGACTGAGACCGGTGTCAAACAAGATAGTGTGATGGGAATCTTTGGAAAATATCTTAATTAATGCTGAGAAACCGTGTTCAGCAAATGGCAGGCTAAAATGCTTTTTTGTCCATTCTATGCCCATGCGGTTTCTAGTCCATTTTCGGACCTTCTGGACCTCTCTCCTCTGAACTGTAGAAGCAAAATCAACAGTGTCATCTATCAGACTTATTATTTCTACGCCATCAACTTCCCTAAGCGCTACTTGCTCTTCCATTTTTTATGTTCTTCCTGTTCACAACTTTCCAACATAGTAATTTGCTGCTGGGCATCCAGCACATTCTGCCTTGTATCTTTTGCAAGTTCGGCAATCTACATTGCACGGCGCCGTTGTTTTCTCTCTGTGTGTTAGATGCTCCCGAAAAGCTAGAAATGGAGAGTAGAGAATGTTGCCGATGGGAATGAATTCAGAACGCCGTATTCCTTCGCTACTTCTTAATGAACATTTTTCCAGGGAAATGCTCTCTAATGTATCTTGGTCTTCAGCAACCACTACGGCAATCAAATTGTACCCACCTAAGGTTGTGAATATGTTTACTACACGAGGGCAGTCCTTGAAGCGTTCAAGAAGTTTGTCCAATGCTTCAGAGCTTTCAATCTCCATTAACACAATCGCGGCCTGCAATCCTAGTTTTTTGATGCTGAGAAGTGATGTAACTTTGATGATTCCCTTTTCCACAAGCTTATCAACTCTTTTCTTTGCTCCCATGCTTGAAAAACCAACAATTTTCGCCAGCTCTTCAAGGGTTGTTCTTCCGTTCTGTTGAAGTTGCGAAATTATCTTTCGATCGACTTCGTCCAACCCATTCACCATGTTTATTTTCTAAACGTAAACTGTTTAATCTTGTTTATATATTAAACACTTCCCCATGAACAATTCCCCCGAAAGGTCACACATCCAACCAAGGCGAAAAAACAAACCTCAGACATCTGCATTAACCAATGTGTTACCTGCAATAAACAATGAATTTAACGACTAAAATGTGCCGCCGTTCTTGGTATATGTAAAGGAAACATTTGGACTACCATTGCCTCGGCTTGGGTTATATTTTTCGCCAGCGTTCTATTTTTTCGCGATTTAACCAAAGTCTAATATTGTGAGTCTCCTACTGTTTAATGGGGTCCATTTTGCCTCCCGCGGCAGTGAAGACAATTCGGGATATTATATATTGGCAATATGCAAAACTCATGGCAAAGTCATCTGGTCATGAAAAAGACTATGGTTTTATAATGAGCCAGTTCAAGAAACTGCAAAGTGGCAAAATTAGTTGGTCAGGTTCAATTCGAGAATATATACGAGATCTAGAACGTGACAAAGTTTGCATTTACTGCGGAAATCAAGGCGACCTTTCAATTGATCACCTGATTCCTCGAAGTCGAGGTGGCCCAGATATTGGAGATAACGCAATCTTAGCCTGCAAAAGCTGTAATTCCTCAAAAAGTGACAAAGGAGTTTACGAATGGTATGGCCTCGAACGCCGTGATGAATTGCCTCGAGTAGTTGAGGGGAAATATCTAAAACTCCTTTACAAACTTCATAAGAAAAATGGCACACTAAATAAAGGAACTCCTTTGCTCGTTGAGCTTTGCCAAATTTGCCGATTAGGCGGTTTATGTAACGAAACAAAATTTACGGTTTATTGCTTAGAAGGGTCATTACAATTTACGTCTCCAGCAGATTTCAAAGTCAGCCTCGGGAGGAATTAACATGGTTTATATCTATTTGCAGAAATCATATGGATCTCCGAACAGAAATTACGATAAGACGATGGCTGTTCAAAAATGTGGTAATGCTCCTTATGAAATTTCACTGAGATTTGCGGGGTGTAATTTGAGTTGTGGTTTGTGTTTCGCGTCTGGTTATTCTTGGCCAGAAAAATACATCAAAAATAGAAATGTTACAAATGAGAAGACAACTGATGACGTTGTTGAGGATTACAAGGTGATTCCTTATCCTTCAGGGTACAGTAATTACAATTGGCTTAGAGTGCTTGGAGGAGAACCTCTTCTCGGTGAAAAGTATGTAAAATACCTTTTTGAAGCGCTAATCAAAATAAGCGAAATAGATAGCAAAAAATTCAATAATGGAATAATAATCCAGACAAATGGGATTTATCCAGGTATGGGAAACACAAACCAAATCAAAAGATATCTCGAAGAGTTATACGATATTAATTCTTCAGTGAAGGTAGCGATAGAAACATCAATAAAGGGAACGAATCCTGAAGAATTTAAGTTGCTCACACGGCAATCATCAGATGAGCTATTCAAGTATAATCTCAACAGTTATTTTGCTCTGGAGCAGTTGAACCTTCCAAACCTGAGGTCAATGATTATTGCAGGGTTTGGAATAAATGAATCATTTCTGCTTAGAGAAGGCAAATCTGACGAAAGGATGACTCTTGTCTGCAACGAGAACGCGCCTTGCTATCATCCCAGTTTCTGGACAGATGAATTCCACAAGCTTTACAATGATTTCACGAGAGAATACCAAGAGCTTCATCCTATGTTCAAAAAAATGCCAATGTACGGAATCAAAGACAGATTCGATTTAGGATGGGTAAAGCGAGCGCTTAGACAAGGAAAACAAATCTATGGAGAAACATTCTACGATTCCAAATATGCCACTCGAAAGAACATTGAATTGGAAAATTCCTTCTTGGACATACTCAAAAAGTTCTTTCTTGTGGACAACCAAAGATACTACTCGGCTATGATAAAATAGAGCCATCGGCAGTAAAGCTTGATGTTTTTCAGACCAGTGTAACTTTGGTTCAAAATATTCTATGAGCCTTGAGAGAATCATTTCAGAGAGTAATCTTCGTCTATGTGAGCGCGAATAATTTAATAAAGTTCCGTGTTGCACACTTTAAATCGCAAAAAGGTACAGCGACATGAACAAGCGACAGAAAATCTTTGTAACGGGAGTAATCATAATTGTTTTAGCTTCAGCGGTTGCTACTGCTTACTATTCGATTCTGCAAGAGGAAATGGAAGTTGACAAGCTAAAAGTCGTAGCCACATTTTATCCCCTCGCCTTCTTCGCCCAACAAATAGGCGGAGAAGAAGTAACCGTCAAGCAACTTATACCCGACAACACGGAGGTACACAATTGGCAACCATCCTTCGCTGATATCCTAGCCGTAGACGAGGCTGATGTGATAATATATAATGGTGCATCCCTTGACCACTGGTTCGAAGAAGAAATTCTTTCCAACATCCAATCAAGCGACAAAACCATCATAGAAACTACCGAGGGAGTAAATCTTCTTGAAACTGAACAAGAACACGCTGACGAGCACGAGCATGAAGGACTCTATGATCCTCACACGTGGATAAGCCCCTTCCTAGCAAAACAACAGGCTCAAAACATATACGCGGCTTTAATCCAGAAGGACCCAACTCATTTGGATTACTATACTGAGCGCTGGCAAAACCTAGAGACGAGGTTCGAGGAACTGGACAACAGCTACATGAGTGAACTCTCAACTAAACAGAAAGAAGAGATTTTTGTCGCTCATTCTGCCTTCGGATATCTGGCTGATAGGTACGGCTTCGAACAACATGGGGTTATTGGCATCTCCGCAGACGAACAGCCAAGTGCCTTGAAATACGAAAATCTGGTAGAACTGATGCTGGAGCATGAAACCTATGTGGTGTATGTGGACCCAGTTTACTCTGACGAATACGCCCAAACCGTCAGGAACGAGCTGAAGCGGCTGTCAGGTCAAGACGTCCAGATTCTGAAGCTCTACATCATGCTCGGCTCCATAGACGGATTAGATTATTTTGGGCAACAAGAGGAAAACTTGGAAAACCTAAAGATAGGCCTTGAAGCTTCATTAGAATAAGGTAAAGTTGAAATGAAATGTTAAACAATGTTCAATCGGGCACCATGAAAAAAGAAAAGTCTCCAGTGTTGGAGGTTTCACACCTTCATGTAGCTAGGTCTAATTCTCTGGTTATCGAAGACGCCAGTTTCACTATCCAGCGAGGAGACTATGTCGGCTTAGTAGGCCCCAATGGAGGAGGCAAAACCACTCTACTCCTTGCTCTCCTAAATCTCCTACCTAGGACCAAGGGAACCATTCGTCTCTTTGGACAGGACATAGAGTCCTTCTCCCGCTGGGAGAAAGTTGCTTATGTGCCCCAAGACGCCATCAGCTTCGACCCTCATTTTCCTTTGGCTGTGAGAGAACTGGTAGCCCTTGGCAGGATGAACCGGAGCAATATAGGAAGAACCTTGAAGCGAGGGGACTGGGATGCGGTGGATGAATCCCTCGATTTCATGGGATTATCTGACCTTGCAGACAGAAGGATTGGGCAATTGTCTGGAGGGCAGAAACAGAGGGCCTTTGTGGCTAAAGCTTTGGTGAGGAAGCCTGAAATAATTTTCTTGGATGAGCCCGTGGTCGGTGTGGACGCTAGGACACAAGAGAAATTTTACAAGAAACTTAGCGACCTTAATATTGCGAAGGGCATCACTATCCTGTTAGTTACCCATGACTTGACAGCGGTTTTCTGTCGGATGTCTAAGGTTATATGCATTAACCGATGGGCTAACTTGGCTGAAATAACTGAAGGTTTGGAACCCGATAAGGTTCTGAGGAAAGCTTACGGCGAACACTTCCACTTCGTCTTCCACGAGCATAAATGTGAGCGGGTTTTCGAAGATGAATGAGCTCGTTGACATTTTCAGGCTTCTTGGATTTCAATTCTTCCAGAACGCACTCTTAGGCGGAACCATAGCAGCCTTGGCTTGTGCATGGGTTGGTCTCTTTTTGATATTGAGGAAGGAAGCTATGATAGGCGATGGAATAGCCCACACCGCCTTTGGAGGCATAGCCTTAGGATTGTTATTGGGCATTAATCCCATCTTGACTGCTTTGTTTGTTGCGATTCTAGCAGTCTTGGGCATATCTTACATGAGAAGAAGAGGGTTAGCTCAGTCTGACTCTGCCATAGCTGTGATGATGACCCTAGGGTTTTCTACCGGTCTGATTATAATCAGTTTGGCTGGCGGATTCAATGTTGAACTTTTCAGTTTTCTCTTCGGCTCAATTCTCACAATCGATCAAACTGACCTCATTATAGTGTCGATTCTTGGACTATCAACGATTCTCATTCTGGGGGTCTTCTACAAGGAGCTTCTTTCCATGACCTTTGACGAAGAGGATGCGAGGTTGATGGGTATCCCTGTTAGGCTGCTGTCGTTAGCCTTCAATTTGCTGGTGGCGATCACAATTGTGCTTTCTATAAAAGTGATAGGGGTGATTCTTGTAGTTGCTCTCTTGGTTCTTCCCGGACTCGCTGCCCTTCAGCTGAATCTTTCGTTTAAGGGAACAACACTGGTTGCCATAGGCTTCGGGGTTCTCAGCATGATCACGGGTATACTGCTCTCAGCAATCTACAATGTGGCAACAAGCGGAGTCATAGTGTTCACTGCAGCAGGCTTCTTCCTGTTCACAATCATTTACAGAAGACTAGAATAGTGAAAACTATGATTAACGAAGAGACTCTTTTGTTAGCTAAGTATCTGAGGAATGAAAGGAAAGAATGGATTCCAAGAATCCCAACATTTTAATGCGCGCGCGAGTCTACTGCGCCCGCGAATGTTTATGCAAAAAGTTAATGTTTTAGGGTTCGTCAGTATTAGCTTATGGCTTCAATAATCGAAAAAATTACTCTATTACCAGCCTTTCTCATGTTTGCATTATCGGCATACCTCACTTTTCTAGCCCTAGAAGACACAGAATTGTCCACCAAGACAACTCTTCTAAACTACGCAACGGTCTTATTCTTTATCGGCATTCTACTAATCGCCATATCTGTAGCCGCATGGTTAATTCGCAGGAGCAGCGAAAACCTGTAGAACGCTTCGCGCGCATAAAGACAGACAGATAATCGACTTTTTGTGTGAGTTTTTTAGTTAGTTTTTTTGTTTATATAGGGTGAGCGAGCGAGAGGGTGCACGCACCCGCCCACCCACGCGCACGAGCACGGATACGAGAGAGAAAGGTTAAATTTTAACCCAACCAACCAACCTTTCACGTGTCTACGTGCCTACGCTTTTTCTCCCTAGTTCTTGTTCATGTTCTCGGTCTCTTACCTACCTACCCTCACACAGAAAACCCGCACACGCGCGCACGCACACGCACATCAGGTATGTTTTTTAGCCTTTGTATTTGTTGACCATTGGCATTTTCCATCCTATGCCGAAGGCTTTGGGGGTGATTTTGATTGATGGGGTTGCTTGCCGCCTCTTGTATTCCGCATTTCTGATTCTCCTGTAAGTATCCTCCACAGCCTCCCTCGGATAGCCCATCCCAATCAACTCCTGCTTACTTCTCCGATTCTCAATAATCTCATCAACCAGCGGACTGACAACATCAAAATCGAATGGATCAAACTGCCCCTCCTTAAGTTCGGGCGACGGCTTCTTCACAAGTACATTTCTCGGTATCACTTCTCTACCCGCCTTCTCATTCACATACTTTGCGAGTTTATAGACCTCAAGCTTACTCACATCACCCAACGCACCAATCCCACCCGTCATATCCCCATACAACGTACAATAGCCAAGAGCAACCTCAGTTTTGTTTCCAGTATTCAAAACCAAGATTCTCAAATCCTTCAGCCGATTAGAAATATCCATTAAACAGTTACCCCTCACTCTAGGCTGAACATTCTCGTCAGCAACAGGATCATCATCCTCCCTCGCCACACCGAAGTGTTCTCTTATCTGTCCCAAAGGCTTCTCCAAGTTCCTATGATAATTGTCAACGATGCCCTGAATAGAGAATCGAACAAAAAATATTCCAAGATTCTCAGCCAACTGCCGCGCATCACTCCTGCTATGACCACTGGAGAACTTGGAAGGCATAGACACCCCAATAACATTCTCCTTGCCTAAGGCTTCAGCGGCTATACACGCAGTTAAAGACGAGTCAATTCCACCACTCATCCCCACAACAGCTCTCTCGAAACCCGTCTTCCTAAAATAGTCACGTATCCCCAGCACTATAGCATCAAACATCTCTCGCGTCTTATTATGCACAGGAGGCTCAACCTTTTGAGCAACCCCACTTTCCAAGTCAAGGTCAGTAACTATCACGTC
Organism: uncultured Candidatus Bathyarchaeia archaeon; assembly: GCA_964623205.1. GTDB lineage: Archaea > Thermoproteota > Bathyarchaeia > Bathyarchaeales > Bathyarchaeaceae > Bathyarchaeum. Next base: position 37,359 of record CAZUQX010000010.1, on the reverse strand, counting down.
TTCCTCAAACTGCTTGCCCACCGCTATCAAATTACCCGCCCTATCCACTGCCAAGCTTTGACCATCAAAAACAAGCTCATCCTGCCCACCAACAAGGTTCACATAAAATAATGGCACCTTGTTTCTTGTTGCCTGTTCTTCCAGCAGCTTATGCCGTTCAAGCATCTTTCCGGCATGAAACGGTGAACCAGAAATATTAACAATCAGGTCTGCTCCCTTCTCAGCCAGCAAAGCGGTAACCTTCACATCATAATCCTGATCCCACAGGTCCTCACAAATCTCCACACCCAATCTAACCTCTCTTCGATTGATAACCAATGAAACAGGCGCTATCTCCCCAACATCTGCAGGCTTGAAGTACCTGTCCTCATCAAACACATCATAAGTTGGCAAAAGCGCCTTGTGAACTATCCCCACCAATCTGTTCCGATTAAAAACGGCTGCAGCATTGTACAAAGCTTTTTCTCTGTAATCAACAAAACCAACCACCCCAGCAATGTCAACAGAGTTATCCTCCACCAAATCTTCCAGCAACTCCTTGTTTCGCTTAACAAAATCATCTTCAAGCAGCAAGTCCTGAGGGGGATAACCAGTAATGGCTAATTCTGGAAAGACCACCAAATCAGCCTGACAACCCTTTGCTTCAGCAAGGAATTTCTTAATTTTTTCTGCGTTTCCCTTCAAATCCCCCATAGTTGAATTGATTTGTGCCATGGCAATCCTTAACATTATATCCCCCAGCTTTTTACCAATCTCAAAATGCAGAGATCCAATTCACAACTTAATAAATTGTTGTCCCTTAAAAAAGAATAGATAACCTTCCAAGTATATGCGACTTGAGGATCAAGTGTGTGAACTGTTTTTGGGTTGTGGGGGTTAAAATTTAATCCCCAAACCCAAACCCAAGAAGGGAATGACAGACGAGTAAACGTATCATTAAATGAATAGATATTCAATAATAATTTAATAAAACCGATAAATGTTCAGCATATAAGAAAAATTTATATATGAATAGTGAATAATATATCTAAATGTTGAATGTGTTCTGTCACTTATTGTTAGGTTGGTGAAAAAATGTCAAAACAAGCTTTTCAGTCAAATGTTATTCTTAGAAAAAGTAAATTGATACCTGAAAATGCAAAAAATGAAATCTGTTGTTCGATATGTGGGAACATTAATTTCAAAGTTGAGCGCATTGCACCAGAAACAATTCTTTTAATTTGTGAGAATTGTGGCGAAATTCACAAAATAAATCCAGGCATCTTTGCCCACAAAATGCTCTATCTTAAATTCGGTATTTCGGATATAAAGAAATGACATTTGCACAGAGGACTGGGTGTGTGCGTAAGGATGAGAATAAATTTTTAGGTATTTGTAATGATGAACTTTTTTTTGAAATAGCGCATCCCTTAGAGCCCATCAATTCATATCATTATCCAGATTTGTATTTCCACAGTTCTGGTTGGCTCATAGCCTATCCCATAGAAATTTTTTTTAGACCTAGCAACACAAAGCTTGAGAAAGCAATAAAAAAGTTGAAGAAAGAAACTGGGAAATCGGGAGTAATACCGTTTGTGACGTTTTGGTCAGGTAATTACTCTTTCGGAATTAGATTTAAAACAAAGAAACCAACTAGGGAAGAGGAACAAAAAATATACGATGCATTCAACCATTTGAAGCAAATAGACTGGCCTGGCGGAATAGGAATTTATAAATAAATAATTAAACCAATGTGCCCCATGATCTTCACTTATCTAGTTATTATTCAAGAGCAATTGGTTGGTTGGGTTAAATTTTAACCCTTAATTCGAGCCTACCAAATCTTTTGGATGAAGAAGGGTAAAATGCAGTCTAGGTAAGTAAGAGTGGGGGGAGAACTCGAGTTATGTCTTGGGGATGTTTGAGCCGCAGTAGTTTATACTTTTACTCTGAAGTCTTCTTTGACGACGTTAAGCACAACGTTTGTTACTGTTTTGTTCACGTGAGGCATCTTCAGGGTTGATTTGATGAAGTTGTTTAGCATAACCCTGTCCTTGAATCTCGCGACAACCGCTATGTCGTAGTCTCCAGTGATATCGTAGATGGATATGACCTCGTCTAGCTGAGCAAGCTCTTTTTCAACTTCGGAGAGATACCTTCCGTCAGCTTGAATAAGTATAAGACCCGTCAAACCATAACCTAGTTCAGCGGGGTCCAAGATTATCGTATAGCCCTTCAAGATTCCTTTGTCTTCTAGGTTCTTGACGCGATTATAAGCTGTTCCAACGGCTATGCCCAAGCTCTCAGCTATCTTGTTGAAGCTTTTTCTCGAGTCCTCCTGTAATAAACGGATGATCTTGCGGTCGACTTCATCCACTTTATGAGATGAAATGTGATTCAATTTACATTTCCTCCTTGATTGTTTGGTGACGTTTAGCTTGCTGTGATTTTAGTTCATCATGAACACCTGTTCATTGAACTAACACATATATAAGCTTTCCTTCAGTTTATTAGAAACATTTATATACAAACATGTAATATTCTGAGTTTCAGTTGAATAAAAGGTGTATAACATGGAGGCTACAAAAACAGCTGTAGAATCCCTGAAGAAAAACAAAATCCGCTGGGTACACACAGCCTTCGTAGACATACGCGGTCTAATGCAGGATGTAGTGATACCCGCAAAACATTACACGGAGGGACAAGCCCTAACCGCCGGCATCGGCTTCGACGGATCATCTATACGCGGCTTCAAAACCATCGAAGAATCAGACATGATCCTCAAACCAGACCCTGACACATTAGCTATCCTCCCATGGACAACCGACGAAAGACAAAAGAGCGCCATAATCCTCGGAGACGTCTACGAGGCCTTCGGAGGCACAGAACCCTCAGACGTAGACCCCAGAGGCTACGTCGCAAAGAGAGCAGTTAAAGCAGCAAAAGAGATGGGTTACACCGGATTCTTCGGTCCAGAACTGGAATACTTCGTCTTCAGTTCCATCGACCCCACAAAGCTTGTTTGGGACATGTGGGTTAGCCCAAAAGGTGGCGTAGGAGACTCTTGGGGCGCACCACGAGTTGTACCTCAATCCCCAGAAACCACTCCAGGAAGCCACACTCTAAGACCTAAAGAGGCATATTTTAGGCCGCCGCCAGAAGACACGACTGTGGAGTATCGCAACGAAGTCGCTTCAATATTGGAGGAAAACTTCGACACAGAGATTGAAATGCACCACCACGAGGTTGCTACGGCAGGACAGATAGAAATAGACTTCAAATATGGAGATTTGGTGAAAACCGCTGACACTACCCTATACTACAAGTTCGTTGCCAAAAATGTGGCAAAGAAACATGGATTGATCGCTACTTTCATGCCTAAGCCAGTTTACCTTGACAACGCCAGCGGAATGCACGTCCACGCCTCATTATGGAAAGGCAGAAAAAACATAATGTATGACGAGAAGGATGAGTATGCTGAGCTAAGCCAGACGGGCAGATACTTCATAGGAGGCCTACTAGAGCACGCCAGAGCGATAACTGCTGTGAGTTGTCCCACAGTGAACTCTTACAAGCGTCTTGTACCAGGTTTTGAGGCACCCATTTACATAATGTGGTCACGCCGCAACAGGTCAGCCATGGTTCGGGTTCCCGTATACTTCAAGGGTGCCGAGTTCGCCTCAGCCAAACGCGCTGAATTACGTTCCGCTGATCCGTCCTGCAACACCTACCTAGCCTTTTCATGCATCCTTATGGCTGGGCTTGACGGCATAAAGAAGAAACTTGATCCAGGTGACCCTGTGGACGAGGATGTGTATGAACTGACTCCTGAGAGGAGGCGAGCCCTTGGTATTAAGGAGTTGCCAACTACGCTGAAAGACGCCTTAGAATCGATGAAGAGCGACGAGGTGGTTCATAGAACCCTTGGAAGCCACATATTCGATGCTTTCATCGACTACAAGACTAATGACTGGAACCAGTATTGCCTCTATGTCACTCCGTGGGAAATAATGAAATACCTAGACTACTAAAATGAGAAAATGAGGAGAGGTGAATAAGTATGAAAGCATATATACTGATCGAAACGAGGCCCGGAACATCCGAAGATGTCGTCAAAGCCATCCGAATGCGTTTCAAAAACGTTCTGCACGCTGACTCTGTTTACGGTCGACACGATGTTATAGTTGTCTTAGAAGCTCCTGACCTCGAAAAGCTCAACGAGTTCGTTTACAAGGTAATTGAAAAGGACCCAAACATTGTCCACACCGAGACGTCGATAACTCTGTTCTAGAAGGAGAGACCTAGGTTGTCTACAAATAAAGATCTTCGCCGCAAGACGATAAGGGCTTTCGTCCTCTTGACTATGAAGCCTGGAACTTCGGAGGAGATTGTGAGTTCGAGGCGAATTAAGGGCGTAAAGTTAGCTAGCTCGGTTCTTGGGAGATTCGATGCTATAGCGGTGATAGAAGCAGGAACTTCAGAAGAGCTAACGAAGATTATCTACGAAATGATAGAGCAACATCCCAACGTAATCCACACCGAGACCATGTTATCGATGTTCACACCGCAACCTTGACTTCGTCCTAACTGCAAAACAAAATCCACAACACATATGCCGCGTCGGCTCGGTCTTGAATCCAAGGACCTAAGACTCGGCAAAACTATCCCTTTTTCATTTTTCAATATAGGCCCACATGCTTCACTTAGGCTGTCCAGTATGAAAAGATCTGCAGATTATCTATTTGGAGTTGTGTTCTAAGAAATTTTTTCACGTCCTCGTCTGTGAGGAAGCGGTTTCCCTTCTTATCGGTTTGAATTGGAATTCCTGTTCTTCGTAGCTTATCACCTTTGGCGGAATCGGTGAAGATGTACTGGGCGCCCTCGACTGGCAGGATCAGTTTTAGTCCAGTATAGTTCTTGGCGGGGATGCTCTGGGCGATGATGTAAACGACACTCTTAGGCTTTTTTTCTAAGGCTAACGCCTTAAATTCTTCCCAAGTTTTCACCCGAATAGTTCTTTCCATTGTCTGGTCTCTCGCCTCACTTGATTTTTACCTCTTCCAGATTCTTATTTTTTTCTTGTTTTTTAATCCTTTCAAGGCAAAAAGAGCTTCCTGAGAGAGAAGATGGCTCTCCTCTATTGATAACATAGCTGAAAAGTTAACAAACTTAAATTAACTCTTCACCCGTTCTTTAAGCATAGTAAAGGTTATGAAGCCCCTTTCAGCCAAAAATAACGAATAAGGACTAGTGGAGAAGAAACCCTTGAAGAATTTTGACGTAATTATCATCGGCGCTGGAAGCGGAGGATGCTTAGCAGCAAAAACTGTTGCCAAAGCTGGATTTGAAGTCTGCCTGATAGACCGAAAAAGAGAACAGGACATAGGCGACAAAGTCTGCGGGGACGCCATAGGAAAACATCACTTTGACACTCTAAACTTGAAACATCCCACAGGAGAAGAACTGGAGCAAAAAATAGACGGCATAAAAATCTATTCGCCAGACATGGAGACCGTCGTCACCGTCAAGGGTGAAGGCGTCCACGGATACCTAGTTAATCGCCAACTTTTCGGTCAGAGACTACTGAAAGAGGCGAAAGATGCGGGAGCAATCCTGATTGACTCGACAGTTGTCTCAGAACCAATAATAAAAGACGGGTATGTCGTCGGCGTTTCAGCTAAAGACCTTAAAACAGGTGGAAAAATTGAATTTTCTGCCCAGATTGTAGTGGATGCAAGTGGGCATTCAGCGGTTTTGCGAAAGAGGCTTCCTCCCGAATTCGGTATCGAAACTGAAGTCAAAAATGAAGACGTGGAGGTTTGTTACCGAGAAATTCGTGAGGTGAAAGAGACGATTACTGACCCAGGTTTCTGTAGAATCTACTTGGACCTGAAACGTGTTCCAGGAGGATATTTCTGGATTTTTCCTAAAAGTTCAACCACTGTTAACGTGGGTTTGGGTGTAGCCATGACAGAAGGGTTTCCTAACCCAAAAGACCTTTATAATGAACTGATTTTGCCGATGGCTCTCTTCAAGGGTTCGCGGGCTTTGACGGGGGGTGGAGGTCTTGTTCCAACTCGGAGACCCAAAAGTCCCATGGTGGGAAATGGGGTGATTATTATTGGCGATGCTGCTTGCCAAGTTAATCCGATTCACGGGGGCGGAATTGGTTCTTCAATGATGGGCGGAGTGAAAGCGGGGGAAGTGATCATTAAAGCTCTGGAGAAGGGGGATGTGAGCCGAGAAAGTCTTTGGCCTTACACCGGTATGTTCATGGAATTGTATGGCGCTAAACAGGCTGGACTTGACATCTTCCGTATGCTTCTTCAGCGGTTAACTAACAAGGAAATGAATTATGGTATGGCCCATCATTTGATCACGGACGAGGACCTGCTCAAGGCGAGTATGGGCGAGGACCTGAAACTGAACATAACTGAGAAGACGAATCGGCTCTTCAAGGGACTTGGAAGTCTGTCTCTTCTCAAGAAATTGAATACTACTGCCAAGATCATGAGGGAAATTAAAGCTTTGTACAGAAGTTATCCTTCGTCTCCTCAGGGACTGAAGGAGTGGGAAGAGAAGGTAAATCTTGTAGTTGAGAAAGCAAAGAAGCTTTGAGAAGAACTTAATCTACAGTCGAGTGCGTAGAATATGCGTGTAGCTGCATTAGTTACTGGCGGAAAGGATTCTATCCTAGCTCTTTACCGTGCCCAACAGATGGGCTACGATGTAGAAGTTTTAGCTACAATGATTCCGAAACGAGCTGACAGCTACATGTTCCATTTTCCCAACATTCACCTGACAGACCATCTTTCCAGAGCCGTTGGAATTCCGTTGGTGAAAGCTGAAACCTCTGGAATCAAAGAGAAAGAACTGGAGGACCTCAAAAAGTTGCTTGCACCCCTCGATGTGGATGGAGTCGTGTCAGGTGCAGTATCATCGCGTTATCAGAAGGAACGAATCGAGAGGATATGCAAAGAGCTACACATCAAATCAATTACACCCCTCTGGCACGAAGACCCCCTCGACCTTCTGAGAGAGATAATTGACCTAGAATTTCAGGTAATAATCGTGGGAGTGTACGCCTACGGCTTTGATGAGAGCTGGCTGGGAAGAGAAATTAACTCTGCGACTCTGGAGAAGCTTGTGGAACTACATGACAGGTATAAGATTTCGTTGGTGGGTGAGGGCGGCGAATACGAGACCTTGGTTCTGGACGCCCCGTTTTTCAAGAAGCGCATCAATATTCTCCGGAGTGAGATAAACTATGAAGAACATAGCGGGGTTCTTGTTGTAAAGGAAGCTACCCTCGTGGACAAATGCTGAGAAGGTTCTGTACATAGAATGTAATATCTCCCGCACACAGCATTTCTGTTAATGAGTGCATAATCTAATTTTCAGATAGGTTTAAGAGTGTGTTTGAGAGGGCATTTTTCAGTTTAGTGAGGTTTTGAAGGTGGAATTGAAGGGAAGTCGAACCGAGAAGAATCTGTTGGCATCATTTGCGGGTGAATCTCAAGCTAGAAACCGATACACTTTCTTTGCGAGCAAGGCAAAGAAGGAAGGTTACGAGCAAATATCAGCCATTTTCACAGAAACAGCCGGCAACGAGAAAGAGCATGCTGAACTGTTCTTTAAACTATTGAAGGGCGGAATGGTGGAGATTACAGCATCCTATCCTGCAGGAGTAATTGGGACAACAGCGGAGAACCTGAAGGAAGCAGCAGAAGGAGAAAAACTGGAGTGGGGAACTCTCTATCCGGACTTTGCTGAGGTGGCAGACAAAGAAGGGTTCAAGAAAGTAGCCGATACTTTTCGTATGGTTGCAAAAGTAGAGAAGGAGCATGAGCGAAGGTACCGGAAACTGCTGGCAAACGTTATGCAAGGAAAAGTCTTCAAAAAAGACAAACCTATCAAATGGAAATGCAGAAACTGCGGTCATATATACGAGGGCAGCGAAGCCCCTGAGAGATGCCCAGTCTGCGACCACGAGAGAAGCTACTTCGAAGTTTGGTGCGAAAACTACTGAACTTATCTGCTTCATGAAAGGGAGGTGTAAACTTGACTGAGAAAGGGCAAATTTACCTTTGTGCGATATGTGGAAACAAAGTGCAAGTTATAGAAGCAAGTTTTGGAACTCTAGTTTGCTGCGGACAAGACATGAATCTAATGGAATGATATTGCCGAAATCTTCGGCATATTCCCACCCTTTTTTCTTGCGCGTGCACGAAAGTTTGTTGTTAGAAAATTTCAGGTTGCTTACCCATTAAGGCTTGACTGTTAGTTGAAAAAATTTTGTCTTCTCTCGCGTTCGATGCGAAAGGATTTTTAGTGTGAACGAAAGACAGAGAGCCAGTTATGACTGAACAAACTGTGCTAGCAAAATTCTCCAAAACAGAAAGCGTGTGTAAATCCTGTAAACACCTCACCAAGCTGGAGGGGCGCCACTACTGCAGGTTACTAGGAGCCCTCCTTGCAGAACAAACGCTCTATCTTCCCTGTGACCTGAAAGAGGCACCTTAAGGGAAAGGGCTAAAAAGGTTTATTCTAAGTAATTGGTGCTTTTGTTTTCTCAGAGAGGGAGGGGGCTAATTCTCATAAATTCTTTTTCTAGCCATTTTTTAGCAATATCGCATGAATTTACATAATATTGTTTCCTAGATTCCGAATCCGATTCCGCAACATTATTAATTCATACACCACTTTCATAACCATTATAATTCTACAACTAGACACAAAACCATGTGACCAAATTTTGCAGGAATTCTTAGTTGGGAGTGGTGGGTGAATGGTCAAATCCGTAGTCAAGTCATTACCCGAAGTCATAATAGACTTGAAAGAGAACGCTTGGATACTAGTTTTGCATTTGAACGATAATCTATATGCTTTTGGTCATGAAACAATGTTGAAAATGCAGCTACGTTTCAATTGGATAAGGAATCTGCTTTCAATCTAGGCTGATCTCAATGAACATTTTTGCTTTTTCTTCTTTGATATCTTTTTGTCTTTGTTTGCTTTTAGGAAATTTTGTATACCACCTGAACAAGAAAAATCAGATCAACAAAATTTTTATGCTCATGTGCGTGTCGATTTCCTACTGGGCTTTCACCGATTTTATGATTCTTCAAGCGGAAAGCTTTGCCGCTGCTTATTCATGGTTTAAAATTGGGTTCTTATGGCCTTTTTCTGTCGCGCTTTTGTTTCATTTTTCACTTCTTTTTACTGGGAATACAAAAATACTAAGTAAATTTTTCACCAATTTTCTGATATATTTTCCAGCGTTATTCTTCTCTATTTTTGGATTAACTACTGATCTAATAAGTGGTGAACCAGTAAAAGCAAATGGGGTTTATACGTATTCCATTCCAGAAAATTCTTTGCTTTTCTGGACGAGTTCCATTTGGCTTTTTGCATTAGGATTTTTGGCGCTTCTTTTATGTATTAGATATTATTTGAAAGAGACGGGTAGAAAGAAAAAACAGGCTAAATTTGTGAGCGTCGCGTTTTCAATTCCAATTGTTGTTTCTTTAGCATCAGAGTTTTTACCCATACTGTCACAATTCAGAGTTCCAGATCTTAGCGTAATCTCTACTACTATGCTGTGCATTTTTGTTGGATATGCGATTTGGAAATATGAATTGTTCGCGTTAAATCCAGTAACAGTAGCAGAAAATATTATCTCGACAATGCCCGACTCGCTTATTCTGATCGACCGTGAAGGAAAAATACTGACAGTTAATCAATCATTAGTCAATCTTCTAGGATACACAGAAGCTGAACTGATTGGGAAATCAGTTGATGTGCTTTTCAAAGAAGAACAATTTATGAGCAAAAAGTTAGAAAGATTGTTTAGAAAAGGGGGATTTAAAAATCATGAGACAAGATATAAAACAAAATCTAATGAAGAAATTCCTGTCAGTTTTTCTGCTTCAGTAGTGAGAAACAAGGAAGGACAAATTAATGGAGCTGTTGTCATTGTCCGTGACATCACCGAAAACAAGCGGATGGAGGAGCTTCTTCTCAAGTCCGAGAAGCTTGCTGCTATAGGTCGAGCAGCTACTATGGTTGGTCATGACCTCCGAAATCCTTTACAAGCAATCGAAAACGCAGCATATTGCATCAAAAACGAACTAAAAAGCATTAATGCAACAAATCCAATTTTTGAAAATTCGTTAAACATGCTTGAAATTATGGAGGTTTCAATTGAATATGCTGATAACATAGTAAAAGATTTGAAAGATTTTTCATCAGAAAGAAAACCCGTTGCCAAAAAGGTTGATATTAACAAGATAGTCAGGGGTGCTTTGCATAGATGTAAAGCACCAAAGAACGTGGAAATAATCACAGAACTGAATCCGCTTCCATTAATAGAGGTGGATAAAGACATGATAAAAAGGACTTTTGTAAACATTGTTACAAATGGGATGCAGGCAATGCAGAATGGGGGAACTTTAGAAGTCTCAACCAAAAAAACAAACGGTTTCATTGAAGTGAGTTTCAAAGATACAGGTGTTGGTATGTCAAAAGAAATCATGAAGCAACTCTTCACTCCTTTCTTCACTACCAAGGCTCAAGGCATGGGTATGGGTTTAGCCATTTGCAAAAAATTTGTCGATCGTAATGGGGGTAGTATTGAGGTGGAAAGCGAAGAAGGTAAAGGATCAATTTTCACGATTAAGCTGCCTATCCAAAATTAAAGTAGGCTGAAAAAGGTTTATTAACTATTCTTTAGCTTTTAGCTACAAGCTTTCCGTAAGGAATGTTCCGTTGGGATGTGACCCATTAGGGTTGAACCGCAAAAATTAGAGGAATAGAGAATGGCTTACAAATATATCGCGAAGGCTTGGAAAAAGCCGAAAGAGTCTTTCGTGAAAGAATTGATGTGGCATAGAGCCATAGAATGGCGCAAACAACACGCCATTGTACGGATCGAGAGACCCACTCGACTAGATCGAGCAAGGAACCTAGGATACAAAGCTAAACAAGGATTTGTCATGGCTCGGGTTCGTGTTAGACGTTCAGGATTTAGAAAGACGAGACCCACAGGCGGTCGTAGACAGAAACGGTTGGGCGTCAACAAATTCAAGCTAGCCAAGAACATGAGGCTGATTGCTGAAGAGAGGGTGGCTAGACGTTTTCCGAATCTGGAGGTTCTGAATTCCTACTGGGTCTGGGAGGACGGCCGCTTCAAGTGGTTCGAAGTTATCATGGTTGATCCAATTCTTTTGCCGGATCATCCAATAGCAAATCAGACAAGACGCGTGTTTCGTGGCTTAACCAGCGCCGGCAAAGAGGTTCGAGGACTTCACAACAGAGGACTGGGAGCCGAAAAAGCGCGACCAAGCCGCAAAGCAGTCCTGAAACAAAAACAATAAACAATAATGATGCAAAATCTGATTCAACCCCAGTTTTCCGAGGACACCTTCAAAACTCTCCATTCCTGTGTTTAAGAATCTCCGTTACACCTTACTTGACATATTTATATCAAGAGGATGCAATAGAGTTTCGGAAAGAGTGTGAGATAGGTTTTGCCTCAGCTGCCTATAGCCTACGTTGACATTCGATTCTTCGCCCATGCCACCGAAGACTTGGACAAGGTTGTTGAAGCAGTTCAAAATATTCTGCCAAGCGACAACATAGAAGAAATAACATTCAACAAAAGCAACTTGCAGGGACACTACGGTAATCCCATAACCCTTTTCGAAGCCAAAATCAAAGACAAAGAAACAATCAGAGCCTTAGTGAAGAATCTTTCCTCTCATCTCAGTGCTTTGGATAAGGAGGAGTTGGGCAGAATGATACATCGGTATGTTGAGAAGGGAAGTCTCTACCTCAGAGTCGACAAACAAGCTGCCCTCCAAGGCAAAACTAAACTTGTTACGTCTGATCCCATCCGCATGCGCATAAGATTCAGGAAATCCAAGATTGAAGACATAATCGAAATCTGCCGAGAGATTGGGATGTTAACATGAGACGGTTTGCTGACCTGCATCTTCTGGTGCCACTAAATGACCTGCCTAAGACAGAGAGGATTGTTAGGAAAGCCTCCGAGTTAGGTTACAGCCTAATCGCCATACCTCTACCACCCCACGCTCCACGAGAACAGATTAGCCAGCTTCAACACCTCTGCGGTGAAGCAAAAATAGACCTTGCAACAAGAGTGAATCTTTCTCCCAGAACCCCCAGCGAACTTCTCCATGACTTGCGGCGTTTCAGAAGAAAATTCGAGATAGTATCCGTAATGTGTCCCACAAAGAACGTCGCCAGACAGGCAGCTAAGGACAGGCGAGTGGACCTCCTCCAATTTTCCGCCACAAACCTCCGAAGAAGATTCTTTGATGAGGCAGAGGCTGAACTTGCTTCGCAGGCATTCTCTTCCCTCGAGATCGAGATGGCTCCCATTCTGAAGTTGGCAGGTGCTTCAAGAATCCGTCTCCTTTCTCGCCTACAGAAGGAAGTGGCGACGGCAGAGAAGAGTAGGGTGCCAATCACGATTTCCAGCGGTGCAACAGACGAAATCCTCATGAGGGGACCTCGCGACTACGCTGCCTTGACAACTCTCTTCGACCTACCTAAATCCTCTGCCTTAAAGGCACTCTCAGAAAACCCCTATGCTACGGTTGAGCGAAACAGGAAAAAGCTGAATCCAAATTACGTAGCTCCCGGAATACATATTGTAGGAAGGAAAAGCGGTGCCTAGAAGAGAGAGAAGACGCTACTTGGCTCTTGAGGTTCAGAGCGAACAACCTCTCAATGAAAGGACAGTTATGGATGCTGTTGAAGCTTCAGTTCAAAGGCTCTTTGGTGAATATGGCGCCAGCCAAGCCAACCTCAAATTGATAAAGTATATTCCACAGAAAAGCCAATTGGTGATCCGTTGTAGCCACAAAGCGCTTGAAAAGGTCAGAGCTGCCATCGCCTCAACCCTCGAGATAAACAAAAAAACCGCAGCCATTCATGTTGTAGGCGTCTCCGGAACCCTTAAGGCACTATCCAAAAAAACCTAAAAAGATGTGCTCTCGTCTGTTTTCAAGAAAAAGCTGTTTTTCAACAATCAGCTGTTATTAGGCGCCTAATAGAATATAGGCTTCTATCGCCCAATCATAAGGTGATTATTTCTTTGCTTCTTTCTTTTTCTTGTAGTCTTTTATGGCTTCATGTAAGGCGTCTGCTGCTAGGTTGGAACAGTGCATCTTGATGGGGGGAAGACCTCCAAGGTTCTCCGCTACATCAGCTCTAGTGATCTTCATTGCCTCTTCAATTGTCTTCCCAATTGCGAGTTCAGTGGTCATGCTGCTAGTGGCTATGGCTGCTCCACAACCGAAAGTCTTGAACTTAACATCCACCAACTTGTCGTCTTTAACTTTGATGTACATCGTCATGAGGTCTCCGCAAACGGGATTGCCTACTGTTCCTATACCGTCCGCGTTTGGAATTTCGCCTACGTTTCTGGGATTCATGAAATGATCCATAACTTTCTCGCTATACATTCACATCACCTCAAGATTTCTTTCGGGGTTAACGGTGAAAGTGCTCTCAGTCTCTTCACCACATCTGGCAATACGGTTAACACGTAATCCACGTCCTCCTCGGAGTTCTGTTTGCCCATTGTGAAGACAAGAGACCCGTGAGCCTCTTCGTGAGCTAAGCCTATGGCCAATAACACATGAGAGGGTTCCAAGGTCTTTGAAGTGCATGCGGAGCCCGAGGACACCTGAATTCCATGCATATCCAGACCTAAGATGAGGGACTCACCTTCTATATAACTAAACCTGAGATTGGCGTTGTTAGGCAGTCTCTCAACAGGGTGACCGTTCAGAAAAGAATATTCAATATTGTCTAAGACACCTTTAATCAGCTTGTCCCTTATTTGGGTCAAACGTTTGCCCTCACTCTGCATCTCTCTTTGGGCAATCTCAGCCGCCTTGCCCATCCCAACTACGCCCGGAATGTTTTCTGTGCCAGAACGTAATCCTCTCTCTTGACCTCCGCCTTGGATGACTGGCTGAATTTTTGTTCCCTTTTTTATGTAGAGAGCTCCAACTCCTTTTGGTCCGTACATGTCGTTGGAAGAGAGAGATAGGAGATCGATGTTTTCCTCCTCAACGTTGATAGGCACCTTTCCCGCTGCAGCTACGGCGTCCACATGGAAAATGACCTGGTTTTCCCGGGCTAGCTTTCCTATCTCCCTTATCGGTTGAGTGGTTCCGATCTCGCCGTTTGCATACATAACTGAGATGAGGATGGTTTTGTCGGTTATCGTGTCTTTGAGTTTTTCGAGTTCAATTACACCTTGTTTGTCCACAGGAATGTAAGATACTTCGAAGCCCTGCTTCTGAAGGTATTTGCAGATGTTTATCACGGATATGTGCTCGATGGCTGTGGTGATTATGTGATTCCCTTTCTCTCGATTACGGAAAGCAACCCCTTTAATCGCCAGATTGTTAGATTCTGTGCCTCCTGAAGTGAAGATAACCTCTTGAGGCTTCTCTGCCCCCAGCAGCTGGGCAACCTTCTCTCTTGAAGCCGCCAAAGCTTCCTTGGCGCTGTTCCCAAAAGAATGTGAAGAAGAGGGATTGCCATAGTTCTCGAAGAAATACGGTCTCATTACTTCGAAGACTCTGGAATCTAGGGGCATCCCAGCCCCGTGGTCCATATACACTTTTTTCAATCGCTAAAATACTTCCTATTTAATTTTCTTGATAATAAAATGAAACTGATCGTCTTCTTTGCGCAGTTCGAGGAGTTGATGTCCAAGTCTCTTGACCAGACGCGGGATGTCTTGTTCAGACGCTGGGTCATCCGCAATTACCTCAAGAATTTGGTCTACGTCCAATTTGTCAATCTCTTGACGTGTCCTGAAAACGGGCTCAGGGCAGTAAAGGCCCACACAATCAAGTTCCTTGTCAGGTTTATTCTGGTCACCCAACTTTAAGCCTCCACCAAACCGAAAGTTTCCTACATGACTAAAATAGTTTCCCCCATATTTATCTATAACGGTGTTATAGATGTGGTTTTGGTGAACTGTGCTGGAAAAGGGTTACTAGGCATTCGTGAAATCTCAGAAGCAAAGCTTAAGAAAGGGCGTGACAGAGTTTATCTCGGCGGGCTAAAAAAACAAGTGTTGACGAAGGGGGTTAGCCTGAATGTAGCGGGGTGGGGTAGCCAGGTGAACCCGCTGGGCTCATAACCCAGAGATCGGTTGTTCAAATCAACTCCCCGCTACCAACTAACACTAACTTTTTTTCAAGATGTTCTTTGTAGCTACTACACTCACGTTTGTATCGAAGAGATTTTGTATGATTGTCTCTCCGATTCTGATGGGTGCCTCTATCTCAACTTTTGCCAGTAAGTTCATAGCGTCGAAGATTCTATCTTTGGGTATTGGCTTGCTGGTTCTCACGCTCACCAGAGGGAGATGGCCGTTTTTAATCCTCACCGTGGTGGTCAGCGTTCTCTCAGGATTGAAAATCTCTTTTTCTGCATATTCTAAGCCGATATTGCATCGATTTCCATTAATGCTTAGTATTGTTTTTCCGATGTAGTCAACGCTGAGGGGGCAGCCCAGAGGACAGCCGATACAAATCATCTCTTTCTTCATTTCTGTAATACCTCAGCTTTTAATGCGTGAATAGCTCTGGTTTCGCTTCTTTTTAGTTTTATCTTTATCATTTGAGCTGGATGAACCTTTAGAAACTTTTTAGTCTTCACCAGTTTTTCCCCATCGAAGAATCCGATAGATATCCCTTCTCCAGGACATACCACACGAATCGACAGTTCAAGGTCAGTGTCACGGGGGATACTGTGGGGTAAAACATATCGTATTCCGTTACCTGCCTCTACACGGATTCTTTCCACCTTTCGTGGCTTTCCGAGGATGTATTCTGCTGCGCTTTTCCCTGCTCTTTCCGCTTCAAGAGTAACGAAGTCCACTACATCGTGGACGTGGAGAACATTTCCACACGCAAAAACGCCCGGCACAGATGTTTCAAGATTTTCATCGACGATGGCTCCTCCTGTAACTGAGCTAAGTTCAACACCGCAAGGATTTGCTAGGTCGTTTTCTGGGATCAAACCTATAGAGAGGAGAAGAGTATCACAGGTGACCCTCTTTTCTTTTCCTTTAATTGGCTCCAAATTCTCGTTTACTGGGGAAATAGTGATTGATCTAACTCGATTTCGTCCTTGGATTTCGGTGACGGTGTGAGAGAGAAGGAGGGGAATTTCGTAGTCAATTAGGCATTGTTGAATATTTCGCGGTAGACCATTGGTGTGAGGAAGAATCTCTACTACGGCATGGACTTTAGCGCCTTCAAGGGTAAGTCGGCGAGCCATGATCATGCCTACGTCCCCCGAGCCGAGGATGACTACGTCTTTGCCAACCATCACGTTCTTTAAGTTAATGAGGTTCTGGGCGACACCTGCAGTATACACCCCCGCAGGTCGGGTCCCTGGAATGCAAATCTGTCCCCGGGTTCGTTCACGACATCCCATGGCGAGGATTATTACTTTGGTGCGGAAACAAAACAGACCCTTCGGGCTAGCTACAAACACCTTTTTTTCAGGTGTGATCTCGAGCACCATGCTATTAAGCATATATGGAATTTCTAATTCCTTCATTTCATCTATATATCTTTGAGCGTATTCTGGCCCTGTTAATGGTTCTTGGAAGAGTTCAAGACCGAAGCCGTCGTGTATACATTGTGGGAGGATGCCGCCGAGCCAATTGTTCCTTTCTATAATAATCAGATCCTGAACGCCGTTTTTCTTTGCGCTGATGGCTGCGGCGAGTCCTGCTGGACCTCCACCGATTACAACTAGATCAACATCTCGAGATGTGAAGTCATTCACTTTTTCCTTTCTCCCTCAGATCTTTGGTTGTTCCGATAAACAGAGGTGAGTCTAGGTTCTTCAAATTAATCTCTTCAGAGAGCATTCCATATTCCTTTTTTAGGATTTCTACAATTTTGGGTAGGCAGAAACCTCCGTGGCATCGACCCATACCGGCTCTAGTACGGTACTTCACGGCAGATATTGTTCTTGCTGAAAAGGGGTTGTTTAATGCGTCTAGGACTTCTCGTTTGGATACCTGTTCACACCTACATACCATTTCGCCGTATGCTGAGTCTCCTTTGATTAAGGAGGCTTGTTCTATTCGTGATGATTCACTAAATGGAGTTGTTCTTCTTCTTATAGGATCAAAGTCTATTCTTTCTTTTACATCCATTTTTCTCTTAATCATTTGAGCGACCATTTTTGCGATAGCTGGAGAGGACGTGAGACCAGGCGATTCGATTCCGATCAGGTTGATGAAGTTTTCAACATCTTTTCGGATGATGAAGTCGCGAGACTCTTTCTCTTCTGGTGGAGTGATCTTAGATCTCACTGCAGAGAAGGCGTATATGATCTCGTTTAGGGGGATGGATGGGAGTAAACTCTTTGCCCCCTCAATTAGTTGTTGGATCTTTTCTTTGGTTGTTCTTGAGTCTTCTCGCTGGTTGATGAATTCAGCGCTGGGTCCAATCAATATGTTTCCATCTAGTGTGGGCGTGAGATGAACGCCCAGGACCCCTGCAACTTTTGGCGGTACTGGGTAGATCATGCTGTTGATTAGTTCATTGCACTTCTTGTCGAGGATGAGATATTCACCCCGGCATGGATAGAGTTTGTAATTATCTAAGCCTACCATTGCAGTGATTCTATCTGCGTAGAGACCTGCACTGTTCACAATAACGTCAGTGTAGAAGACTCCTTGATTTGTTGCTACTTCATAACCGCCATTTACTTCTTTTATTGCTAATACTTTGGTGTTGACGTGAATTTTCACACCGTTGTTTAAGGCATTTTCAGCCAAGGCAATGGTGAAAAGATAAGGGGGAAAGATTCCAGCCACAGGGGAATATAAAGCGTAAAGAGCATCTACGTTAGGCTCTCGCTTTTTCAGTTCTCTCCCAGAGATTATGGTTAATCCATGAACTCCATTGCCTTCACCCACAGCTTTTAAGCCCTTTAAGTCTTCAAGTTCCTCGTCTGTTCTAGCAATTACATGTTTTCCACAGAGTTTGTAGGGCACATCAAGTTGCTTCGCCAACTTTGGAAACATCAGCCTTCCTTCAACACATAACTTGGCCTTCAAACTCCCTTTCGGATAGTAGAGACCGGTATGAAGGACTCCGCTGTTACCCTTACTAACGCCAGAACACACATCATTCTCCTTCTCTAACAGCACAGTCTCAATTTTGAACTTTGCTAGCTCTCTTGCAATAGCACAGCCAACCACACCAGCCCCGATTACCAAGACTTCACTTTTGCCTCTCATTGTGGGTCATCTCTCGCTCATTAACAGTGATAGAAGGTAAAGATGATGTGTGCTCTAATTAAGATTATTTTTGAATAGTTGTTCTGAAGTTTTGATATATTGCTTCAGCTGCTTCTCTTATTCCAGTTTTTTCTTCGGCTGGGAGAGCATCATATATTGTTTCTCCAATTGTTTTTCCGAGTTTGCGGGGGATGCTGACAAATATGGGTTCAGGCAAATCTTCAAATTCTTGGGGTGCAGCGATGGGCATGATTTCATTTGCATTTTTGGTTATGGCTCTGATGATATCCCTGAAGGATGCTGCTGGTCCATACTCGGTTCCTCCAATGTTGTCTACAATCGTTTTTGAGACTTCCTTCATATAGGAGTCGATTTCGGCTTTTTTTAATGTCTTTTCATTTTCTTTCAAATATTCTTTAAGAGGAATGTCGTTGACTTTGACGGTAGACCATAGGATCATCGCATCTTTTCCATGTTCTCCTCCAACCCAGCCTTTCACGGCAGACACCGGGACTTTGAGAGATTTGGCTAATCTTGACCGGAATCGTAACGATTCAAGATTGGTTCCTGTGCTGATCACGAATTTTGCTTCAGAATATTTCTTGCAGACCATTGCCATGGCATCAACAGGATTAGTGATCACAACATATTTTGTGTCTGGGTTGTTTGGTGCCGTTGATTCCGTGATATATTTTACTATTTGTCCGTTTTGGACCGCTAGGTCTCGTCTACTCATTCTTACTCCCGGGGTTCTTGGTTTTCCAGCTGAAATTAAGATTATGTCGGCACCAGCAACATCTTCATCCTTTTCGCAAGCAATAATTTCAATATCTAGGTTTAGGCTTGCAGTTACGTGTCTTAGTTCTTCGGCGAAGGCTTTTGCTAGACCAGGTTTCGCGTCACATACGGTTATTGTGTCTGCCAGTCTGTCGGACATTATTGTGTAAGCAGTGGGTCGTCCGACCCTTCCGGTTCCTATTTGGGCAATGTGCAAATTATTTTCCTCCATTGGTGAATACGAAGAGGATGGGGTATTTACTTTTTATTGTTTTTTGGCGTGTTTTTGGAGTTTATCGAATAGTGTGCATTCATAGGTGGTTGTTTGGAGCGTGAATGGTGTGTCTCGTTTGTGTATTTTGATTCGGAATCGGAAGTAATGCCATTAATTGCAATACATATTGCACTTTCATATGATTTAAATTTAATGATTAAAAACATCTGCTAGGCGGAAGTGGGTAGTGGAAGACGAGAAAAGTGTCCGATGGACTTGATGTCGTGGAAGAATGCAAAAACTGGAACAATATTTTTGCTGAAGTTGTAGATGAGACGCTGAAGCAGATTTTCAAAGAAGAGGGGGCAAAGGCTATTTATGATTTTTTGACGAACCATGCGCATTTGGAGTTAGAAGAGGCTGCTGAGAAACCAGAGGTCTTTTCTGCTAGTTTAGAGGGGCTGATGGTTTCAGCAGCGCGAGTGATAGAACAAGCGATTCTCAGAAATTTGTACTCAAGGTTAGGATTGGAATTTGAGGAAAAGAATGGCTATGAATTTCCCGACTACATAAGAGAGTTGAGGGGGAATTCATGATTGTCCTCAGCAATATTAGGGAGCTATTTAATTGCTCTTTCAGTGGCATTTACGGCGATCTTCGGCTACCTGTTTTCGTTAGATAGAGATAAACGCAAACTAATGTTCATGATTGCTTTTGCTTCAAACATTTTCATGCAGTTACCCAGTATGGTAACCGGATGGGAAGATATGCAGATCCTGAAAAACATATACACTTGGGGTCCTTTATTCCCAGTATCAGCCATCTTTCTTGCGGTTTTTTCCAGTTTTTTTAATCAGAAAAGTTTCAGAAAAACATTCAAAATATTTCTTTTCATTGCCGCCACAGCAGTATTACTGATAATTCTTCCATTTTCTGTTGGCACCCAGCCTGTAATCTTATACACTGTTTTATCAATGATTACGATATTTGTGTCAATTTACTCGATCTTGAAGCGAAGAAATCTTCCAGACTTCATGTTTTTGCTCGCCACCGTAAGTTTCACTTTAGCTGAACTTGGAAAGAGAGTGTTGGGTTCAGAAATAGAGTTTGTCGTTTTTGCGTATACCTGTGCCCATATATTTATAGCCCTTGTTTTCGTTACCTCGAAGGAAATTGGGGGAAGTGGCATCGCTACTTTTTTTACTCATGAAAGAGAATTGGAGCAAACCAAACGAGAGCTTGAAATCTCACAGGACCAACTAACCAAAGCCGAGTATAACTTCAAATCTCTGGTGGACCTCATCGCCGAACCTGTGGTGATTGTTGATCACAAGGGTCATTTTCTGGAAATCAACGACAAGGTAGTAGAATTAACTGGGTTCAGTAGAGAGGAGTTGCTTGGAAAAAACTTTTTCAAAACAGATATTGTCCCACTGAAAAGCAAAGCTATTCTAATTAAGAATCTGGCAAAAAGAATGACGTGAATCCACGTTAAACCATACGAAATTGAAGTTAACACAAAAAACGGTGAGATACTATATACTGAAGTACTTGCAAAGAAAATTGAATACGAAAACAAAAGTGCAGATTTAGTAGTATTCCATGACATCACCGAAAGAAAAATGCTGGAAGAGCAACGTAAGAAATACGCTGAGCAGCTAGAGGAAGAGGTGAGAGAACGAACTAAGATTTTGAGAGAAAATGAGGAAAAGCTCCGAAGCATATTTAATTCGTCTCCAGACGCTATCGTAGTTCTTGATTTACAGGGAAACGTAGTTGAATGCAACAAAGCAACGGCAGATATGCTTGGGTTCTCAACAAAAGATGAAATAATTAGCAAAAGTGCCTTTGGATTCGTTGCAGAGAAGGACCGAAAAAAAGCGGTGAAAACCTTAAAGGACGTTCTGACGAAAAATTCGATAACAAATCTCGAATATGCTGTCTTGGCGAAAGACGCTCATGAATTTCCGGTAGAGTTCTCTGTAAGCGTTATTAGCGGTCCTTCAGGCATCCCCACAGGTTTTGTTGTTATAGCGAAGGACATCACTGAACGGCAGCGGATGGAGAATGAGTTGAGAAATTATTCTGAGCACTTGGAAGAGTTGGTAGAGAAAAGAACAATCGCATTGGAGAAGTCTCAGGAATTACTTGTCAAATCCGAGAGATTGGCTGCGATCGGGCAAGCAGCAACTATGGTGGGACATGACCTTAGAAATCCCTTGCAAGCCATAGAAAACGGAGTATTCTTCATTAACACTGAATTGTCAAGTCTTCCAGTTTCCCATAAAACAACAGAAACACTCCAAGCTATCCACAATTCCATTGAATATGCAGACAAAATAGTGAAGGATGTGCAAAGTTTTGCATCAACAAGAAAACCCGCGTTTAGGGAGACCGATATCAACGCGGCAATTAAAGAAACTCTCTCACAGGTCAAAACACCAGAAAACGTGAAAGCCATCATAGAAACAGATCAGCTACCGAAAATAGAGGTTGATAATGAGATGATAAAAAGCATTTTCGTGAATTTGGCTAATAACGGAATACAAGCAATGGAAAAGAAAGGAGGAACACTGAAAATCTCAACCAGAAAAACAAACGGTTTCATCGAAATAAGTTTCAAAGACACAGGCAATGGCATAAAAAAAGAAAACTTGAGAAAGATCTTCACCCCATTCTTCACCACCAAGGCTCAGGGCATGGGTGTAGGCTTGACGATCTCCAAGAGATTTGCCGAGCTTCATGACGGCAACATCAAGGTAGAAAGTAAAGAAGGTGAAGGTTCAGTCTTCACGGTTAAGTTACCTATTCAAAGGAAAGGGGGTGTAAAACCTGACTGAAAACAAACCTAGAATTCTCATAGTGGATGATGACGAGAACATACGTGAAACAATGAAGAATATACTTGAGCAGAGTGGATACATAATTGACACTGCTGAGACTGGACATGAAGCTGAAGAGAAGGTGAAAGATAGGTTCTACAACTTGGCTTTGTTGGACATCAAGTTGCCAGACATAGAAGGCACCCAGCTACTTGTGAAATTGCACGAGAGCACGCCGAAGATGGTGAAGATCATGGTCACAGGCTACCCCAGCCTAGAGAACGCCATGGGAGCCCTGAACGAAGGAGCAGACGCCTACGTGACAAAACCCGTTAAACCAGCGAAACTGTTAGCCCTAATAAAAGAGAAACTGGAAGAACAACGCCAAGCTGAGACGGTCACAGAAGGAAAAGTTACAGACTGGATAAAAACAAGAGCGCGCCAACTCGAACCCGACAAATAGAAAGAAGCTTTATTTTTCATAAATCAAGAATTTCTTAGGGAAGAACAGTTGAAGGGGGATATCTTTTTACGCTATCTGCGGCTTACGGTTCTTCAGTCAGTAGCTAGGTCTTGGAAGCCCCCAAAATGGAGCGAAAAATAAGATGAGTTACGAGGAGAAGTGGAAAGTTTTAGCCGATCTCCTGATACAACTCCAAAAAAGGGGCGAGAAGATTCCGGCAGACGTGATGCATGACCTACGTTCCGCCAAGACCATGATACAAGTTCTAAAAGCTGACCCAACCCACACAGAAAGTATCTCTAGAATCGACACGTACCTGAGAAGTGTCGAATCGTACGCCATCTTCACCGCAGAAAAGCATGGAACAGAAATCGTGGAAGAGTGGCTGAAAAAACTCGAAATCGAAAAAAGAGGGGAAAACAGAGAAAAGAAAGAGACAGCTTCCAGATTTATCCCCGGTGTTCCCCGAGACAAGAATTGGGTGCGAATCCAAACTTCGGAAGATACACCCCCTGAAGACATAAAAAAACTCGTGGAAGCAAGCAATCTTTCTTATAAAATTCAGAAAAACGGGTACATACTTGTTTACGGTAGCGGAGAAAACATAAAATCCTTCATGAAAAAGATGACAAAGAGGTTTCGCGGCGCCAGAAATGGATAAAAACACCCTCAAAACTTTTGTACTGTTTAGTTTAAACTTCTTTTGCAAGCACAGCTTATTTATAGAAGATATTACAGAAAAAGTGTGAAAAGCACGAGTTAATTCCAGGCTATACAAAAACCGAGGGCAGATCAGAAAAAGATGCCTTACATCAAAAAAATCGAACTCAAAGGCTTCAAGTCCTTCGGTCCGAAAACCGCCACCGTTAAGCTAGATAAGGGCTTCACTGCCATAACTGGACCGAACGGAAGCGGAAAAACGAACATTGCAGACGCCGTCCTCTTCGGCTTAGGCGAACTAAGCGCGAGGAGAATGCGCGCTGGAAGCCTCTCCAAACTTGTGTATCACGGTTACCCTGAATTGCAGATTAAAAAAGCGAAGACCGCTAAGGTCGTTATCCAGTTTGACAACGCAGACAACCGCCTACCCGTTGACACAAGCACAGTAACTATTTCCCGTGAGATCAACAGGGCAGGCCAAAGTATCTATCGTCTCAATGGAAGAAGAATTTCAAGGTCCCACATTCTTAACATCCTCTCCATGGCAGGAATCAGCCCGACTGGGCATAACGTTGTTTTGCAAGGAGCCATCACACGGTTGGCTGAGGTCTCTTCTCACGAGCGCAGAAAAATGATATCTGACCTAGTTGGCATAGCCCAGTACGACTCCGAGAAGGCTGAAGCAGAGGATAAACTTCGGGTAGCAGAGATTTCCATCCGCACGGCCATGGGTCGAATAGATGAAGTGCAGAAACGGGTTGATGATCTGGAGAGAGAACGCAACGAACTGCTTCGTTACACGTTTCTTAAAAAAGAGATCAACCGATTCGAAGCTATGAAAATTTTCGGAGAAATCATGGAAGTCCAGAAGAAGACAATGGATGTGACTTCAAAAATCGAGTCGGTTCGGAGCAAGGTAGAGAAATCGAAACAGCTAAGGGAACAGCTTAGGTCTCAGAGGCACGAAGTCGAAACAGAATGGAGAAAACTCGGTTCAGAAATGATTGAAGAGCGGGGAACGCACCTTCTCGAGGTTCAATACAATATAGGGGAAGTTAGGTCGAAGATATCTGAACTGACAACTAAGATTGGAGCCGGAACAGCAAGCCTTGACGGTCTCAGAAAAGTGAGGGAGAACGACCTACAAAAACTAGAAGCCATAAAAAACGAAATCAAGGACAACCGAAATGAACTCCGAAGATCAAAAAGAGAACGAGAGCGACTCCTCACAGAAATTGCCCAGAAACAATCCCAATATGATGCGGTTGCAGATGAGGCATCCCAACTACGATCCAACTTGGGAGAAAACAGCAAGAAAATTAGAAAAGTTGAGGAAAAGTTAGAAAAGCTTACCCAAGAACTCGTTGAGCTACGCACCGATTTTATCCGGAGCCGAACATCCTTAAAAGTTCTTACGCGGCGACTAAACGACCTCGAAACTCGAAAGAAAAACTTCGAATCCAACCTCATCGCTCTTAAAAAATCCTACGCAGACCTCAAGACGGTACACAGAGAGCAGATAAGCCGCTCCAAAAATCTTGAAAAAACCTTAGAGAGGAGACTCGTGCAAAAAGAATCCGTGAAGTTAGAGATAGCCCAAGCAGAGAAGATCGCTGAATCCGCACGAGAGGCCGTTGTCGAGTTTGCAACCCAAAGGGAACTCGCTGAAAAAGTTGCCACAGAAGAAAACGCTCTGCGAAACATCGAGGAACTAGCAGATTTGGGCGTGATTACAGGTGTTCACGGGCGCCTCAGAGACCTGATTAAAATCGAGAAAGGATATAGGCAAGCCATCGAGGCAACTGCAGTCGGCTGGCTCGACGCCATGGTTGTTCAGAACTATGACACGGCATTCACATGTACTGAGACTCTGAAACGTATGAAATTAGGTAGAATCAAGATAATCCCCCTTGAAGAGATGTCCGCAATCAGATCCATTAACTCCCCGTCAGTCAGAGGAGTCAGCGGTCCTGCTTCCCATTTCGTCCGGCACGCCAAAAAATTTGAGCCTGCCATAAATTTTGTCTTCGGAGACACCCTTGTAACAAAAGATGATAAAACTGCCTTTGCCGCTTCGCGAAACGGTCACCGAACGGTCACCCTTAATGGTGACCTTTATGAGGCTCATGGGGGCTTCGAAAGTGGGTATTATCGTTCGCCGGTCGACTATTCTTCCATAATTCCTAGCGAAACAGCTGTGAAGAGCCTTGATGAAGCTGTGGGAGCTCTTCAGCGTCATTTGACAAAAAGGGAGAGCGACGTAGGCGTCTTCAGAGAAGAAATTGACAAAACTAGGGTTGAACTTGTCAGATTGGCTGAGGCTATCGTAACTCTTGAGGGTGAGATTGGAAGAGTACGGCGAAACGTTAAGCAGACAAGACACAATATCAAGCGCATCGAGAATCACGTATCGAGAATCAACGAAAAAAGGGAAGAAGAGAAGACGCAATTGGGTGTTCTAAGAGGACAGCGTAACGCTCTTGAAAAAGGGATGGAAAATCTCCGAGAAGAATTAGCGGAATTACGTCTAAAAACGGATCCAGCTAGGATTCAAGAGATGGAGATTCAACGGGAAAGGTTAGGAGAGGAGATTATCGAGTCTCGCCAGCGGATGGGTAGCACAGAGACAAATCTTGCTACTCTCGAATCCACGTTTGGAAACGTTCTCAAAATAGGCGCGGACAACATGAGAATTCAGCTACGAAAGCTGAAAGAGCAGATCATGACTGTGGAAGAGGATGTTGAAGCTGCCAGTAAGGAAAAGGAAGTCCTTGACAAGGAGCTTATGGAACTGGAGAATTCCAAGGAAGAGTTGTCTCGAACCGTTCTAAACGCCAAAGAAGAATCCAAAAATTTCACTTCCGAAATTGATGACATCGACAAAAAGCTGCAACGATTGGATTCCGTGTACGAACGATCAGACAGGTTATATAATGAGCTGCAAATCAGCCTCCAAACATGCAAAATGAAACTGGAACAGCACTCTCAACGATTGCAGGAACTAGGCTACGAAGAGCCTATGCAAATTCCTCCGGAACAGCTGGAAACAGCTGAATCATCCCTTAAACTGTTACGTTTTGAACTGAATCGCCTCGGCGCCGTAAATCAGCTGTCTATGGACCACTATATTGAGCAAGCTTCACGATACAAAGAACTATCCATACGCATGAACGAACTGGAGAAAGAAAAACAGGCAATCCTCGCGTTCATGGACGAAATCGAAAGGAAAAAACGGGCAGTCTTTATGGAAGCCTTCGACAAAATCCATGAGAGCTTCAGAAGATATTTCTCAAAGTTGACAGGCGGTGGAGACGCTGCTCTGATACTGGAGAATCCTGAAGATCCCTTCGCTGGCGGAATGGATATGAATGTTCAATTTCGAGGGAAAGCCTCTATCCTTGTAAGCGGAGCCAGTAGCGGAGAGAGGTCCGTGGCAGCGGTTGCCTTCATTTTTGCTCTGCAGGATTTCATGCCCGCTGCTTTCTACCTCTTTGACGAAATCGATGCTCACCTTGACCCCTTCCATGTATCCAGACTGGGAGACCTTCTCGCTGAAGAGTCAATGAAGTCCCAGTTTGTGGTTGTCACGTTGAAGCCAGAGATGGTCAGCAAAGCTAAGAAAGTTTGGGGAATCTACGAACGCGGCGGCTTCTCTCGTGTGGTCTCAACCAACATTCAGGAGGCTGCATGATGTCCCAGTCCATGGAGAAGCCTTTCTATTTTCAGCCTCCTTTGAGTATACTCTTTGAGATTCACAGATTAGAGAAGATAATGCCCTGGGACATCAACATCTCCTTTCTCTTAACCACTTTCTTGGAGGAGATGGAGCACAGAGGAGAAATAGACTTCAGAGCCTCAGGCGTTGCTTTAGAGTCATCCAGCATAATATACCTTATGAAATCCAAACTCTTGCTGAAACTTGAGGAGCCACCCCCTCCACCCAAAAGCCCACCGGATTTTCTTCCTCCGCCAATGTTCCTTCCCCTACGTTACGAGTTATCTTCAACTACTCTAGAGAACTTGTTGAATGTGTTGGATGAGGTGTTGAGGGGCGAACGGTTAGGTCCTTCTACACCACAGCCTCTGCTACCAGTCTTACCCGTCCCGGAGATTATTCCCTCAGTCGACCTCTATTTGGTAGAAATCGAGAAACGTATGAAGATCCTTTACAGTCAGCTCTGCCAGCTTGCAGGCAAAACGGAGCTTGTAGGATTCTCCAAGCTCGTGGCTGGATTAGAAAAGATTGAAGCAGTTAAAACCTTTATAATCCTTCTCTTCCTCGCCCAAAGAGGAAAGATAGGGTTGTGGCAGGAGGACGACATCAGCGAGCTGTACATAACCGTCACAGGAGACCCTACCTTTGAAGGAAGAGGAACAGGAATCGTCTAACGAACCCAAAAAAGAGAGGTTCGCTCGGAAATTAGCTTTACTAGAGGCTGGGCTCTACGTGGCAGGACGCCCCCTTGATCTAAAGACCTTGGGAAGTGTAACGGGAATCCGTTCTAAAAGAAAGGTGAGAAAGCTGGCTAAGGCTCTTGTGGAGAATTATAAGAATCGTGACACAGCTCTTGAGGTTCTTGAACTTGAGGGGGAACGGTTCGTTATGCAATTAAAAGCTGAGTACACAGTTAAAGTTAGGAAGTTAGCAACAAAACCGCTTCTTTCTTCGGGTCCGCTGAAGACTTTATCGTATATTGCTTTTAGGCAGCCAGTTCCTCAGCCCCAAGTCATCGATGTCAGAGGTCACCACGCCTACGGGCATCTTAGACAGCTGGAAGACATGGAACTGATTGTCCGCGAAGGGGTTGGAAGAAAAAAAATGATAAGAACAACAGAGTTCTTCGCTGACTTCTTCGGTCTAAGCCATGACTTGCGAGCCATGAAACGTCAACTTAAAAGCGTATTCGAGGATTTTGCCAAACCCGAAGCAGAGGCGGAGATGAATCCTGAGAAATAGATTGCGAAGATAAGCTTATATGGGAAGTTTTGTTAGTCTCATCAGACCCTATGAGATGATGAAAGCTTGTCCGTGTGGCATGGAGATCAACATAAACGAAAAGATTCGGGTGGAAGGAAAACAGTAAATCGAAAGAAAAGAAGATATGAAAAAGGCTTCTTTCCAGCGGAAACCACGCTGGGCAAACCTAAGAGCAGAACAGTGCGAAAGCATGGCGGTAACAAGAAGATTTCACTATTAGCCGTTAAACAAGCAAACATCTCTGGCCCTTCTGGAAAAACCGCGAAAGTAGAGATTCTTCGCGTGATAAAGAACCCAGCTAACGTGGACTATGACCGACGGGGTGTAATCACAAAAGGAACAATGATTGCAACACCCTTGGGAACCGCTCGGGTAACATCCCGCCCTGGACAAGATGGCATAGTAAACGCGATTCTTGTCCCCAAAGAAGAAAAAGAATAACCCTTTGTTATCTACGTAGATTCAAGAGTTCTTTCGCAATCTTGTTCAAAGTTTTACCTTTAGATTCTTTTTTGGGAATAATAAGTAGCCCAGTTCTTCGCCATGGAGAACTTGGATGTGCAGCATCAGACACTATCTCAGGTTGCAGTCCCAACCTTTTTGCTGCTATTTGAAGCTCCTCCACTTTTGGTGTAGATACAGCGAGCTTTTTCGGGACCCTCCGTCCCTCCGTTCTAGTCTTGTTAGCGTCGAAGTAAATGGACCAGAGAAAAATTTTGTTTTGTTTTCGCATTTCGATCTGTTCTGCTATCGATTTAGAGCGTTTTATTAGTTGCGGTGGTCACTTTCGGTTCTCTGAGATTTTTGCGGTCGGTTGCGTTTAGGCACTTTTCCTCGAAAAGGGTGAGGGCTTTCTGGTCAATGATGAAAGTAATTTAACATTTTTCACGGTAAAATTAATTTACAATTCTCTTGTTTAGTCTAACAATTTCAAACGTGGGAATCGGTGGCGTAAAGTGGAAAATTCCCTCAGAAACGTTTAAATAAAGCGGCTCGATTGAACCATAGGTTTTGTGAGGGGAAAAGGGGTTTTGAATAGAATAGGTTATGTCCTTCACGTGAGCGCCACCAGAAACATTATTATTAAAGCGGAAAACATTCCTCGCATCGGCGACAAGGTGGCAAATGAAAATCTCAAACCCGTGGGAATGGTTTTTGACGTCTTCGGTCCTACATCCTCCCCCTATGTGGCTGTGAAACCCCATGTCCAAAGTCCAGAGCAACTTGTTAACCATGTTCTTTACGTGATCCCCTCTAAAGCTGCTAGAAAAAAGAGGAAGAGAAAATGAAAAAAGAAAACCTCCCACAACCTCGAATGATTAGAAAGTGCCCTGAATGTGGAAGCAGCCGCCTCATGCGAGACTACGAGTGTGCCGAGATAGTTTGCATGGGCTGTGGTTTTGTTGTCGCGGCTAAACTTGCAGATCAAGGACCTGAGTGGCGGGCCTTTGATGATGAGCAGCGCACTAAACGCGCCAGAGCTGGTGCTCCCCTTACCTTTACAATTCATGATAAGGGTCTCTCAACTATGATTGATTGGCATGATCGGGACGTTTACGGCAAGAGGATTGCTCCTGGTCAGAAGGCTCAGATTTATCGGTTGCGGAAGTGGCAACGGCGTATTAGGGTCTCTGATGCTACGGAGAGGAACCTTGCCTTTGCCCTCTCTGAGATATCTAAGATTGCGAATAACCTTAATTTGCCCAAAAATATTCTTGAAACGGCTTCGGTTATTTATCGTAAAGCGGTTAAGGAGCGTCTGATTCGGGGAAGGTCGATTCAGGGCGTAACTGCTGCTGCTATTTATGTTGCTTGTCGACAGTGTGGTGTGGCTAGAACTTTGGATGAGATCGCTCAGGCTTCTACTGTGAATAAAAAAGAGATTGGACGAAGCTATCGTTTTCTAATAAAGGAACTCGATTATTTTATTCCGCCCCTGAAGCCTAGCCAGTATATAACGAAGTTTTCTAACCAGCTAACTATGCAGGGAAAGGTTGAGGAGATTGCCCACAAGATTCTTGCTACAGCCAAAGAGCTGAAGCTTACGTCAGGAAGGGGACCGACAGGCATAGCCGCGGCAGCCAGCTACATCGCGTCGGTTCTGACAGGAGAGAGAAAAACCCAGAGAGAGATTGCCGAGATTGCTCAAGTGACGGAAGTAACCATAAGGAACCGCTATAAAGAACTGGTTGAACGCCTCCAGTTCATAATCTCCCTCTAAACCCCCATTTTATATTCTTGGCCACTGGCTAAAGTCAAAAACTACTATTGAATGTTTTTTCAAATTCACCAGAGGGATTTACGTGCTTCTACCTAATGGTGGCAAGTTTTGCTTGGTAGTAGACTCGGCCTTCACCGTATTCATGAGTGAAGGCAAAGATAGAACCTGAATTCCATAGGGCGATTGTCTGTGCGCCATTATTTGGTGACATTACTGCAGGACAGGGGGAATTATCTGCGTAGATTATAGGGTCACCACTCGATAGTGCTGTGCCAAATGGATTATCAATGGTTATCGTTGCAGTTCCACCTGTATTGACGTAGTATCGAGTACCAAACCATTCCTGTATCGGAGCCAAATCAAACCTAATGCCGTCAAACTCAGCTCCATACGCTCGATAGGGCCACATGTCTTTACAATAGACCGTGAAATAGCAAGGTGTGCCACCCAGAATAACTACCCCTCCTCCATTAAAGATGTAATCTCTGATGAGAGGTGCGTGTTGTGGTTCAGTAGCCCAATTTGCAGAGATCACTACAAGATCGTAACCACTCAAGTCACTCAAGCTTTCGGGCATATCGCCCGCAAAGTCAACATTGAAACCAGTTTGTTCAAGGGAATAGGCTTCACAATAACGTCGGTTTTCCATTTCTAATTCCGTTGGCCATGGACCCCAACCGGCGCCATCTGTGAGATGGTGAGCATCCCAGTTGTCTTTCCAGTTAATGTACAATGCAGATGTACCATTGCGAGCAGCCCATCGGGCTCCGCCTCCAAGAAGTTCCATGCATGGTGTTAGTTCAGGTGTGGGTGATGGAGTTGGAGACGAATCAGGCGGGGGAGGTGAGGGTATAGGGGTTTGTTCGTCTTCCTTGCGGTTTACAGTTATCATAACGCTTGCTGGTGGAGCAGTGGGTGCAATTGTCAACCAAGCTTCAAGGTTTTGTTTTCCGGGGACAATAGTATAGTTTTCATTGCTGAAGGTAATGTATTTAGCTTGATATGTCGTGTCGTTCAAGCGGAAATCCAAGGAAATAGAGTAGTTTACTGAAGCAAGATTTTCTACTGTTATACTGAATTCTTTGGTTTCACCAGGAAAAAGGCTAAAGTCCGAAGGATAATCCAGTATGTTTATTGGATCTTTAACCTCAAGAGGTATAGTTAAAGGCTGCATAGAGAAGCTTGCCAAAATTCCAACGCTAAACGCAGAAATCAACACAGCAAGTAACAAAAAAACGCGAAAACTTCTCATGCGTGCAAACAATCTTGATACGTTTTTCTTCATTTTTAGTCTCCAACATCCATTTATTTATTCCTTTTATCTTTTAAAAGGATTTTTGTAAAGATTTCTTGACTAAACAAATAATACGTACTGCATTTTTAGTCAAGGTTTCTTGACTAACACAAAAGTGCATGGTCCCGTGGTCTTCTGAGTAACAAACTACAATTAACGGGGGCTCTTGGTTTCTCCTTGAGGGAAATGCACATTGAAGATTTAGCAGCTTTCTTTATTATGGCAACAACAAGAATTACTACACTTCCGTTATTGGAAACGTAGTCCCGAATAAATGAGCTGTGTATTGATTCAACGGTAAACATTCGTAAAAATCTATCGTAATTGTTCAGGCAGTCCTATTTCTCTAGTAGTTCAACTACATATTTGTCAGGGGTGTAAACGAAAGCAATTCTTTTGCCTTCGTAAAGCTCTGCAGGAACTGGACCAGAAATAATAATTGCGCCATTACTCCTAAAGTTTCTAAGTGCTTCTTCGATATCTTCCACCAAAAAGCACAGATGATAGAGACGCGCTCTCCCCTTCAGAATCTGAGATACAGGCGAATCATCTGATAGCGGAGCAATTAACTCGATAGGAACGCTGTCTGCTTCCGGACCCGAGAGCATAACAACAGAAACTTTCTGAACGGGGTCATCTACAATCTCGGTGATGGGAACAAAGCCGAACAGAACTTTATGACGACGAATCGCCGATTCAATATCATCTGTGACGATTCCAACATGGTGCAACTTCATTTGGTATCCCCCTGATACTGAAGGTTGAACACATATATTTTTTTAGCCGTTACTTCTGTATTCACATAATCCATATTCACCGAAGCAATACATATTACAAAAGCTAGCTTGGGCGAATCTTTTATAGCTCTCCACATTAAACAATAGTAACAATTGGGAGGGGTTAACTATCAAAAAGAAGTTAATGGACATCCTAGCATGCCCAATCGACAAACATTATCCCTTGGAGCTCCATGTTTTTGAGGAAAAAGAAGAGATTGTAGAAGGCGTAATAATCTGTCCCAAATGCTCGCGTTGGTATCCCATCCGAGACGAAATTCCGGAAATGTTACCGGACGAACTGCGAGAAGAAAAAGATGAAATGTCCTTTCTGCGAGAATGGAAGAAAAAGTTCCCCAAAGAAATACTGCTTAAGGGCAAACCTTTCAATCTTGGAAAGGAGACTTAACGCAACCCAATTTACTTCATCAAAGTTCTGGCTACGAAAAGATAAGCAGTGTTATCGCTGTTATCAGCCTTGGCGTTCTGGAAGTTTTACGTAACTTCCGTCTGGCGACCTGTAAACTGCTAGCCGTCCAACCGTCTCCCAGTTTTCTCCGTCATTTCTTCTAAGCTGGACAGTGATAACCTCTGCTGTCGGGTCGGCTTTTGTAGGCCAGACGGTTATACCCAGATAGTCTTGTTCAGTTATGCGTGTATAGAATTTTGCTTTTGGCTGAGATGGAGTCATTTCTTTCACCACAATCCATTGAATGTTCCATCCTTTTTATTTTTTTAGGATTGTGCACAAAAAAACATAATGAAAATCAAAGAAGCCCCTATGCTGTTCTAGCACTGTTTTCAGTTACAAGATTAGAGTAATAATATCACTCCGGAGATTGCAATTAAAATTTGAACGGCTAGGAGAAATAGGACAACGTCTCTTTCGTAGACTTTTCC
Organism: uncultured Candidatus Bathyarchaeia archaeon; assembly: GCA_964623205.1. Classification (GTDB taxonomy): domain Archaea; phylum Thermoproteota; class Bathyarchaeia; order Bathyarchaeales; family Bathyarchaeaceae; genus Bathyarchaeum. Next base: position 3,956 of record CAZUQX010000010.1, on the reverse strand, counting down.
TTTCACTCTTTTCAGGAACCAGATGGCAAAGTGGGTTGTGTCGTAGATTTTTTCGTAGGGCATTTCTAAAGAGTTGTCCCTGTTAGGTTTTGCGAACGCCTGAACATCCCCCATCCCATCTATTACTCTGGCTCTGAAATACAACAGGATTTCTATGAAGTAGGGAATGAAGAGCCAGACAGCGATTCTCTCCATATTTCCCAGAATGGCGAGGGTAGCAATCAGGGCTCCGATAGAATAGGTGAAGGAGTTACCTGGAAAAACCTTTGCAGGATACCAATTAAAGCATAGAAACGCCAGCAAGCTTGCACAGACGACGAAGGCTATCAACGCAATCCACAATTTTCCAACAAACAGGCCTGTGAAACCGAAGACAGCAAAAATTACCAAGCTCATACTTGCCTCAAGTCCGTTATAGCCAGCGAGGAGATTGAATCCATTTGTGGAACCAATTACACCCAATGGAACAACCAACAGAGGATAGAAATTACCCAAGTCCACATTACCTAAAAAGGGAAGCTGCATAACTGATTGACCAGCATTGATAACGGTCAATGGAACAGCGATGGGAACAGTGAGTAAGACCTTTTGAAGCTGAGTCAGCCCCTCTTTCCACCCTAAGACATCGTCAATGAATCCAATGAAGGCAGCCAGTAGGATAGTGGCTGAAATGGCGAAGACCTCAATCACATGCGTCGAGGGGCTTCCAAGGAGGGAGAATGTCTTAAAGAAGATGTAAAACAGCAACGAGAAACAGATCACAAGAGCAACAATTAATCCTCCCGACCTGGGAATAAGGGGATTTTCATATTTGTTCATGTCCTTTCCTAAGAGTTCCGCTTCTTTAGTCGATCTGATCCATCTCTTTGTCAGAAACAGAGTTAAAAAGAAACTCAGAAGCAAGATTAGTCCGGCAAGAATTAGCTCATCGAAATCAACGAATAGAGAATCAAAGAAACTAGATACAAGACTGTTGGTGAGAAGAGTTGTAACAACTGATGTCCAAGGGAAGAATGCCAAGACAGTCATTTGTTATGCCCCAGTTCCTGTATTGTCTTATTAGGTTCTTTTTAACCTATTTTAAACTGCATCTGTAACCTGAAAGACTTAAGCGTTGCCCCGAAAACAGCCCAGCGAAAAAGCAGTTTTATCCCTGCTTCTATCTTGTCCAAACGCCTCTTCCAAATCCGCGGTACACAAACCCCATCTGCTCTGCCTTGACGGGATCGACAACCTGTCCCATATCCACTATGGCTGCAGGTTTTCTCATCAAAATCTGGATTCTCCTCAGATTCAATCGCATGAAACGATCATGCGCCACTGCCACAACTAAACAGTCTGCTCCCTCAACAGTCTTTGACATATTTGCTTCAGCAGTATAACCCATACTCAACAATTCCTTGTGAGAAAAGAAGGGATCATAAACTTGAACCGCTGCACCCCTCTTTTTCAAAACGTTCACAAGTTTTTTTGTAGCAGAATTAGTCGCTCTCTTCCTGTTCGGGAGAGAAGAGACACCGAAGACTGAAATCTTCGCTCGCCTTAAACTCTTTTGGCACGATCGCAGAGCATCCCTTATCAGGCGTAGCGCATGATCCATTGTCTCATCGTTTATTCTTGTAGCCAGTGACAACATGCGGAGCCTCACATTTTCCGCCTCTGCTTCTTCAACGAGAAAATAGGAATCTCTTGATGCGTGAAGTCCAGCCATCCTTGAAAACTTTAGCGGAGTAATAGTGTTCTGCACTCTAACAAAGTCTATTCCCGCCTTCTCGCAAAACTGGGCAAACTCATTCGCGAAAGCGATGTTAACATCTCTATAGGCTCCTTCCAGCAACTTCACAGCTTCCGCCGTCTTGATGTTTTTCACCCGAACAATTTCTCCCTTAGTGATTGTATCCAGAATGAGGCACGCAACCTTCAAACTTCGTTTGGTAATACCACCAACAACCCTTGTGCAGTTAACTACATCCTTTGAGAGCTGCCTTGAAGCGCTTAATATCGAAGAATATGCAAGCCCGAAGTCTGTTCCAGCCTCCAATCCGGAGGCGTTTTCAAGAGTCTCCTTCGCCAAGCTCTCGGTCACACCCGGTCCCATTGTGTTCTGAAAAATGATTAAAGAACCTGAAATTAGGCTCATGCCGACGTCTCTACATGCATTTTCGAGGCGTGAATAATCAGGTTTCTTCCCTTTTTCAAGGGATGTTGTGACGCAGAATACTATGATGTTGCTTTCTGAGACCGCCTTTCTGAGATTGGTTGTTGCTCTAAATCGGCTATTCTTTACATATTTCTCTACGAACTTGCGGAGATCAGATTCGGTGAAAGGAGACTTGCCTCTCTTTAGTTGGTGAATGGTGTGGCGATTGGAGTCAACGCCGATAACATTGAAGCCTGCTTCGGTAAAGAGACAAGCTGTAATCAAACCTTTTCTTCCGCAGCCCACAATGCAAACAGTGTGTTCTCGCCGCTTTTCCGGTGATTCCACGTCTTTGCTAGCAAGCTTCATGATTCTGGACATTTTTTCTCCTCCACCTCATTGTTTGATCGTGTTATTAATACGTGACGAACATTTTTGTTGCAAGCAGATTCAATACGCGAAAAAATCTATCGGCTGAAGTTAACAAGAAAATGTAAAATGTTCAGGTTGATTTGAAGCTGTCCCGTTCATATTATACGCGTGGATTCTGGAACGCTCTCAGTAACCTCTTTAGATGGGCAAACGGTAACGTCTCTGGAGAGGGCAATGTTGTCGCGAATTGTCACGTAATCGCCTATTACGCATCCCTCTCTAATTTTCGCGCCTCTGCCTATGGTGGCGCCTTCTCCGATGACAGCACCCGTTACTGAAGCATAATCTGAAATCATGGCACCGGGGAAGACCACCGAATTTTCCAAGAGAACCCCGCTACCCAAAACTGCGCCTCTTCCGATAATTGCATTGGGGCCTACTCTTGATTTCTGCCCGATGTTAACTTCTGCATCAACCATAACTGGGTCGTTGAATTTCACTTTCTCACCTGTGTTGACATCCTTTCCGAGGAGTCTCTTTTTTTCTTCCGCGTCAAGCAAGATCCAATTTGCTTTCAGGTAATCCCCAAGTTTTCCTATATCCATCCAAATCTCTTTGAATTCATGACCGAAAAGTTTTCCCTCTTTTGCCAGTTTCGGGAATATCTCGTGTTCGATTGAGACTGGTCGTCCCCCTGGAATATGATCAAAAATTTCGGGGTTTAGCACGTAGATGCCGGCGTTGATGAGGCTGCTGGGGGCTTGTCCCGGAGGAGCCTTCTCTGTGAATTGTGTCACTTGGCTTTCTTCGGTTAGTTTTACTGTTCCGTATCTGCTGGGGTCTTCAACTCTGTAGAGGGCTATTGTTGCAACCGCGTTCTTTTCTTTGTGTTTTTTCAGAAGTTTTGTGTAATCGATTTTGGTGAATACGTCTCCGTTTAGCACCATGAATGGCTCTTCGGGGCCAATGAATTCTTCAGCATATTTGATGGCTCCGCCTGTTCGCATGGGCTTCTTTTCTCTGGAATAGGAGATTTTCATTCCATATTTTGATTTGCCGTAGCGCTGCATGAAGGCTTCAGCCATGTGTTTTACTGCTAGGGTAACTCCGCTAACTCCGCTTTCAGCTAAGCTTTCCAGTGTCCAGTCTAGTAGAGGCTTGTTTAAGATTGGGAAGAGAAGCTTTGGTCGGGTGCAGCTTAGAGGTCGTAGTCTGGTTCCTTTGCCTCCAGCTAAAATTAACGCCTTCAATCTGGTTCAGTCCTAAAGAAGTAGATGAGGGTTACGTAAGTAAAAATCTTGTGAAAGATTTTGGTTGCAGTTTCCTAGGCGGGAGTAGATAAGATTTAATTTGTGGCTCATGGGTATGTTATCTCTTGCTGCTTTAGACTGCGGGGGTTGCCAAGCCAGGTCAAAGGCGCAGCCCTGAGGCGGCTGTCCCGTAG
>CAZUQX010000009.1:0-82873 GCA_964623205.1 uncultured Candidatus Bathyarchaeia archaeon | reverse complement strand
TCAAAAAAACCGACCTGCCCCCAGCAGAATTCATCAAACTCTGCAAACAATTCGTTAGCAAATACATTGGCGTAATGAAAGAAGCCATCATACGGCTCGGATGTTCCATAGACTGGACCACAGAATACAGAACCATGGACCCAGACTACTGGAAACGCACCCAACTCAGCTTCATCCTTCTCTATAAGAAAGGTCTGATTTACAAGGGAACCCACCCCATCAGCTGGTGCACAAGCTGCGAAACAGCCATAGCAGACGCAGAAGTCGAACATGAAACCAAAGAGGGAACCCTCCACCACATCAAATTCAAACTGGAAGACGATAAACACCTCCTTATAGCCACAACACGCCCCGAACTATTACCCGCCTGTGTCACCGTAGCCGTCAACCCAGACGACCAACGCTACAAAAAATACATAGGCAAAACCATCTGGGTTCCCATAGCCAACAAGAAAGTTAAGGTAATCTCTGATAGACTCGTTGACCCCGACTTCGGAACCGGCGTCGTCATGATCTGCACCTACGGCGACAAAGCAGACGTGAAAGCCGTCGCCACCCACAAACTACCCGCCATAATCCTCATAGATGAGAAGGGAAAAATGAACAAAAAAGCTGGAAAATACGCCGGACTAACAGCTAAAGAAGCAAAAAAAGCAGTAGTCGCAGACCTACAAAAAGAGGGGCTACTGGAAAAAACGGAAGAACTCCATCAGGAAGTCGGCACCTGCTGGAGATGCAAGAGCCCCATAGAAATCCTAGAGCATGAACAATGGTTCATGAAAACTCGCATCCTAACAGAACAGGTCAAAAAGAACACCATGGAAGTCACATGGTACCCGGACTACATGAGAAACCGCATGATAGACTGGGCAAACTCCCTAGACTGGGACTGGGTGGTATCCCGCCAAAGAATCTTCGCCACCCCCATCCCCATATGGTACTGCAAAAAATGCAATGAAATAATCGTGGCGGAACCTGACTGGGTTCCCATAGACCCAAGAACGGACGACCCCAAAATCGACAGATGCCCAAAATGTGGCTCCACAAAGTTCACCCCTGAAAAAGACGTTTTAGACACATGGTTTGACTCCTCCATAACCTGCGCTGTCCACGCAGGATGGCCCGACAGCAAGGATTGGCATAGGCTCTATCCAGCCGACGTTCATCCTTCGGGCTACGATATCATCCGCACCTGGGCCTACTACCTTATGGTCCGTCATCTTGCCCTCTTCGACGAAAAACCCTACAAAAGCGTCCTCATCAATGGCATGGTTCTTGGAAGCGACGGAAGAAAGATGAGCAAATCCCTCGGCAACTTTGTAGCCACCCCTGACGTCTTCAGCAAATATGGAGCTGACGCTCCCAGACAGTGGGCCTCCGGCGGAGGCGCCACAGGATCAGATATACCCTTCCGGTGGGCAGACGTGGAATACGCTTGGAGATTTCTGAGAAAACTCTGGAATGCCGCCCGTTTCGCCAGCATGCACCTTCAAGACTACAACCCAAAGGAAAAGGGGGAACTGAACCTCGTGGATCGTTGGTTTCTGAGCAAGATGGAACGGGTCACCCAGAGAGTAACTGCTGCTCTGGAGGACTGTAAATTTAATATAGCTACTGATGAAATCCGAAATTTCACTTGGCACAGTTTCTGCGACCAGTATATTGAGGCTGTAAAACATAGGCTGTATCAACCTGAGAAATATGGCAAAAAGAAGAGAGCAGCTGCCCAATACACTCTTTACGTGGCAATTTATCGGATTCTCCAGCTTCTCGCTCCTATTTCTCCTCACATAGCTGAGGAAATATACCAAATCATGTACGCTGACGACAAGAAACATGAGAGCATTCACATCTCTCCATGGCCTACATTACAAGAAGAACTGGTTGATGAAGAGACCGAGAAGAAGGGCGACTTGATCGTTGCTGTGATGGGAGAAATCCGCAGAGACAAAGCAGAAAACCAAAAGCCACTGAATGCGCCAATCACTAAGCTAACCTTATACTCAGGAGACCCGAAAATCGTGGATGTTCTGTGCAGTGCAGAGGAAGACCTCTCGGGAACCCTCAAAGTAAAACAAATATACGCCCAATCTGCAAAAGGAAAAGGACGAGAAGTTCAAGGATGCATAGACGTTTATTTTGATGTGGAGTACTAGTTTGCGGCTTTGTAGCGGAGAATGGCTGCGATTCCGCCGAAAGAGTTCTTCAGCATTTGTCCCTCTTCTGTTTCGCCTGATAATATCTCCACGTCTGCTCCCGTCTCCTCAGCTAGTTCGGCTAATTCGTCTATGAGCTCTGTGACGTTCGCCACAGAGAGGGATGGAACACTGCATTTTGGACATGCATTTCCACTTATACTCTGCTCCAACTCTGGAACCTGATGCCTCTTCATGGTCTCCTGTTTGTTGTAGTCACAGGATGAACATTTCACAGTAACCCGAACGAGATCAAGGTCTTCTGAGAGCAGAAGGGTCTGTACTATTCCTGCTTTCAGGTATTTTCTTACCTCGTTTTCGCCGTAAGTGGCTAAGCCCGTGTCTTGTCCTATCTCCTGGAGGAAATTTTGAATAATTCTTTTCTCTTCAACGTAGCGGATGCGGCGAAGAATTTCGTGTGAACGTTCAACAACCTCCTTTACTCCCTGCTCACCTAGGTAAGAAGTGTCAATTGTGGCCAAGATTTTTTCCTTCAATGTGTAGTTGAGGTAGTTTCCTTTTTCGAAATCGTATTTCGTGAATCCAGGTCCTCCCAAAATTAAACCTTTTAGATTCTCAATTTCGAGATAGGTTTCATTGGAGTGTTCTCCAACTCGCTTGAAGTACTCTTGCATTTTTGCTTCTCTCTGTCTGTCGAATCTTCTGGCGGATTGGCCTCCTGCCTTAAACTTTCCAGGAACTCCTGATGTGATTTTTTCTACTATGTCGAGGCGTTTTCCTCGAAGGGTCGCGTAGGTTGCGCCTGAAGCGTCTAGTACTATGATTCCATATGTCTCTTTTTCCTTCAGGAACTCTTGGAGGTATTGGGTGTGGAATTTGGCATCACAGCGGTAGAGGTAGACCTGAATTGGTTCTGGCGGAGCTAATACGTAGGTTTCGATTTTTTCGCTTCCGGGACCGTTCTGGGGGATGGCTCCGCAGAAGATCACCAAGCCGTTTTCTGGTACCTGTTTGAAGAGTTTTAGGCGTTGTGTGACTTTTACGATGGCGTCTTGAACGTTTTTTCGGGTGGTGGTGGATTTGATGTTTGAGGCGGTTCCGTACTCGTTGTTGAGCATGGCAACTACTTCGCTGATTTGGCGACCGGGAGGCACATAGAGGGAAACGAGTTCGGTTCCCCTGCCTTCTTTAGAGCCCAGCCTCGCCAAATCCCTTTTTAATCGAAATAGCTGGAGAGATGTTCGTTTGGAGCTCACGTTTCATTTCACTCTTTGATTGTAGAGCTAACAACGTAACATAACTGATAAAAGTTATCTTTTGGTTTTACAGATGAATTAGACTTTGCTGGCGTTCATCAACTCGTAGCTTTGAAGTTGAAGGGCAACATTATTCAAATCGAACTGGACTATTTGTGTGGATAGAAACTGAATCTTGTGATGGTTAGGGTGGGAGGAGTAGGCTGTTAGCGGAAAGGCTGGTGTTTGTTGGTCACATCTCTGTTGACAAAGTTGAGAATGTCAACGGTACTCGGGTTCAGCCGGGAGGAGCAGCATTATACGCGGCAATGGCAGCTAGAACTCTGTCCCCCAACGTAGCTTTGATCTCAGCCACTGGAAAAGACTATGACTTCCTTGATGTTCTGGACCTGCTGCCGTACAAGGACGTGAAAATATTTGACATCCCCTCCACAAGATTTCACATCAAGTATGACCTGCGCTGGGAAGCCCGTTACCTCAGAGCTGATCACGGCGCTGGCTCCAGAATAACGTCCCGGAGAATCTCAGACAAGTGGCTTAGGCACAAAAGCATATTTCACATCTCACCTATGAGACCCTCAAAGGTTGCCAAAATTCTAGCTAAGATAAAGAAAGAGTCTCCAGAGACTAAAGTTTCAGTTAACACTTGGATAGACTATGTCAAAGAGGGGCGAAGAAACAGGAGAATCCTAAAGGACATTGCTTTGAAAGCAGACTTTTTCATTGTGAGCGACACGGAAGCCAAAGCGTTAGCTCAGACTGACTCCATCTCTTCTGCAGTTAGACTTCTGAAAGCTAAACGGTTGATTGTCACCTTGGGAAACTTTGGAGCTATAATCAGCGGAGAAAATGCTGACATGCAGATGGTTCCCGCCTTGAATCTGTCGCCAGACAAGGTTGTTGATACTACGGGAGCTGGAGATGTGTGGTGTGGAGCTTTTCTAGCCACCTACAACCTTACGGAAGATTTCGGCAAGTCCGTGAGTGCCGCATCCACCATTTCCCGCATCAAATGCTCAGATTGGGGCTTCAAAAGCCTCATAAACCTGCGATTCAAGGAACCCAACGACGTGATAGAGTTCGTCATGGGACTGAAGGATGGCGGCATCCAGAAAAGAATACTTGACTACATCAAAGATTGAGCTCACTACAGCTCTCTTATTTTGATTTGATGGATGTCCTGTCCAAAAAGATTATTTAGGATACTTAGCTGCATAGGTTGTGGAGAAGATTGTATGCCTATGGCTTATGTGTTAATCAACACTGAACCAAAACACATGGAAAATGTTGTAGCGACTTTGGAGAAACTTGATGCTGTGGTGGAAGTATTTCCTGTTTACGGAGTCTACGATGTGGTAGCGAAGGTTAAAGCAGAAACCATGGAGAAACTCAAGGAAATTGTTACTTGGAAGGTGCGGAGTCTAGACGAAGTTCGGTCAACCATAACTATGCTAATCATTGAAGAAAAAAAGTAGCATCCAGCTAATCCGGTCTTTTGTCTCCATCTGACAGAAAAACACTCTTGAATAGAATGGTTTATTCTGGTTTTTCTGACGTTAGGCCTCAAGCAGTGCGAAGATGGTTGGAGGGAAGACTCTACTCAACCATAACTTCTTTTTCTTTTCCTTCCCATACCCCGTGGAGGTTGCAGAACTCTTGAGCCCTCAGGGTGGCTGTTTCGTTCAGGGTTACATTCAGGGTTACAACGTATTTGTCTGACATCTCAGCACCGAACTCTACCCTAGATATCAATCGTTCTCCCGCGTAGAGCGCAACCCAGTTTATCCAATGACTTAAAGTATTGGGATGCTCAACTCCATCGATTCCGCCAACCTTCACTTTAACGATGAATGGTTCGTTGGCTTTAACATTCTTAGGCGCCTCAATTACGGGTACATGTTTCTTTGCCATACCCGGAAGATTCGTCCAGTCCTTGGGTTTGTTCAATTCCGTTAAGGAAAATTCCTTTTCAGCACTCAAAACTTACATCTCCTCAATAGTCCCTTTTTTTGGGCGCTAAAAAACCTTTCTAACTCCGTTTTCACAGGTGCTTCCGCTTAGTGAAACGGGTAACTAGTTAAGATAGAGTCTTTTCTAGGAACTTGTAGATTGCAGATTCGTATCTCGCTGTTTCTTTGAAGGCTTCCACAGCCAAAATGCGCCTGGTTTCGGTGCTTATGTAGCCGTTCTTTTCATATTCGCGGAGAATTTGGTTGTATCTGCGGGGGCTAACGATCACAACTACGTTCTCAAAATTTTTTGTTGCCGCTCGGATCATGTTAGGGCCGCCTATGTCAATGTTTTCTAGGGCGGTTTTCAGGTCAGCTCCTTGATCTGTTAGCCTTTCGAAGGGATACAGATTGCAGACAACCATGTCGATGGGCTCTATTCCGAATCTAGTAAGGTCCTTCATATGTTCTTTCTTGTCTCTGAGGGCAAGTATGCCCCCGATCAACTTGGGGTGTTCAGTTTTAACTCTGCCTTCCAATATTTCAGGAAATTCTGTAACATCCGAAACGTGTTTGACGAATCGGATTCCCCCCTCTTTCAAGGTTCTCAAAGTTCCGCCAGTCGCAATTATCTCGAATCCTAGTTTGCTGAGTTCTCGGGCAAAGCTAACGATACCTGTCTTGTCATAAACGGAAATCAAGACACGCTTCAAAGTCATCATGCACCAACCAATGTTAGTCTTGTTATTAGAATTTAAGGGAAAATCGGTCTTTTAATGCTGATTTTTGCCAAAAACTAAAAAAGGAGAACATGAAAAGATAGCAAGGAGCTGGAAACAGGTTCGACATGAATCTGATTCCAGACCTGCAAAAACAAAGGAGTCTATGAGAGAATCGAGGAAGGAGGTGTACTATGTGTCTAAGGATCCGAATACAATCTATGTTGGAACGAAACCTGCCATGAGCTATGTGTTGGCGGTGATTACACATTTCAATTCGTCTGATGTCAAGAAAGGTACTTTGAAGGCAAGGGGACGTGCAATTACAACGGCTATTGACACTGCTGAGATAGTTCGCCGCAAGTTCTTGAAGGAACTGAAAGTTGACAAAATAACCATTGGAACCGAAGAGTTACAGCGAGAAGACGGAACCAGAAACGTTTCAACAATAGAGATAAACCTAAAGCGCTAAAAAATCAATAGCATAAACCAAAAACTTGAAGCTAAACCCGAAGTTTTTTCATCTTTTCTTTTTTTCTGACTTAAAATCGTCTTGTTTTAGATAGTAGTCATTTTCTTTTTTTGACCCAAAGCTTCTAACGCCTTTCTCTTTCAGCTGTTTCCTAAGTTTTATGGCGTATTCGGGGCTTATTTCTCCCCGCTTCTCCAAGTAACAGATTATCTCTTCAGCCTGTTTCCCATTGTCGCATCTGCGAAGGAAATCAATCACGTCCGGTATATACCCAGTGAATCTTTTCGCGACCGCCTTCTCAGCAGTAGTGGGGTCAGATCGAATAGAATTTATTGTTGTTCCGCAGTCCCCACTCTCCAGTTCTCGTGCCAAGTTTGGGAACATTTTTTGAAGCTTTTTCTTTTCGAGGTCCATCTGTTTCCCGTTATTTTTCTTTGACAGCCCTATATTTAAACTATAATCCGTCTTTTTTATGTGGGCACAAACTTTTGAAGCGGATATTCCTTGAGAACTTTTGCGAGTTGGTGGAGATTTAGACCGGTTTTGGCGTCGCCGTATGTTTCGCATCTCTCGGGTTGCCCTAGATGATTGAGGCTTCGAACTACAACTTCTGCCTCGTCTCCGGAAGGAAGAATTGTGTGAATGTGGAGGGAAGATTCTTTTTTGCCCTCTTTGGTCACTGAACGCCACTCTGAACCCTTAACCTTGAAGCTTTGCTGTTTAAGCTGATTCAGGACCTGAATGGGATCTTGGGAAAAAGTTTGTATGTCTATGTCGCTGTTTTTGCGGGCTGTTCCCCTCCAAACGCTTCCCACGAGGCGCGGACTGTAGTCTGTGAGGGCAGTCATTATTTCTTGGGCTTCTCTTCGCATTCGCAGAAGCAGGCTCTTTCTTGAGGCGCCTTCCCTTTCCTCGGCGATTGTGTCAAGTTCCTCTGCGACCTCAAGGTTGCTGGGAAATATTCGGGTCTTAATAGTTTCTGAGGCTCTTTGTTTGGCTTGTTTGTACTCCTTCTCTTGGGACGTGTAGAGTAGAAGGGCGGCTTCTCGGGCAACCCGCTTTCGCAGAATCTTTGAACCGTTTCTTCTCAAGACCTTTCCTCAACTAGATAGTATATGTAGAGGGAACTTTTGGGTGTTGCTACGAATCCTTTTTCTGTTTTTATGGGAATGCAAGTGGATACATTCATTGTGATGAGCACTCAATTATTTTTGCTGGTGAAGAAGAGTCTTGTTTGTCCCATGGTTTTGATGTCGAGGGCTCTTACCTTCACCATGACGGGGAAGTCTTTCACTGCTCTTCCAATTAGGAGGCAGTGATGAGGCGGAAGCTCCTGGGCAATGGATTTCACGGTTTCAGAATCCACTCTCGCAGCCCGTGACACGGTTTCAAGGTCACGTTCATTAGTGAAATTGAAGAGAAAGATGCTGTCAGCTTGGCGATAGATGTTCTCTTTTATGGTGTCAGGCTGATTAGTCACAAAACTGGTAAACAAACCAAAATGCCTCATCCGCGTAACAATATCCTCCCAGTAGGTCTCCCGAAGATAAAGATGAGCCTCCTCAGCAAAAAGAAAAACAGACCTGATCTTCCACTGACTCAAAAGCTTCACCAGATTCCCAAGAGTATACTCCAAAACAATCTGGCGATCAACAGACGAAACATCCCTCAAATTAATCACCAAAGCCCCTCCCCCATTCTTGCTCTCTTCAAAAAGCTTCTCAAACGATAGTGCCGAATCGCTGTCATCCGTGAAAAATCCTGAATTCACCAGACTATAATAACGAGAAAACAGGGCATCCCGCACATGCATATTACACTTACAGTCCCTTATGGCATCTCCAAGGTCTTGAAGAGTGAAATTTCCCTTCTGACGCAACGATTTCCATATACGCTTAAACTCTCGAGTTGATGTTCCTGGAAGATCAAGGGCATGAACCAGAATGCTCAGCATGACTCTCAGGTCCATTTGAGCCAAAGAAACCCTGAAATTAGCTCCAGGAGTAAGCACATGAACCCTGTCACTATACTCGTTACCTCCTCCACTCGAAGAAAGACCTAAGCCAGTATATTCGCCATTAAGGTCAAGAACCACAACCGTAGCCTTGTATTCGACAAGACCGAGAACCAGCAGCTTTGAAAGATGAGACTTTCCAGTTCCCTTCTTCCCAGTTATTATATTCAGTGTCCCATCAAGATCATGAGCTGTGATGGCGAGGGGAGAAGCGTCCTTGGTTTCGCCGATGTTAATGGGAAGACCATCGTTCCCGCCCACATGTTTCAACAGAGAGTTGACGGGAATTCTTGTTATTCCAGACTTGGAACGGGAAGGAAGCCATGAAGAATTCACCTGCAGCTTCTCGTTCACTATAGTTCCTCGAATCTTGCAGAGAAGCATCCGCGCGTCCTGAATATGATTTATGTGAGACGAAACCCCCAAAGGATCAAAATTTTCGCCACAAATCCCCTCGTCAGTCGTGGAATCTCGAAGAAGCTCTTCAAGTAGACCCGGAACGCTGGCGAACTGGACATCAATTACCTGCGTAATCAACTTTCTGTTAACCCCAGAATCCTCTACAAGAAGATAATCACCCTTTTCAACATCGTCGCTTGGAAAACTGAGGATCTGAAGGCTGTTTCCCTCCTTCTTGTAGAGCCGCATATTTCATCCCTCTGGGCCTTTCCCAAAAGGACCAAAGAGCAGCCGACGCACATTCGGTCTTGCAACTATCCTGAGCCCATATTGCTGGGCTATGAAACGTTGGATTCCAATAACTTCAGTGGCAGTGAAGGTTGAAAATATATGAGCCAAACGTAGGGTTTCAGGGTAGCTTTGGATGAGAAGATCGCTTCCGAGAAGACTCTGAACCGCTTCTATCCCCCGCTCTCGAGGAACCTTCTTGTCAATATCTAACCTGAAGGAGCATACACCCGGAGTTAGTTTTGCGACGTAGACATCTCCAAGGGTGAGGACTGGACCTGAAGGTAAGGGAAAACCGTTTATCTGAAGAAGACAAGGAGGCTCAGATTTTTCCGCCAAATCAGTTAATTTATGACCTGAAAACCTCAGGCTAGTGCTTTTTGAGAAAGCCAAGACGATGCTGAGGCGATTTCTTGCAATCTCTAAGAGTCGAGACATCTCATCCACAGGGCTGTCAACCATTCCAGCCGTCATGGACCCATCCCATAGTATGATGGCGCTGTAAGCTGAACAGGAGATTCCTAGCTGGAGCCAGCGTTCAAGCAGGTTGCCGATTCTAGCTTGCATATTGAAGAGGTTGGGGGCTCTTGGGTCTTCTGAGATTTCAAAGTGGTGGCTTCTGAAGAGGCTGTAGATTTCTTTCTTGTTCTGTTCGGTTATGTGGAAGGGGAAGGGTCCTAAGCGTTGATATTTGTATCTGTTTTTCTCTTTCCAGACTATTGCTCCTCTTATTGCACAGAGTACGCCGGTTTCGGTTTCTCCTATTCTTATGCTTGAAACGTCGATGGCTGCAACTGGTCTCTCGTCTATGCGGGGTTCTAAGGGAATTGTCTCTATTGTGGAGGAGTCGTGAATTCCGAAGATTGGTGTTGCGTCTTCAATATGTTCTGTTATGGGTTGATTGAGGGAGGTTTCGTTGGGTTGTAGGTATTTGCTTTCTATGTTTTGCATGGAGCTGAGGCTTAGTTCTATGAATGTTTGGGGGAGTTGTAGGTTCGCTATGGAGGGTGGAAAGTTATATCTTGGTGTTGTTGTATAGTTTAGTTGTTCAATCAACAATATTCACCAATATGAGTGTGGTTTAGGCGGAGATGTATTTAAATGTTGTGCATGCACATCATGTGCAATTCAATAAACAATAAGGGAGAACAATGAGAGAAAACACAAACCCCCCAATCCGCCTAAAAATGAAAGTAGGAAACCTAGAATTCGAAATCGAATGCCAAGAAGACCAACTGGAAGAAGCAGTAAAAAGAATCCTTTCAACAGTAACAGCATACTCAAAGGAACCCATAATTGTACCAGAACGCGCCCTCCCCTCGCCTAGGGCAGAAACATGCAAAAGTCTCATCCAAACGCTCTGGTCAGAAGAATGGTTTGCGTCTCCACGAGGACTGGGAGAAGTCCACAGCGAAATGGCACGCAGAGGCTTCCACTACGACCGCACAGCAGTAGCCCACGCATTAGTGGATCTAGTGAAGGACGGTTTACTAACCAGAGAAGGACGACCACGACGCTATCGGTATGCCCAAAAAAGACCGCCTAAAAGCTAACTTTTTCACCTAACGACCAACTATTCAGAGAAGTTCTTGCAGTTCTCCCCACTTCTCCACAAACTCCTGCCCTCTCTTGGTAGTCACATACTTGGTTGACTTGCCGTGGACTTCCAGAAGGTCCAGTGATTGCAGTTGAGAGAGATAATACAGGAGCATCTTCCATGACAGATTTGTCCCGTACATCACCTGCGTCTTGGTCTGCGGCTTTGAACACAAACCAAGAATCTCAGCCATAATATCTACACGATCTCTCTTCACCATTAACATCACTGTAGAACAGTTATTCACTTGACTAGAAAGTTCCAAACATAATAAGTTTTGCGAGCAACAGAATGAAAACCTGTGATGAACTAATTCCTCTCTCAAAGCGTTCCTTTTCAGCACAAACTTTTCATCACCGTTTATACCTTAACATAACACAGTCAGATTGAGGGTGAAGGATTATGTCCACTTCTTTTACATCCATCCGCCGCATCTTGGATGGTAACTTAGATGGGAAACAAGTGACTGTTAGAGGTTGGGTTTATCGGAAACGGACAGGCAAAGACGTGGTTTTTGTTGTATTGCGCGATGCCACAGGAATCATTCAGTGCACGGTCAAGAAAGATAGTCTCTCTTGGGATGAGGCTCAAAAGGTGTCCATCGAATCTTCCGTTACTGTATCTGGAACTGTTCGGAGGGATAGGCGCGCTCCGGGAGGCTTTGAAATCTCCATTAATGAGTTAAAGATAGTGGGACTAGCTGAACCCTTTCCTATAACGAAGGACCAGAGCGAAGAGTTTCGGCGAGACGTTCGGCACTTATGGCTGCGAAGTCAAAAGATGAACGCTATAATGAGAATAAGAAGCGAGCTGTTGAAGTTTGTTCATGAATTTTTCAGGAAGAAAACGTTCATTGAAGTTTCTCCGCCCATGTTCATATCGAGTGCTGTTGAAGGCGGCGCCACCCTCTTTGGCGTTAAATACTTTGACCGAGACCTCTACCTAACCCAAAGTGCCCAGCTTCACCTTGAAGTGCTGATTGCATCATTAGAGAAGGTTTATTGTGTTGCTCCCTCCTTCAGGGCTGAAAAAAGCAGGACAATAAGACACCTTGCTGAGTACTGGCATATCGAGGCGGAACAAGCCTTCGCCACCATGGAAGACCTCATGCGCCTAGAAGAAGACCTAGTAAGCCACATCTGCCAAGAAGTTGCGAAACAATGCAAAAACGAACTTGATGCATTAAATGTAGACGCCAAAAGATTGGCAGAAATTAAGCAGCCCTTCCCCAGAATCACCTATGACCAAGCAATAGAGAAACTTAGCAAAATGGGCTATAAGGTCAAGTGGGGAATGGATTTCGGGTTTGAAGAAGAGAAGGCTCTAGCCAAGGAATTCGGAAAACCCTTTTTCGTTTATGCTTATCCTAAGGAGTCGAAGGCGTTTTACTGTAAAATGTACGAGGAGAACCCCAATCTCGTCATGTCTGTTGATCTGATTGTACCAAATATCGGGGAGCTGGCTACGGGGGGTTCGAGGATTGATGATAAGGAGAAGTTGATTGTGCGCCTTAAGGAGTTTGGTTTGAAAGAGGAAGATTACGAATGGTACATTGACCAGCGAAGATATGGGACTACTCCTCACGGTGGCTTCGGAATGGGAGTCGAGCGACTGCTAGCTTGGATGCTTAACCTAGAAACCGTGATGGACACAATCCCCTTCCCACGAACAACAAGAAGATACTACCCCTAACCTACTCCATGGTATTCCAGATGCAGGTTATTGCCTCTTGACCGCAGGCTTTAACACATGGTGCCTCTCCGCTCTCGGGTTTGCAGGGAGAACACGTATATTTTATTTTTTTGCGATGTTCCTCTGTAACTACGGCGACAAGTTTGTCTTCAAGATCAATAAACATAGAATCCATCTTCAAGGCTCCCTGAGGACACACCTTCACGCATTCGCCACAACTGTTGCATTTCTCAGCGTCAATAACTACGTAATATTCGCCTGACCCGTCTCGGTAACCATAATAGGTTATAACCTGTATCACCCTCAACGTTTCAGAGATCTTTCATGTAGAGCCTTGGCGAAGAGGGCGGCTCCCATGGCACCGGCTGCCATGGGGTCAAGTCCAGTCTCTTCCAAGCTGGGAACTGGAAGGCGTTTAATGCCCAAAATGTTTTCCACTCTGTGCACTATGCCGATGTTCTTGGATTGACCCCCAGTGATGACGAAGTCTCTTTCGCAACCCACCTTTTCTATAAGCTCGCTCATTCTGATGGCCATGGCACGAATATAAGAGGCTAAAACTTTTTCTTTGGTCCATCCTTTGCGTAGCAGTCCGACTGCCTCTGTCTTTGCGAAGACGACGCAGGTGCTGCTTACTGGTTCGGGTTCTTCGGTTACGCTTAGGGATACTTTGCCGACGTCTTCGATGGGTATCTTCAGCAGGTCGGCTATAACTTCCATTCCTCGTCCAGTGCCTGCTGCACACTTGTCGTTCATCAGGAAAGAGACTACTTTGCCTGTCTCGTCGCAGCGGATGGCTTTAACGTCTTGCCCCCCCACATCCAGCACGGTTCTCACGGTGGGTCCCCAGATGTAGTTGGCGCCTTTGGCGTGGCAGGCGATTTCTGTGATGGCTCTGTTAGCCATGGGAACGTTCACTCTACCATAACCAGTTCCCACAATATAGTTAAAATTGCTCAACTCCAAACCGGTTCCTTCCATAGCCCATCCAAGGGCTTTCTTGGCGCTGTCAGAGCTGTTGGAGCCAGTTCGCATGACGCTCCACGAATATATCTCCCCATCCGCCATGATAACAGCTTTAGAACCCACTGAGCCAACATCCACCCCAGCAGTTATCACCTCAGCGTTTCTCCAGTCTCTGCCTGGCATGATGCTGCGGTATTCGAGCCATCTCCAGTATTCCCCTTTTCCCTCTCTCTTCTCCATCTTCATCACTGCCTCCTTCCAGCTCTCTTAGCGGCGATGAGGGCGGCTCCCACAGCACCAGCGAACAATGGTTCTTCAGGTATCAGTATGTCTATTCCCAAGGTTCTCTTCAGGGAAGCAACGAAACCGACATCTTTAGCAACTCCTCCCACTAGAATAACATCCGGTTTTACTCCTAATCGCCGAACCATTGAGGAGACTCTCTCAGCCATGGCGTCAAAAATCGCCCGTGCTATTTCAGGCTTGGGTTCTTCCCTGTGAATTAGGGAGACCACATCAGATTCTGCGAAGATGACGCAACTGGCATTTATGGGACTCGCCCTCTCAGCTTGGAGGGACAGGGTACCCATATCTTCCATTTTAACCTCCAAGGCTCTCGCCATAGCTTCGATAAAAGTACCGGCTCCAGCTGCGCATCTGGCGTTAACCACAAAATCTAACATCGTTCCATTTTCGTCGCAACTTACTGCTCGCGCATCCTCAGCTCCAACATCGATCACGGTTCTCGCTGAAGGAAAGAAGTAGGCTCCTGCCCGGGCGTCAGCTCCCATCATGCTGATTGTGCTGTCTGAAAAGGGAGCCATATTCACACCGGCTCCAGTAGCTGTAACATGCTGGAGATTGTCACGGGACAATTGGACGCTTTTTAACGCCTCCTCAAAAGCTTGCTCAGCGGCTTTGGTGGGTTCGAATCCGCAGAAGTTTTGGCTTCTGGATATTATTTGGTTGTCTTTTAGGATGGCTACTTTTACCCGTTGTGTGCCCATGTCTATTCCGGCGGTAAGCATTCCGTTTCTCCTCAGATGTCGATTCTTGCTTCAAGCATCTCTAGGAAGGCTTCGATTCTCGTCTTCATTTGTCCAACATCTTCCCTAGTGTATTCTGTGTCTAGGTAGTATACTGGCAGGCCCATGCGGTCTAGGATACGCTTAACTCGCGCGTATTCCATGGCGTATAGGACGCAGCCGCGAACTACATAATAGATTATTCCATCAATTTTATACTCTTTGATTCTGTCCATGAGCCAGTTGATTCTGTCTTCATTCCCATGTTCTGAGGTGAAACAGGGGCATGTGGAGGCCATAAGGTATCTTTCGCTTACGGCATTGAACATGTCGCTCATAGTCCATTCATCTACTCCCACCGGGTCGTAGAGAATTCGGTCCCCTGAACATAGCTCATCAACAACCACTACTCCCTGAGGGTTAGATTCTTCAATCAGGTTGGGAACCTTCCAGCTGTCAGGCCACATCATTGGAGTGCCTGTAACCATCACCCTTGGCGTCTCAGGGGGGCAAGCCCAGACCTTTTGCTCAACCCTCTTTTCAAGTTCATCACACAATGCTTCAGTTTTTTCGGTCCACCGTCGTATATCGTCCCACATACTGGTTTGATTCACGAGCATGGCATCCCTTCCCATGATCACTGGAGGACCTTTTCTCAAGTCTTGCAACCTGCGGAAAGCCTTCGTCGCTCTCTGCATGACCTCTATAGAAGACTTCAGTTTTTTTCGGGTGATTTTTGTCCCTGTTAATTCCTGAATTTTCTGTTTTATTACCTGCATCTCTTCGTTCCAGAGGCTCAGGGACTGGGGGTCATCTTTGACGCGTGGAGGACACATGGGCCAAGTGGGCTTATAGTCTGACAGGATTTCGCTCAGTTTTGTTCTGCCGTCGCATGTTAGAGGGTGTATTATGGCGTCACTGAGTTCAAGATACGGGGAAAGGTTCACCATTTTTGCGCCGACTGTGGATCTTATTACTGGACAGACCTCGACTGGCATGATTCTGTCTCCGAGTTTTGCTGCATCATACCAACCCGAGCCTATACGAACTGGAATGGCGTCGGCAGCCAAGATTAATTCTACAGGAGCAAACATGCATGAGTAACCGATGACTTTTTTTCCTGCTTCTTTCTGTTCGCGAATCTCTTTTTCGCGTTGCCCAAAAAAGTTTGATATTTCATCGAAATATTCCATGGTTTCCGGTCTGTTCAACCAAGTCTTTTTCATTCTCTTAGTGTTCTCTTTGATCACCTTAATGGATGCAGCTTTGATGGAGCTTTGCAGTTCTTCTATTTCTTTCTTAGACATTTTAGGTATATACTTTGATCCCACTTCTATTTCGCTTGCCATTAGCTCTCACTCTTTCTAGCTTTTTAACCTGTTTTTGGATTTGTAGATTGGTTTGCTAACTTGGGGTGGGCATACTCTTACCCGCAGCATTTCTGTTATGGTCTCCAATATCCCTTTCGCCTCCTGTGGTGTGTTAGACGAGACGCTAAGTCCCAGAAATACAGGGACTAATCCCCCGATTATTGTGATCCATTTCTTGAAAAGCGGTCTGGCTATGTAGGGAGTTGAACTCTGATGTAACGCTGTCATCATGAGAGGAAACCTTTAGCCTATTAGAGCAGATACATAGAAATCAGTGGCATTTAACTATTACCGTAAAACACCGTTTTTCATCAACACGAACGTAATTCCTGATTTTTCAAGTTTGACACTATCTGTCGGACTAATTGCAATAAGAATCTTGGTAATAATCGTCAAAAGAAGAACCGATCTGCAGATTTCTAAAAAAGAGCTAGCGAACCCCAGAGACAGAAAGAATGCCCGCTGATGACTGGAAATATCTAACAATTCTCTGAACCAAAGAATCAGCCTGTTCAATCTCTGGAAAATACAGAAGATGACTTCCGCAGTTTTTTCGGCAATCAGAAGCTCCAAATCCTTTAACTGGAACTTTTGCCCCCATCATCTTTTTCAGGTATTGATTCATGTTACACTCAACGTTTTCCTTGGTTTCAGCGGCGACAACCGCTTCTACAGACACATTTTCATTCGCCAAAAGGTAATCTATGTGCCAGAACTTCCGTTTCTTCTTCCTCAGGTGCCTAGTTATTCGATGTCTGAGGCTTGTGGCTCCCTTGCCTAATGCTGACCCAGTGTAAGTATAGTATCCCATTGGAAATCTCTGTTTTCCAAAACTTCCTATCTCCACTGTAACTTCCTTTGACAAAAACAGTAGCAGGGTGTAGACTCCGCTCGTTGAAAGCTCTGAAATCAGATTTATCTCTTTCAAAGGCAACCGTCCAGTCAACAAAAATAGTCACTAGTTTAATTTTTCATTCCAGAAAAACACCTTATCATAATGCCTTTGGAGATCATCATTGAATTCTGGATCACTGTAAACAATGTCCAGACTGAAGTCATACTCGTCTATTAGTTGGTTGACGTCGTTCCAAATTTTTTCCACACGCTCATCAGTGTCGGCGCTCCACAACCCCCAAATATTATCGTTGGCATTGCGGAATCCGAAACCAAAGTTTTCTGGAAGGACATAAACCGCTTCGCTTTTTACGGTTCCGTGTTTTTTCGGGTTATTGTTCATGTAGTTCCAGAACTTTTCTAGTTCATCAAAGTGTTCTTCAGTTAATATTCCATAGTCTGAATATTCTGTGTCTGGATGATCAAAAATTACCGTATATTTTGCTCCATTATGATACGCTGTGGTCAGGTCGTCATAAAGTTCGTCGCCTGAAACGATGTAGGGCGGTTCAGTATATGTCCATGTGACCATGACTCCCCAGTCCTTGTTCTGAACATTGGCGGCGCCTCTACAAAGCGCAACATGTAGGCGTCTGCTATGGTTCCAAGCAAATTCTACTAAAACTGTATCATATCCACTTTTGTAGTCAAACCAGTAAAGCCCATATTCCGAGGTTAAAACCGTAACGTCATCATATCTTCGAGCCGCGAGATAATACTCTATGTGAACGTAAAGCAAGTCCACAAACAACTCAGCGGCTTCCGTTTGGTCCTTCGCATCTTTAACCAATTGGAAAGTGCCTGAGTCTAGCTGGTTTCCTCCAGGCTCATCCATGGTGTAGGCTCCTAAGAATTTGTCGCCATATTTTTCTTTAGCATCTGCAATCCACAGGTGCGGATAGTAATTGTATCGAAAGACCCGTTGGGGTCCCTGCTCCCCCTCTAGGGTAATGAACACTTCTTCTTCAGTAGGAGAAATGAAGAAGACAATAAAATATAGCCCTGCATCGTACACGTGGTCGCAAACCTCGTTGAGATTGTTCAGGTCTAATGTTATTCCGAGAGAGTCAACGACAAAAAGATTCGTGAAATTTTTTACCCTGTCAACCAAGGCTTTGCAGTCTTCAACACTGTGGTTGTCGATGGCATATTCTACTCCCACAAAAAATTCTGGGATTGAATTCTGCTTGTCAATGGTAGAGGTCCAGATCACTAGAAGAATCGGTGAAAGTATAACCGCGATAACTATGATGCTGAAGAGAAGCGTACCATATCTCAGTTTTTTCCTCTCCCTCTCACATTCTTGAGTTTACTAATAAAATAAGTCTTCTAGGTTATAATGTTAAAGCCTCAAGGCATCAACAAAAACGTTCTCTACCCATCACCGATCTGCCCCAAAGATAGACGTAGAGGCGTATAATGTTAAATATCGAGTTAGTTCTAACTTTTGAGCGAAAGGGTTTCGAGGCATAGTTGATGCTAGATATAAAACTTATTCGAGAGCATCCAGAAATCGTGAGAAAAGACCTTGAAAAGAGAGGAGAACCTGAAAAAATTGGGATGCTCAACAATCTTGTCGAGTATGATAAACAGTGGAGAAAGCTGCTTACAGAAGCAAACGAGCTTCGACACAAACGAAAGGTGATAACCGCAGAGGTCGCAAATCTAAAGAAGAAAGGAAAGGACGCCAGCAAGCAGATAGAAGAGGCAAAGAACATACCAGAAGAAATAAAGAAACTGGAAAAACAGGGGGAGGAATACAGAAAAAAAGCCGATCTCATCTTGCTGAAGCTTCCCAACGTACTCCACGAAACAGTTCCTTTTGGCAAAGATGAAACCGAAAACGTTGTTGAAAGAGTCGTTGGCAAACCCCCAAAATTCGATTTCAAACCCAAGAGCCATGCAGAGATCGCATCGGATTTGGATTTAGCAGATTTCGACAGAGCCGCCAAAGTTGCAGGTCACGGCTTCTACTATCTAAAAGGTGACCTGGCTCGACTTGACTTCGCAATCATGAACTATACAATTGACTTCCTCCGAAACAGAGGCTACACCTTGATAGAACCCCCCCTAATGATGCATAAGAAACCCTATCTGGGAGTCACAGACCTAGAATTCTTCGGAGACCAGCTGTACAAGATAGAAAAAGAGGATCTCTACCTCATAGCAACGAGCGAGCATCCCATGGCAGCAACCTTCATGGACGAAGTCATAACCCAAAAAGACTTGCCTATAAAATATGTGGGAGTCAGTCCTTGTTTCAGAAAAGAGGTTGGTGCCCACGGCAAATACACAAAAGGCTTGTTCAGGGTACACCAGTTCAACAAAATCGAACAATTCATCTTTTGTCATCCCGAAAATTCTTGGAAATTCCATGAGGAACTCCAGAAAAACTCTGAGGACCTCTACAAGGGCTTGGGGCTACACTATCGAGTTGTAAACGTCTGCACCGGAGACATCGGAATAATCGCAGCAAAAAAATATGACATAGAGGTTTGGATGGCTGATGGCACATACAGAGAGGCTGGGTCAAACTCCAACTGTACAGACTATCAAGCGAGAAGGCTGAACATAAAATACAGAGAAAAGGAGGGACAGGTTCCAATCGGTTTTGTTCACACCCTAAATAACACTGCTCTTGCCACCAGCAGAACGATGATAGCCATAATGGAACAGAATCAGCAAAAAGACGGCTCTGTAACTATTCCTGAAGCTTTAAGACCCTTAATGGGCGGTCTTAAAAGGCTTGAATGAATTCAAAAGCCGAAGATTTTAATACTTCCCTGTGAAATCTTTCCACTCACAATGAGGGTATGATGTGTCAAAGAGGAGAGGGCGCATTAAGGACAAGTGGCGTGACAAAAAGTGGTACAAAGTAGTGTCTCCGCCATACTTCGGTGGGGTTGAACTGGGAGCTGTACCTGCGGATGATCCTTCGAAGCTTGTTGGAAGGATTGTGGACGGTACTCTCTATGACATTACAAACGACTTTGCACATCAGTATCTCAAGCTGTATTTTAGAGTGGAGGACGTTGAGGGCAAAACCGCCCGCACGGTCTTTAAGGGTCATGAATACTCTCGGGATTTTCTGAGGAGTCTGGTTAGAAGGAGAACAACGCGAGTAGATGGAATCTTCAATGTCAGTACCAAGGATAGTTATGGATTAATGCTGGCGGTTTCTGTTTTCACGCTCTCACGCATAAAGACCTCCCAGGAACAGGAGATACGTACCATCATGAGTGAGATCGTTAAGGAAAAGTCATCCTCCCTCACCTTCGACCAGTTCGTTCAAGAACTTGTCCTTGGGAAAATTGCTTCTGACATCTATAACGAGGCTAAGAAGATATCGCCTCTTCGCCATGTGGGTGTCCGAAAATCGAAGCTCACTCTTCAACCAGCTGCGTAGCTGTCTGCTACGGTGTTCTCGGTAAGCAGAGAAAAGTCGAAGAGTTATCTGAATCACTCGTAAGGTTTCTATCCATACTTTAGGGCGTCTATGTTGGTGTTAGTTTTTTTGGTTTGAATTGCTAATTAGTATGTAATTCCCACCATAATGATACAGTTTGACGATGCATTACGTTTATTTGCCTATAAGCCATTAGAGTATATCAGCCAAGGAGACGAAGACATGGAACGGAAACCCAGCAAAGACGACGCTTTGGAAGCCCTAGACTTTATCATAAACGTCTTGAAAGAGCACGAGAAGGACCTAGACCGCCTAATAAGTCAACTAGGCGTCATAACAGAGAGTTTGGGAGAGACTGGCGAGATATCTGGTAAGATCGAAAATGTAGAAGATCGTCTCTCTTCGCTCCAAGGCGAGATAACTAACCTGATTAAATACGTTGGAGCCCCAAAAGTCTCCCCATCTTATACCCCCGGACCCCCCGTGATTGTTAAGTGTAGACAATGGCAAGACTTCAAAAATCTTGCAGTGGGCGCAGAAACTGTCTCCTATCTTTTCAAAGAGACTGAGAAATCCTTCCAAGCTGATGCTCTAAAAAAGGGTAGAGTCGTGTCTTACACTGGAGAATTTCCCTCGAATACCCTTCTGAAGCTGTGGTTGTCAAAGGAGCTGGATGTTGCTGAAGAGGACATCTTTGAGGGAGTTCTGGACGTAGTTTGAGTTTGGGTTAACAATCTTTTTATACAGCTAATATATAGCGTCTTACGTATTAAGATACGTGAGTCTTGGGGTAGAGGTTGAAAGATGGACAAAACGCGTGACCCGCCTCATGATATATTGTAGACTCCTTTCTCTCTCCGATGAGGCGCACATCCACGCGTTGAAACCAACAGACTATGAAACCCCGAGACCCACGGCAGATTATGAGCTGAGAGAGTCTCCTCAATGGTTCGGCGATTAGGAGTAAAACCGGATGTTATTCTAGTGGGATAGGTAGCTAAAGATGTCGGTTCGTCCCTTTTTCTTTCTTCTTATGAATAAACCATATAGAAGAGTCACTGTTAGTGCCGCTACACCTAAGCCAATGGCGGCAAGGAAGGACAAGGACAAAACACCATTCGACATCTCCTCTTCTGTCTCCACAATCTTCATTGCACTTTCTGATGTTGAAGCTCCATCGTCATCTGTTACAGTTAGGGTTACCGTGTAGTTTCCATCTTCACTGTATGCATGGAACGATGTTACGCCGGTAGTTGTATTTTCGTCTCCAAAATCCCAATGATAGGAAACGATGTAGCCATCTGTGTCGTAGCTTCCTGAAGCATCAAAATGGATGACCTCCCCCGTACTCACTGTCGTAGCGTTTTCGGTGAACAAGGCTAGAGGCGGTCTGTTCAAGACGTTTTTCGTTGAGGTGGATGAATCAGTCGCGCCATTATTATCGATAACTGTTAAGGTAACTGTGTAGGTGCCGTCGTCTTCGTAGGCGTGGTCTACCTCAACTCCTACTGCGGTATCTTCGTCTCCGAAGTCCCAGAGATGGGCGATGATTGTGCCATCTGTGTCGTAGCTTCCTGAAGAATCAAAAAAGATGCTCTCGCCCGTATGGACTATTTCATCTGATTCGGTGAATGAGGCTACTGGTTTTTTATTTGGGATGATTGGGGTTAGAACAGTTTTAGTTGCGTTGGCGGTGTCTGTTGCTCCGTCGTCATCGGTGACTGTGAGGGTGACCGTGTATGTTCCGCTCTCGGGGTACGAGTGGTTTACACTGACGCCAGTTCCTGTGTTTCCATCTCCAAAGTCCCAATGATAAGAGACGATTGTTCCGTCTGTGTCGTAGCTTCCTGAGGCATTAAAAGAGATAGTTTCGCTGGTATAGACTACTCCCGCTGTCTCGGTGAATGATGCTACTGGTTGCCTGTTTAGAACAGTCTTTGTGGCGTGGTCTGTGTCTGTTGCTCCCTCGTTATCAGTCACAGTTAAAGTCACGCTGTAGGAACCGTCATCGGCATAGGCATGATGAACTGTAACGCCAGTTGCTGTGTTTCCATCTCCAAAGTCCCAATGATAGGAAACGATGTAGCCATCTGTGTCGTAGCTCCCCGAAGCAGCGAAGTATATGCTCTCGCCAGTATAGACTATTTCATCTGATTCGGTGAATGAGGCTACTGGTTTTTTATTTGGGATGATTGGGGTTAGAACAGTTTTGGTCGCACTGTCAGCGTCTGTTGCTCCATCATCATCGGTAACTGTAAGGGTTACCGTATATGTTCCTTCCTGGGAGTAGGCATGCTGAATTGTCACACCATTTCCTGTGTTTCCATCACCAAAGTCCCAATGATATAAAACGATGTAGCCATCTGGGTCATAGCTTCCTGAAGAATCAAAAAAGATGCTCTCGCCAATATAGACTATTTCTGCAGATTCTGTAAACGATGCTACGGGATTTTGATTTGGAATGATCTCAGGTAGAACGGTTTTGGTTGCGTTGACAGTGCCTATTGCTCCGTCGTCATCGGTGACTGTAAGCGTGACTGTGTATGTTCCTTCCTGGGAGTAGGCATGCTGAACTGAGACACCATTTCCTGTGTTTCCATCACCAAAGTCCCAATGATATGAAACGATTGTTCCGTCGGGATCATAGCTTTCGGAAGCATTAAAGCTAATCACATCGTCAACATAGACGGTCTCAGCCGATTCTGTGAATGATGCTACTGGTTGCCTGTTTAGAACCGTCTTTGTGGCATGGGCTGAATTGGTTGCTCCCTCATTATCAGTCACAGTCAAAGTCACATTATAGGAACCGTCATCAACATACGCATGCTCAACTGTGACAGCATTTCCTGTGTTTCCATCCCCGAAATCCCAGAAGTAACTTGCAATATATCCATCTGGATCGTAACTGCCAGAAGCGTCGAAATATATGACTTCACCCGTATAAACTGTGGACGCCGACTCACTGAAGTCAGCTACCGGCGGATCGTTCGGTATTATAACTGTGTAATCGAAAATGGACGTTGTGGCACTGTTTCCCGCGTTGTCAAAGGCTTCAACGAAAAACCTAACATTAACTCCTTCACTCTGCCCGGGAATAGCGGCAGTCCACAATCCATCTTGCATTACCATATCTAGAAAAGACCAAACGTCGTCTGTCGTATACCATAGGGTGACATTCTTGACTCCGCTAGCCTCAGGAGGCTCAGTCACGTTCGCTGAGACTGTAACGGTTTCATAGGGTAGCGGTGAGGTGGGAACTTGGAGAACATCAGAGATGACTGGGGGAACGAAATCGCATACCACATAATCGTAATAATCTGAACGGCTATAACGGCCTTGAACGTCATAAGCATAGACCTTGTAGCATACTGTGGTGCCGTATGGTTGGGATGGAATGTCAGCGACGTAAATCCCGTCTTCCGGATCTTCTAGACTCATGGTTACATTAATCCAGTTGGCACAGTTGAGGGTATATCGCAGGATAACGGATTCAATGTCATCTGCCTCAGGGATGACTTGAGCTTCGATCGTTACTGACTGATCGTAGTTGGGGGTCTCCGGAGACCTTGTCACGCTGACGATTTTGGGGGGATTGCAAGCAATTACTGAATGGAGCATAGATGAGACTGAAAAAAGTAGCAAAGAAATCAGTAATAGAGTAACCAGACGCCGAACTAAACGTCTCATTTTCCTTTCTCTCTTTTCAGATTTTATGCTCCTCATTTTGTTGAACTAAATCTCCCCGAGGGATGGGGAGATATGTATTTTTGTACTCCTACTAGACACTATATTAATGATTTACTCAACAGTGTACATATAAATGCCATATTTCATTGAACCCAATATTAACAAAAGAGTAATTAAGAGAGTTCTAGAGATAACCTCTACAACACTAATAATACATCTGTAAAAGAAATTTGTTTACAATCTGCAGGTGAAAGAGTGGTATTTTAGGATAGAGCCGTTAGTTTGGCTCTAACTGGTTTTCTTTCGTTCTTTCCTAAGAGGTTTGAGATTTCCTCGTAGCTAATTAGGTATTTTTCGCCTTTGGGAGTTGTTTTGTAGACTTTTTTCCTTTCTTCATTGTGGATTTTGAGAAGGTCCATTTCGGTGAGGAATAAGAGATACTCATTTAGTTGAGCAAAGCTCAAGTTTGCTCTATACATGATTTGGGTTTTCAGGCTTCCCTCTTCAGCTATGTTCAATATCTCTGCTATTATGTAAAGACGGTCCCTGCGTTTGCGTTCGTTTTCCAAGTTACAAAACCTCTCTAAATTGTTTCTATAAGCATCGTCTATATTGGAAGTGAAGTTTGGCACCTAAAAAGCCGTGTTTCCATAGTGCAAATATTCCCATGAAGAGAATATGGCTCTAGCCGAAAAATTTCACAACACTTATAAGGCAAAACTGTACTCCGCTGATTAAAAAGAACAGCAATTAAGGCGATTGATTTGACAAGGGAAAACATAAAACGCCGTGCCTTTCATCTACGTTATCTAATCGATCACATCAAAAACAAAAAGGCTAGGCAAGAAGTTATCACTGAATACGTCAGCCTCATAAAGCAAATGAGCCTGAACAGCTAAACTTCTAATCAACTCTTAAAGCCGATTTTTCCTTTATTTCATTTTTCCAGAAAAGGTAAACTTTGGTCTGTGTCAGAAAACCGAGGATACGAAGCATCTTAGCTAACTTTTCAATGTCTGCGGCGTCTACAAGGGCTTCGTATTCTTCTTTTTTCAGAAATGCTTGGCTGGCACCAGTGACTCTTTTGCGATAGATGCCTGAGACCCCTTTGAGAACCATTCTGACTCCCTCTACTTCTTCAGCTGTCGTCCTTTGCAGTTTGTTCAAGTTTGTTCTTTCTGAGGTGAGGAAAATTGGATTGAAGTTGAAAGCCCTAAGTTTCTCCACAACCTTCAATATTCCGGGGTTAGGTTGAGTTTCAGCGATTTTTGTCATTCCTGCTTTTTCAAAGAAGGGATTGTATTTTGCCATGACAGCTATCGTTTCCACGTAGGGTTTTCCGGCTAACGGGAGGGTTCAGCCACGACTTTCACTCCTAACCCGATGGTGCGGTATTTGGGATGAACGACCACTCGGGAGATGCGGGTTAAGTCGCGGTTAATCTCTTGAATGGACAAATTTTTTCCTAGGGCTTGGCGTCTCCCAGTTACGGTGATGGGAGGAGAACCATAAACTATCGCACCTACGGTTTCTCCTTTTCTTTTTAGAGCATAGATTTTGTGGTAGGCGAAGAGTCTAGAATCTCGGTAGTGAAAACTGGCTAACTTCTTGTAGTCCGTCTTGGTTCCCTCTTCAATGTGCATTTCTTTGACGAGACTGCATTCTCTGTTAATTTCGTTGGGATAGTAGTGAACTTCGATTTCTCTTCCAAACCGTTTATGGATGTGAATTGAGGGCTTCAAATCTTGGAAGAGGTCAGTGTGGGTTGTTGCCGCAAAGACGGCTCGCCTCTCCTCCCTCGCGATTTTCTGGATGTTGAAGGCTACGATCTTTGCGGTGTCCCGGTCAAGGGTGGAACAGAACTCGTCTGCAAACCAATACTTCCTATCTGACTCGATCATTTTGGCTAATCTGTATCTGTATTTCTGTCCGTCGCTGAGTTGACTATAGCGTCGAACAAAAAGGAAGGCGTCGTTCAAGCCAACCCTAGAAAGGAGGGTTAATCCTTCGTCGAAGTTTTTCCCAACAGCGTCTATCAAGGGCTTGGCTGGTTCGGTTTGAACGTCGTTGATGTTTATTGTTTCTGGTTGCAGATTCTCTTCCAGAGTCCTCAACAAGACGCTTTTTCCGCTTCCGCTGTCTCCTGTGACATAAACTATGTCGTTGGGTGCGATCTTCAGCTCCACATTATCGTAAATAACATGTTCCTGAAAGTTGTCAACTCCGATGCCGAAGGCTTCAGCAACTTTTATCGTGCGATCCGTGATGTCTGTCTTCGTCTTGTAGGCAATGTTGATCCGGAAAACGCCTGCCTTTCGGTCATATTTTTTTGAGATTCTGGTGATTTTGAAGAGTTCGCGGATTCCCGTCTTTACCACGCTCTGATTAGCCGGGACGGTGCCTCGGCTTTTCTTGTTACCGGTGACACCCTAGTTTATCACATTTCAAACGATTCTTGGACCACCAAGACACCCATACCAACTCCTGTTGCCACATACGCATCTGCACTCGTTGACAATAAAATATACATAATTAGCGGTCATTTAGATTCAAGCACTTATTGTAACTTGACTCAAATTTATGAGCCTGCAACTGACACATGGAGTTACGGCACACCGCTTCCTGTTGCAATTTATGGGGCATCTGCAGGAGCTACTTCTGGAGTCTTGGCTCCAAAACGAATCCATTTACTAAAAATGGGTATTCATTATGTTTATGACACAGAAAACGACACATGGACTAGCGGCACTCCAATGTTAACCACTCGTTATAGCACAGGGGTCGCAGTGGTAAATGATGAAATATACGTCATTGGCGGTGACGACGATGAAACTTACCGAAACGAGAATGAAAAATATACTCCAGCTGGCTATATCCCAGAGTTCCCATCATGGATCATTCTGCCCTTATTTTTGGTTGCTACCCTGATTGTTGTAGGCGTCAAAAGGAAAGTCTTCCGTCCAACTTAATAGTTAAAACGCAGAGAAATAGGTAACATGGGTCAAAATATGTTCTACGAGAAATACCTGAAGGCAACAAAAGAAAAAGACAGCTTCATCAACATCAACCTCGATCCAGCACTACCAAACCAGAGAAAAAACAACGTCATACCCAACAAATACATCTCCAAAGAAGACCGCGTGACTCTTCTCAACTTCTCTTTAGACATCATCGAACAGGTCAGCGATTACTGCTGCTCCATAAAACCAAACACCCAATATTACCTCGGCCACACAGACACACTCAAGAAAATCACAAAAAAAATCCACAAAGAACGAATGCTTGCCATACTAGACCACAAGCTCAGCGACATAGGCTCCACCAACAGCTCCGCCCTATACTGGATCCAAGAGATGGGCTTCGACGCCTTCACCTTCTCTCCCTTCGCCGGCAACACACAAGAGACAGTGGAAAAGGCGCACGAAAAGAGTCTGGGAGTCATAGTTCTCACCCTCATGTCCAACCCCGAAGCAGAAAACATGATGATCAACACAACAGTTAACGGACAACCATACTACATGCACATCGCCAAACATGTGAAAGAGTCCAAGGCTGACGGCTGTGTAGTGGGCTTAACAGGCTTAGTTCAGGAAGAACACATCAAGAACATTCAGAAAGTTGTCGGAGACAGGGCAGTGTTCTTGTTGCAAGGCATAGGACCCCAAGGGGGAGAAGCCAGCAAGATAAAGTATGCCCGTAACCCGTTGGTCAGTTTAGGCAGAGCAGTCATCTATTCCGATGACCCCCGAGAGACAGCCAAAAGATACCACCGCATCCTCAAGGCTAAGTACTAGAAGGACGAGCCTCAGATTATCTCCATGTATTTCATTCCCTTCTCCGTAATCCGGTAAACTCCCCGACTAACCCGCATTATATACTCCTTCTTCAGCAAATACCGCAACCGATTGTCAAACCTAGTCCGCGTAGCCAAAGAATGACACGTAGTCAAAACCTTCTTCTCCAGCACCGTCCAACGCACCTGCCCCCTCTTCAAAGCAGCAAGGATAACCTTATCCATCATATCCTGTTCCTCTCGGCGACGACTCACGACAACTTCACCTCCACAGGCTTCTGACAGGAATAGAAGGGAGGAGAATGATTACGGCACACAAGAACGGTTTCAGCACTCCATCCCGGCGACTCCACAGACTGCCCCTTCAAAACCAACGCCTCCTCAGACCCGTAAGTTCTGGAATTCAAATCAGGATTGAAAGGCATCATCTCAGCGCCGCATAGAGGACAGTAACGGTAGCAGTCACACACTGTGACATCAGCCGGTCGCTTCTGACAAAAGGTTTTCCCGCATCTGGAACAGGTTCCTTCAGCCCATCCGATTGTTGCTTTCACGGTTAACTTCCCACCCACATGTACGGTTTCGAAATGTTCAACACAATTCTTCCTTCCTCGTCAAGCCACAAGTCTGGAAGCCTCACCTTGTAAGCAAAAACAACATCTAAACCAAAGGTTTTCCCGTATGTTTCAGCCGCAACTGACCCAAAGTAGACATCCAAGCCAAAGGTTCTCGGCAAATCCAATCTTCTTAACAGAACGTCAATCTGCCTCGATATAGTGCGCGTTGCCAAGGCGCTGAAACTGGCATCAACCGCGAAGCTTCGGATAACATCCCTCTTGAGGAAGTCAACGTCTATCCCAAAGGTTTCCAGAATATCGAGTTTCTGGAGGAGGGCATCTATCTGTTTTTGGATTGTGAAATCTTTTTGAAATGCAGCATCTAGGCTCAAAGTTACCGGAATGTCCTGCTTCTGGAAGGCAGTGTCTAAGCTGAGCGATTTTTGGATGCCCAATTTCTGGAAGAGGGTATCTGCCTGCCAAGTTTTTGTGTATGTTTGTGTCACAGATTCTGGTCCAATATACGTGTCTGCCACGACAACACAGTCGTAATAGCATGTGAAGTCAAGAGTAGCAGATGAATATATTCCACAGTAACTGTTTTGGGCACTCTGAGAATCATTGTCCAAGTTCGTCTGCGAAATTCGCTCTGTTCCATCTACATAAAGCTTAACTTCGCCATCGTCAGAGCCAGAACTTTGTTTAAAGTAAAGCTCTATGCAATACCATTGGTCCGTGCTGATTGTTGGTGTTGACGACAGCGCATAATTGTCTGCTGATGCGTCAAGAAAGTAGTGCAGCCTCCACTTTACCGTTCCAGAATCATTATACAATTCACAGGTTGCAAGATGATAAGTCATACCTAAATCCATAATACCCATTATCTGCTCGAAATTGCCGCTTGCAGGCGTAGCCGTGAACCTAACATAGGCTCTATGATACAAAATGGATTGCCCAGAATCTAATTCCTTGTATACAACCGCCCAAGATTCTGCCGCAGACCTAGTAGCCTCAGCCGCATAGGTTCCATGATGAACCTGTGTAGATTGAACAGTGATTGAAGCACCTCCACCCGTAGTTGAGCCACTCCATTTTCCCCCATCTGTTATATCTGAACCGCCGCTATCTTCCCATCCACTATTCAAAAATTCTGTGAAATACCTAAGCAGTAATTGTCGTTGTTCTGGTGAAAGTTTGGGCACCAAAACTTTGTGTGCATACTCGCTCATAGCCCCATGGCTCTTAAGAAATCTCGGAGGAATCCGCCATTTCCTTTCATCGAAAGACATTTTACAATTAGGACAGAAAGACCTGCCAGATTCAACATAAGTGCTACAACTGGGACAACGATACTCCCACATAGGGAACAGATTCAGAACTTCTTTCGGAAGCTTAACTGGAATCATTAACAACCCTCCCCCATTCATCTATCTGCAAAATCCTTCCGCCCTCAACACCCAAAACATAAATTATCTCTCCCCATTCGATTCCACCACCCATACGCATTTTGACACTGCATCTCCGATACGCAACAACCTTCTGGCCATCCTGAATCTCGATCATGTACGATTTACTGCAAGTCGAAACTACAATAGTGCCCTCAGCATCACAGATTTTCTTCGCCAACTCCGAATTGAAAGGATACCATCCGAAACGTTTGAGTTCTTGCTGATTGACTTCTGAGAATCTGTTTTCTCTGCCTGTCTCTGGATCAAACTGCGGCAATGCGGAACCATCATTATACTCGGCTATCCAGAAATAAACAAGTGGACGGTAGCCGAGCATTTTTCGCAATCCCCTAGATTTCATCGTATTTGAAGCTAAGCGACTCGTCTGCTTGCTCTCCCTGCGTTGCATCCGGAGCAACTTTGCACTGAAGCACAACCGCTTTAGTCTTGCCAACGCTTGTATTATCTGTAGAGTCTATCAATGCCGGAGAAGCCTCGGAATCGTTAGCCACGCTTGCGGTGGGTGTTGACTGAACGTTATAGAAACCATGTCCATCCGTGCCGTCTTCTGTAGAGTGCCCGGTGTCTCCCTCGGTTCCTGTTGCCACATCATACTCTGTAGGCATGGGACAACCATGGTCGCCGGAGTCTCTGTTGCCCCGCCGAAGTTCGCCTCCTGTCCCGAAGTTCCAGCCTATGGTACCGTCAGAATAGAAGCGCACATTGTTGATCTTCGTGAAGGTGCCGCTGAGGTCCAAGCAGATGTGGATCCAGTAGCTGTACTTGAAGCCGCTAGTTGGTATTGGAATTGGATATGACGTATCTGCGGGAGCGAACTGATCCTTTGTTTGCAGTCTAGTGTTCGTAGCAATTGTGTTGTAGCTGCCAGGGGAGCCATCTGATCCGCCAACAGCCTGCTGCACATTTACAGTTGCAACCATTTTCATTCCTCCATCATTTTTTATGAAACAAACTCGGAAATCCCCGTGATGAAGTTACTGGGGTCTCGGGTTATCGTGATGGTCTTTGTTACAGAGCCGCGAGTGACCTGAATCTCTGTTACATAACCGGCTGCGTTGCGGGTGATTGAAACATTGTGAGGAGTACGGATTCCATGGATTGCGTCGTGGATTGCCTTGTAGGCATCCGCATAGTTGCCCCAGTTAACCTCGCTCATCCAGATCGCCAAAAAATGGGGGAAGTTGGGTCATGGCAGCGCCAGAATGCCTACCAGCCTGTTCCTCTTGCCACAGCCTTGCTCCTTAGGACACCGAGTCCGATGCGTTCCGAGGCTGAAATGCCGTAGCGGTCTTGTTTGGGATTTTCGAAGGGTTCTGTTAGTATGTCTCTTCGCAGAAGCATGACGGCAGCAACGTCTGTGTCGATGCAGTAGACGGTTCCAGCTGTTACTTTGGTGCTAACAACGATCTTCATGCCTAGATAGGTCTCTCCTAAGATTCCTCGGCGAATGTCAGCCATGCCTCCGAAGTAGAAGCTGTGGATAAACTGGTCTTGTTGCCAGAGGTCAGCGAGTTGAGCAGGGTTGATGACTAAGACTTTGGCGTTGAAGTTTTCAGCTTTCACTCGGTTCCAGAATCCAACGAGTCCTGCCCAGTCTAGGGTTCCGGCGCCGTTGTATTCTCCGTCTACAGCTAAGTCGCTAGCATTGACCTCGTCGTAAAGGGCTAGGACCTTTTCGGTTTCCAGTTCTGCGATGGCTCTGCCTACCTCTGCTGTCTGTCGTTCCATGACGCCCCAAGCTGCATCCTCGAAGAATTTCTTGGAGTATTCGGCGCCTGCTTTTATTTCCATGTCAGCTTTGACGTCTTCGGTGTCGTATTTTTCTTGGGTGATCCAGACTTGTGAGAGTTCAGCTGTTCTGTGGGCTTTGCCGAGTTTTGCTTTTGGGAATCTTACGAGGGTTTCGGTGGTGGGTAGGACCCAGATGATTTCTCTTCCTATGAGGGCGGGTTTGGCTGAGTCTACAACAACGTCATGCATCTTTCCCAGGGCGTTGGCTGTGTCACTGAGGAGGGCTTCCCTCATAACCGCGTTCACCATGAGGTTCGATTTAGCTCTCTTGAGGAGGTCTGGAAGGATCGGCTGGTATTCGGGGTCTTTTATGATGGATTCGAAAAGTTTGGGCATCTATCTGTTCCTCCGTTATGCTTTGTCAACGTGGATTAGTCCGGTGTCGCCGCTGGCAAAGGTTTGCAGGGCTACGCCAACTGTTCTGGAGATTCTGTCGGGTATTTCGGTGGCATCGTAGGAGCCTGAGCCGTCAGCTAAGGCTATAATGTTGGCGTCTGCGTCTGTTTGTACGGCTTTTCCTCGGTCGATGTCTCCTCCTGCTGTTACTTTGACTACGCCTCGGATGCAGACACTGCAGTATTCTCCTGTTGAGACTGTGCTTAGGGCTACGCCGAGGGCGTGTTGGGTGGCTGCTGAGCATTTGCTGACTGTCATGTCGGCGCTCAGGTAGACTAGGTTGCCTTTTGTTATGGTTGTGGCGGCTTCGAAGCTTAGCACGGTTCCGTCGCTTACCATTTCTCCAACTTCTGCGTCAGGCCATAGGTCAGTCACGTTAACTTCCTCCATTTTTGTATCGGTTTCAGCAAGTTCATCCTTACTTACTCCCGGTCACTGTATCCAGATGACTTTGATGTGAGCCTGTGCCGTAACTGTCGCACAAGCAATTGGGGTCCGTAGCTCCATGCCCTGACTATCCAGTCTTCGGGCAAAAGATTGAGAACCTCCTTTTTGGGTATGAGGTCAGAGGGCAGGGGCTCAGAAGAAGTGATTATTGCCTCGCCCAATGGTTTCTCATTCTCGGTTTTTGGGTGAGTTTGAGGGGCTGGCATGAGAGAAGGCTCTGTTGGGGTACTTCCATATTGGGGGTGGCTGTTGAGCCAGTCTTTCATTTTTGTGAGGTTCCAGCCTTTGGTTTTCATGAAGAGGAGCGCCATGAGCTGGGGGTTTTCAGGTTTCTCGCGCAGGAGACCGTAAATTCCTTGTATGCCGTTTGTCTGGTCGATCCAGACGGTGGAGAAGTGCTCTTCAATAAATGCTGCTGGCTCATGAATTTGATGAAAGATGAATTCTTGAGGTGTTGCCTGTTCTTTTGCTTTGGCTTCTTTCAGCTTTTTGATTATTGCTTCCCAGACTTCCACGGTTGTTTGTGGGTCGCCGGGTGAATAGTTTTTTAGTAGTGATAAGCCGGTGAATTTTATGCCGCGGAGTGCTACACCGTTGAGTTTTTCGAGGGTTTTCCATTCGAATTCTACGCTGCAGTGTTTTATTTTGCCGTCAACGATCTGCCTGATGATTTGCTGGTCGTCTAGTTGGGCTACGTATTCGATGGCGCCGTCTTCGTATTCTGCTCCTAGGACTTTGCCTCGGATGGGTTTGTAGTGATCGAGAATTAAGGGTGTGCCTTCTAGGCTGTGGGCGGATTTCTGTAGTTCCTCTTCGAGGTATTCTCTTATTTCAGGCCATTCGTCGGGGTGGACTGTGCGCATGGGGTGTAGTGCTTTGCCTCGGATGAGGTTTCTGGTTTGGGGGATGTTTTTGATGGAGCCTGCCCAGCTGAAGGATTCTTTTGCCTTCTTTTCATGTTCCTTAAACCATTCCTTAGCCTTTTCTATGGTCCAGTTTTTCTCTTTGCTGAAGAGGTAGCTTACAACTTCTGTTGTTTGTTTGTTCCATGGTTTGCCGATTATGGCTTGGATTCCCTCTTCCTCGCTTAATGTTATGGTTCTGAGGCTTTCCGGATCAAAGTCTTCAGGATTCCTGTGTCCTGAACGAATAAGAGTTTGGGTTTGGTCCCATGGCAACTGGTACACCTGAAACGTAAGGTAATGGGGGAAAGTTAAAAGATGAAATCAGCTTAGGAGTCAGGTTTCACTTTCGAACTAAAGGTGGTTTTGATTGTTTTATTTTCATGCACCTCTCTATGAGACTGGAGTGTTTGTTGGTTCGCAGACCTTTTACCGTCAATGCAATGATTAGTTTGCCATGGTCAGGATACAGAAGCGGCTAGTGAAGAAACGATACTACGGCAAAGCAGAATACCAATACCCAGTATACTCCCTAAACATACCAAAAGAATTCCATGACATCCTTCAACCGTTCCTAAACCAAAACTTGGAAGCAAACATAGAACACAAAACAAACACCCTAACAATCACATTGATACCAAAGACGTGAAATATGCTGGAAAACTTCAAAGAGGAATAAGGTTGACAGTAAATGGGGAAGAAGATGTTTTATCACAAGGTTTGTTTCACGTTACAAAGAAAGCATTAAATTGGTGTTTCAATGCAGCTTTCATAGATTCTGCTTTTTAATCAAGTTTTTTCCTATTTAACGGCAGGGATACAAGTTTATAAGCAACTTTGATGTTGGCATTTATGAATTAGTGTTTTAAAGAAGCTAGTTCTTTCAGCGAAATTGGAGGTGCAAAATGAATGTCTTATGGTAGACCAAGAGAAATGCACAATGCAGTCTGTGCTGAATGTGGACAAGAATGTCAAGTTCCATTCAAACCTGACCAAAGCAGACCTGTATACTGCAGAGAATGTTACGCTAAAAAAAGACCCCCGAGAAGAAATAGATATTAAGCTCACAAGCTAGCATCTATTCTCAACACCCGGTCTTTTTCACAACATCATTTTTTTCTTTTTATTTTTTTTATACTACACATGCAAACAGAACATTAGATCATCTCTTGTACAATCAAAGTCGGTCCACAAATTATAAAAAACTGGATTAGCAGATAAGATTGAACGTTTAGGGGGACGATGCTCTATGTCTTTAGAAGAGAATAAGGCGATTATTCTTAGCTTGTATGAAGCCGATAACAAGAAAGACCTAACCATACTGGACGAAGTAATATCCCCAGACTTCTTGGATCCTACATTTCAGTTGCGAGGTCCAGAGGGTTACAAACAATTTGAAACCGCCTTTTTCAAAGGTTTCCCCGATTGGATTGAAACTATTGAAGACATAATTGCTGAAGGAGATAAAGTGTGGGTTCATTTCACAGGAACGGGAACACATATGGGTGAGTGGCTTGGAATAGCCCCCACAGGAAAGAAGATAACATTTACAGCGGTTCAAATCTGGCGCCTAGTTGATGGAAAGGTGGTCGAGAAAAAATCAATCGGTGACCTAATGGGCGCCTTTAAACAACTAGGTGTTATCGAATACACAGAAAAGGCAAAGCAAGTCTTAGCAGCAATCAACATGCCTACCGAGTGAACGAAAAAACGTTTCTTGAACAAGAAAGACGCCAATTTTCCCTCGGCAAAACCTCGTGAAAACAACGAAGCCCAGAAACAATTTTGACATAAAAATGTATCTTGGTTTCAAGTATCTATCCGAAGAAATGCTTTGCCCATAGGGCGTTTCTTGCTGAATAAACGTTTTCCCGTAGGGCAGTGAATGCACGATTCCGTTAAAAAGCCTGATAGTTCTGTTCTCTTTCTTTCTCGGTTGGTGTTGTTGTTGCGGCGTGGTCCTCAGAAAGGCTCCAAGTTCTGTGATTTACTGGAGATTCTCAAGTTCCTCGAAATGTTCAGGAGGAATCCCCGAAATGTCTACCAGCTCTACCACAGCAGCCTCCACTTCGACACCAAAAAGATATACCGTTACCTCCGCTACTGCATGAAAGTAAACCTCCTAGAAATCGACCACATAGAAGAAGACAAATTTCTCCCAGCAA
Organism: uncultured Candidatus Bathyarchaeia archaeon; assembly: GCA_964623205.1. Classification (GTDB taxonomy): domain Archaea; phylum Thermoproteota; class Bathyarchaeia; order Bathyarchaeales; family Bathyarchaeaceae; genus Bathyarchaeum. The sequence goes on along the minus strand of CAZUQX010000009.1, from coordinate 47,463 downwards.
AATACTACAGACTCACAGACAAAGGTCAAGCCCTCATAAACCTCTTCTACACATCAAATAAGAAAAAGTTGGCACCTAAACAACACTCAGCATAGACGCAAATTCCAACTTAAGTTCAATCCCCCACCACCCAATACCCGGGCGATAACCTTGAGCGTAGTCATAAAAAAATTCAAGGAATTCTACGGCAAACTCCAAAAAAACCAAGGAATCCTCCTACCTGCTTGGAGACAAGTCTACGGAGAAAACCGCACCGTCAGCTTCAACGATGTGATAACTGCTTACACCCGTGATCCTAGCTGCAAAGCCTTCGTAGATTTCCTAGCAGACCAAGCAGTAGGCTCTGGCTTCTACACCACAGTCAACGAAGAATATGCACATGCTGAAGAAGCCAAACAGGTCGTAGACAAATTCAACGAAGCCGTCAACCTAGACGAACTACTACAGGTCGGCGCCAGAGAAATCGTAGCATCAGGCAACAGCTTCTGGCTAAAAACCGAACCAGAACACCTAGAAAACCTGAAGATACTGCCCCTCACAGGCTTCGACAACCCAAAAGCCATAATCCGAAACCAATACGGAACAGTCACCGGCTACAACTATTCATACGGGGACGTGAAAACCAGCTTCCCACCCGAAAAAATCATCCACTACCGCTGGAACCCCATAAACTTCTCAGCCTTCGGAACAGGAGTCCTCCAAGTCCTCCTCACAGAACTCAGCTACAACGGAGAAACACGAACCAGCTTCCTAGAAATGAAAGCCCGCATAGAAAAAATCATGCCAGAAATCTTCGAAAAATACGCCGGACCAGACGAACTATGGATCTTCGCAGGCGCAAGCGACGAAAAACTAGCCGAATACCAAAAACTCATAAAAACAAAACCAAAAGCAGGCGCAAGATTCTTCTACAACAAACCCGAAGCCGACATAAAAACCGTCACAGTCGACCCAAGAGCCCGCTACGAAGCCTACATAGAACACATCCTGAACCAAGTCTACCTAGGCGGACAAACCCCACTCCCAAAACTCTTCACAACCCCAGGCTTCACAGAAGCATCCGCAAAAGCAGCCCTAGACATCGCAGAAAGAAAAGTCATGGCACTACAACGCTTCATAAAAAGAACATGCGAACGCGAAACCTTCACCCCTCTAATCGAACAAGCAGGCATGAATCCCACGAAAGCAAACTGCCGACTAAACTGGGGCAGAGAAAAACCCGAAGTCAAACTGGAAGACCTGATTCGACTAGCCGAAATCAGCGCCACCTCTGAAGCCTCCTATGTGAGACCAGAAGAAGTGCGGAAGAACCTGATCAAAGCAGGCTTCGAACTGTGGGAAAAGAAAGAGTGAAAGACTGGAGGTGAAGAAACTGGGATTAGAATTTAAGCCAAAACTCTCTGCCATCCTAGCTGTAGTCCACGCCACATCCGCTACACTAGCATACATCGTTACTCAAGGAGACATTACAGTCACAATCCTATGGTTCGCCATATCCACTGGTCTAACTGCAGGAGTGAGCTACTATAAAGACCAAGAGAAACCAGAAAACCAGACCTAAGCTCCTAACCTCCCACTAGACCGTCAACAAACCTCCACTTTCTATAAGATTCAAATATACCGAAGCAACTGGAACAACACCAAGTAATATATTTTGAGACTAAAATTCTAGAGGTTCATTCTGAAAAAATCCTTCAGAAGCCATTTAAACGCATACATGTCTAACTAACTACTTCAAAGGAGCCATCATCATGCCGACTGAGACTATTCTGCGGTTACTGGAAAACGGAAAGTGGCAACATCTAAAGGACATAGAAGAGAAAACACAACTAAACAGTAGCAAGGTTGAAAACATCACAAATTTTCTGGCAAAATACGACTTTGTCAAACTGGATGAAGCAGAGCAAAAAGTAAAACTTGATCCGCTAACGAAAAGGTTCCTCAAGAAAATTCGGCAACTGGAGAACGAAGAGAATAGGTAACTCTTCAGTTGGTCATCCTTTTTTCTGGAAGTCCCAACTATGTTTGCTATCGAAAAAAACAGTTATCCTACTTTTTCATGGATTTGATTATTTGCGAAATATAATAAAATTTTGAATGCACACGAAATTTCCACTGAATTCACTCTCGCAATAGGCAGATGTGAGGGTTTTCTTTGTTTAATTTAAGGATGTTGCTTATGAGGCTGCTATCAGGGTTAAAAAACATCCTTTTAGCCATCAGTTCGTATACCCTCAAAACCGATAGCAACCCAAATCTCTGTATAAATGGCGATAAACCGTCAAGGTCCCGACTTAAAGTTACAACACTAAATCCAGATTCTCCCCAATGATTAAGAAGTTTCATCGATGCTTCGTAACCCATAATTGGTCTGTGAAATTCAAGAGAAATAGCCTTTATTTCCTCTGGGAGAGTATAGCCTATAACCCCTTCGTAGCCTTCAATATCCATTCTAAGAAGGGCTCTATTTCCGTTGATGCCTAGTTTGTCTATGATCGATTGAAGTGTTAGAGCTTGAATTGTCACCTCATCTACAATTGACGTTTTGGCATCCTTCAAGTAATTCTTATCCGGGATTATTGTAGAAAGATTCTTTTGAGCGGCAATAAACAGAATTTCTTCTCTGTTATGAACTGAAACTGCCGCATTAAGTTCGCTTACATTTGAGTACCTTTCAACATTCTTATGCAAAAACCTGAAAGTTTCCGGAACAGGCTCAATAACTATAACCTTTTTGGCGCCACTTTCCAATTCGATAATTGGGAAATAGCCAATATTGGAACCTACATCAATAACAACATCAAAATTTTCTTTCTTTATTAACTGAGAAAGAAGATAACAATTAATGGGCTCCCTAAATCCATAGGCTAAAAGCTGGGCGCTTAAACCCTCATCATTGGGATTAAGTTGAATCTCGATTTTGTTGTCGGAAACTCCTATCGCTTTGAGATAAAGATTCTTTTTGACTTCCACGGCTCCAAGTTTTTTCAAAGTTTTCCGCGCCTTCGAAACTTTCCTATTGTAAAAAAAGCTCAGCATTACCGAAACACCGTACGATCTTTCTATGCTTTACCAGTATTTGTAAGTTGTACATAAACATTAAAAGCCGATTTTATCCACGAGCATTTTAATTTCCAATGTCGGGCAAGCACACTTTTCCTTTTTCCAATTATTTGTCTTGGATTTGACAAGAACAGAAGATGTGTTTACTTTATTTCTTGCTTATGTGTATTTGGCAAGAGTATAGTTGTTATATGAAGAGTCTTGTAGCCGCTTAGTTAAAGTCTGGTTCTCTGTTAACGGGTTAGTTTGACTTCTGACGTTCCAGATATTGGAGAAAATAATTCAGAAAGAATTAAAGTGTTTGTGAGCTAGCGAATAGTTTGCAGATGAATATAGTCTGTGTTCGATATAAAATCATTCCGAGATTTCACAAGTCAGCCCTCAAATATCCGTATAGAAGGTATAAGTTCATCAGAGAATAGTAGCCAAAAACTCTAGGATCTTTGGTTTTGAATCCATAGTATATAGGCATAATAAGACTTCTGCCAACAAGCCTTAAAGACATCTTCAGTGAGTTGCCAGAAAGAACTGTAGCGTGCCTGCAACCATAGCCATGTCTTTTCATTTTAGCCAACAGCTCAACAAATGAAGATACTTTGCAGGAGGCAACAGCTTCAGGAATAAAACTCCATTTTTTGCCTTCAGAATTTAATCTCTGAAGCAACTCTACGTCTTCTCCCCAGTGAATGGTTCTATTGAAACCACCTAAAGCTAGAACCTCTTCGCGGTTAAGCAGAACAAATCCACCATTTTCTCCTTCAGTTAATGGTCTAGTGCAAGAAAAAAGCTTCTTTAGGACGGGATCGTTGTAGCCAATCAGCATCTTGCCACTGACAGCCACGACATCAGGATCTCTGGATCTATCCAAAGCCTCATACAAAATAGACACGGATGATGGGTCCAAGATAACCTTATCATCCACAAAGAATACATATTTGGAAGCACAATTTTCTAAGCCTATTTGACGGGCAAGCCCTAATTTTGCCTCAGGTTTGTATATGTAGATTAAATTATGTTTTGTAGTCTGCTCAAAATCAGTTGGGGTGTTTGAACTATCAACAATCACCAAGCGATTGCAAGATAGCAAATTAATTTGTTTTAACAAATTTTTCAGTAATTTGTACCTGTTTTTAGTGCAGACAACAATATCTAGGTCCATCATTTTCCTTTCGCCTGAAGCTCTTGCTTTTCTTTATCAAGACTTTCAAGTTCACTGAATCCTTTGAGAATTTTGTCACATTCTTTTTTCAACATGTTCATCGTTTCTATCGATTCCTCATGATTGGTTTCTTTTCTATTCTACGGTATAAATCGGGGGACACATTATTTTCCTTTTTGAATTCTTATAAAATTTGAGGAATCTTTAAACGATGACTTCGCTAAAACCGATATCGTTAAGCCAAAAAACTTAACAAATTCTTTGAAATACAGAATTCTGGGAGTGCAATATATGGACATTGATCTTTGTATGTGGGCTAAAAATGGAAGTGCTTTTTTACCATTTGTTTTGAAGCGAATTGAAGAGGTAATTCCAAAAGAAAACGTTAATGAAAGAATTTTTGTCGATGATTCGAGTGTAGACAACACGGTGAGTATCGCTGAAAGCTTCAATTGGACAGTTTATGAAAATGTTCAAGGTGGGATTTGTGGTGGGTTTAATGAAGCTTTGAAGCATGTAAAATCTGAGTTTTTTATATCGGTTGAACAAGATGTTATATTGAATCCCAGATGGTTTACCACTGTGCCGGCTTATATGGATGAAAAAGATGTTGCTGTTGCACAAGGCATTAGGGTTCCGTCACACCCTCTTTTGAAAGCTATATATGAAGATAAGCTTGAAAACGAACTTGCTAAACAGAAGTTAACGAGTTTGGACAATAATATATGGAGAACCAAAATTTTGAAGGAGATTGGAGGTTTTCCAGAGCCAAAAAAGTTCATGGCTGATAGATACTTATATCCACAGATTTTGAAACACGGCTACAAATGGGTAATTGATAGGAACGTAGTTTCTATCCATATTCGACATGGAATAAAACCGCAGCTAAAACATCATTACAACGCCATGATGAGGGCAGAAATAGAACAGCCCTCGGACTCTATGAGCTTAACAGATGTAACAAAAAGAGCCGTCAAGGGAACCACAAGGGCTTGGCGAATTGCGGTTAAAAAAAATGCTCCATCTATTTTGGCGATTTACCCCTTCATGTGTTTAATGAACGGAAGAACTTTCCTTGCGCGTCGACGGGTTTTGAATGGGACCCATGTGAGGAAGGCAAAGAGTTGATCGAGAGAACAAGTAAAAATCCATTCTCAATTTGCTCTTGCGTAGGCGTACCTGCCTCGGTTTTTCAATAATTCCGATTCACCGCAACTAGGAAATTTCTTTCAGAAAATCTAACAGGTATTCAATGTCTTTTCTATCAACCAGAGGGTGAACGGGTAGACTTAAGACCCGTCTACAAGCTTCCTCAGTCACTGGGCACACTGTGGGTCCGTAGCCTAACTTCAGATAGAGAGGCTGTCTGTAAATGGGGATAGGATAATGAACGGCATTTCCTACACCCTTCTCGGTTAGCCGCTCAGCAAGCGCGTCTCTATCTCTGGGATAAGTATCCTCTACTCTCACAACATACTGATGGAAGACATGTTTCACATCCTTCTCCACGTAAGGAGGAGTTAAACCTGAGAAGTTGAATAATCCTTCCGTCAGAAGCTTCGCATTCTCTCTTCTCTTAGTGTTGAATTCGTCAAGTTTCTTGAGCTGGATTAATCCGATGGCAGCACAGAATTCAGTCATCCTGTAGTTGTAGCCCAAGGTGTCATGGTGATACTTCCGGCTTTGCCCATGATTTATGAGTAATCGAGCTTTCCGCGCCACTTCCCTGTCATTCGTGGTGATCATTCCGCCCTCGCCTGTTGTCATGTTCTTTGTGGCGTAGAAACTGAAGCACGCCATGTCTCCTATGCTCCCCGCTTTTTGTACTTTGTATTCGGCTCCGTGGGCTTGGGCGGCATCTTCTATTACGGCAATTTTTTTGTCTTCAGCGATTTCCTTCAGCGCGTCCATTTCTGCGGGCTGACCGAACGCGTGAATCGGTATTATAGCCTTGGTTTTAGCGGTTATCTTCTCGGCAACATCTGTGGGGTCGATGTTGAATGTTCTTGGGTTGATGTCAGCGAAGATGGGTTCTGCTCTCTGGAATAGTATGCAGTTGCCGGAGGCTATGAAGGAGAAGGCTGAGGTTATTACTTCATCGCCGGGACCTAGTTTTAGCGTCTTGAGAGCCACGTCTAGGGCTATGGTTCCGTTTGTTACGGCAACAGCGTGTTCTACGCCGATGTATTCTGCGAATTCTTTTTCAAAAGATTTTGTTTTTTCTCCTGAAACTAGGATGCCGGATTCCAGAACCGCTTTTAGAGCCTCTTCTTCTTCCCTGCCAAAGTTTGGTTTTGCGATGGGAATCTTATAGTTCACCCGTTTTTCACTCTTCCTTTTGGGTTCTTGCACAGTCTTCCATTGGTATCTTGTATTTTTCTCTGCAGAGGAGACACTTCATCAGAACATAGTTTTTCCTTTTTTCTTCTGTCTCAAGTTTTCTGCCGCATCTACAAACGAATCCCCTGATTCTAGCGGGGTTTCCATAAGCTAAAGCGTGGGATGGCACATCCTCTGTGACTATGCTGCCTGCGCCTATCACAGCATATTCTCCTATCGTGACGCCGCAAACTATTACTGTTCCAGCTCCAATGGAAGCGCCTTCTTTCACGAGGGTCTGCAGGATTTTCCAGTCTGTGCTGAAGCTTCGAGGAATAAGGTCGTTCGTGAAGGTGACGTGAGGACCAACAAAAACATCATCTTCAATCTTCACCCCTTCATAGACGGTTGCTCGGTTCTCCAGCTTTACGCTGTTTCCGATTTTTACTCCTCTGCCTACATGAACATAATCTGCTAAGACACAGTTCTTTCCTATCTCAGCGTTTTCCCTCACATGAACAAAATTCCAGACTCGGGTTCCCTTCCCAATGATAGCGCCTTTGTCGACGACCGATGTGGGCTCAACCTTAACTTTGTTCATGGACTTCCCAATTCATACTAAACAAGCAACTAAATAACAGTTTAGTGCCCTTCAAGAAATTAGACCTGTTCCCTTGATGATTATGAAAATCTCCGCCGGTCAACTGCCTCAGGTTCTGCGATTCTATTCATCGAAACATGATTCACTGCTTGGGTATGCACAACTTTATATTCCGTTGGGGTTAAAATCTCGCTTGGCTGACTCTTCTTGGAAAGAGAGAAACGTATCCTGATACTGGCAGGCCGTGGAGGCCACACTGCCTTCGGCTATGCGTTAGCCCAGAGGCTAGAAGGCAAAGCATCCATGGCTTTTCTCGTTCCCCAAGGAGACACCCTAAGCTACAAAAGACTAAGCAGGTTCGGCGAGGTTAACTACCTTCTAAAGCCACGTGGAGCCAAGACTCCCACAGGCAAGTTCGCCTACAATCTAGCCAGGGCATTCAAGACATCAACGAAGAAAGTCACAAGCGAGTTTGATGCTGTTGTGAGCACCGGAAGTAACTTTTGCATCCCTCCTGTTTTGATCGCTTTTTTGAAGGGAATACCAATAGTAAATATCGAAGGAGAGGCCCGTTTTGTCGGAGCATCCAAAACAGCTCGCATTCTGCAGCCCTTTTCAGCAATCACGGCTTTGCAGTGGCCTGAACAGAAAAAATTCCTAAAAGGTACAGTGGTTGGTCCTCTGCTTCCCAAACCCGAAATCCAACCTTGGAATGGAGGATACATCTTGGTGACCGGTGGATCACTAGGGCACAAGTCTCTTTTTGACACCTTAAACAAAAGCAACCTAAAGAACGTAGTTTTGCAGACAGGAGAGGTTAACCCTGAACCCTATAGAAAACGGCATCCAGACTGGAAGGTTATACGTTTGTCCTCAAAGTTTCATGAGCTTATTGCTGGCGCAGAGGTAGTTGTAACCCATCAGGGCTCTACCCCCTTGGAAGCTGTTGTCTACAAGAAGCCCTCGGTCATAGTGCCCAATCCAGAGTTGACACGTACTTTCCCCAAAAGAGATTCCGAAATTTTTGCCAAAAAAGTTGGCGCCGCCTTTGTCTCAGAAATCAATCTAGAACGTTTAATGGATGCCATAGAAAAGGCGAAGAACATGAAAATTCCAGCTTTAAGAGACGGAGCAAAAGTTTTAGCAGACATGATCTTGAATCTCTGAAAAGACCACCTGTTTAATGACTCTTCCACATTCTAAAAACATCATAGGCGCAAGTCTCATTTCAAGCAGTAAACTAGTCATGCCCTCTTGTCCCAATGGAAAACATTTAAATCCTGTGAAACATCGTTACCAAGTCTAGAGGCTTAAATAATGTCAGAGAAGATTTCACGTGGACTTATCTACGAATGCGTGAAATGCGGTGCCAAAGTTAAAACGGAGGAACTTGAGTTGCGCGGTGGAGGAGTAAAATGCACCTTTTGCGGTTACCGTGTTCTCAAGAAGAAGAGACCACCCGTAGTGAAACGGATCTCCACCGGATAAAATCAACCGACTTTCAATTTAACGGTAAAAGCCTAAAGAAATACTCTATAGACTGTTGGTCTCGATGATTCCGAAATTCCTGTTCTTGACCAAGGGCGTAGGCAGACATAAGGAGCAGCTGGCATCCTTTGAATTAGCCTTGAGAAGCGCGGGAATACACCGTTGCAACATAGTGAATGTTTCAAGCATAATACCGCCAGGATGCAAACTAATCTCAAAAGAAGAGGGATTGAAACTGCTGCAGCCAGGAGAGATAACTTTTGCTGTTTTATCCAAAAATTCCGTTAAAGAGCCTCACAGATTAATTGCAGCCTCTATTGGAGTGGCAGTTCCTTCAAACAAGGACAGTTATGGCTATCTCTCGGAACATCATTCCTTCGGTCAATCGGCTGAAGAGGCGGGAGACTATGCAGAGGATCTGGCGGCAACTATGTTGGCGACAACTATGGGGATTCCCTTTGACTCCGACAAAGCTTGGGACGAGAAAAAACAGATCTTCAAAACCAGCGGAATGATCATCAAAACAAGTAACATAACACAATCGGCAGCAGGAGAAGAAAAAGATCAGTGGACAACTGTGGTCGCAGCAGCAGTCTTCATACCATAAGTGCCTCCTAACAACCTTACAACAATAGCAGAATCACCCATCTAACATGATGGGATTAAATGTCCTAGCGAGAAACCAGTGACAAACAATCTTTAAATATTCCCGTAAAGCTTGAAATCATAGGTTTTTGTAATGAAGAAAAACAAGAATTTAACCACAAATTTTGGAAAACGAGTAGACGACGACCAAAATTCTGTTACGGTAGGTCCTCGCGGTCCAGTGTTATTGCAGGATGTTCATTTGATCGAGAAATTGGCGCATTTCAATCGTGAACGGATACCTGAACGGGTTGTTCATGCCAAAGGAGCCGGTGCAGGAGGATATTTTGAAGTAACGAATGACGTAACAAAATATACAAAGGCAAAGTTTCTTTCTGAGGTAGGTAAACGCACCGAGGTTTTTGCGAGATTTTCAACTGTGGGAGGCGAGAAAGGATCAGCAGATGCCGAACGCGACCCACGCGGATTCGCAGTCAAGTTTTACACAGAAGAAGGCAATTATGATCTTGTAGGGAATAACACCCCAGTCTTTTTCATCCGCGACCCTCTGAAGTTTCCTGATTTCATTCATACCCAGAAACGCAATCCAGAAACCAATCTCAAAGATGCAAACATGTTCTGGGACTTTCTGTCTCTAACCCCAGAATCTCTTCATCAGGTGACAATTCTTTTCTCTGACAGAGGAACCCCACGATCTTTTCGTAACATGAACGGATATGGCAGTCACACTTTCAAATGGTACAACGAAGCTGGCAAATACTTCTGGATTAAGTACCACTTCAAAACTGATCAAGGTATCCAGAATTTTACCCGTGAAGAAGCTGAGCAGATAAAAGGAGTTGATCCTGATAGCGCAACCCGTGACCTTCACAATGCAATTAAACGTGGAGACTATCCTTCGTGGACCCTTCAGGTACAAATTATGCCTCCTGAGGATGCTGAAAAGTACCGATTTGACGTTTTCGATGTAACCAAAGTTTGGCCCCATGGGGATTACCCCGTAATGGAGGTGGGACGCATGGTTTTGAATCGAAATCCAGAAAATTACTTTGCTGAGGTGGAGCAGGCAGCTTTTTCGCCAGGAAACTTTGTTCCAGGTATTGCGTCTTCACCGGACAAGATGTTGCAGGGTCGTCTTTTTGCATACCACGACGCTCATCGTTATCGCTTGGGACCTAACTATCACCTGTTGCCAGTTAACAGACCCAAAGGTGTGAAAGCCGAAAACTATCAGCGTGACGGGTATATGCGATTTGACCCCAACGGAGGTGGCAGTCCCAACTATTATCCCAACAGTTTTGGTGGCCCCGAGCCTGATCCTCAAGCAGCCGAACCACCATTCGAGGTCTCTGGTATGGTCTCGCGTCAGCCTTACAATTATCCGAACGACGATTTCGTACAGCCTGGTGCTCTTTATCGTAAAGTTATGACTGACCAAGATCGGGATCACCTCATCGGCAACATAGTGTCTCATCTGTGCAATGCTAAAAAGGACATCCAGATTCGGCAGGCAAGGATCTTCTACAAGGCTGACCCGGAATACGGTCAAAGGGTCGCTGAAGGCCTTAAGATAGATCTGTAAAACCTGAAAAGTGTGATATACTGGCTCCGCAACACAGCTTCCATGTTAGTCAAAAAGGGAGGTCCCTGCAAAACGTAACTATTTAGGAAAAGAAAATGGGGGAAAAAAGGAAATCAGTAGATTTCTTTTTCTCCTATCTTTCGTAGAGCTTTGCCTTTGAGTCTCACGGATGGAATTAGGACTTCTTCAGGTCTCTTCTCAACTGTTCTACGTTTCACAGATTCGCCGCATATACCGCCGGGCAGTAATCGTCTCTTTACGCAGGTGGCGTAGCTGCAGTCTGCTACCCTGCATTCATCATCGGTCCATCTGCACCACACCTGGTTTCCTTGATAGATAACAGCTCGTTTCAGGCAGTTGAACAAACGGCATTGGGGAGTACAATATTTTGTTTCAACCAATATGTGCCACGTCCTTCACATGAACAAAAATTCTTGAAGTTGATGCCATCAGCATTTTATGCTTCTGCGACGGAAAGTTATAAGTTTTTTGTTTTTCCCCTCCACTTTTGGAATTAGGATCATTTTCAACCTGTGGAACTGTTAGAGAGAAATTAAGAAAGGAGAAGATGGGAAGGATAACTCCTTTCTTAGATGTCTGTGTTGTTCACTCTTTGAAGTGAGGAATCACCTGTTCGCTTATGAGGTCAATGGAATTTCGAACATTAGGACCTATGGGTGATCCTACAACGAACTGGGTGATGCCTGCTTTGAGCAGTCGGGTGATCTTTTGGATGCATACGTCGGGAGTGCCTGTGATAGAGAAAGCTTCCATCATCTCTGGAGAAACTGAACCAAAGGCTCCACCGAAGTCTCCCTTCTTCAGGGCTCCTCGAATCTTATTCGCCTTCTCCAAGTCTATTCCATGCCTCTCCAGTATCACGTTTGGGCTGCCGGCAACTATGAAGGCAACTACGGGAGAAGCTGCCTGCATTGCTTTTTCAGGTTTCTTGTGCACCGAGAAGGATGTGTAGGCTGTGACATCTACGTCGGACATGTTCTTTCCCGCTTCGCTTACTCCCATCTTTATTTGTCCAACAGCATAATCTATATCTTTGGGATGGGAAGCGTTTATGAGAACGCCGTCACCGATTTTTCCGGCTGTCGCAAGCATCTTGGGTCCTTGGGCTCCTATGTAAACTGGAATTTGTCCTCTTGGTTTAAAGTTGAATTTGGTGCCCTTCACTTGGAAAACGTTTCCTTCGTAAGTTACGCTCTTTCCTTCCAGCATCGCCTTGAAGATTGCGATGGCGTCTACAACCGCTGATAATTGTTTCTTCGCTTCTATTCCGGTGGATGCAAGAGTGGTTTTGTCTCCTGCACCCATGCCTAATACCACTCGTCCCGGAGCCATCTCATCCAACGAAGCCAGAGACTGAGTGGTCACGATAGGATTGACAAGGTATGGGTTGGTTACTCCTGGACCGAAGATGATTTTTTTGGTGTAGATTGCTGTTGCTGCGAGGGTGACGTAGACGTTGCGGTTGTTGTAATGGTCTGTTATCCAGAGGTAGTCGAAGCCTCGTTTCTCAGATTGAACCGCATAGTAGACTGTTTTCCAGTAAGCTTCCTTGGGAACAAATTCTATTCCAAACTTAACCACATCGAACACCTCCAGTTTATGCTGCCTCTTTAAGGGCTTTAGCAACCTCCGCTAACTGGCACTCTTGCTCCAGAAACTCCGTGGTCTTCTCAAGTTCTAAGACAGCAGCAGTTTCAAGGAGCACTGCAAGACCAACTTCATCATCAAAGGTACCTGTTTGCCATCGGCTGAGGAAGCATTTTGCCATGCTGCTGGGCAACTTGTTCTCCTTCTTAGACTTTAGCACGTAGTTTAGGAGTTTTTCTGAAATCGTTCCTCGTTTTTCAACGGGAATCATTTTAACAATTTTCGGATAAACCACACCATACACCTCTTTCTGCACCACGTAGTTTTTATTACATCGATTTAATCTTTATCCCTTCTAGGACATTGGCAGGTTGAAATGTTGCAATCCTTGGTTCCAACTGAAATTCTCCGCATGCTGCAGAGGCAAAAATACCATTTAGTTGGAGGGCACTCGGCTGCCAAACGGTGCAGATGGCTCTACGAGAGCATAGTTCACGGTCGACCCTGTTACAAACAGAAGTTTTACGGGATAAAGAGCCACCAGTGCCTCCAGATGACTCCGTCGGTTCTTCACTGTACCATGCGTTGCAGTTTCTGTTGGCGCGCCCAGAGCGGAGACCTCAAATTGGAATGGGAAGAAACCCGGCTGCCAGAATGGGATGATCCTGAAGACATAATTGAGGGCTGTATTAGAGAGCAGAAACGGATTTTGAGCGGATACAAAGCAAACACCAAAGCCGACCAAAAGAAATACTTGGAAGCCATGAAGCCCCGGCACGCAGCCATAAGCCTGTCAGGGGAACCCACCCTTTACTCCCATCTTGACGATTTAATCAAAGGATTTCACAGACGAGGCTTCACCACCTTTCTAGTTTCCAACGGAACAGTTCCAGAGATTCTCTCCAGTTTAAGCGAAGAACCCACACAACTGTACATATCGGTCTCAGCCTTCAATCAGAAAACATTCTCTCAGGTCTGCCGTCCCCATGTTCCAGACGCGTGGAAGAAACTCAATGAAACATTGGCTTTGCTTCCCAGTTTCAAGTGCCCCACGGTAATCAGGTTGACTCTGGCGCGACATCTAAACCTGAAACATCCCGAACTATACGCTCGGCTAATCAGAAAAGCCAATCCCACTTACATGGAACCCAAAGCTTACATGCACGTGGGCTTTTCAAGGCTACGCATGGGATACAATAACATGCCGACTCGACAGGAAATCAAAGACTTTGCGTCTCAGCTAGCAGAAGAAATGGGCTACAACATCCTTGATGAAGCACCAGAAAGCCGTGTTGTTCTGCTCAGCCGCTTGGAAAAGCCTATTAAGCATGCCTAAGCTTCATTTTGAAGCGTTTCTGGCTGTGAAGGAAATGTCGTTGAAAGCGATTCTTGAAAAGATACAGAAAGAATTGAGTGAGAGAGAGGAAGTGCGGGAAGAGGTTCATAGGGACATGCGGAAAGCAACGCGCCTCTCTAAACAAGCCATACAGGTCACCCATCAAGAGAGATTTGATGACGCTGAAGCCATGCTTAAGGATGCAGAGAGGCTTTTTGCGAAGCTTCGAGAGACATCACAGGATCACCCTGATCTGTTTTACAGTGGTTCTGTTGGAGCCGCCTTTGAAGAAAACGCTGAAGCCCACATCTTGCTCATGCTTATTCAGGAAGACAGGTTTGTTAGTCCGGAGGAAATTGGTGTCCCGGTTACTCCTTATGTGTTGGCTTTGGGGGACGTGATTGGGGAGCTTAGACGTAGAACTCTCGATTTGATTCGGAAGGGAGATGTGGGGGTGGCTGAGAAGGGTCTAGAGTGGATGGAGCGTATCTATTCTGAATTGACGGCTCTGGATGACGCCTACATCATTATTAATGGTCTTAGGAGGAAAGGTGACGTTGCTAGACGGCTCATCGAGATAACCCGAGGGGACATCACCAGCGAGGTTCGAAGAAGCGCGCTGGAACGCTCCCTTTCAAAGTTAGAGAAGACAATTGATAAAGAAAGACAAGACTGAAATCAGGAATTTTGGAAGCATAGGAGTTGCCTATAAAATTCAGCCCAAAGTTTTCTGCCAAAAAAGCCCATGCCATGCAGCGACACCTATCAAAGAAGCTTATCCTCGAAGATACCTTACCTGAGAATGTTGATCACGTGGCTGGAGTGGACATTGCATATCTTAAGGGAACCTCTATTGGCGCAGTGGCTGTTCTCGAACTCGCCTCATTATCCCAAGTTGAAGTCCAAGTAGCCCACGTTAAAACCCGTTTTCCTTACATACCTACCCTCTTGTCCTTCAGGGAGATTCCGCCAGCTTATTCCGCGATAAGAAGACTGAATATAGAACCTGACGTTTTTCTGGTTGACGGACAAGGATATGCTCATCCTTATGGTCTGGGATTCGCTTCTCATCTGGGCTTGGTTCTGGACAAGCCGACGATTGGAGTAGCGAAGAGTCTGTTGTGTGGGAGGGTAGAGCAGGTTGGAGAGAATGGGTGGGCACCTCTAATTGAAAGAGGAGAAGTCATCGGCGCTGAGGTTGTCACAAAATCTGGAACCAAGCCAGTTTACGTCAGCATTGGTCACAAAGTCTCGTTAGAGAGAGCGATAAAACTTGTTATGGACTGTAAGGGAAAGTATAGGATACCTGAGCCGATTCGAAGAGCCCACATGTTAGCGGGTGAAGAAAAAAGTAGACTTGAACAGTCTATTCCTTGATGTTCCACGTTCGAGTGCTTAGTTCTCTGTCAGCACGCATTCGTCGTATTCTCTTTCAAGCTTGTTTTTGTGTCCCAACTCTTCCTGCGCCAGCTTGGAGAACAGTTCACCCATAGCTGTTCCTCTGAGTCCCAGAGCCAATGTTCTGTAGTAATCATACGTACTCTTTTCCCGTTTCGCCGCATATGTAAGAATAGCCTCGTAATCCGACCCCTCAGATAAAGGAGTATCCTCAAACATGTCAACAATCTTAAGGTCCTGAACCGCACCACCGCCAGAACCCAGTTCTGAAATCTTGCTTTTATCTTGCAGTATTGCTTCAAGTTTCTTTTTATGGTGTCGCTCTTCTTCTACAAGCTCCTTGAGGAGGACCTTGGATGATGGATACTTGGCATTCCCTAGTGCCATGGTGTAGAGGGCAATGGATTGTTCTTCAACCTTCACTGCGGCTTCAATAATCGCTTTCCAATTTTGTTCAGACACGGCTAACTACTCCCAGAAACTTTGTTGGGTCACTTATGGAACATAAAGTTTTCGTGAACTTTCTTAACAGAAAGCCGCCACCATCTCATAGGTTACGCAGACAGCCAGTTCCTCTTCGGAAGTTGTGCGCTCCTTAACCTTGATCTCTTCCTTGGAGCATTCGCCATCCACCCAGTGTTTGCAATCCCTTCTATCGCAGACAATTTTAGTCAAAAGCCTCACCTTCCATATTTTTTTGAAATATAAGACTCGTGACTAAAAGCGTTTTGTTCTATCAAACGATCGTTCGAGTAGCGGAGACTGGGGATTTACCTATTCTTGGTTTGTGTAGTAGTCTTCAGGGTTTTCGAAGATGGACCTCACGCCTTCCCGCTTTTTTCTAGAGATGATGTTGCGATTTAGCTTCAAAACATCCTTTGGAGTGCTGAAACTTTCTGTTTTGCCGTCTGGACGCTTTCTGGTGACCCGGATGCAGTCGTCTACACAGCAGCTGAGCACGCATGCGGTACAGTAGATACACAGGTCTTTTTCGATCCCGATGTCTCCAGCTTTCCAGTAGAGGGCGTTGGTGGGACAGGCTTTCACGCACAAATTGCATTCTATTCCCCTGCAGGTTCGCATATCAATCTTAATGCTTCCCTCTTCGAAGCATTCTTTAACCTCCATGGACTCCAGAAGCTCAGCCCGTCTGCTCTTCTTTTCTTCTTTCTTCTCAGAAGCCTCCGAGAGGAGATCATAAATGTTCACGCCTGACTCATCAGTCTTCTCAGACATTTCAACAATCTCCTCCAAAGCCTCTTTACTCATTGTTTCAGAGTCGCGATCTTCCTATAGAATATTATGTATTTATTTCGGATAAACCCTTAGAAAACAGAGCATTAAGCGTCACGTGTGGTGCAAGGTGGCTGGCAGATACAAGGCTGTTGCGATTAAAACGCGATACTGGATGCCGGGAGAAAATTATGTCAGACAAGTAGTGAGGGCGATAGATGGTACAGTAGCGGACGGAGATTTTGTAACAGTCTCTGAAAAAGCAGTCTCCACAGCACTAGGCAACCTAATCAACGAAAAGAGTATTCAACCAAGCCGGCTTGCACGTTTTCTAGCCAAATATTGGATGCGATTTGTCTGGCCCTACGTCCTCGGACCCCTATGTCACCTAAGAGAGAGAACCATCACTTATCTCCGATCATATCCGCCTGAAGAGGGCAGTATTCACAAGCAGCTAGCTTTAACGCACAGTGGTTTCTTGCAAGCCCTGACGCATGGGTCAGAGGGCGCCATCGACGGAAGCAACCTGCCCCACTCCTACGTCAGCCTTCCCTTGGAAAACGCCCAAGAGATCGCTCAGCAACTGCAGAAACGAATTGAATCTGAACTTGGAAAAAGGGTGACTGTTGTTATTGTGGATACTGACAAGACTTACTCTCTACGTGGATTCCATTTCACTCCTCGCCCAAAACCCCTCAAAGGAATACATTCTTTCGGAGGTTTTCTAGCCTACGTGGCTGGTCGATCTCTTAAATTAAAGAAAAGAGCTACTCCTCTAGCAGTTTCTGGTTCTCAGATAACAACCGAGGAAGCTCTCGAGATTGCAAAGATAGCTAATCGAACCCGGGGGGCAGGGACAGGCAGAACTGTTTGGGACATGGCAAAAACTTTCAACGTTAACCTGACCGGTGTAACTTGGAAGATGCTTGAGAGCGTGGAACACCGCCCCATAGTAATTATAAGACCCCAACGCAAATGAAACATTAACTTCAAACTCACGAGTTCAGGCGAGGAGAAAAATGGGCTCGATCGTTGAGCAGATGAATACCTTCTTTCAACCGCGGGCAGTGGCTGTTATCGGCGCCTCCCGCAGAACCATGAAAGCCGGACACGTTATCTTCAAAAACTTCGTCATCAATAAGCGAAGAGGCCTCTTCAAAGCAAACCTTTACCCCATCAACCCTAACGAAGAAACTATCCTAGGCTTCCCCTGTTACCCTTCAGTTACAGATGTAAACGAAGAAGTCGATCTAGTCGTTATTGTTGTTCCCGCCCAAATCGTTCCAAAAGTTATGCGGGAAGCTGCCGCAAAGGGAGTGAAAGCGGCTGTAGTAATAACCGCCGGATTCAGTGAGGTGGGAAACCACAAACTGGAGGAGGAGGTAACGGCGATTGCCAAGGGTGCGGGAATTCGTGTTCTTGGTCCCAACTGTCTTGGCGTTTATGATTCTCAAACTGGCGTGGATATGCTTTTTCTTCCCGAAACGAAGACTCTTTCTACAGGGGATGAGGTTGTTGCTACTCCCCGTCCTATGGCAGGTCCGATAGCAGTAGTGACCCAGAGCGGTGCTTTTGGAGCTGCAGCCTTAGACTATCTGTCTGGGAAAGAGATGGGGGTGAGCAAGTTTGTTAGCTTTGGTAACAGGGCTGATGTCACTGCGTCGGATATGCTCACTTATCTCTTGCACGATGACCGAACACAGGTCATTCTCTTCTATGCTGAAAGTATAGATAATGGAAGAGAGTTCATGGAAGTTGCGAAGGAAGTTACTCGGAAGAAGCCCATAATCGCTTTGAAAGTTGGGAAGACAGAGGCTGGGGCTAGAGCTGCTGCGTCTCACACAGGGTCCATTGCAGGTTCGGATAGAATCTACTCCACTGCCTTCAACCAGACTGGTGTCCTAAGAGCAAGAGATTTCGAAGATTTCTTTGATATGGGTAAAGCCTTGGCTTTTCAGCCTCCGGCTACTGGAAAAAATGTTGCGATAATCACGGATGCGGGCGGACCGGGCATAATGGCTGTTGACGAATGCGTGTCCTTGGGACTGAACGTGAAAAAGTTTTCTGACGAGACCCTTGAGAAGTTTGAGGAACTTAAGCGGGAAGGCAAGATTCCCCGTTTTGCAACTAACCTGAATCCAGTTGACCTCACGGGTTCGGTGACCTCTGAAATGTTTGATCAAGGTACACGAATTCTTTTCGAGGACCCTGAAATCGACGGCATCATTGTTTTGGGGCTGCATCACCTTCCGGCGTTGGATGAGGACTTCGTTGACCGGGTGGCGGAGCTGAGGAAAAACTTTAGCAAACCTGTTGTTGCTTGTGATGTTGGCGAGACTGAGATGGCTCTTTATATCCGTTCGCGATTTGATAAGTTGGGGATTCCAGCTTTTTATTCTCCGGAGGATGCGGCGCGGGGCATGGCTGCCCTTGTCAATTATGGTGGCTACCTGAAGAAGTGCGGGCAATTTGACCTGTATATGGAGTCGTTCCTTAAACGATCAAAAGTTGGCTGAAGATGTTTAGGGCTGGTCTTTTAGCCATTGGGCAACCTTTTGAAACAGTGGGCTTGTTGTCATGTCGATGACGGGAACCATGATTCTCTCTTTTGTCTCGATTATGGGTCGGTATTGGGGCATGAGGGCGTAGCTTACGAATGCCCAGAAAACCTTTTTTTCTTCGATGAGTGCCTTTGCTGCAATCTCGGTGGTTGTGGGTAGGGGGTAGTAGATGAATACGACTCCGTTTGCCCAGTAGACTCCTGTTGTTTTGCCTCCTACTGCGATGTTTGCGAAGCGTGCTAGATCATCAACAGTTTTGAAGCGGGTGTGCTCCATTATTATGATTTCTTTGAAGGATTCACCTTTAACAACTGGACCTTCCATACTCTCTAACTTCCCTAACACATTCTCATCTAGACGCCATAATAAGAATTTGGGTAAACGAATGAGACACCTCAACGGTTTGGTCAAAGTTTCTTGACAAAAACGCTTTTCAATTATTTTAACATAGTTTTAGCTAGGTAACTAAATATGGGGGAGCGAAGAACAGCTCTGATTATATTATTGGTTTTCTTTTTTGTTATATCACCCCGACCCTTAGTCAAGGCGTCTGAAGATTCGTGGACAACCTTGGAGCCTATGCCTACAGTTAGAAGTGGGCTTGGAGTTGCGGTTGTAGAAGGGAAGATATATGTGATTGGGGGTCACAATTATGAAAATCATCTTGGCACTAATGAAATGTATGATCCAGCTACGGATACTTGGGTTACGAAAGCGTCCATGCTAACTCCACGGACTTATTTTGGTATAGCTGTTGTTGACAACAAAATATATTGTATAGGCGGGGGAACTGGAGTAAACGAGGTCTATGACCCAGCAACAGATACTTGGGAAACAAAAACATCAATGCCTACCCCCAGATATGCCTTGGAGGCAAACGTTGTGGACGGCAAAATCTACATGATAGGCGGAACTCAGGGTGCTCAGAATAATAAACTGACTGTAAATGAAGTCTACAACCCTGCCACCGATTCATGGAACACAAAAACACCAAATCCGACCGGGGTTGAATCTTATGCATCTGCGGTTGTTGATAACAAAATCTACATAATTGGAGGTGCAACTGGTGTTACTCTTAATCAGATTTACTATCCAGAAACAGACACATGGAGCACTGGAGCCTCTCTACCCACTGGCGTGGATTCTGCAGCTGCGGGCGTAACCGCTGGAGACACAGCGACACAGAGAATCTTCGTTATAGGGGGGAAGGAGAATCTTGATGGTGTCAAACTAAATCAAGTCTACGATCCTAAAACGGATACGTGGGTTGCTGGTCCTGTAATGCCGACGGCTCGTTTTGGTTTAGGTGTTGCCGTCGTAAATGACAGTTTATATGCAATAGGAGGGAACGAGGGTTGGTTTGGAACTCCAATATCCGTAGCAAATGAACGTTACACACCAGCTAGTTTCGTCCCAGAGTTTCCATCATGGATTATTCTGCCATTATTCTTGACTGCTACTTTATTTGCAATAGTGATTAAAAAGAGACTATTTCATCCATATTCATAAGAATCTAAAAAGGGCAAATGAGATTCTTATGTCCTGGCTATGGTGGGGCTGCTTTTGCGGGAATTTTCAGTCTTTTCTCGATTTCTTTTGCAAAGATTCTTGCAGCCTCTGACCTGTGGCTGTCAGTTATAACAAACTCTGGATTACATCGCTCCACATACTGAAGCAGCTCATTAAAGTCAGAGTGGTCACTCAAAGCAACCACATACTCTCCATCCCCTACTCTCCTGCACGGCTTACCAAACTGCCATCCACTCGCAACAATCCGCAAAGCCTCCCCCTCAACTCTCTTCCGAGAATACATGTGATAAAAAACAACACAGGAATCACGTTGACCAAGCATTGTCTGAGCCCTTTCGCCGTCAAATGGAAGGAGATTTCTTCCAAGCTTCATTCCGTGCTTCTCACAAACCGTTGAAACCCTGAAAATCTTTTCTGGAACAATAAAAGGCGTCTTTATCTTCGCCTCATATAATATTCGCATCATTTTCTGCAGTTTACCGTGATACCCAAAAAGGTAGACAGTACCCCGCTTCAAACCCTGCTCCACCAAAGAAACAAGCATGCCCTCAGCCATCATCCCGAAGGGTCGAACACGAAACGGATCCCCATAAGTAGCCTCCATAACCAAAATGTCCGCCTCAACCACAGGAGTCCTAGAAAACCTGAAATCACTAGTATACAATATCCGTGTCTTCTCCTTATCCTCCACAAGAGCCTGCGCAGTTCCCAAAATGTGATCCGCATAATGCAGCGTCAGTCGCTCATCCTCATAGGTTAAGGCTTCTCCATAGTCAAGAGTTTTCACGTTCCCTCTCGTGAGAAAGCGGGGACCCTTCAGGGCGTCTATCAGGTCTCGGGTCGCCGGAGTCATCACCGCTACTTCACAGTTCTTCAAACTCCTTCCCAGACCCATCATATGGTCAGCATGGGCATGAGTAACCACTCTTATTGGTCTAGTCTCATCATAGGCGTCACATGCGACGTGTTTCCCCAAAAGAACTGCGCCCAAGTTAGTTACTGTAGCTTTCGACTGCATGTACAACGCCTTCGTCCATTTCAGCTTCTTCAATCATTAGAACGTCTAATATTTCTGGTACAAGCTTTTAAACAGTTCTTGAAACGTTCGTGCCAAAATCTCCACGTTCTCAGCTTAACAGACCGTTCTTTACAATTCTTTCACTAAAAAGGCAGACTGACAAGAAACTGCGGCTCATTTTTTGCTTATTCTTTCACTTTGAGCATGCAGTCTACCATTTTTGGGCAGAGCAAACACTCTTGAGGGATAGGTGCATCTTTTGGTCGGTTAGCCAGATACCCGAAATCTTTAGGGCAACCTGAAGTTTTCCTCTCTTTTTCTTGAGGTCCGTTAGAACCAAGAATCAAGCCTTCAACTTTCTTCAATACTTGAGAAGTAGAATCCTTTGCTTTTTCTAAAACCACATTTCCGGAGGGAGCTTGTACAGGTTCCTCCGTAACTTCCGCAATTTCCGTAACTTCATCTTGGCTAACCGTGGTTTTTGGCTCCAGTTTGGTAAAGCAGTGGGGACAAGCATCATACTGTTCTGCTGGCGTGACAGATAGGTTAGTCAGGAGAATAGGTTCTTCAATTTCCTTTCCACATTTTGGATTTGGGCAAACAACCACTGCAAACTCTTCCGTCAATCTCATCGCATCTTGAATTTTTCTCGTTAAAATCTGCTCCGTTCAGACTATATAGGTTTAATGAATCCAAAATCTTTCTCTGGAATTCAGTATACTTTTACTTGGGTTTCCTGAAGACTTGGACGCCCTGTATTTTAGTGAAGTAGCTGAATCCGACTTTGGCAAGTGCGCATGCTTCCTCCAATGTTTTAGCTGTCTTGACATGGTAGTCGTTGCTTTTGAAAAAGGAAAATTTGAGGATGCCACTGATAGATATAGATAATTTTGAAAAGGGTAGAACTTTCTAAAAGACATAGAGTCAACATTCCTTCTGGAACATTTTAAGAAAAAAAGGGGAGTTTTGCAAAAACACAATGGTGATGTCTCCATAATGGAAAGAACAACCTTTCCTTAACTCTTGGAAGTTTTACTCCAACCTATTGGAAGAGCTAATCGCCATTAAACTCGTCTATAGGATCATGTATCTTTTATTTTCTTGGTGGAGGATACCAAGCATCGGGACGCTGATACTTGAATTTTGGATTGTTTTCCACGTCGTGTTCAGACAGAAATCTAATTATTTTGAAAAGGGTCTCCCGATGTTTCCTCTCATCATCAATTATGGACTCGAAAACACCCTTAGCATACTCCATATCAATACCGTACGATTGGTAGATTTCATAACTCATAAATTGAAGAGTCTGTAACTGAACAAGCGTAGAATACTCTTCAGATAGAGAATACTCGAAAACCGCTAATTTCTCAGCTAATTCACGAAGACTTTTTGAGTCAAATGTTGCTTTATCTGAAATTTCCCTGGATAAAACAATATTGTTTTCCCAAGTTTTTTGTAATCCTTTTTTGCATTCTTTTTCCTTTGGAAGCTTATCAACAATAGCCTCGCTTATTTCTCTCAAAAGTGTAGAATGTCTACGACTATCATATGCAATAGACAGTATCCAATCTCTGACAGTAGGATGACCAACTTTTTGACCCAGTTCATAGTACATATGGAAAGTTTTTTCTTCCAATATACTTGAGCAATAAAGAAAAATCGCAACTTTTCTGGGAGAATCCATGTTGTTTCCTCAGAAATTTTGTGGTTCATCATCTAAATCGTTTATGAATTGAGAATACAGATGCTAAAAAAGGGGGAATTGCGGGGAGATGTCGCCACCCTGTTCTGAATTAATGAATCCAAAATCTAGACACTAAATCTCCCGTGAAATCGCCCATTTCCTATTTTACACACGCTTTCAGATTCCATTTTCTAATATTCTCTACGTTGTTCCTGGTTGCCATCACTATATATTCACCAAAAGTTGTTAACTAATGGGAGACGAACTAGCTAATCTCTGTATAAATTTAAATCATGGGTAGTCTCTAAGTTTTTGTTTGAGGTACACGATAATCAATTCCAGATCGAAAAATCTTCATTTATGGTGAAAAGGATGGTTTTGCGAGTTTTCAACACGATGAGCGGAAAGATGGAAGAGTTCAAACCCTTTAGGGATAAGCATGTGGGAATATACGTCTGTGGACCCACGGTTTATGACTGGGCGCATCTAGGTCACGCCAGAACATACGTCGCCTTTGACGTCATTGTCCGTTGGCTAGAATTCAAGGGCTTCTCGGTCTTCTACGTCCAGAACATCACAGACGTGGGGCATCTAACTCAGGACACGGCTGAGGATAAAATTGTGAAGAGGGCGAGAGAAGAGAGAATCGAGCCTATGCAACTAGTGGAAGTTTACATGAGAGAATACTTCCGAGACCTCGATTCATTGGGCGTTAAGAGACCAGACATCTCTCCCAGAGCCACAGGCCACCTAATCGACATGATCGAAGCAATCCAGTCCCTGATAACGAAGGGATACGCCTATGAAGTTAACGGAAACGTGTTCTTTGACGTATCCAAATTGGACGACTACGGGAAACTCTCAAAAATCAATCCTGAAGCCATGCTTGAGGGCTCCAGATTCGATGTTCATCCAGACAAGAAGAACCCCCGAGACTTCGCCTTATGGAAGAGAGCTGACAAGGACACTATTCTTAAGTGGTGGAGTCCATGGGGCACTGGTTTTCCCGGCTGGCACATCGAGTGTGCGATTATGGGTTTGAAGTATCTGGGATGGCAGTTTGACATTCACGGTGGTGCTCGTGACCTAATCTTTCCTCATCACGAGAACGAGATTGCTCAGAGTGAGGCGGTGACTGGGAAGAAGCCTTTTGTCAAGTATTGGTTGCACACGGGTTTTCTTACGATAAATGGGGAGAAGATGGCTAAGTCATTAGGGAACTATGTTACTGTCAGGGATGCGCTAGAAAAGTATGATGCTGAGGCGATCAGGCTCTTCGTATTGTCCACTCATTACAGGAACGAGATAGATTTCACTGACAAGAAACTCAAGGATGCCGAAGCCAACTTGAAGCGGCTCATTAACACTTTGGAGGCTATCGAGGAAGCAATGGAAGTTTCGGTTGAACGGGAGCTGAGTGAGGTGGAGAAGGCTTTCGAGGGGAGCGTTGAGAAGCTTAGAGGCGAATTCGTCGAAGCTATGGATGAAGATTTTAGCACTCCCAGAGCGTTGGCTGCTCTTTTTGATTTGTCCAAGGAGATTAACAGGTTTCTGGATGAACAGGGAACGGTGAGCAGGAAGCTTCTGGAAAAGGTTTATGGTGACTTCTCAGAGTTGGGGAAGGTGTTGGGTCTCTTTCAGAAAGAGAAGACTAAGGAGATTGGCGAGAAGATTACTGATGATTTGGTGAAGCTTTTGTTTGATTTGCGGGAGGAGCTGCGCCGGAAGGGAGAGTATGGGTTGTCGGATAAGATCAGAGCAAGGATGAAAGAGGCAGGTTTGGTGATAGAAGATACTGCTGAGGGCCCCAAGTGGAAACTGAGCTGAAAGATGTTTTGGATTCTGTTATTATTCGTTTCAGTGGTGAGCTGTGGCTAAAGAAGAGTTGGACCCGAAGACAGTATGAAAAACAGCTAGCTAGAAACCTGAAGAAAACCTTAAAGCATTATGAGGTTGCTTACAGCCAGCTTGTTCGTAGGCACGGCAGATTTTATCTGAAATCTGGTTCAGCAGTGGAGGCGGCGCAACGGCTGGCACGTGTTTTCGGGGTCTCCTCGGTTTCTCCTTCTTTGGAGACTTCCTCTAAACTTGATGACGTGATGGATAGGAGCGTGTTCTTGGCGGGTTTGGTGCTGGAGAAGGGAGACAGTTTTGCTGTTAAGTGTAAACGGGTTGGCAAGCAAGGCTACTCTAGCGCTGATGTTCGTAGGCTGTTGGGTCAGCGGGTTCTCGACGAGTTGGGTGAGAAGCTGGGTTTGAGGGTTGATTTGAACTGTCCTGATGTGACTTTGGGGGTTGAGATCCGAGATGAGGAAGCCTTCATTTACTCAGAGGTAATTGAGGGGGTTGGGGGCATGCCTCTTGGCACTCAACCGAAACTTGTTGGATTGTTCAGTGGGGGAATTGATTCGGTGGTGGCGTGTTGGCTGGTTATGAAGCGAGGCAGCCCAGTCATACCAGTCTATTTTGACAACTCGCCTTATACCGATGAGACCACGACAGAACGAGCCATGAGAGTTGCTGAGGTTCTGCATAGTTGGGCAATTGGGTTTCCCAGAAGGATTTACGTGGTTCAGCACGGCGAAAATCTGAAGCAGATCATGGAGACCAACAGGAAGTATTCGTGTTTATTGTGTAAGCGTATGATGTATCGGATTGCTGAGCGTTTGGCAGAGAAGTTTGGGGCTGAGGGAATTGTTACTGGGGAAGCTATTGGCGAGCAGGCTAGCCAGACCTTAACTAACCTGAGGGTGCTGAATGACGCTGTTGGAAAATATCCTGTTCATAGGCCTCTACTGGGTTTTGACAAGACGGAGACTGAGGCGTTGGCGAGGAAGATTGGAACATACAAGGTTTCAAGCAAGAAGGCAGGAGCATGCACAGCAGTTCCCTACCAACCATCAACCAAAGCAAAACTAGAAGACATAAACAAAGCAGAAGAAAAACTAAACATAAAAACAATGATAGAAAAATCACTGGAAAACCTCAAAATCGTTGAAATATAACTGTCTATGGTATTCCTTGCTATGTTTGATGTTTGCCTGATGAAACACCCTTATGATTTTGAGTTAAAACTATCTCGGGTGAGTAAGAAGTGACAGACCCTTGAAGCTTTGATCTATGAAGAAATACTATTTACGAAGTTTCTAAGAGATTAACAAAAAACATGGATACCAAGAACTACAATTCTTTGAATGCGCGCGCATATAGTCAATACACACGCACGTTCATATAATAAACGTAGATTGAATACGGTTTAGAAATCTGAGGCTTTCACAATAGAGCTCTAGAACGGGTTTTTTGTATATCCACTTTCTCATCTTAATTGCTCTGAACAGGTTAATCCCATACGTTTCTTTCCACAATTTGTCAAATTGTTTAGGAGCATTCTCAGCTACTGCTTGGGCCGCTAATTCGCCATCCAAGAGAGCATACAGTATACCTTCTCCTGATACTGGATCTACATGACCAGCTGCATCACCAATTAATGCCCAATTGGTTCCTGCCAGTGGTGTATTGAATATTTTCGGGTCTTTGACGTTAGGAATCAAAGCTGCCCAACTAGAGATTTTCTTGATATCGGGGTAATTTTGTTGTATAAACATATCTAGCTCTTTTTTTAGTTCACGCGAAACTGAAATCTCGGTAGTTGCTATTCCCAAACTGGTGTTTAATGTTCTTGGAATCACCCATATGAAGCCTTTACGGTAAGGTGAGAACTTTATGGTGATATCTTCATCTTCCAACTCCTTAACCAAATAACCCACGCACAAACCTTTGTCCTTTGCACTTAAAGGACCAATGACTTCCCTTCTAACTATACTATTAACACCATCAGCCCCAATTAGGAACTTAGCCATGTAAGTTTGTTTTGCTGTTTTTAATTGCCACAAATTTCCTTTCTTTTTCAAAGCAACGACCTTTTCCTCAATCAATTCTGCACCTTTCCCTACCGCCCTATTAACCAGATATTGATCGAGCTTCAATCTTGAAAAACCTAGAATCCAATTTCTGAGGTGAAGACATATTCGGTTCCCGCTAGGCATTATCAAATTGATTCTGTTTCTTCTGCTGTGTTCTATCGGAATTCGATTCAAAAACGGGAACCACTTCTGCGCCAAAACGGTTACAAGTCCACCGCAAGGTTTCTCCCTCGGATGTGTAGGGTCAAAGATGGTTGGATAAATGTCATTTTCAGTGAGGCAACAAGCGCAATAGGCTCCTGCTGGCCCGCCTCCGAGAATTGCGGTTTGAATCATAATCTCCCCCTTTTACCTTTTACAATTGTTTTCCAGATAAAAGTTCACGTCTAATTCTTTGTGTATGATTAAGATTTAATTGGTTTGCGGTTGTTCTAGAAACTTGAGGAGTCGGTAAACTCCTTAAGTGTTCTTTCACACATTAGATGCTTGATTATGTCTGCCGTTGATGTTGCTGTGGGAGTCTTTCGTGAGCTTGAGCCTGAAGACCTTCAGATACTGCTAGCCATCGAAGAGCAAATGAAAAATTATGAACATGCACCAAGAGAAGCCATCCACAAACAAGCAGAACTCCCACCCCAAGAAATAGACTATCGACTGCCAAACCTGACAAAAAAAGGCTTACTTCAAGGCTGGCGAGGACAATATGTAGGCTACAGCCTAACGACAGCAGGCTATGACGCCCTAGCCATAAACGCCCTTGTAAAAGCAGATGTAATCGACGCCTTCGGCAAGCCCCTAGGCGTAGGAAAAGAATCAGATGTCTACGACGCCCTCACACCAACAGAACAGCAGGTAGCAATAAAATTTCACCGCCTAGGACGAACCAGCTTCAAACAAACCAAACGCAAACGAGGCTACATGGCAAAATACAGCTACACGCCCGACTGGCACCAACAATCCAGAATCGCAGCCAAAAAAGAATACAAAGCCCTCAGACTCCTCCACCCCAAAGGCGTAGCCGTTCCAAACCCCATCAAACAGAACCGCCACGTCCTAGTTATGAGCATGATAGAAGGCGCAGAACTCTACCACCACCAGAAACTACAAAATCCACAGGCTATACTAAACGAAATTTTAGTCAATGTGAAAAGAGCCTACCGAGACGCCCATATAATCCATGGAGACCTCAGCCCCTACAACATAATCCTGCAACCAAATCAACACATTCTCATAATAGACTGGCCCCAAAACGTCACCATAAAACACCCCAACGCAAAAGAATTCCTAAAGAGAGACCTAAAAAACGTGTTAACCCTCTTCCAACGAAAACACGGACTAAAAAACAAACTGAAAGACGCCTTAACCTACGTCACTGAAGATTCCAAGAACTAAGTTGACAGCATACAAAACAACGGGAAACCATGAAAGTTTAGGTTATTTTTCGCGGGGTACGTCTGTACAGATGTATAGAATGTTGTTTCCTCTAAGGAGAATACTTCCATAGTTGGCGGTCAACCGATTATTAACCCGTTCAGTAGCCTTCTCCAACAACACATTCATGTGACTGTCACAGCGAATCATGGTGCCTCTATATTCAACCCCGTTCTTCAGGACAATAGCAACGTAGTTATTCAACTGTTTTGTCAAAGCATTCAACGGTTTTCTACTTGGTTCCAACGAATCACCAGCAACCATCGCTACTAACGCAAGTAACGCTTTATAAAAGTTATGAAACAACGGTGCAAAAAGACAGATACCCCAGAAACATAAAGTAAAAGTTACTTAGCCAGAATATCCCTGAAAGTTTCATCGACTAGCTTTGGGTCCAGTTTCTCGTAGGCTTCGGTGCTGAGAACATCATACCAAAAGGCCTTTGAAACATAGCCGTAAACTGGTTTGCCAACTTCTAGCAAGTGCGGGAATACTTCTCCCATCAGATCCAATTCCTGTTTCTCTCCCTTCAAGACTTTCATGTCCTCCAGCAATTCTCCCTTCAAGACAGAGATTCCAACGCTCACCGGCTTCTCTAAAGTAGGCTTCTCCTCAAATCCAAGAATCTTCCCATCCGTATCTAGATCCGCCAGACCCACTCTAACTTTAAAACCTGAAGACAACGCAACAGTGCCCCAAGCCTGTTTGGCTGTGTGATATTGTAGAAGGTTTGTGAGATTCATATTTGTTATGATGTCGCCGTAATAGACAAGCAAGGTGTCCTCGGTATTCACCGCATCCTCATTGCAGGCATTCAGCACGGAACCGCCAGTTCCCTTCGAAGAAGGATCATCCTCCACATAGGATATTCTCACGTTAAATCTGGAACCATCCTCAAAGTAATTTATGATCTGCTCTGCCTTATAGTTGACCAGAAAAACTAGGTCTTTGATTCCGTGAAACTTGAATAGGCGAACCACGTATTCTAGAAGCGGCTTCTGTTTCACTCCCACGGGAACCATGGTCTTCTGAATGTAATGTGTAAGAGGACGAAGTCTTGTACCTTTTCCTCCACAAAGAACTATTCCCTTTATTTTGTTCAATTGAAACACTACCAAAATATAAGGGAAAGGAAGAGAATAACTGTTTTTCTCTTATTTTGTTAGCTTTCGGCCTCGATCTCTTCTATTGGTCTCGGAGGTGGAGTAGTACCCATTGTCCAGCCAATCCATGCACCTATTGCTAAGATAGCTGCGAAAGCGACCAGCACTGGAACCGCAACTAGGTAAAGACGAAAGGTTTCTGTTCCCCAATTCAATCCGAGCAAGTCGGTTACTTCCCCTGGCCATATCATGGCGACGACATACGCAATTGCAACTATTGCACAAACCAAGAAGATTATCCATCCGATAGCTTGATCTTTACTAACCATCTATTATTCACCACAATGTAGCCAATTCTATCTATAACCCTATTATAAGCTTTATTGCTGAATCAGGCAGTTCCAGCTTCCCAAGTAGCCAAATACCTCTTCTGTTCTTCAGTAAGTTCATCAATTTCCACGTTTATAGCCTTCAATTTCAGGCGCGCCACAAGTTCATCTATCTCCTTGGGCACTCGGTAAACCTTAGGCTCCATTGCTCTCTGTTTCACCAGATACTCAACTGACAAAGCTTGGTTCGCGAAGGACATATCCATGACCTCTGACGGATGACCTTCTGCCGCGGCAAGATTCACCAGTCTCCCCTCAGCCAACAAGAACAGTTTCCTTCCATCCTTCAAACTATACTCTTCCAGATTTGGTCGCACAGTTCTCTTCGAGGATGACAATTTCTCCAAATCCGGTATGGTTATCTCGACGTTGAAGTGCCCGCTGTTGGCGATTATGGCTCCATCCCTCATCTTCAACATATGCTCCTTTCGAATAACGCTCGTGTTTCCAGTGAGGGTTACGAAGACATCGCCTATCTCTGCTGCCTTGTCCATGGGCATCACTCGAAAACCATCCATAACTGCTTCCAGAGCCCTTGTCGGATTTACCTCTGTGACTATAACTTGGGCGCCCATTCCCTTGGCTCGCATGGCTAGTCCTCTGCCACACCAGCCGTAGCCGCCCACAACGAAGTTTTTTCCCGCCAGCAGGAGATTTGTGGAACGGAGGATTCCGTCTAGTGTGCTCTGTCCTGTGCCGTATCTGTTGTCAAACAGGTATTTTGTGTAGGCGTCGTTAACGGCTATGATGGGGTATTTGAGAGCTCCGTCCTTTTCCATAGCCCGCAAACGGATGACGCCGGTAGTGGTCTCTTCGGTTCCCCCAGTTACTTCATCTAATGTGTCAGTTCTTTCCTTGTGAAGGGTGCCTACCAAGTCAGCGCCGTCATCCAGCGTGACTCGGGGCTTATAGTCGAGTACCCTGTTTATACACCAGAAGTATTCTTCGGTTGTTTGGTCGCGCCAAGCATAGACCTTTATCTCCTTCTCAGCGAGGAATGCTGCCACTTCATCCTGTGTCGAGAGGGGATTGGATCCGCACAGTGCGACTTCTGCTCCTCCAGCCTTGAGAGTTTCTGCAAGAACAGCGGTTTCTTTGGTCACGTGAAGGCATGCGCCTACTGTGACGTTTTTTAAGGGTTTTTCTTTTTCGAAGCGGCGCCTGATCTGGGTTAGAACTGGCATGTGTTTTGTTGCCCATTCGGCGAGGAGGGCTCCTTGAGGGGCCAAGTTTTGGTCTTTAACTTTGAAATCTGTCATCAGCATCTCCTTTCCGTTTCTACTACAGGGTGGTTCATAACTATTATTGTTGTTTTTGATACGTGAAACATAAAATCTTAGCGATAAACTGTGTGCTCTTCAAGCCTCTTGGCTATGTGTTAAATGATGAAATGCTTGATTATTACCGGGAAGATGCCGCCTTTCTGCATTTCATCATTTAAGATAGGTTAAATTCGCGGGCAATGTGCGCGCTATTACGTACCAGCCCTTTTCAATAGCCTTCTTCTGTAGACTATGACTGCCAGCAGTGTTGTGACCATGAATAGTGGTAAGATGAGGAATGATGGAAACTCTGGAATGATTGGTGCTTCCGTTTGAATCAGCAGTGCATAGTCTGTAATTTGAGTTGATATTTGAGCTGTGGAACCAAGTGGAGTTACTGTGAACGAGGTAGTTTGGTCAGGGAGTA
The DNA here is from genome assembly GCA_964623205.1 of uncultured Candidatus Bathyarchaeia archaeon. Lineage (GTDB taxonomy): Archaea > Thermoproteota > Bathyarchaeia > Bathyarchaeales > Bathyarchaeaceae > Bathyarchaeum. Next base: position 15,742 of record CAZUQX010000009.1, on the reverse strand, counting down.
ACGAATTGGGAGTCAAATAATCAGAGTAGCCTACCGAGATTACATGTCCTGAGGCATTGTAGAAAGTCGCTACAACCCAGAGTCTGCCCGCCGCTTCATCGCCTGTGTTTCGAACGCTTCCCGTGACCGTGTAGAGACCACCTGAGATGTGAGCTGTATCACCAATGATTTCTAAGTCTGGATATTGATAATAATCAGTTTGATTACCGTAACTGGTCAAGAATTCCACACGGTCAAGACCAATTGAAACCCAACTATAGTCACCTGTGTAGCTACTTTCAGGGGGAAAGTACATGTAAAATGGTGCTTTCTGCTGTGGATGAATATGATCAGAATAAGCCAATGTCGAACTAAATGCCTGAACCTCTCCATCCTTTGTATAAAAAGCTCCCTCCAAATATATATAGTCTATAATGTTGGGGCCTACGTTTTGCACTTCACCAACCACAACCAAATAGCCGCCCTCACTAATGTACCAGCTATAGCTCAGCACTTCAACATGTTCCGGTTGACTGAGCACGTTCGGAATGAAAGTGAAAAACAAGGAGATAATGCCAACGAAAACAAGAGAGACAACTACACTTTTTTTCATTTGAATCTGCTCCGTTTCTTAGACCCTCCAAATGTTCTATGTCTTTAAAAGAGTTTTCCAGAATTATAGTCAAATCTAACAGTAGCGCGCCCACTGTCCAAGCCCTCTTATTATGTGTTAACCTGATAAGAAGTTCGTATATTATATAGGGAGCCTCCTTTCCCCTCGTTTCTTAAGGTTTCACACTGCTCTCCTCCTCCCAAATCTTCTGGAAAGAAATTTGCTGTGCGCACATGCGAGAGAGTCACATAACCACCGTGAGCATGATGGCAATTGGTTCAATCGCGACAATTTGGAGACATATTATAACTCTAAAATTTTGAACGACTAGAGTATAATTCTAAATCAGAATCCAACTGAATAATAAAAATGATTCATATTGCTATTTCATATGATTTAAATGTAATTTCTTTACAACTCTGAGACGCGAGTGCACCTGAAAAGATGATGATTTGCGCGCGCATGGATTTGTGGACTGAAATATGGAGGTGATAATTCTTGTCCAATGTTAGAATATGCCACCAAAAATGTAGCGTTCGCGGAAAGATGATAGTTAGTAAACGTTACCAAATTATTGGCACCGCACCGCATGTTGCAATATTATCAGAAGTGACTTACTGGCACGAATTCAAAGAGAACCCACATGGTGAAACAAACCATCAGCATATTACTCCTTCTCGAAATTGAGGAGCACGTGCGCATGTCCTAGGAGTTGGTTGAGTTTTGAATCTTGAAATGCTTTCACAATTTTTTGGGATATTCCAAATTTTCTTGTTGGCCACTTTTTGTGGCAATGCCCTCAAGCAGAGAGTGATCCTTCAAAATCCATAAGCCTTGAACGCAGTGCTATTCAAGCCTCCGGATTATGTGGTATCCAAACTTGGTTCTTATGATTGGTGAAATTTGTCCTTTCTGGAGGGCGAAGGCAGCTTTTTCGAATTCCTTAACCATTTGTCCTTGACCAAAGGTTCCAAGGTCTCCGCCCCGTTTTTTGGAGGGGCATAATGAAACTTCTTTGGCAATGTGTGAAAATTTTTCTCCTTTTTTCAAACGCTCTAAAACCATGTTCGCTTCTTTTTCTGTTTTAACGAGGATATGGGCGCAATGAACTTTAGTTGGCATAGAATTCGATAACGGGTAATGGTTTATAACAATTATGGGCTAGCATCTATTAGATGTCAATCTGTCTTCAGTCACACTCTTCCTTATTTTGCTAAGACTAACATTTTACTTGATTTCATCATATTGCCCTCTAGTCTGAAACCAATCTCTTCACTAGCCTTCTCGCCAATGGAATGACCAAGAGGCTTGTTGGCAAAGCCACAAAAAAACCGATTGCCCATCCTTTCGCAAATCTCTGGATGAACCCTGCTGTCCAGCCGGTGTTTATTGTGGTCATTGCGAAGGTCATCGTTGAATCCAAAGCTAATGTCATGAATATCGCTGCTAGTAACCCAGAATATTTCTTGTTAAATTTCAAAACTGCCACACCATCCCTTCAGACATTTCTCCCAGATCATTATCCTAGTTGAGGTCTTAAACTGTTACTTGTTAGGATACTGTTAAGTTATTTGTGATGGCAGTCGAATAGTCATTGAGAAATATCAGCTTCTGTAAAGTTGTCGGTTGATGGATTTTACGAAGAGTCTCTATGTTATTTATTGGCACTTTGATGAAGCTAATATTAAGATAGTGCATGTTTTAATGACCATCTTGCTCAATAAATCACCATTATATTCTAAACAAAAAAATTGTAATCACTAACAATTTTTGTGAACATAAACCTTTTATGTATCTTATGCTCTTGTTACCTATGGAGATGAATGTGTTGCCTAAACAACCTGAGGATTTGGATTCAACTGTAATCTATATTGATGGAAAGAAAACGACAGTTGGAGAAGTTCAGAAATCCCGTGCTGAACTAAGCTTTCTTAGTAAGACTTCAGCGATGAATGTTGTGAAAGCATTGCTTCAATCTAAAGAACCACTTACGAGAGAACAAATAGCGGAAGAAGCTAAGCTTTCAGTAGGGTACACAGTACACGTTCTCAACAACCTAATACGATATGGATATGTGGTTGGATTTCACATAGGTAAACGTAAACTGATATTCTACGCTATAACTGAAAAAGGACATAATGCACTAGCAACTATGACAAAGTAAGTGTAAGTTATAGTAACTATAAGTTACAGCATAGGAAAGGGTGGCGGAGCAGACTCACGCACCACGGATATAAATTGGAAACCCTTCCATGGGGCTTGGAGATTAAACCGTGGTGGTCGGAACTGTTTGTGTCCGACGGTGATAACCGCCACTCCCTAACATCTGCATTTTTTTATTATACGTCTGTACCTTATAACATTTTCCGTATTTTTACATTTTATACGGATTTCTTTAATTTCTTTAATTTATGTAGTTTTCCAACAAATAAAGAAATAAGCCTAAACTACACATTAAATCAGGAGGAGATAACTCTTGACGGACATCGTACTTGGAGTAGTTACAATTCCAACTAATCATCAAATAACCATTCCAAAAAGAGTCATGCAAGCATTTAACCTAAAAGAAAAAGATATTATTATGTTTATCAACAAGGATGGTTCATTGGTATTAAGAAAACAATAAACTAAACTTCAACTTTCTCTTTTATCCGTTTCTCCCATTCTTCTTGAGTAACTATTCCTTTTTCTTCTAGCAATTCCACAAGACTTGTAAGCATTGTATCCAGTAAATCAACTTCTTCTGCTAAATCACGTTTAATCTTATGCTTCACATTTACCACCTTTATTGAGATAACCTTTCTCAGATAACCAATTCATAATGATTGTTCTGAGAGTGTCCGAGTACCCTTCCCCTAGTTTACCGATAAGCTCATTATCCAACAGCTTAACGATGTCAGTTGGAAGAGCTACTAACAGTTTCCTCATTTTGCTATCACCACCATTTCGTTATCTATCTGGTTATTATTTTGGTTTGTGACTTTCGCCAATAGCTCTGCTTCATATTTTGTGGCTTCCTCGATCAATCCCTTCCAACTGGAAGGTGTACCAGTTCTTGCAGCTTGAGCAGGCGTTTTACCTAGTAAGCTTTGATGTTCCCTTACAAAGTTGTAATGAACCGTGAAACCTTCCAGAATTGCCCTAGTAGATTCGTAGCCTTTGAATCCTCTCATGGGTTTAGTTCTGTCCTTTAATGTTCCATGTAGCCTTTCAACTATGTTGTTGGTTTCTCTAGTTCTTATTCCAACTCTTTGAACTAGCTCAACTCTGTCAGCTTTGTATCGGGAGTAAAAGACTTTGTTGAAAGCTCTATTGTAAACGTGGCTTCCGTCTACAAATACTGCTCTTGGTCGAACTTTGCTCTGGTCGTAACCTTTCTTGAATATGGCGATTGTGTCTTTGAGGGTTCTTGTTCCTGAAAGGTGAGACGCTACTAAGAACCGTGTGTCCTCATCTATCATTTCCCAGAACCATACATTGCGACCTTCACATTTAACCATAGTTTCGTCTTCATGCCATAACCCTGAAAGCTGAGGAACTAACGTCTTCACATACTCCTTAACCAGTACTGAATATTTCTTAATCCAGTTCAATATCGTTACTTGACTTACGCTTTCTCCGAAAATCTGTTTCAGGTTTCTCTGAGTTTTGCGTAGAGATAGACCGTCATAATATAGATTGAGAGCAGTAACTATGAGATTCTTGCCAGTTCTCATTTTTGCGAATTTACCGTTCATGTAAAAACGTTTCTTACAATCTTTGCACCTGTAAAGTTGTTTGCCTTTTACTTTGCCATCTTTTACGACTTTTTCGGAGCAACAATATTTGCATTGCATTGGTATCTCACAGGTATACTATAAGCTACCAAGCAGTATATATAGCTTGTGGTATATCCACAAGATACCACAAACATGACGAACTTGCGCTTTTCTATATAAAAGAATAAGGAAAACAATTTCATAAAACTTAAAAACATGACACATAATTGATATGGGTATAAGTGACTCATCATGGCAGAGGAATTGTTTGACAAACTACTACACAATATCTTTTCGGTTAAAGGGATAACCTATAAGAAAATTGAGATTTACCTCTGGACTGATGAGAATGGAACACCAGTTAAAACGTTTGATGCGTTTGAAAAAAAGGAGGATTACACCGCTATCTTTTGTTTATCTGATGTTAATCTTTCAATTAATGGAATACCTTTTGAATTTGGGCAGTTTGACTTCGCTTGTAAATGTGTTAATGGACAAGCTTGTGGATTGTATTTTGTCGATCCTGACGAATTTCGATTTAATTCAGAGGAAGAACTAAACACCCAAAGAATGACTGAGTTGAAAGACAGCTTAATGGGTAGAATGTTTCCGGTTGTTCAATCGATATTCAGCTTAGGAAGTTCATAGCATTTCTGATAATTGCTTAACTTCTTTCAGAGTTTGTTCGTATTTTTGGTTGTTAACAGAGTACATCTTTGCAGCCCTTCCTGGTGAATGCTGTTCTAAGATTACATATTCTGCAGATACTAATGATGCTTCTTCTAATCGACTTAAATGGTAACAAATTGTTGGGCGATCTAATCCAATCTTTCTAGCTAAATCACTTGCATGTGTTCTTTTGGTTAGTAATTCATCTAATATTTGCTTACGAACTGGTTGAGCAAATGCACTAACCGCCTTTTCATCCATTTAATCGCCTCCATTTATTCATTCTTTTTAGAACTATTACATAAATACGTACAGTAAGATGCGTTAGAGCCAAGGGTGCTGGTGCGTCGAGGGGTCGGGGGTGCTGGTAGTTCAGAGTACGTACGTATTACGTACTAGTTCTACATATGTAGAAACAACATAAGTACATATAAGGTTTACTATTCACGAGTCTTAAGACATCATACTCAAACATATATTACTAAAGAACTGAAGTGAAGGCATTATTTCATCACAAATAACTTAACAGTATCACTTGTTAGTCAACCTTAAATATGAAGAATATTCTCCTTGTGATGGGTGCAGGGGAGCTGGGATTACCCGGCTGAGAGGACGACTGCTTTGGTCGTCGACCCTAGGAACCTGATCCAGGTAATGCTGGCGGAGGGAAAGAATTGAACGAAATTAAACGAATGTTTTCAACAAAGGTAATAGCGGAAATTGTTGTGTTTGTGGCTCTTGCCACAGTTCTCAGTCACATTAAAATTTTTAGTCTCCCACAAGGCGGGTCTGTAACCGCCGCCTCCACGGTGCCAATTCTGTGGCTAGCCCTAAGAAGAGGACCAAAGTTAGGACTATTCTCAGCTGCAGTGTACGGCTTAGTCCAGTTTGCAGTGGATTTTCCCTATATTGTCCATCCACTCCAAGTATTGCTTGATTATCCCATCGCTTTCGGCATGCTTGGACTCGCAGGCTTCTTCCAGAAACGCCCCTTCCTCGGCGTAACTATAGGTGTAATTGGGCGGTTCCTGGCGCATTTTATTTCAGGCTTCGTATTTTGGGCAACGTATGCACCAGAAGGAATGAATCCCGTGATCTACTCTGCCATATATAACGGAAGCTACTTGATACCTGAACTCGCGATAAGCATCTACATAGTATATATATTATATGCGAGCAAAGTTTTGAAAATCTACTTGTGAGCCCGCACTTCTTTATGCCAATCTATTCAGTTAGGTTTCAGGGATTCTTCTAAGCCCTGCTGATTTCTTCATGTCTTTTCAACAGTAATTTGTTTGCCCACTCGCAGGTGCATTCCGTCAAAGGCGGCTACGGTGGGAACTCCGGTTTTCTCTTCGATCAGTTTAACTTCGTGGGCTGGTTCACTATAGAGCATTTTCATTCCGAAGTGGGTGGCTACAACGAATTCAGGCTTTATCTCTTCCACGATTTTGGCAGCGTCTCTGGGGGTCATGTGTCCTTTCCATGGGCTTCCTAAGGGTCTCATGACGCAGATGATGAGGAGTCTAACTCCCCGGTATCCTTCTTCAATGCCTTCGAAATATTGTGTGTCCGCTGTGTATCCTATGGCTCCGACCTCCGGAATTTCGAATCTGAAACCAACGGCTTCAGGGTCAGTGTGTCTGGTCTCTGTGGCAACTACATTGGTGTCGCTTACTCTGAAGTTGACGCCGGGCTTCACTTCTATCACCTCTCCGGTCATCCTCTGATGGTACGTAGAGATTACCGGTCCGGTTTCCATGTTTCCGCTTAAGATGTTGGGGGGAGCGGCTACGATTCCCCGTTTCTTCAGCATGCCTCCGGTCATGGCTTCGATTAGAACCTCCGCGTTAGTGTAGTGGTCTGGGTGCCTGTGGGAAACCAGCACTGCACGGAGCTCTTGGGGACTCAAACCAGCTTCTAAAGAGTAGATTAGCGCTCCTGGACCTGGGTCCATGTGGAGGTTGAGGCTTTTTGATAGGAAGCGGATTCCTCCGGTTCTTCTTTTTTGGGTTATGGTGGCGAATCTTCCGCCTCCTGTTCCCAAGAAGACCAGTTCAAGTTCGTTCATGTTTTTTCACCGGGGAGGGTGTGACTGTTATTTTATGGTGGCGAATCGTTATTAAGGCATTTGAATCTGAAAAAGGGTAGAGAATGTTATATTGTTAGTTAGCGTGAACTATGAGGGATGGAGGTTTCACGATTGAGGGTTGTGGTTCGCGTCGGCGGTTCTGTGGTGGCTTCTCCTCTCAATGCCTCCCTGATCGGCAGATATGTTGATTTGCTGAAGACTTTGAGGGAGCAGGACCATGAGGTTATCCTCGTTGTTGGCGGCGGCTCTTTAGCTAGAGAGTTCATCGGGGTAGCTGCTGATCTGGGGTTGGTTGAGGCTGACAGGGATTGGGTTGCGATTCACGTTTCGCGTCTGTTCGCTAGGTTGTTTGTGTTGTGTTTGGGTGAGGCTAGCTGTGGAAACGTGTCAGTTACGTTGGGTGATGCTGTTGCTTGTTTGAGGGGGGGTAGGGTTGTTGTTATGGGGGGTTTACGTCCGGGCATGACCACGGATGCTGTGGCTGCTTTGGTTGGTGAGAGGGTGAAGGCTGATTTGTTGGTGAAGGCTTCGAATGTGGATGGAATATACACCAGAGACCCAAAGAAATATTCTGATGCAGAAAAGCTTGACAAGCTAAGGTTTGATGATCTTGAGCGGCTTTTTGAGGAGGATCGGCATAGGGCGGGGATTAATCAGATTCTTGATCCTGAGGCTGTTAAGATTCTTCGCAGGATCAGGTTGAGGACTGTGGTGGTTAATGGTTTTGATGAAGGGAACGTGTTGTCTGCGGTGAAGGGGGAACGGGTTGGAACTGTTATTGAGTAGGTGTTAGGTAAGGCTTAAATCAAGTATAGGGTTTCTTCTGAAAGGGATGGGGCGGCGGTAGCGAAGCCAGGTCAAACGCGGAGGACTCAAGATCAGCGTTGGTGAGCTATCCTCTCCCGTAGGGGTTCGCAGGTTCGATTCCTGCCCGCCGCACCAGCTGATTCTTTTAGTCCAACATATGCTGAACAAATGAGCCGAAAAATAATTTAGAATCGCTGTCAACGTCAGGATATTTTCAATAAAAATAAACTATTTCAGGTAGCATGTTTTCGAGTTCATCGCCTGAAATTAGTCTAATATCCAATTTACGAGCAGCGCTCTTCGCTGCTTTGCTAAAGGTAGTGTTGGTGACTAACCATCCTTTTACTTTCTTTGTAGGTAACTCTTTCTGTACTGCGTTAACAAACCCTGCCAATTGAAAAATTGCACTATTGAGAACTTTTTTGCTTTTTGTTCTAGCTTTGATTTCCACAACTATAGTTTCATCTTTTCTCATGAGTAACATATCAGCCATAATAGTTGTTCCAGCAAATTTGGGATTAACTCGAACTTTGTATCCTTTTTTCTTGAAATAGTCCACTAATTTTCTGGTTAGTCTGATTTCGGTCACATACGGTTTCTTATCTCCGAATTCACCAGCCAAGCGATTTATTGTATGAAGGCTTGGATTTGCAAACCTCAAATCTTTAAATGCAAAATTCGGGTGTAATTCATTAAAGAGCAACTGTGAGAAATATAAAGCAGATTCAACATCTCCCTTACGAGGAGCAAAAGTACCTGTATGGTACAAAGCATTTCGTATATCGTGAAATGCTACAAATTGGCTTCTGTTATTCTCGACAGTTTTCAGATCTTTGGATGAATCTAAAAGTTTGATAAAACCTTGATTATCTATTGCTCTCCAAGGTTTATTTTTATGGAACCTTAGGTATTCCTTCAACATAATCTCAATAGAGTTATCAGCGTGAATCAGGGCTATTATTAAATCTTTTTCTGAATTCTTTCGTAAATGTTCAGAAGCATGTTCAATAAGCTCTTTGGCATGCCTACCGATAGGTAAAAGTGAATAAGGTCCCATATTGAAATAGTTATGATAAAACAATTTTAAATCTTTGCCAAATTCAACCAATAAGGTATGGTTTAACCGATTTCAACATGTTATCATACGGTTTCGCAGGTTCGATTTCTGCCCGCTGCACTAACTAATCTTACTGGTCTGGATGGATTACTGAGAATTCTTATATGAAAAGTCAGCAGATAATGTACTTTTATGGTGTTTAAAAAACCGGTTTTCTTGCAGGGCATCAACATTGTTGCCTTCCTTGCTACGGTTGTAGTTAACATGTTGGCTGGAAGCACAACATTACTGAATGGAGTAACGAGCGGAGAGGTTTCTGACATGTATCCAACATTGATTACTCCCGCAGGTTTCACATTCGCGATATGGGGCATCATCTACACGCTCCTGCTAGTATTCATCATCTATCAAGTCATGCCCAAAAACAGAGACCAACCATTCCTAAAACAAATCAGCATCCTCTTTGCCTTAAGCGGCATCTGGAATATCTTATGGCTGTTTCTATGGCACTACGAATCAATCACCTACAGCCTAATTCTGATGCTTGCGCTCTTGGCAACTCTGATTAGCATTTATCTGCGGCTAGACATCGGCAGAGTCGATGTCCCCCTCAAAGAAAGATTAGCTGTGCATTTGCCTTTCAGCGTCTACTTGGGATGGATAAGCATCGCCACCATAGCTAACGTGTCTGTAGCTTTGACGGCTGTCAGCTGGGATGGCTGGGGCATTGAGCCATCTTTGTGGGCTGTGATCATAATTTATGTGGCTTTGCTCTTGACCGCGGCTGTGCTTGCATCAAGAAAGGACATAGCGTTCAGTTGCGTTGTTGTCTGGGCTCTCGTTGGGATACTAGCCAAACAGGGTGAATATCCGAGTATCGTTTTGGCTTCCGAGGTGGGCATTGTGCTTATTCTTGTTGCTGTCGGCGTAACTGTTGCTTTTTCAAGACTTAAACGCTGAGAAGCCATCTTCTACTATTAGGAGGGGACAGGGAAGTGCTGAAGAAGACCAAGGTTGTGTGTACGGTTGGTCCTGCTTGCCTAGAAACTGGGACTCTGGAGAGGATGTATGGGGCGGGTATGAATTGTGCTAGGATAAACACTGCTTATGGAGACTTTGACCGGTACAGGCTGGTTGTGGATAATGTTCGGGAAGTAGCTGACATTCCGGTGATGGTTGACCTGAAGGGACCAGAAATCAGGCTTCAAGCCAAAAAAGAACAGGCTGTCCAGAAGGGCGACGTTCTGGACGCTGGCTTCAACGGAAAAGACATCAGTTTCAACCACAACTTCCTTGACCGAATGAACGTTGGCGACCTAGTTTACATCGATAACGGCAGAATCAAGACTGAAGTTGTCGAAAAAACTGACGAATCACTGCGTCTACTGGTGATTAACGGCGGTATGATAAGTAACGGCAAAGGCGTCAATGTTCCCAACAAACAGCTTTCGGTTCCAACCCTCTCACCACGGGACTTGAAGATCATCGAGTTCGCCAGAGAAAATGAAATCGAATATTTGGCTCTCTCCTTCACAAGAAGCGCCAAAGACATAGCTAACCTGAGATCAGCCGCTGAAGGATTCAAGGGAGCAGTCATTGCCAAGATCGAAAATTTTGAGGCAATCAGAAACTTCGGGGAAATCTTAGGTGTATCTGAGGGCATTATGGTTGCGCGGGGTGATCTAGGCGTTGAAATAGAGCCCGAAAGGGTCCCACTGGTTCAGAAGTCCCTGATTCGCCAGTGCAATCAGGCGGGAAAGACTGTTGTGACAGCCACGGAGATGCTGGAAACTATGATGCATCGCCCTACTCCCACCAGAGCCGAAGTCAGCGACGTAGCTAACGCGATACTGGATGGAACCGACGCGACGATGCTTTCAGGCGAGACGGCGATTGGTGAGTATCCGGTAGAGTCTGTTGCTATGATGGCTCGAATTGCCTCGGAGGCTGAAAAGGCGGCTAGAAGCTACGTGGAAGACCGTGGCTTCGTCAATATCTCGGATACTGTAAGCAAGTCCATTCAGCGGATATGCCAGAATATGCCGTTAGACAAGATAGTTACCTTAACTAGGTCAGGTTATACTGCGAAGCTGATTGCCAGATTCAAGGTTCCGCAGCCGATAATTGCTGTTACATCAGACAGGATGATTAAGAAGCAACTGGAGTTGGTTTATGGCGTCTATCCTGTTCACCTTGATTACCGCCAAGAAAAGGATCGGATACTGGCTGTCGCAGGCACACTTCATTCTATGAACCTGCTAGAAGATGAGGATACAGTGCTCTTCACAGCAGCCTTCAGAACAAAAATGAAACACGCAAGCAACCTCATTGAAATCCACAACATCAAAGAACTCCTAGACTTCACAAGAAAAAGGCGAGAATAAGCCGGAAAAACGGTTGCAGGTTCAATTCCAGTCAGACTCGGAATCAGCCGTTTTACTCAACATTTATATGCACCTTCTGAACCTCTCTGAAAGTTAGCAGAAAGCTTCTATGCAGACTTAAGATTGGAGATGCCGAAACATCATGAACCGAAGAGACGACAGTTCTGTCATGCGCATTGTGAAAAAAATTGCTAAAACAAAACTCAGCGGTGTCGCTCTTCAGAAGCTGGAACAACTTGCAACCAAGGTAGGTGTGGAAGAAAAAGAACTGTTTCAACTCTACGTTGAGACCAAGAACCGTTCTCTAGTAAAGAATTTTGCATCCACGCCCTACAACGAAAGAGTTCTGTTGCTACCGCAATGTCTTCGCTCCAAAGAGTGCCCTGCAGAATTAGGCAAATACGGCTACGAATGCCAAGAATGCGGCAGATGCAGCGTAGCAGAAATTAAACATGTGACCAAGAATCTTGGGTATAAAGGCACATTCATCCTGCCTGGAGGAAGTATAGCCAAAAAAATTCTCCTCGAACTGAAACCTAAAGCATCTCTGGGCGTTGCCTGCTTCAAAGAACTTGTCCTCGGTAGCTACCTCTGCGAGAGATTAGGAATTATTGGTCAAGGTGTGGCGCTAATTCGAGACGGCTGCATCAACACCCTCGTAGACTGCAAAGCCCTAACCGAGACTCTAAACATCCACATGTTCTGAGTTACCAGTCAAAAGATTGTCTGCCGATAGCTTCAAGAATTTTCTTCGGAGAAAAGGGAACAAGAACAGCATCTGGAAGGGAACGACCCAGCTTTGGAATGAGTCCCACAGCATCAGTTCCCAACTTGCAAAGAATGACCTGTTCAAGAGTACCCAACGAATCTGTTTTGATGATATCCCGTGAGAGCCTTGAAAATTTCACAGCTCGTTCAACATCGGAGAAAAGAGAGCCTAAAACAATCAACCGATCAAACCTAACGCGAACCCACCTGTTGAATAGAGAAGCTTGTGCCTCGGAGATGCTGGCTTCAACAGTCTTTTCATGCTCCTCAACACCTTGAACAACTTTGACTTCAAGCGGCAAATTATCATACAAGCAAAAAAGCTCAACCAGTCCATGAAGCGTAATCTCTTTACCATCAGCCAACTGAGCACGCAACCGCTGCCCCTGAAGAGCAGCGTCCGTAACTTTAGGAGAAGAAACCCCCAAGTCCACGTAAAGCTCCCTTTCACTTTTACTGGAAAAAACAACCTTACCGCGTATAACAGAAAATTTTTTCACATTATCTAAAGAAACGGGTGCCAATCCGATTTCTCGGTCAAGTAAATTCAAGGCCGCGGTTTCATCTTCGCCGGAGACCTCTATCTGCACCCAGCCTCGGTTCGTTGTGCCAGCGAAACTCAACTGGACTTTAAGACCTCTACACAGAGAAGAATAAACAGTCTCAAACGTTTCTGGAGAGACAGGCCCGTAAAGCTTCTCAAGCACTGTGACTGTCGGCATCAAGATCGCCTATTAAAGGAGAAAGCTCTTCGTGGAGTCTTTTAACCCGAACTACTGCAGGATGGTTCTCTCCTAGGTCCAAAGAAAGATTCCTGAGAGTCTTTTCTATAGGCACCACCCTCAACCCTTTGATCAGCTTGTCAGCGTAGGTCACAATTTTTTCTTCCAGAGTTATTGGAAGATAATCTTTCACGGGCCAACCAAGCGTCTTTGCCTCATCGGCAGTGATGCCTCCGCCAACATGATGCTCAATGATGGAGATTATGGATTCTGGCAAGTTCAGGGATTTGGCGATTTCCACGCCGATAATAACGTGATTTACATTATGAGTTTTTGAGCGCCCGATGTCGTGAAGAAGAGCACCGACCTCAACAAGTTCAACATCAACCTCCAACCCTCTGTTTTTGCAGGAGTTGGCAAATTTCACAGCAAGAGCAGAGACCGCTTTACAATGGGCAATAACCCTATTTGAACACCCGCTTTCAGAAAGAAGCTTCAGCGCCGTCTCGGACGACAGCAGTTTATCAGTCACCTAATTCCTTCCTCAGCTGTTCAACCCGTTGAGCCAACGTATCTTTGAGTTCACCATTGTCAAAGTGCATCAAGAGTTTGTTGCAGGTGGGGCATCGAAAAACAAGTTCCATAGCATCTTCGAAGGGAATCCGTTTACACCCTTCTGTGAAGCAATAATAGAAATCATGGGCCTGCTCATACCTGAGCCTCGCCTCCAGTTTTTCCAGAACACGACGCTTCTGGTTTAAAATGAATCCTTCAAGTTGGTCCAGCTGAAGTCTCCAGTGGAAGATAAACCATCCCGTGTTCTTGTCACGAGACCTTCTTAAGCCCACTAGAGAGTGGTCATAGAGCTTGTAGAGAATCCTGCGGACAGTGTTGAGCCTTATCTCTGTTTTGGCTGCAATATCATCATCTGTGGTTTCACCGGTTTCTTTGAGGGCACTGACAATCTGAACCGCCTCTTCGCCCCCAAAGGCTTCGGCAACCTTTTGCAAAGTTTTTTCATCTACGAAAGCCAACATTGGAACCTTCTACTCCACTCACTAATATATGCGAAAACAAAGCTTAAATCTGTTTATGTATGGTAAACCATTTCTTCGTTGTCGTCTTGTAAGAGTAAAACCACCAATAAAACTGAAACATCCTATGAGAAGGGCAATTTTCTTAAACTCCCCCTTTTTTGGAGTTAAAATTTAACCCCCAACCCAAAGATTCTTTTATGAAAAGTAACAATTGCCGTATATAAAGGGAAAAATGCTTTGAATATATTCTTAGTAATAATTGTATCCATAGCAGGATTTTTCTTGTTTCTCTATATCGGGTTATTATTGTATAAGAACTATTTGAGATATTCCACCAGAATAGAGACATCTAAGGGTATAAGTTCATTGGAGGAGATTAAGCTTGGTGATTTAAAACAATGGATATTTATCAGAGGTACAGACCAGACTAATCCAATTTTATTATTTTTACACGGTGGTCCTGGTGCACCTTTATTGGGGATGTCAAGTTCGCGTAAATATGATGCTGAATTAATTAAACATTTTACAGTAGTTCATTGGGATCAACGAGGGGCTGGCAAATCATTTAACAGTGATATCCCAGTTGATTCAATGACTATGGATAGATTTGTTGAGGATTGCAATGAGTTAATTGATTATTTACGAAATAGATTTCACACTCAAAAAGTTTTTATTGTTGGGCATTCTGGGGGAACGGTAATAGGACTTAAAATTGCATATAAATATCCTGAGAAAATTCACTCTTATGTAGGATTGGCACAAGTTATAAACGAATATGAACAACAAAAAGTATCATATGATTTTTTAGTTGAAGAAGCTGAAAAATCCGGAGATGTAAAAAAGCTAAAAGCAATAAATGCGATAGGTCCACCACCTTATGAATCACCGAAAAAGTTCCTAGAAATGGCTGGCTATGTTGGTAAATATGGAGGGTTCATGCATAGTAAGTCTATGAAAGACTGATAATTTTAACACTTAACTTTTTGACTTCACCTGAATATTCATTTTCAGAAGGAATTAGAACATTCAGAAACAAAGGATTTGATTTCACTATTAATGCAATGTGGGAGGAATTGAAAAATGTCAATCTTACAAAAGAAATTCAGTCTATTAAAGTTCCTATATACTTCTTTGAAGGTAAATATGACGTGACTACTCCCACAGTTGTTGTTGAGAAATTTTATGACAATTTAGATGCTGAAAAAGGTAAAAAACTATTCATTTTTGAAAAATCAGGGCATATGCCAATGATTGAAGAAAAAGAGAGATACGAGGAATTATTGATAAATGTTGTTTTGAAAGATAGCCTGAATAAATAATGAACTGCAGGCATGAAAAAGATGAGCTGCTAACCTTCCTGTTTAGACCCATTGCCATGCATACCAAATAGTTAGCACATTCCACCCAAGTCCAACAATTATCAAGAATTTGTCATAAGCTCCGGGGTAACCAGGCAATCCAACGATGTTGAAAATAAACAAACATATAGGTACGATGATGTTTAACCAACGAATCAAAGGATAGGTTAACGTTAGAGACAAGAAAAGCATAATACTCGGAATCAGCATTATTATTGCCATTAACATCAACATGCTCTGAGTCATTTTTACTCCTCCCACTTGTCCCGGTGTAAAGTCACCGGCAAATATTCGTAGGACATCCCCCAAAAGATAAACTAACATTAGAGCTACCCATAATCCTGAAAGGATTATTCTCACATCGTCCATAATTCAATCACGTCCGTTAGGCAATTTTCCTTACTTCATATTTCAGATTTTGGGTTTGGGGATTAAATTTTAATCAAAAAAAAAACATTGTTTAGTGCCCTACTGTAAGTGAAGATGGCGTGTGTCTAG
>CAZUQX010000008.1:0-90016 GCA_964623205.1 uncultured Candidatus Bathyarchaeia archaeon | reverse complement strand
CAATCATTTTTGGCGGAGTCGACAAAACTGGAAGCAGAGTATTCTCAACCGATCCAAGTGGCTCTTACAGGGGCTACAAAGCGGTGGCTGTGGGTATTGGTCGTGAAACCGTTGAGGGCATCCTAAAGGAAGAATATCGCGACGACCTCAGCCTAGATGAAACCATCAAACTCGCTGTCAAATGTCTAACCCGAGCCCTCGAAGCCAGAGGCGAACCAAAAAGAATCAAAATAAGCGTTATCCCCTCAGAGACAAAAAAGCTTCGAGCGCTAAGCGACGAGGAAATTGAGAATATCCAAAGAGGGCTTGAAGGCAGTGGAACTTAATGAGCGAACGCTACACCGTCGCACGTATGACCCATAATGGAGACCACTTCGAAATCCTAACCAAGCCTCAACGTGCCCTCTCCTACAAGGTCGGAAAAACCACATCTGTTTCCGAAGTTCTAGCCACCGACATAATCTTCACCGACTCCGGAAAAGGCTTAAGGGCATCAGAAGAAAAGCTGCAGGAAGTCTTCGGAACCACGGACCCTCTCAAAATCGCTGCAGTAATCCTTAAGAAGGGCACATTACAGTTAACAACGGAACAACGGAAACAGCTGGTTGAAGAAAAACGGAGACAAATCGTTTCCTTCATATCCCGTGAATGTGTTGACCCAAAGACAAATCTTCCCCATCCTCCCCTACGGATTGAACAGGCAATGAACCAGATTCACTACTCCATAGACTCTTCCAGAGGCGTAGAAGAGCAATCGAAAGAGATAATAAAGCTCCTACTTCCGATTATCCCCCTAAAAATGGAGAAAATCTCAGTGGCAATCCGTATACCCCCCGAGCACGCGAGCAAAGTTTACGGAACCGTTAAAGGCTTCGGCACTATAAAGAGGGACCAGTGGCAGGCTGACGGGTCTTGGTCTGCTATCGTGGAGATTTCAGCTGGACTTTATGGGCCCTTCCTGGATAAGTTGGGGAAAATGACCCGAGGAAATCTTGAAACTAAAATGGTAAAATAATTAAAAATTTCTTGAGGTGTTAAATATGCCCGTTTTTTATGAGAAAAAACAGCTTGTTGCTCCTGGCGACCTTCTCGCCGAAGGTGATTACATACCGGGAGACAGTACCTACAAAGAGAATGGAAAAATCTACGCTAGCCGCCTTGGACTTGTTGACTACGATGGTAAAAGAGTTCATGTTGTTGCCCTCAAAGCATTTTACATTCCCGCCCCCGGAGATACAGTTATCGGAAAGGTCGTTGAAACCACGCCAGGCGGTTGGGTTATAGACATCAAAGCTCCGCATCTTGCTAGGCTTCGAGCATCCGACGTCGTTGAACGTTCCTTCAAACCCGAAACAACAGATCTGCCATCCATCTTTGATGTAGGAGATCTAATAATCGCGAGGGTGGTTGCTTATGACCGAACCCGCGATCCCCTGTTAACTGTCCGTGAACCAGGTCTAGGAAAGATTATGCGAGGCCAGCTCATTGAGATCACTCCTACTAAGATTCCACGAGTAATAGGACGAAAGGGCTCGATGGTAAGTATGATAAAGAGGGAGACGGGCTGTCAGTTAACCCTTGGTCAGAACGGCTTGGTTCTTGTTAGTGGCAGGTCTCCTGAGGGCGAACGGCTTGCTGTCATGGCTCTTCATAAAATTGAGGAAGAATCTCATACGAGTGGGTTGACTGATCGCGTAACTGAGATGATTAAAAAGGAAAGGAAAGCTGTTGAAAGCAGCTAAAAAGAAAACTAAAAAAGAGAGATTAAATATGACAAAGAAAAAAACTGAAAAACTAATTGATAAAAAAGGCATCAGATTAGATGGAAGAAAATTGGATGAATTAAGACCCGTGAAAATGGAGGTTGGAATCCTCCCAAACGCAGACGGTTCCGCATATCTGGAACAGGGAAAGAACAAGATTCTCGCAGGGGTCTACGGCCCTAAAGAGGCGCATCCGAGGCACATAGCGCAACAGGACCGCGCCGTCATCCAGTGCCGCTACCACATGGCACCCTTTTCGGTGCAAGAAAGGAAGTCCCCGGCACCTTCAAGAAGGGATGTTGAGCTCTCCAAAGTGATTCGGCAATCTCTGGAACCCGCGGTTTTCCTCAAATACTATCCCCGAACAGCCATTCAAGTGTATATTGAGGTCTTACAAGCGGACGGGGGAACGAGATGTGCTGGCATCACTACGGCTGCTCTTGCGTTGGCTGACGCTGGAATTCCTATGCGGGACTTGGTTGTGGCTTGCGCGGCTGGGAAAGCTGACGGGAAACTGATAGTTGATCTCATGGATACGGAAGACAAGGTTGGTGAGGCTGATGTGCCTGTGGCTTTTATGCCAAACCTAAACGCTATAACTTTACTTCAGATGGATGGTAATCTATCTGTCAAAGAGTTTGAGGGTGCCATTGATATGGCTCTTGATGGCTGCAAACAGCTGTATGCTCTTCAAAAAGAGACATTGAAATTGAAGTATGTTGCTGCTGAGGAGGCTGAAGAACAATGACATCCTCACCTATTGTTGTGCGAATCAAGAAAAAGCGAATCACCGAACTCCTCGCGAGCGGAAAAAGACTGGACGGACGAGAACCAACAGAATATCGGAAAATCCAATTAGAATCAGGAGTGATTGAACGTGCAGAAGGTTCAGCCCGAGTGCGCCTAGGAAAAACCGAGGTTGTAGTTGGCGTGAAAATCGACACTGGCAGTCCCTTTGCAGACGTGCCTGATAAAGGTGTTCTCACAGTTAACGCCGAACTTGTGCCCCTTGCGTCTCCAGATTTTGAACCTGGACCACCTGGCGAGGACGCGGTGGAACTGGCTCGGGTCGTTGATAGAGGTATAAGGGAGTCCAAGGCAATAGATTTGGAGAAGCTTTGTGTTGAGCCTGGTAAAAAGGTCTTTATCGTTTTCATAGATGTTTACGTTCTTAACCATGACGGGAATCTCATAGATGCCTCGGCTTTGGCAGCCTTAGCAGCTCTAGTTAACACGAAGATGTTCAAGTATACGGTTGAAGATGGAGAGATCGTGAAAAAGCCGGGTTATACTCCTCTTCCAGTGGTTAACTATCCGATATCGGTTACCTTTGCTAAGATAGGTGACAAACTTGTAATGGATACCGGGCTTGATGAGGAACAGGTTATGGACGCCAGATTGACGATGGCTCTGGACAAGGACGGAAACATCTGTGCCATACAAAAGGGCGGTGGTTCTGGTTACTTCACAAAGGAAGAGATATCAGAAGCCGCGAAGATTGCCCTAAAAAAGACTGAAGAACTGAGAAAACTCGTGGTTAAAAGCTGATGGGAAGAAAGACAAAGAAAGTTGGTCTGGCACAAGGGCTTGGCGTTCGCTACGGCGCAACACTTAGAAAACGTTACGTCAAAGTAGTCACAGAAGCCAAGAAGACTCACAAGTGTCCCCAATGCGGTTCAGAAGCAGTTAAAAGAGAGAGTGTGGGCGTCTGGAACTGCAGAAAGTGCGGTCTCACATTCGCTGGCGGTGCTTACACTCCGGTCACGAAACTTGGGGTTGTGGCGAAGCGTCAAGTGAAGAGTTTGTCCTCTTCAGAAGACTGAGAAGTTAAGGCGAAGACTTTCCGGTCACCGTATTCTTCGGTGAGGTCAGGGTAGAATTGATATTGTTAACTACCTCTAGGAGACCAACGGGAGCAATAAGAACTCTGTGTCGTGATTTAGCTAATTCCATTCCTGATGTTGTGCGGGTTAACCGGGGGAAGATGAGTCTGGATGAGGTAGCTGAGAGAGCGATTGGACTTGAGTCGGATCGGGTCATTGTGGTTGACCGGTGGCGTGGGGGACCTGGAAAAATTAATCTCTCTAAAGTAGGATCATCTGGGCTAAACCCCATTCCTCCGCTAATGTTAATATCTGGGGTTCGTCTTCGAAGAGAATTCGAGGAAAGGACGAGACGTGTTCGATCGTCTGTAATAACCACGGAGCCACAAGATTCTCCTGAACTGGAAAGATTCGCTGGATGCCTGTCACAGTTCTTTAATCTGCCCGTCATGTCTCCGGATGAAGCTGCTGGGAAACATGGTGTCTCAATGCACTTTTCGTTTGATTCTTCACAGAAGCGCCTTCAAATCACGTTTCTGCTTCTTCAGCGAATGGTTGAAATAGGACCTAGAATTACCCTCTCAGAGCTGGTTTGGGAAGTTTCTACATGAAGACTCAGGCTGTTATTCGCCTAAATTTTTCGTCGGAAAAACAGCTGAAAGTAGTTTTGGAGGCTTTGAGACCTGAAATTGAGACTTCCGTTACTTCCCGTTCTGAGGTTCAGATGAAGGCTGAAGGGCACGGTTTGGTTTTAGATTTCAGGGCGAGAGACACCTCAGCATTAAGAGCCTCATTAAATTCCTATTTACGGTTAATAGGCGTGGCAATGAACCTCCAAAAAATAACCGAAGAATCATAGTAGCGTTTTAACTCCAACCTCACACCCCCCTGATCCTCGATTAAATCTTGCTTTAGTTAAGTTACAACTTATTTGAGAACGTTGTTTTTTGTTCAAAAAACATTCGTTGTTTTCCGCTCTGTTTTCATTTCATTGTATGGTGGTGAAGGTTGTAAGTAAATACCTGTAAAAAACTATATGCCATACGCGAGCGTGTATCATTATGTTTATCTCCTGCGATTTGATTATTATCTATTGGAAAGCAAACATGGAGGATACAGTGTACAAGGAATGAGTTCCAGCAGGCAAACTACTGAAATTACTGTTCGGATTCGTCTCTTTAGTCTTCGCCTTTATATTGCTCGTCGTCACTGTTTTTGAGTTTTCTCTAGCATTGGTCATGGCTGCTATTTTGGTGCCTACCCTTGCATTACTAGGGTTCTTGTTCTGGAATTATCGGGGTCTAGAAATAAAAGTGAACAACAATGAGCTTCAAGTCGATTACGGCTTCTTCAACAGGAAAAGAGTTTCTCTCTCTGAGATAGACTCTTGTGAGCCTACCAAAGCATCTTTCTGGAAATATGGAGGCGTAGGGGTAAGATGGGGGGTTGACGGTTCATGGGCTTATACAACATCCTTCGGTGACGCCATCAAACTTAATCTGCGAAGAGGGCGTCCATTCGTTTTCTCCACGAACAAGCCCAATGATATTTGCAAACTAATCAGGGCATGTAACTAGATTATCCACCAATCTCCTATTCGCATAACCATACCGAATATTCCAGATGTGAAAACGGGTAACTGGGAAGTTTTTGGGTGAAAACGCTTAATATGCTGCAAGTTATTTTATGCTGAGGAATTGAGAGATAAAGGTTTGAGGAGTTAAGATGAGCGAAGATATTTCGAGACTTCCACCCCAAATTCAGCAACGGTTACTCAGGCTTCAACAATTGCAGCAAACATTACAGGGAGTAATGGCTCAGAAACAGCAACTTGAGCTGCAACTCTCTGAGGTTGAACAGGCGATAAGCGAGTTAGAGAAGATGGCTGAAACCGCAGTGATCTACAAATCCATCGGTGCACTTCTTGTCAAATCAAAGAAAGATAAGGTTACTACAGAATTGACCGAGCGCAAAGAGCTCTTGAAGATGAGAGTTGACGTTCTGGGCAAACAGGAGGAGCGTCTACGAACCCAAGTGAAGGACCTACAGGAGAAGCTGCAACGGGACTTGCGTCCAGTATCGGCTCCTTCTTAGGGAGAAATTCGCTTGGAAGAGACAGGAATCCCTGAACTCACTCTTGAACAAGTTGAGGAGCTCTGTGAAAGGGCTGAACAGGCTGCCAGAGAACATATCCTATCCAGAATTCCTAAAAACAGAATAGCCACTCTCGACGTCACAGTAGACGCGGAAGGGGCAAAACCCCTAACCGTAAACGTGGATGTAACAGTTGTTCTATCCCCCCTCATGAAAGACTTCGATGTCGAAGCGCTGACGAAAGCAGCAACAGAAAAAGCCTTCGCTCACATTGAAGAATACCTGAGGGAACTAACGTGCAAATTCAAGAAATATTAGCCCTAATAGACAAGTTGGAGGCTAAGCTAGCCGTTCTGTTATGCCACCATAACGCCGACCCAGATGCGATAGGTGCAGCATTCGCCTTTTCCGGATTGCTAAAACGTCTGAGACCCGGATTAGAAACCGAGATTGTTGCTGCTTCGGGACCCAGCAGGCTTGCCAAGTCCATACTGAAGTCTCTGCCTCTAGAACTTACAGCGCAGCCTCGTATAGAAGAGGCTGATCTAATTGTTTTATTGGACACAAACACTATCCAACAGTTGAATGAATTGGGCAAGAGAATCAAGCCTGATCACCCCCTCGTTGTTATCGATCATCATGCAAGCCATCCCGAAACCGAGCGCCTAGCAACCCTTTTAGTGGCAGACGAGGAGGTCTCATCCACCTGCGAGGTCGTCTATCGTCTCTTCAAGGAAGCTGAAGTTAAACCCACCCCAGACGAGGCGAAAGCCCTCTTTCTTGGAATAGCCTTTGACACGAGACATTTCATCATAGCCACTTCCGGCGCCCTGAAAGTTGTAGCGGAACTTACCGAAGCAGGAGTAAACCCCCAAGAAGCCCTCCCCATTCTCTCGTTACCCATGAAACATTCAGAGCGTGTAGCACGGCTGAAGGCGGGTAATCGAGTGAAACTTTTGAGAATTAAGGATTGGTTGATTGCTCTTTCTCATGTTAGCGCCTATCAAGCCTCAGCGTCCCGAGGACTTGTCGCATTGGGAGCCCACATAGCAGTTGTCGCTGGACAAAAAGCGGGCAGAATCCAAGTCAGTTTGAGAGCTTCCCGCGAGTTCTACGCAGAGACTGGTGTCCATCTGGGTCGCGATTTAGCAAACCCATTGGGAGATTTTTTGGGAGGTATGGGTGGAGGTCACTCAGCTTCAGCTGGGGCGAATGGTGCTGGAGATTTGGAGGCTTGTCTCGAGTTTTGCGCAAAGTTGTTAAAAAACAAGTTGAGCTAACCCTTTTTCGAGTAGCTACTCTTAAATGAAGTGAAAAGTTGCAGTAACTTGGCGGACAAAACCTTGGCTATCATCGAGACAAAAGACCTAACATACGCCTATCCGGGTGCAACAAAACCATCCATCACAGATGTATCTGTAACCATAGAAAAAGGGGACTTCGTCATCTTAACAGGCCCCAGCGGCTGCGGAAAAACAACTCTTTGTCGATGCTTCAATGGCCTCATCCCTCATTTCTACAATGGAAAACTCGAAGGAGACATTGTCGTCGCCAGTCTAAAGATAATTGATCAGCAAATCCACCAAATCGCCCGTCACGTAGGCCTTGTTTTCCAGAACCCAGAGAATCAGCTCTTCGCCTTATCGGTTGAAAAGGACGTGGCCTTCGGTCTAGAAAATTTCGCTATGCCTAGGGATGAGATGAGAAAGCGGGTCGATTGGGCCCTCCAGATGGCAGGCATAAGTGAGCTTAGTGAAAGGCCTCCCCATGAGCTTTCAGGTGGACAACAGCAGCGGGTCGCCATAGCTTCTGTGCTGGCTATGCAACCGGAAATCATGATATTAGATGAGCCTACCTCTTTCCTTGATCCGGTTGGAGCCCAAAAAATATTTGAAGTAATCGATGAGTTGAACAAAAAATTGGGTATCACAATTATTCTGGTTGAACATCGGCTGGACCTAGCCTCAATGTACGCTAATCGCGTTATCGTCATGGATGAAGGCAAGGTTGTCTTGAATGGTAGTCCTCGAGAAATCTTTAACTCCGAAAAAGCCCGTCTGATCGGTGTTGGCATCCCAAAGGTAACACGCCTGTATCGTCATCTCCAACAACATGGATTACAGCTAAAAGAAGTTCCAGTGACCCCAAAAGAGACTGCAAATCTTCTGCGGGAGGTTTTGAAGCATGATTGAGGCTACAGACCTGCATTTCACCTATCCTACTGGCGTCGAAGCCCTGAGAGGAATCAACCTCACCATTGATGATGGAGAATTTTTAGCTGTCATGGGGCAGAACGGAGCGGGAAAAACTACCTTGGTGAAACACTTTAACGGGCTCTTGAAACCAACGAATGGCAAAATTCTGGTTGACGGCGTAAGCACCCGAGATGTGAGCGTAGCCCAGCTAGCTAGAACCGTTGGTTTCGTGTTTCAGAATCCAGATCACCAACTATTCAGCGAGACCGTAGAGAAGGAGATTGCCTTCGCCCTTCGAAACTTTGGTTTCGAAGAAGCGGTTATAACAAAGCAGGTTGACTGGGCTCTAAACCTTCTGGATATAACTCAGTATCGGAAGACATCCCCTTTCATGCTCAGCGGCGGAGAAAGAAAACGAGTTGCTTTGGCTTCGATTCTGGCTTGGGATCCTCAAGTGATCATTATGGACGAGCCAACCATAGGTCAGGATTACCAGCAGAAGGAGAAGCTGATGCAATTCATTCTTCAACTTAACGCCCAGAAAAAAACTGTGGTTGTCGTCACTCACGACGTGGAGTTTGTGGCTGAATGCAACCCTAGCGTCATACTGATGAGCCAGGGAAAAATTGTGGCTGGAGGCATAGCGGAGGAAATTTTGACAAATCAGAAGTTGGTGGCGCAGGCTTCGATAGTTCCTCCTCAGATAACTCAGATTTTTCTGGAACTGGCTGATCTTGGTTTGCCAACGGATGTTATTGGGGTTCAGGAGGCTGCGAAGATTCTGTTAGATCGGATGAGGGGGAAGTTATGAGCGTCTTTGAAGGTTTCAGGTTCAGGAAAGTCTCTTCTGTTGTCCACAGGCTGGATCCAAGAATCAAGTTTTTCTACGTTATCATCTTGTTTGTGATGGCAATTCTATTCACCCAGCTGCTTGCCTTGATTGTCCTCTTCTTCATACCCTTGCCCTTTGTTTTTATGGCAAGAGTCAAACGACAATGGTTGCGCTCTCTAAGAGGGGCTGCATTCTTGGCTATCTTCATCTTCGCAACGAACTTCATCTTTGGATACTTTTATCCCTCAGCATTCAAAGAAATAACTCCACCAGTTGACACCCTCGTAGAATACTTTGTCCTTTTGGAGCGGGCCTCAGCCATGACTTTACGTTTCGTCGTTCTAATCGCGTCCTTCTCCGTATTCTTTCTAACGACTTCACCTGACCATCTAGGCTTGGCCCTACAGCAGAGTCACATCCCCTACGAATTTTGTTTCGCCTTCACCACCGCGGTACGTTTTGTCCCCGTCTTGGCTGACGAGGCTCAGACAATCATGGATGCCCAGAAGGCTAGAGGATTAGAATTGGAGCGCGGTAACTTCCTTAAACGAATAAGAAACTACATTCCTATCCTCATTCCGCTGATTGTTAATGCCATTAGAAGAAGCTTAGAGTTGGCGGAGGCTATGGAGTCTCGGGCTTGGGGTGCCAGTGAAAAACGTACAAACCTCTACGTGCTCAAACTTAAACGGGCAGACTATCTCCTCGTCCTAGTTTCTGTTCTGATGCTAATCATTGCTGTCTACGTTTGGTTATATGTCCCAATTCCCACATTGGCTACGATTCTTAACCTATAAAACCCTCTTCAGGGCTCATTCATGTTGAAAACAGCGTTACACTCAAAAATTTTCTTCAATCCTCAGATTTGAACTATCGCTCAAATCAGGCAATATATAATGGAAGGGTTCCCTCAGGATTTATTTGGATTTCTTTCTTCTTCTCTGCCTCTTTTTCTTAACTCTTTTCTGTTTCTTCTTAGAGGTCTTTTTTGTCATGCCGTGATGTCTTGCCATAGTGATCGATTTTCCTTCAACTTTAGTCTAAAGTGTGATTCTTAAAGTTTTATGTTTACCATCTTGGTGGCGATTATTAAAGCTTATTTTACTCGATGAAAATGTTGAACAAGTCTGTTCTCTGTTTCGAGGATATCACTCAGAAAGTTTAATTGCGTTTGTTATCATCCGCTTTTCTGCCTTTTTAACGTCTACAGCAGATCAAGCGTCCAGTGGTCCTCAACTATCTTAGGCAAGAACCGTAAAGCTATTTCAGAGTCGCTCCATTTCATCATCACGTTAAGCTCAGAGCGGTGTCCCTCATCACACAATAAACGTCTGACATGAAAGCTTAAAACCTTATCCTTAAGCTTTGATATCTCAGCCGTCTAAGAAAGGAACCAACTAGTTTTTGTTTAACTCAAATTCTTTGTGGATTGCGCGAACGGTCTCTTTTCCATCTGTTTCTTTGACTACGAAGGAGACATTAAGTTCTGAAGAGCCTTGAGCAATCATGCGCACGTTTATTCCTTTCTGTGCAACTGCTGTGAATATCCTTGAAGCCACTCCAGGCATTCCTTTCATACCTGCACCCGAAACAGCAACCACGCAAACGTCATCTTCCGAAGTCACTTCGCGAATAAAATCTCTGCCCAGAAGAGCTATCTCCATAGTGTTAACTGCTCTCTCCAGCAAGCTTCTCTGAATCACAAGCGAAATGTTTGCCTCTGAGACGCTCTGAGAGATCATCAAGATGTTAATGCTTTCTCCTCCGAGCACCTCAAAAACTTTTGCGGCTGTTCCGGGAGCGCCCACCATGCCTGCTCCGCTGACTGTGATTACTGCAACGTCTCTGACCAAGGTTACTGCTTTGACTCCGTCTTTTGCTTTGACTTCATGGTTTTTCGATATGAGGGTTCCCGGGTTGTCTGGGTTGAAAACGTTTTTTATTCTGACCGGGATGTTTTCTTTTCTGGCTGGTTCCAATGCTCTGGGATGCATAGCTTTGGCGCCGAAGATAGTCAGTTCTGTAGCTTCTTGGAAGGACAGTTTGGGAATAGTTTTTGCTGAAGGAACGATTTTTGGATCAGATGTCATCAATCCGTCCACGTCTGTCCATATCCAAACTTCGTCGGCGGCTAAGGCGGCTCCTATGATGGTGGCTGTATAATCTGATCCTCCTCGACCCAGAGTTGTGGTCTCTCCATCTTGAGTTGCCGCTATATACCCGGTTATGACCGGGATGACTCCTTTTTTCAGCAAAGGCTCAATTTTCTGTTTGACCTGATATTTGGTTACGTTCATGAGGAGACCGGCTTCCCCATAATTGGAGTCAGTCACTATGCCGGCTTCTCCTCCGGTGAGGTGTTGAGACTTAAGCCCTATGTCTTCAAGGGCTCCGCTGACGATGGGCGCAGATAATTTTTCTCCGAAAGAAAGAACGTTGTCCCTCGATTTTGGGGTGAGTTCGCTGACATAACTGATTCCTTTCAGGACTTGTTCAAGCTCGTCCACCCTTGCCTTGAGAACCTGTTCTGTCTCTTTTTTTAACTGCTTATCTTGGATGGCTTCATTGGCAGCACTCAAATGTTTTTCAAGGATTTCCTGTTTGAAGTCACGGATGTATCTGCGTTTTCCTTTTTTCGCTTGCTCTGCCGCTTTTATCAGCTGGTCTGTAACTCCATCCAAGGCTGAAACTACTGTAACGACTCTGTAGTCTTGACCAGCGTGGTTGGCGATCAGTTTGGCTACGTGTCGAATGTTCTTGCCTGTGGCTACTGAGGTGCCTCCGAACTTCATCACTATCTTCTTCAAGTTTTTTCTCCTGCTTTCAAGCTATCATTTTGGTCGCTAGGTTCTGTTTAATGTCTATCAGGTCCCTTAATATGGCACTGGCGGTTTCCATTCCGCCTGCTCCTCGTCCTATGATTGTTTGTTCGCCAGCGAATTCTGAGACGAAGGTTACGGCGTTGAGGGCTCCTCCCACACATAAGGGATCATGTCTGGATATTTGGGTGGGTTCTACTTTTAGGCTTTCTTCAATGGAGCCTATGAGTTTTATAGTGGAGCCTTTTGCGGCTGCGTCTTCTAGGTCTTGGGATGATACGCCACGAATTCCTCTTATTTTTACATCTTTAAGGGTGACTTTCATGTTCATTATCCAGTTTGCCATGATGACCAGTTTGGCGGCTGCATCTATTCCATCCACATCCATGGTGGGGTCAGCCTCGGCGTATCCGAGTTTTTGGGCGCCTTTAAGGGCTTCCTGAAATGTAATGTGCTTCTCATCCATCTCTGAAAGAATATAGTTTGTGGTTCCGTTCAGTATTCCCCGTATAGAGACTATCTTATCTCCTAAGAGGCACTTTTTGGCGAATTCTAGAACTGGAGTTCCTGCCCCTACGGTTCCGCTGAATCTCAGGTAAACGTTGTTGTAGTCAGCCAATTCTGTGAGAGCTGGCAGAGCAAGGGCCAAAGGTCCCTTGTTTGTTGTGACTACATGTTTTCCAGTTTTGAATGCTGTCTTGATGTGGGACAAGGTGGGTTCTCCGTCTTCGATGTTGGTGGGTGTCACTTCCACCATGGCTTCAGCCTCAACAGACTCTATCACATCTAATGCTGACCTGCCGGGGCGGCCATTTTTACTGTTAGCCGCTACTGTCCCCTTCTCAGCTTTTAGGGATAACATCTGCTCAAGGTCTAGTCCCTTAGGGTTTGTGGCAGCTCCTCCCTTGTCCACGATAGCTACGATTCTGGGGCGGAAACCGTACTTTTTGACAAGCTCCTTTTCTCGCCGTAGGAGGATTTGGGCGAAGCCTTGGGCGACTACTCCCCATCCTACCAAGATTATTCTCATTATCGATCACCTGAAAGCACGATTACATTGGCATTTGAATCTTCTCTATTACAATTGCGATTTATAAATAATAATCGCGGTTCGAAAGCGACAGAGTACTTCCTTCATTCCATCCTCCCTTTAAAGAAGGGCAGAATACAAGATTCTCGTCACGATTGCTTATATATTCAGGAGTGATTAGTCCAAAATGGTGCTGCTGTAATGAGTGATTCTGAGCATGTGGAGTTCAGGGATGCCTTCAAACACTGGTCTGAGCAAATAGATTACCATCAGTATCAAATTTTTGTGGAAACTGCCAAAATTGTGGATTTGCTGAAACAGAAGAAAGTGTCTGCAACGACAAAAAACGAGATGATTATCGTCGTTAAGGGGTTGCAGGCAACCGTGAAATCCGTCTCTAAGGTGCTGGCAAAATACATCGAGTAAGTACTACTGAACAACGACTTTTCCTAAAAAAAGTGGCATAAAGGATTCTCCTCCTATTGAGCCAAATCTCCCTTTCTTCGCAGAGAATTCGTCAAATTTCTTCACTCCATCATATTCTACTGATGGGGCGTAAATGGCAAAGGGTACTGGGTCTCTCGTGTGTGTCCCAATCTTAATTGGTGTTGGATGATCTGGCAAAACAGCAAGGACACATTCTTCCCTTAAGCCATCTAGTAAGTGTCCTATCAGTCTTCTGTCCAAGTCCTCTATCGTTTTAACTTTCAATTCGTAATCTCTAGAGTGCCCTGCCTCATCCGGTGCCTCAACGTGAACAAAAACCATGTCATGGTCTTCAAGAGCTTTCAGGGCAAACTCTGCCTTACCTTCATAGTTCGTATCATACAAGCCAGTAGCGCCCGGAACATCAACAATTTTCATCCCAGCGTAAACTCCAATCCCCTTAACCAAATCAACGGCAGAGATAACCGCTGCATTGACACCAAATTTTTCCTTAAACATCGGCATATGGGGTTTTCTGCCGCCACCCCAAGGCCAAATCACGTTTCCGGGTCTTTTGCCAGCTTTTCTTCTAGCAACATTAACTGAGTGATTTTCTAAGACCTTCCTAGAATCAACGATCATTCTACTCAGCAGAGTAGCTGTGCTCTGTGCTTCTCCAGATTTGGCTTTTGGCAAAATCTTTGAGATTTCATGTCCTATAGCATCGTGAGGTAGCGTACACTGGATAATTTCGGAGGGCAGATAATTTCTTAGGATTAGGAAATGCCTGTAGCTTAAACCAGCAAAGAATTCAACTTTATCTGGCTTTTCGAAATTCTCCTTTACAGCTTCTATTAGTTTTGCAGATTCGCTGTTTGTTATGTGACCAGCAGAATAATCAACCAGAATTCCATCTTCTTCTGTGATAAGATTGCACCTAAATGCTACATCCTTTTCATCTAGCTGGATGCCTCTAGACGCAGCTTCAAACGGGCCTCTCCCAGTATAAAATCTCTCAGGATCATATCCTAGAACTGAAAGGATTGCGGTACCTGAACCTGGAGTCAACCCGTCCGGTACTGTTCTGAGGAGTCCACTGCATCCTTTGGCTGCGATCATGTCCATGTTTGGTTTGTTTGCCACTTGGAGAGGA
Source organism: uncultured Candidatus Bathyarchaeia archaeon (assembly GCA_964623205.1). Classification (GTDB taxonomy): domain Archaea; phylum Thermoproteota; class Bathyarchaeia; order Bathyarchaeales; family Bathyarchaeaceae; genus Bathyarchaeum. The sequence continues at coordinate 75,881 of CAZUQX010000008.1, read as the reverse complement.
GTCTTATTGTCCAATTCTGGAACTGGATAATCAGCCATTCCATCTCCAACAATAAGTAAATATTTCATCTGTTCATCCAGACCTTCCCATACCGCTTCTCAGTTCAGTTCGATTACACCTGTTTTGTAACGTCTTCCTGTATCTCTCTTTCGTTTTTTGGGCTAATTTTTTTTCTTTGGTAGCCAATTAAAATGGTTACGAAGGGGTGAACAGCTATATAGCTATATGCAAGTCAAACCTGAAAATGCCCTTCCTTCAGTATCGTAACGGTCTCCATATCTTCCTTAGTCACCTTTACTGTGGGATTTGAGATAAGCAGGTCCATATGATTCTTCGAAGGATTTTTGCCGCCAGGCATATCCATATTTGCCCCAAAAGCCACATGAACCGTTCCCAAGATTTTTTCTGCCTCAAGAAACTCGTTTATGAACCTTGCTTTAGGGTTGATTCCGAAGGCGAACTCTCCCACCACATCAGACCAGTCGTCGGTTGCAAATGTTTCTTTAACTCTGCGCAGGTGACCGCTGTCTTGCGAAAACACGTCTTCTGCTCTACCATCTTTTGTAAGCACTTCCACGGGTTTTCTTAGTTTTCCGATTCCGCCAATCGCCATGTCACACACAAGTTTTCCATTCAACGAATCCTCGACAGGCGCAACGATGACTTCGCCCGTGGGCAGATTCATCCATTTCATGGACTGCCAGTCCAGCTTGGTGTCCGTGAAGAAATTTCGGTTCTTTGTGCTTAAACGCAAGTTGGTTCCGTTGGAATTGCGGATCTCTATTGTTTCGGTTCCTTCTAGGGCGTGGATCAGTCTCTCCGCGTGACCTTGCATGCTCTTATGATCTTGTGGTGTAAGGGCTAAGGCGCCTTCAGTGAGCATGTCATAGGTTACTCCGGGACAATGTCCTAGGCGTGCCTTACGGTCGTGGGTCTCTAGTTTTATGAGTTTTATTCGGAAGGGCGTCTCTTCGCGGTTACCCCGCAATAGGTTAATGTAAATATCTGGTTTCTGGTCAAGAATCTCTTGAAGTTTTTCCGAGATTTCTGTTCGTGGTTCTTTGGGTTTTTCAAGAATTATGAGTCGTGCATCTAATCCAAGGGATAAAGCGCCAGTTTTGAAAGCTTCTCCAACCTCGGTTTTTTCTTCATCGCAGACTATGAGTATGCCTTCGCCGCTACTGGCTTCAAGGACTTTTTCTAGCGCGTTTTTTGAGGCTTCCCAAGCTTCCAAACAGCCACCTCAAAGGAATCATGCACAAAAGGCGTTTAAATTTTACGCGGGCAACTAACCGTTTAATTTTAGATGGTGTAACCCTTTGTTTGGGTTGCCGGAGACGTTTTATGATTAGGTATCCAACTATTGTAGCTATAGCCACTGTTACGGCTGCAAGAGCATAACAATATTCAATTGTTACGCTTGAACTTGAGAAACTGGAGTTTGTTTGTTCTGACTCCTTGCCTTCAGTGAAGGATATTAGTAGGTCGCCTGGAAGTGGTTTAGAGTATTTGGAAACAACTTGAAGTGTTACTGCCTCAGTTTCATTCTCCTTTGTGATCGTGTAATCTACCGGATTTAATGTTCCGTTGACTGGTGTGGTATTTACTTGAAGGTTTGTGTAGTTTGTTTCAAACTTTATGTTGAAGTAGGCTGTGGATTTGTTGCTCCAAGGCGATAGATAGGGGCTTATGTTTAAGTCATACAGAAACGTGTAGCTTCCATTTACCCGCTCAATGGGGTGTTCATAATGAATTTTCAGGGTAAATTGGTCCAGAACCGGTGGGATTGTACAAGAAATCATGGTCCAATCACCAAGGGCAGTGGGATGTAGCGCATCAGGATGGATTTGGGTATAATTACTCCAAGCGAGGTCTGTTTCATTCATTTCGACAGATATGTTGGTTGTTCTTGGAGGTGTCGGATAAACCATTGGTAGGGTATCATCATCAAACGTAAATTCAGGAAAGTTGTTCCAATTTGCTGAGTCTTGGCATTCAATTTCAAATTTATATAGGGGGTATGTTCCGTCCACTTTTGCCCATAAACTTCCATTGACCCTAGAAATTGTGTAATTAATGTATTCTTCAGGCATCTTAAGCGAATAGACTGGAAGAGGGTTTGCTCCTGCCAAGTTAACAAACTGTGCCCCAACCAGTGCCAAGAATAAAACCGTTGTAATGAATAATGTTGTTAACGCTGCCTTCTCACTCGTTTTTTATCACCCGTTTTTTGTTTTTCTAGCAATAGCAGGTATCCCGCTAATGCAACCTAAACTACTGTTACAACAACTACGGCGTAAACCCATTCTTTTGGTAAACTTGAACCACAGTAACCTAGAAAAACTGCCAATATAAACAGAGGCAGTATTAATGCAAATTTATTCATGTTGGAGGCTCCAACATTTCATTATTACCAATTACATCATAAAAGATTTTTTGTAAAGGTTTCTTGACTAAACAAATGATGCAGGTAAAACGTTTTAGTCAAGGTTTCTTGACCAAAAATATTTTCTTTTTCCTTAACGAAGATTTTAGAGGTGCCTTTAATGGGGAATCGAAAGGCACCTCATTCTTTTTTCCAGTTAAGTTGTTGTATCAACATGGGCATATCGGTAGCTGAAGAGGCTAAATAGTGGGCGCCAGAATGGCTCAGTTCTTCTATAGATGAAATGCCTGTCGCCACCCCCACAGCCAGAACATCAAGTTGTCTAGCGCACTCCATATCCTTGACGCTGTCACCCACTAACACAGCTTCATGTGGTCTAACCTTTAAGGCATCCAATGCAGCTTCTAGATGAGCCGGATGAGGCTTAACCCCTATAACGGATTCACGCGTGATTAGAGCGTCAAAGAACTCCTCAAGATGGAAGCGCTTAAGAATGTAGCTTGTCGCTTTTTCGCCGTTTATGGTGCACAAGGCAATTTTTAGTTTCACATCCCTCAAGGTCTGGAGAGTCTCAGGTATGCCCGCGAACATTTTGGTCGTTTTGGCAGCTTCCAACTCGAAGCCTTCCAGGATAGAAAATACCGTCTTCCTGAACTTTACGAACTCCTGCTTCTCCCTTCCTTCGGTCATAAGGTAGTTTTTCACTTTCACTAACATGTCGAAGGCGCTTTCGTTCATCGAGAAAAGAGAGCGGGGGAGACCTTGCTTGGTAAGATGCTTTATGACCTCGGTCCTACAAGCTTTGATGTCTAGGTTAAAGGTTATGAGAGTTCCATCGAGGTCGAAGATTACTGCCCTGATCATAGGTTCTAACCAGCCGCTCTTCTTGCGCTAGAAGATTTTGTTTGCGTCGTAAAATTGCTTTTGGTTTCGGAAAATAATAGTTATGTGAAGATGGTTGGCGTGCGTCTAAAAACGATGGCGTATGTGACATTCAAATTAGCTGAACTGACGAAGCTTTGAAGGTAAGAAAGACTTTGGAGTTGACCTTTAGTTTCATTTCAGTTAATGATTTTTTTGTGATTTGAACGATGAACTTCTTTTTTGCATCAACAGTTAATTTTACTATGGACCCCAAGTCTGTGATTCCATTGATTCTTCCCTGGAATACGTTTCGTGCACTTGAACTCAGAGATTTCGTTGAGACCAGAATGTCTTCAGGTTTCACATAAACAGTAATATCTCCCGATCTGCTAAATGATGCCTCAATTCTCAGATTTCGATCAACGTCTATAATTGAAGTGCCATCCTCGCTGATTTTAGAAATTCCTGAAAAGACATTCTCAAGACGCGAAAAACTTGCTAAATACTTATTTGACTTACCAAAGATTTCCTGATTTGTTCCAACCTGCCTTACAGTTCCCTCAAGAATTAATGCTATTTTTTCGCTGAGGGCTTCCGCCTGAAACATGTTGTGGGTTGCCAAGACAATGGTTGTGTTCTTTTCTCGGTTCACGCGGAGGATTGTTTCTTCGATTATTGAAACGTTTTTGGGGTCAATATTAACGGTTGGTTCATCTAAGAGCAAAACTTCTCTATTTAGCACTAACGCTCTGGCAAGGGAAACTCTCTGCTGTTCTCCACCCGATAACTTTTTTGCCCGTCGCTTTTCACAACCTTCCAGTCTCACCAGTTCAAGAACTTCTCCAACTTTATCGCTTATCTCCTCTTTTGAATGGTCTCCAAGTTTTAAGCCATAGGCTATGTTGTTGTAGACGGTTGTGTCGAAGAATACAGACTTTTGAAATACCAGTGTGGCTTTTTGGCGAAGGAGATTCCGCTCACTATCAGTAATCGTTTTGCCTCTATACGAGATAGTTCCTCGCGTCGGACTGTCCAAACCTGCGAGGATTCTTAGAAGAGTCGTTTTTCCTGATCCGCTTGGTCCTAGCAGAGTTATTATCTTTCCACGCATGATTTTTAGATTAGCATCTTGAAGTGCGTTTATTGATTCGAAACATTTCCAGATGTCATGAAGTTCTAGAAGAATAGAAATGATCTATCGCCTCCTCAGGTAGTTGAGAGTAATGGTGATTGTGTATACTATAGCTAAAAGTATAACGCCCAATGCAATGCTGAATTCTATATCGGCTCTATTAATCTCCAAAGCTATGGCGGTAGTTAACAGCCGGGTTCGACCATGAACGTTACCGCCGATCATCATCGCAACACCTAACTCTGCAAAGGCTCTATTGAAACCTGCTATAATTGCGAGTGTCACCCCTCCAGCAGCCTCTCGCAGAATTGCTGTAGATGCTTGCAGTTCTGTTGATCCAAGCGTCTTAGCTAAATCTCTGAGTTCGATGTTAATGGATTCGATAGCGCTTGTTAAGAAGCTGACAAGTATTGGGGTAATAAGAATGGCTTGTCCAATAGAAATGGCTAGAGGAGTAAAAAGAAGTCCGAATATGCCGAAGGGTCCAGAACGTTTCAAAAGCAAAAATAGTATGAGCCCAAGTACCACGGTTGGCATTCCTAGAAAAGCATTAAAAGATGACCGAACAAAGTGCTTGCCGTAAAAATTTTTCAGAGCTAGGATAACCGCTATGGGTAGGCTCCATAGAGTAGCCATGGCAGTAGCTAACCCAGATATATACAGGGATCGAAAAACTATGGTGTAAACTGTGGGATCAAGAGAAAAAAGGAGTTGGAAAGCTTTGAATATTCCATCAACTATTTCGCCTGTCAATTAAAGATCTCACGTCTGATCATTGTTGGCAGAGCCGCAATCTTCAGGAAAGATAAGTCGCCAGCATCGTAGCGTTTGTCAGTTGGGCATTCAGTTCCATCGATGAACGCAAATTCTCTAATCCAACCAGCTACCGTAGGATCAGTGTTTTCCTCCAGAAGTTCAACTGCTGGATTAAATAATGGTTGACCGAATTCTTCGACACCGAAATCAGCAACTATGTCTTGAACTTCATCTGACGCAAGGAATTCAATAAAGTTCATAGCGTGATTGAATTTCACATGTTCCAAGTCAGGATTTTGAGGGTCACAAGCTATTGCACTATAGACGTTTAATGTGTCCTTTCCAGCTTCAACCACGATCTCCAAGTCGATGGCTCCCGAGACGTAATTGTTCAAGTAGCTTCCCATATCGCATAAGGTGTATCCTCTCTTTTCATTTGCCATAACCAATGTCGCCGTCATGCCAGCGCCTCTTTCCCAATACCAGTCTGACTCGTCTCTCAATTCTGATGCATCTTCTCCTCCAGCAATCCATAATTTTTTCTCTTTTGAGTGTGTACCCGAATCGTCGCCTCTGGAGACCCATAAGGCGTTGCCTTCTCTTCCAGCATCTTTTATAGCCAGCAATGCGTTTACAGGATCAAGACCTTTGGCGCCAGCAGGGTCTTCTGCTGGACCGACAATGACGAAGTAGTTGTAAGCTATGATCTTTCTGTTGACGCCGTAGCCATCCTCTAGAAATGCCTGTTCTCGGACGGGGTCGTGGACAACTATCATGTCTGCGTCGCCTCCTTGTGCAGTCTTTATTGCTAGACCGGTTCCTTGTGAGATAAAGGTAACGTTGACGTTGGGATAGATTTTTTCGAATTCGTTGTCGAGTACATCTAGCAGCCCTGTCTCGTAGAGGCTAGTTGTGGTGGAAACTACTAATATCTCTTTTTCTTGAATTGTGAGTGCCCATGCAGCAACGCCTATTACAGCAACTATGATCGCGACAAAGATGATTCCATAATATGTTTTCACATATTTCACCGTTGTGTTTCATCATGCATAACGATTATTTAAGTTTTTACATTACACACAACATCATTCCACAAAAAACATCATCCAGCAGTAAAGCGGCTATGGGAGAACGCAATTATCCAGAATACGCTCCCACTATTTCGACGTGGTTTTATATGCATAACGACTATACTTAGGTTGAAGCCCATGCTCACCAACAACAAGAATAAACTTCTATTCAAACTCTGGCTAGAACACGAGGGAGAACCCATCCTAGGAAAAGGCGGAGCAGAAATCTTAGAAGCAATAAAAGAAGTAGAATCCATCTCTAAGGCAGCCAAAAAGGTTGGAATGTCCTACCGCTACGTTTGGAATTATCTAGCGAAGATTGAGAGGACTTTGGGCGAGCCAGTGGTGAAGACATACAAAGGTGGAAGCAGGGGAGGAGGGGGAGCCCTTCTTACAGAGCTAGGCAAAAGGTTGCTGAGAGACTATAATAGAGTTGAAAGCTACATAGGTGAAATAATGGGCGACGAAACATATTGGGAGGCTGTAGGATTGAAAATAAGCGCACGAAACCGGCTAAAGGGAACAGTCCAACAAGTTGATAAAGGCATAATAACCGCAAAAGTAAAAATAAAAATTGAAACCCCTGTTGTCGTAACCGCAATCATATCCAAAGAAGCCGTCGAAGAACTGGCTGTAAAAGCTGGAGACTCCATTGAAGCCGTTATCAAGGCTACTGAGGTAATGATTGCCAAAGAAAAATGAACTAGACAGTTACTGCAACCATGATTTCTAGCGGAGCGGATACAAAAGCATCAACGAATTCCCTCCAGAACTAATAGAATTTAGGATTTTTACTGAGAAAGTTCGTGTTTTTAGCGGTAATGCTTTTACTCCTGACCGAAGTAACTCTTTCAGTGTAGGAGGATAGGACGTGAAGATTTTTAATGAAAAATTTGTTTTTTCAACCAAGGGCGAAATAGATTTCATGGATCTAACAGGGAAGGTTCATGAGGTTGTGCAGAAGTCCGGAATAAAAAATGGTTTGATTCATGTTTTCGCTCCTCACGCTACTGGAATAATCATTTTAACTGAACATGAACCCAGTCTGGACAGTGATGTTAAGGATTTTCTTGAAAGAATAATTCCTAAACGTGGTAGTTACAGGCATCCGTCAAACGCTCACTCCCATCTCAGGTCAATGCTCTTGAGTCCAGACAAAACATTGCCTGTGATAGATGGGCAAGTGGTTATTGGTACGTGGCAGTCTCTAGTTTTTGTGGAAACTGATGTCTACCCCCGACGAAGAACAATTGTCATGCAGGTCCTCGGTGAGTGAAACTGGACACCTAACTGACGCACTGGAAAAGAATGGGAAATGGGGCTACGTTCATATTCGCCACATTTTTCATTGTTTCCGAAGACATCCATTACAGAAAAGTGCTAAATTAGACCCACTACATCTAGCAGATTTATGATATAAAGCTAAATAACGCTTGATTTCGTTTCACTTCGTCTTTTTTCAACAATAAAAATAATCGCCTCTGAGGCAGCACCGGAGCAAAGTCGCGGCAATAACGATCAAAATCACTGCTTTATCGAAAAAGAATCCAAAAAAAGTTTTCCGATGTCTGTTCAGCCTCAGAATCAAGCACCAGTTAACGCAATTTTTTACAGGTATATAAGCTTCGAAAACAATCGCAAATTTTTGACTGTTATTTAGTGTGGATTTCTACCGTGTCCCCGTCTTCAAGGGTGAAGGACCCTCCGACCTTTTGGGGACTAAAACGTAGACGCTTTGACCATACTTTCGCGTAAGAAAATTGCTTGTAGAAGTCGGTGTGAATCCTCTTTGCCAAGTCAAAAACGGAGGAGCCTTTGCGGATGGTGAAAGGCCTCATGCAAGCATCTCGCTTACCAGTATCCTTGGTGTAGACTCGAATTATGTCTAGCATCTCAAATATTTCAGACCCTAGGTTCTCTAAGCCCTTCCTCGTTTCGCAAGACGTAACAAGAATCTTCACGTCTTCTCCAATATGTAGTTTCAATTGTTCGATTCTTTCACTAGCCTTAGGATGGTCTGCCTTGTTGGCTATGATTATTGTTGGCCGATAAGTGGTGCCTTCGAAGATTGCTTCTTCAACATCATCCAATCTGGCCCCACCCCGAATCTTAAGTGTAGCGTCGCGTATTCCGTAGCTTCTGAGAAGCTGCTTCACGTCCTTGACCGAACAGTCAATCAGCCGTCCCAGCAAAATGATTTTTAATTTGGAACCCATGTGCTTCTTTTCAATTTCGATACGGGCTTTGGGCTTTCTAGTAAGGATTCGCGCCTTCTCCAACTCGCGGGAAATAAGAGCGAATTGTTCAGTTGGATTCTGTGACAGATCCACCATGAGAATGAGACCATCAGAGTTTCTGGCTGAAGTTAAGGTCTGGAGTCCCCATGCTCCTCCTTCTGCGGAACCTTCCATCAGAGCCGGCGCCTCGACCATCTGAAACTGCAGGTCTTGATAATTGAACATCCCTGGTGTCGGCTCCTTGGTGGTATACGGATAGCTGGAGATTTCCACTTTCGAGTTGGTCAGAAGGGATAAGAGGCTGCTACGTCCAACGTTGGTGGGTCCTAAAATAACGATTTGAGCGTCCCCCTCTTTTTCCACAAAAATTTTTGGTCCGCCTACTCCAGCTTTCTTCTGTTTCTTTTCTTCAATCTCTCTTCGAAGAAGCGCCATCTTCCTCTTAACTTGAGCTCGAAGGTTCTCTGTGCCCTTGTGCTTAGGAACCAGACTCATAAATTCTTGGAGTTTCTGAATCTTCTCCTGAGGTCTCCTCGCCAAAGAAGCTTCATACCATTTCTGTCTGGCTTCTGCAGGAAGATTAGCGGGCATAGTGCAAACTACCAGATAGTAAGTCGCAGCGGATAAGATATTATTCTTTCGAAAAACAAGTGACTAATTTCGTTTGTTTCAATATCAATAGGAGAACTGATTAGGGCGGAAATTACCAGTTACCAAGAGAGGGAAGCTACGTATGAAGGAATCTCACGTTTTTGACCCAAAGAATGTGGATCAATCTTGGAGGCCGAGGAGAGGAAGACTTGGCAGAATCCCGAGGAAATCTTGGAGTCAATAGAACTCGATCATAACTACGTTGCGGCTGACCTAGGTTGCGGAAGCGGTTTCTTCACTCTTCCCCTTTCTCGTAGGGTCAAGAAAGTTTATGCTATCGACGTTCAAAAGGAGATGTTGGAGTTTCTTGAGCAGAAGATTCAAAGACAGAAAATTGGGAATCTTGAGGTTTTGCTCTCGGGAGAAGACGAGATTCCCCTCGAAAGCGAAAGTGTAGACCTGCTGATATCTGCGAACACGCTTCACGAATTCAGTGACAAGGAGAAGATGATTAGAGAGATACGAAGGGTACTCAGACATGATGGAAAGGCAGTGATAGTTGATTTCAAGAAAGAGGACACTAGTTTCGGACCTCCAGTGGCCATAAGACTTTCCAAAGGTGAAGCGAAGCGTCTTTTCGAGAAAAATAATTTTACGGTCTTGAAATCAAAGGACCTTACGTATCATTATCTGATAGTTCTTCTGAATCACGATCCATTTTGATTCACTATCTCTCGGCAAAGATTTTGGCAGTTGCTAGCTTAATTACGAAAGACTTATTGCATCGTGGTTTGTGGGATGAATTAGAGAATTGCGGAGTGCAAGTTTATGAAGACATATCTAACAATCTGGTTTAACAGTGAAGGAGCAAGCCCAGTTGTTGTGGCAGAGAAGCTTCAAGCTATGGGCTTCAAGCCCGTTAAGGGGCGTTACGATCATGTTTATGACTGGCGACGCGAAATCGAATTAGAAGAAATACTGCAGATTGGCACTGCTGTCCATGAGACGTTAAAAGGGTTGAACGTGATATACAAGCTGGAAACTCTTTAGCGTCACTGGTAGGAGTAATCAGGTGGCAGATTAGCTAAGTTGGTTGATGCTTTTGCATCCGCGCTCTCAGCGAGAAAACTGTTTGAAGACCAGTTTAAACCACGTTGGAGGAGATTATTTCAGGGTCTCACCATCCTTTTGCGTTCCTCAGTCGTGAGATTAGAGTCCTGAAAGAAAGCCATTTTGAGCTTTGATATTGAGAGTAGGGCATTGTGTGACCAATAAAGTAGGCAAAACTACCCACTTTTTCCTCCGTTCAATGGTAAGTTTAGACACTTTGGTGGTATTAGTGAGTAATGTATTACTGGATTAAAATGCCTTCACTGAAGCTTACCATGTCTCAAAGGAGACGTGTAACCACAATAAGTGGATACAAAAGCATCAACACACTCCCCCATTTCAGGGGTTGTGATGTCATTCCAATTCTTTTTTTAGCCTCTGTCTCTGTCGACGGATATGCCGTCTGCTGTATCCAATGTAAGGGTCCACAGTCTTCGCTGCCTTCCAACCGAACCATGCCTTCATTTCCGGCAATGTTGTCGTCGGATCCTCCAAAAAACGTGTCGCCCTATTTAATCGAAAGAAGTGGGGATAATAGCGGTCTCCCATAACACGTTTAACTATGTTGATGGCTGTGCGGGGCGAGAAATTCCAAATTCTGCCTTCCTCATTTTCAGGAGAACTATGTGCCTGCTCGATTTTCTTCATGATTAAATCCACGTAAGGGTAATTAATAGGAATTTCCAATGGTTCCCGTTGACCACCTTTCTTTGGAATGGCATTGACAATCAACAAATTGTCCTTGACCAGAAAATCTTCCGTTATTCTCTCTAGAGCCTCAATCTTTCTAACTCCAAACCAGTATAGAAAAGCAAGGAAGGATTTGTGGCTCAACATTCTGCCTTTGGGAAAACTGGCGTTCTCCATGGCTTCCTCAAACTTTTGATAATCTATGGGCGCAGTCACCTTTCCATACTTATACCGTGGCAGAGTCAACACCTTGAGTAAGCACAGCAAGTTGCGTAAAAGGTACGTTTTGCGCAACTTAATATGTTCTTCTACTATGGAAAGATATATCTAGATAATTGCCCTCAAGCCGCTAGGAAATTTTTGATGCATAAAAAATAGCAAAGATTAAACTATTATTAGTAATAAATACCATCAAATCTAGAAATCCTAAAGGAGACACAATTGATGGCAAAGGTTGTTCTGGCTAAGTCATTGTGCAGGCACTTCGAAATCGACGATGTTATCGTTGAAGCTGTAAAGGACATCAATCTCACCGTTGAAGAAGGCGAGTTCATCTCAATCTACGGGCCTTCCGGTGCAGGAAAGACAACTTTGCTAAATCTAATTGGTGCTCTGGACAAACCAACAAGCGGAAAAATTGTTGTTTTCGATCATGATCTCGGGACATATGACGAAAACTTTTTGGCGACCTTCCGCTCGGCATACATCGGATTTGTTTTTCAATCCTATAATCTCATTTCAACTCTCACTGCATCTGAGAACATCGCTTTCGTTGTAGAATTAGCTGGATGGTCAGGAGATCGTGTCAAAAAACGTTCGGAAACCCTGCTAAAGTTAGTAGGTTTGGAGCATCGGGCCAACCACTTTCCAGCTCAACTCAGCGGCGGTGAACGCCAGAGAGTAGCCTTTGCTCGAGCCCTAGCCAACAATCCTCCGCTTCTCCTCGCAGACGAACCTACCGGAAACCTAGATATAGAAACAGGTCTCGAAATCGTTGACATTCTAGAGAAAATTAAGGAGGAAGGAAAGACCGTTATTGTGGCGACCCATGACGAAAAACTTTTGAAACTTGCAGACCGTTCCTTATGCCTAAAGGACGGGAGGCTCACTGAATAATGAGTGAAATCTCCTTTCCCATCAAGGATTTAACAAGAAGAAAAACTCAAACAGCATTAACAATTCTCGGTTTAACAATATCTACAGCTGCAACCCTTTTTCTCATTATCTTCGGAGGTAGTTTAGGCTTTGAAGTCACCTATCTTATTAGAGGGGGGCAGCTGACCAGCGGATTCTATAACATATTTTTTCAATTCATCCTCATTGTCAGCCTTCTAAACCTTCTAACAGGCCCCATAATAACATCTTTTCTAATCCATTTAACGATGACTGGACGGATGCGAGACATTGGAGTAATGAAAGCATCAGGCTGTTTGAGCGGTTCCATTTTTGCCATTTTTGTCACAGAACTCTCCTTACTTGTCATCCTCAGCTCAATAACCGGAATAATCGCTGGAAGTGCAGCCTACTACATCTCTACGAGCTTTTTGAACGCTTCAGGATTCGCTATATCGCAAACTCTAAACATCGGGGCAATTTTCTTGGTTTCAATTATCCTCATCATTTTCTCCCACATCTTCGGAATTTTACCCATACTGAAAGCAGCTAAAGCGAAACCTACAGAAGCCATGTCTCCCATTTACCAGCTCGGAACATCAGTTAGTGTAGGAAGGAAAATTCCTTCGAGGCTTGGTTTCACATTTAAAGTGGTGTATCGAAATCTGGTTCGCAGGAAATCTGCGACTCTTCAGGCGATACTTTGTCTTACAGTAGTTTTAACCCTGACAACCGTAACGATTGCTGGAGGAATGATTGCCGACCAGACTACCACAAGCTATGCTGAACGAGCCATCGCTAGAGACATAATTCTTGTAGGTCATCCAACCATCACGGACCGTTACGTTAACCTTCTTTCTCGGTTTTTTGAGGACAAAGAAATGGAGCAAATCGATTATCGCGATTCAGAATTCAGGATTTCGGAATCTTTGGTACCAAAATTGGGTAATATTTCGGGGATTCACCAAGTTGATTCGCGCTTAATATTGGAGAAATCTGTGCTAGAGATCCCTGGCATTTTTCTGGATCCCGTTGACCAAACTACTCTCGTATGGATAGGTAGCAATCGGATGGAGGATGCCTTGATCTTAGGTGTAGAACCTGAAAATGTAGTAAATGATTGGCTAATTGTGGGAAAAAATCTTGGAAAAGATGACAAAGGATCCGTAATAATCGGCGATTCGTTGGCTGTGTCCATGTTTGATGACGCCTTTAATCAAACAATCAAGGTCTTTGATGGAAACAAACCTCCATTTTACGAAATAGTTGGAATTTGCGTGGACCCCCTCAACAACGGAAAGGTTGTGTACATGCCCCTCGAAAGTCTATACAGAGACCTCGGGCAAGAGGGATACAATCTTCTCTTCCTCAAGATTGATTCTGCAGAAAAATCGCGAGTTCTCGGCGAAATAGAAAACGAAATTTCAGGAGAAAATTTGAGGGTTGTGGAACTTGACCAGATTCTGGATAAGCATGTTAGTTTTCTGAATAGCATCTGGTCTTTGGTTATGTTTTTGCCGCTCTTCTCTCTTGCAACAGCTGCAATCTCTCTTCTCAGTTATCTGATGCTTTCTATCTCAGGTCAGCAGCATGAATTTGGCATTATGAGAGCCTTGGGCGCCAAACCAAGAAGCATCATGAAAATCGTTTTTTCTCAGGCATTACTGATCATCCTAGTCAGTGCTGCAATTGGAATTTCTGTGGGACTATTCATTACGTTCGCATTTTTAATTCCTGAACCAATTATCTCTCAATCTACCCTCATTTCTGTTACAGGATGGTTACTTCTGATCTTAAGTATCCTCTGCGCGTCTAGCCTATATCCAGCTATGACAGCAGTGAAGAAAACGGTTGTTGATGCAATTTCCACAGCATGACCGAATCGGAGTAAAACTGGTTTCTCCAGAAAAAATTATTGTTAAAAAGAATCGGGTAGCTTAGGTTCCAAAGTCGCTCGGAAATGTGCTAGACCTGTTATGTGGCCGGGCAACTCGTCCAAGAAGTTCTGAAGTTGAAGAATAGGAACAACTGGAACATTTTCGAAGAATTTTGCAGGCCCTGGAAACAGTGACAGGATCACCGGAAAAAGAATTGCTTGCGTCCACCCGTTTAACCTTAACCTTTTTTGCAGAGATGGAAGAGCTTCCGCAAGAACCTTGGTCCTCAGAGTTTGTGCTTCAGCAATCTTTCTTATTGCTGATTTTCCCCAACCACGCCGCCAACGTTTGCAATCTACGCAAACTACATAGGGTTCACTAAACGCGAGAACATCGATTTCCCATCTTCTTCCTGCCTTTTTGAAACGGAAGCGACGTTTAACCGCGAAGTTGTTGGCTTCGAAGGCTGTAGCTGCAAAATTTTCAAATTCAATCCATTCAAGAACCTTGCATACTCTTTCAATGTCCGTTCCCAAATTGATGGCGTGAATGGCAAGTTTGACGCGTTGGTTCGAAGATACTTCGATTATCCCCTCTTCACCTTCGATAAGCCCGATTTCACGAAAACCTTTCAACGATTTGTTGGTAACAGAAACAGGAACGTTAGCATCCATGGCAACAACTTCCTCTGAAACTGGACCGTTATTCGTCAGTTTCAGTATGGAAATCAGGACATCCCTTTCGGCAACCATTTGCCTTTTACTCCGAAAAGGTCTCAAATAAACAAATCTTCTTCTCGAGGGCGTATCAGCTCGGTTGCCTTTGCATCCTCAGACTTTGGATAAGGGTACCCTCTGATTATGGCTACGGGGATTCCCTCGTTTGTTTGCCCAATAACCAGTTCAGCGGCTGATGATAACTCGTCTGCGATGGCGGTTCTTTTGACTTTTATCAGGTAACCAAAAAGGTCCTTTTCGCCTCTCCGGTCTCGTAGTGGTTCGAATCCGGCGACACCTAAGGCTATGTTGATTTCTCCCTTACGTAGAGGGCGCCCGTGAGTGTCAGAGATTATGACAGCTACGCCCTTTCCAGATATCTCCAGTATCTTTTGGCGTATCCGTTGGGCTGAGTGATCAGCGTTTTCAGGTAAAAGCGCGACGATATCTTTTCCAGGAACATTGGAACGATCAACTCCAGAGTTGGCGCAAATTAATCCCTGTTTAGTTTCAGTGATGAGTTTTCCTTTGCTGAGTCGAACAATGCTTCTAGATTCTCGGAGAATAACTTCAACAAGTTTTGGGTCTTTGTTTACTTTCTTGGCGATGGATTTAGCGAGCTCTGAAGGGTTTACCGATTCGAGGTTTACAACGTTTCCTTCAGACCTGGAGACTACAACATGAGTGATTATGATGACGTCGCCGTTTTGGACAGGGGTTCCTTGTTTCTTAGCGGCTTGGCAAATCAATGACGCTAGGTCGTCGCCTTCTTTCACGATGGGCAAGCTGGTTACTCCGAATATCTCGATCTTATTCAAGGGCAACACGCTCTTTTACTGGATTCTGTATGGGCTGTTTAATAAGCTTCGCTTCTTGGCACACTTGTCTATAACAGAAAGGTGTTTACTATTTACGCTTACAATTAAGATTTTTAAACATTTAACATTAAAAATACTTGAACGAATTGCCCGCTTCACAGATTTGTTTCCTAAATGTTAATTAAAAGTTAGAAATTACCAGTTGTTCTTTCGGTTAAAGATACTTTTATGTTAACGGTCAAATCTGAAAACAGTTCTGAATATAAATAGGCTCCTATTTCAAAAGGGATTCAGCCTTCTTCAGGTCCTGAGGAGTATTGATATTAAAGAAAGTCAGAAGTTTTGGTTCAATTTGCTCGAGAACCATCGTTGAGACGTAACGTACTCTCCTCAGATTATCAATCATCGATCGCATGTTCATGTTTCCCTGCTCTAACGCTGTCTTTGCCGCGGTTAGGGCAGATTTTGTGTGATAAGCCGCTTGAAGGGGCTCGATGTATCCACTCGGCCATCTAGGGATTGCGGCACTCCTACCTGTGCACATGTCTAAGAGAAACTGAACTATCGGGGTTGAAACTAATGGAGTGTCACAGGGTAACAGCAGTGAAACTTCTCCTTTTGCAGTTTCGAATCCTGTCATGGCTCCAACAAGAGGGCTCTGAGACTTGGTTTTGTCGATAACGAGGATTGCTTTCTCTTCTAAGATAATTTCTAATTTTTCTTTTTGATCCTTCGAGCTAACAACCACTACAATCTCATCTACTATGTTAGATACTCGTTCAAGTACATGATAGATAAGGGGCTTACCAGCCAGAAGGACTGATCCCTTATCGCTGCCAAACCTTCTAGAGAAGCCACCCGCAAGAATTACCGCTGATCTCTGCAAGATAATCGAGCTCAAAAAGTGAAATTCTAACATATTATTGTTTTCCTCACTTCAGCAATAACAATTAGATTGAATAACTTCGCAGGTTAGTAAAACTCGAATAAGCTTCTCCAGTTTCTGTGTTTCGTCTGGTTTCGTTTTTTGTCCTCCTTAGTTTCTTAGTTAAAGTTAAGGCGGATAACGAAGAAGCCACAGATTGTTACCTAAAGATGCTAATTCAATTCTCACTCATATGACAAATTTGCCGTGTAAAAATAAATATTGATGTATTTCGCACTGTTTCGCATCTCTCAACGATACAAATAATGACTTTTGAGGAGACCCTATAGCAGAGCTACAGAATTAGGAGGAGACAAAAATGAGCTTTCTGAACAAAAAGAACCGAAAAAAGGGAGAAAATCAGATGCGGTTCAGTCTCAAACTTAAACGATAACTACCCACTTTTGTGGCGATTTATAAACTTCGAAAACAATCGTGGCTAGTGTCAAAGCTTTTGGGAATCCAAAGTAATTCTTTCTGGATAGGTGTAAACATTCATTCGCTTACCCCTGACGAAACCGATTAAAGTTACTCCTGTTAGCTGGGCTGCTTCCAAGCCAGAACTGATAGCCGCTGACAAAGAGGCAATTATGGGAATCCTCATGCGAACTGCTTTCATAACTATGTCGCCTGTGAGGCGTCCGCTCAAGGCGAGAAAAAACTTTTGGAACTCCATGTTTCTCGTTACGCCGGCACCGATGACTTTATCCACAGCATTGTGTCGTCCCACATCCTCAGCTAAAGCAGCTAATTCTCCATCCATTGAGTATAATGCTGCCACATGGACCCCACCGGTCTTCCTGAACTGTTCGGCGATGGTGTTAAGTCTCCTTACTGCTTGGGAAATGATTTTTGCTTCTACAGTTGGTGTTATGTACATTTTGCTCAAGTCTAGGCTGTTAATGACCTCCGAGAGGGGCCAGTAGTCGGGGGAACCGCAGGAGGAAACTACTAGTCGCGCGAGGCGTTGTGATGTCGAGATTCTATTCTCAGCATCAATGCCTGATCTAAGTTTCACTAGGCATTTTCCGTCCTTTTTCAGTAGTAATTCATCTATTTCGTCTAGTGATTTCAAGAGACCCTGAGAGAGAAGATGTCCCACCACCATTTCTTCCAGTTGGTCGGGAGAGCAGAGGATTGTTCCGTAGTGAAAGTTGTTGAGAAATATGTGAATGGAGGTCTCTTCTGCTACAAAGTCTCTCCTCTCTTCAATGGTTTGTTTGGTAACGTTTATTCGGGAAACTTTGATTTCCCTCATACTGTTTTTCTCCTAAGCTTTAAGTTCGGAGAGGATGTAACTGATGATTTCGTCAGCTATGTTTGTTTTCGTCACCGATTGGAGTCCTCTCCATCCTGGTTGACTATTCAGTTCTACGACTACTGGTCCTTCGGGTCCCTCTAGGATATCTACGCCAGTAACCTTGCAGCCTATGACCTCAGCTGCTTTCACTGCAAGATTTTCCATTTCCTCGGGGAGATTTAAGGGTACAGGTTTAGCTCCAAGACTCACATTAGTCTTCCAAGTTTCTGCTATTCGCCGCATAGCAGCTACGACTCGATTGCCTATGACGAAGGCGCGGATGTCTGAGGCTCCATGGGGTATGAATTTTTGGATATAGAGTACGCCATGGTAGAAGGATATTGTTCTGAAGACCCTTGCTGCAACGTCTGGGTCAGAAATTCTGGTGGCGCCTACTCCTCTTGACCCAAACAAGGGCTTTACTACGACGTCTCCTCCCAACTCGTGGAAACATTTCAGTGCCTCGTCATGGCTCTCTGTGACCGCAGTGTTGGGAACTGGTAAGCCGTTTTCCTGAAGGAGTGTTAAGGCACAGTATTTGTCCACAGATCGTTCTATGGCTAAGGGTGGATTAATTATTAGCATTCCCAGCCGTTCCAGTCTATGGAGGAGGTTCATTCTAAAGATGATTTCTTCTAAGGATCCTCGCCCAATGGGACGTGTAATCATGGAGCTCAGGTCTCGAAAAAGGTCTATTGTGCCTGCTGAAGCTTCAGGAGCGTAATTGACCCGGGCGATAAGCTGACGATAACTAAAACAGACTGGTGTTACGTTTCGTCTCTCCATAGCCTTGCGCAGTTGTTTGGAGCACCAGCCGTCTTCGTCTCTAGTCATAATTCCCATTTTCAAAAGTTATCCCCTCCAGCATCAACCATTCCTCTAAAAAATATAGTATAGCCGCACTAATGGTTTTCTGCTCCTAAAGCCAAAAAGCCTCAAATTTTATCGCGATTATTTTAGGACCTGAACAATTTGTACCTCTGTAACCGTGGCCAACCAGTTTTTGCATATTTCAGCTTGTCGGGGTTTTTCCTCAGCCAATTCATCATGTGAAAAAAGCTTTTTGCCCTTTTGTTTTCTCTTTCTTCAAGCGGTTCGTAACCCAGATTCCGTAGCTCATCTAGGTAAGCAATTTCTGTGAGGTCTTGTGCTTCTCCTATAACTTTGATTCGGCGAATCCGCTCTTCGCCATATTTGCGTTTTAGTTTCTCGATGGCATCATCAAAGATGTAGCCCTTGCAGATGTGAATTTCTTCGTCTGACTTTGGTTTCATATCAGCAAGTAGCCTAGACACGATTTTGGAGCATTGTTTCAGGTATGTTTTCCGTGAAAAATATCTATCTTTATAATATTTTACGTCGATAACTTCGTATCTGAATTCGCGGGTTGAATCACGGAATGCACCGATAACAACGCCAAAAAGCAGGTCTCCGCTTCCGGCATCATCTATGATAATGGTCATTCAACAATCCCTTTTTTTAATGGATTAACTAAGGCTAAAATAAAAAGGGTCCGCTGATTCAGTAACCACAATAGCACACAGAAGCAGTAAGGTAAAACCTAGAAGCGGTAGTTAAAAGTGGATTCCAAGATTATTAACACTTCAAAAGGGTAGTTGCTGATCTTCTTTGCTTATGAAATCATTGTATTTACTATGTTCAAAATTATGGAATATCCATATCTTGTGATACCAATCTTCTACGGCTTTTTGGTTCAGGAGATGATGAGCTTTTGCTAATTTCTTTTTTTTATGTGCATGATTAAATTCATTTATCGCTAATCTCGCTCCAGTATAATCGTTGTACAATTCTATTTCACTCCCAGTCACATCGTCAAAATAACAGAATAACCGCGGTAGAAAATATTTTTCATCACCTTCAAATATTTTTAACGCACCAGCAGTCGAAGAATAGAAATCTAAATCAAACAAAATCGCACCAATTGGATGTGGTCTATATTCTTCTAAAAAGGTCTCTGCTGTTTCTCTAACATCTCCCAATATTAGTTTCGCCGTTTTCAACTCTACCTGTAGCTTTTGAATATCCATCTTATAGAAGCCCTTTCTCCAATGATATGGGAGGTCTCTATAGTCTAAAGGCTCAGGCAGACCAGTAACAGTATCAAAACCGTAAATATCTATATTCATGGATAGTAATTTTTGTATATGTTTAGCATGGTATTCAAGATTTAACAAGCCACGACCCCCAGCCACTCCAAACTCCAAAACACTTATCCCACTATAACCTAGCTTCTTTGCCAACAAAGCTCCATTGTAAAGACAATAACCATAATGTGGTCGATCTACAGCACCAAATCTTTGACGTGAAACATAGCTACCAAACTTGAACCGTTTCATCAATTCTTGAATTAGTTTTCTTAAAGGAAATGGATCTAACAATAGTTTGATTATATTCATTTTACACGCGCACCCAAGTATTTTCAATTGCTCGCATTAATAGGGAAAAAGAAGTTACATTAAAGATTTGCACATGTATTCTGCATGCATATTTTTGTGTTGCGTGTTGTGCGGTGGTATAAAGTAGGAGAGTAAGTGGGTTTGGGATTAAAATTTAATCGCAAACTCAAACATTTGCGTGCATACGCCCCCAAATCAGGGTTCCCAACTATTTTGTTAATGCAGCGATTGTTGCAGACATTAGTACCAATGGATATTGGATCCATATTATCCAAAATTGGTAGATTCCCCATCCCATGCCAAATCCGTAGACTATTAGCGAGATTTCTATGATGAATGTAATTGCTGCCAGTAGAATGCCAAGCAGAAGTCCATCTGTTAGAGGATTTTTGGTTTTTGCCTAAAATAGTAGTATCGTGTCAACAAAAAAATTGCAATTGCTGATACTAGCCACCATACATAACTCATGAAGTTCACATAATCGGGTACAAAGGAATTGCCTAACCAATCAACGAAAAGCGCCACGGCATAATAAAGTAACCCAATGATAATTGCTTTTAGAAAATTTAACTTCTCAAACCCCAACGGATCTCACCAATAAACTTATTGTTATTTAATGTAACTATTTATCTTGAATGCACGCGCGTACGCGTGCGTGTGTGGTGTTTGCACGTGAGGGTAGGTAAGGAAGAATACGAATAAGCGCAAGAATGGGGGGCAAAAAACAGAATGTGGTGTACATTTCTGAAAAAGTATTGTTTTCAACATAGAACTGTTATTAGGCTCCTAATAGAGCCGTTTGTTAGCTTACTTTGTTGAAGGCTTTTTTTACATATTCTCGCACGGTTAACTGTTCCTCTTTTGCCAGTCGCTGAATAGCTTTTGTTACTCCAGTCGTGTACTGAACCGCCTTCTTTGGTTTATCAGAGATAAATGAGGGTATCCCCAAGTTGTGAGCCACCCCTCGCAACACTCTCTTTCGAAGCCTATCCTCAGCTGAGGCTATTTTTAAACGCAGAGGCAACCTTAATGAAAAGTCTACAACGTCCCGGTCCACGAACGGTAGACGCAATTCCACCCCGTGGAAAGAGCAGACCTGATTGTCTCTCTGAAAGTTTGCTTTATACGAGTTTTCCACGTCATGATACATTGCATTCTCCACAGCCTCAGCGCCTGACTCATATTCTCTGAGGTATCTTTGGTAGCCTCCGAAAAGCTCGTCAGCCCCCTGCCCAGCCAACAGAATTGGACAACCCAGTTTCGATGCGGTTTCAGCCGTCCAAAAGAAGGGAACTGCTATGCTCGCCTTGACTGTATGAGGTTCTTCAATCAGCCACAGTACTTTAGCAAGAGTCTCTTCCAGATCATTCAATGTGTATGTTTGAAGATGCAGGGGCAACCCCAACGCTTCAGCCACCTCCTCAGCAAACTCAACTTCAGGCTGATTCTCTAGCCCCACCGAAATGAGCTGAACATTTAACCCTACACTTTTCGCCAGAACCGCAATGACACTGCTGTCGACGCCTCCAGAAAAGGCTACTGCTACACCTTCAAGGTCTGAAACCCTCTTCCTAGTCGCTTCCAGCAGAAGAAGCTGTAGCGCCCGCGCTGCAGTCTCCAAATCCACAGTTTCTCTGGGAGGTCTCCGCAACGCTTTAACCAGTTTGAAGGAGAAGCCGTGCGTATTCATTATTGCCAGATGCCCTGGAGGAAACGATTTAACATCCAGTATCCCGGTCTTCCAAAGTGCCTTGCGCTCAGATGCTACTGCACAGATTACATCGTTCTCCCCATAGTAAAGAGGCATCGTTCCAAAGACGTCTCTTCCAACAACTATACTATTGGAAGTTGCCACTGCAAAAGCGTAGGACCCTTCCAAGTTTTCGATGATTTGGCTGGCGTTTTTGATGGGGTTAGGCGCAAGTTTTCGAACAATTTCGTTTATTTCGGGCACTTCGGGGAAAGGAAAGAGGCGTCC
This sequence comes from uncultured Candidatus Bathyarchaeia archaeon, assembly GCA_964623205.1. Classification (GTDB taxonomy): domain Archaea; phylum Thermoproteota; class Bathyarchaeia; order Bathyarchaeales; family Bathyarchaeaceae; genus Bathyarchaeum. Next base: position 53,901 of record CAZUQX010000008.1, on the reverse strand, counting down.
ATCAAAGACAACTGCGAAATCGTGACTTTGAACGGGTTGCGGTTTATCCCGCGGCAGGATACGGGAAAGGTTGTGACCTACTACAATGCTTGAACAGCAGTTCTTGATAGCTAAATTTTCAATCGATTGGGCTGTTGCTGCCGAGTGTGGCGTAGCTATTCCATGGGCGTCTTTCCCTCTGTGACTTAACTCTTTCAGCATAGTGGCTACTCTAGGTACAACGTTTTCTCCCATCTTGTTTACAGCAGCCACTAACGCTCCCATACTCATAACTCCATCAAGCAACCATCTGATTAAGCGAAACTAGTAAAGCTTAGTTCAATACACTTATGTATCGTTTCCGGAGGAGAACAAAATGCCTATCCTTCCAATCGACACAGGACGATATGGAACACCTGAAATGAGAAGAATCTTTGAAGAAGAAAACAGGCTCGAAAGGATGCTGGAGGTAGAGGCAGCCCTAGCTTGGGCTCACGGTCAAGTGGGAGACATCCCAAAAGAGGACGCTGCGAAGATTGTGGGGAAAGCCTCTACGAAATATGTCAAGCTGAAACGTGTGAAAGAGATTGAACAGGAAATTCGGCATGATGTTATGGCTTTGGTGCGAGCATTAGCTGAAGTCTGCGGATCAAGTGGAGCTTATGTTCACCTTGGAGCCACAAGCTCTGACATGCTGGACACAGCAACCGCCTTACAACTTAAGGAGACCCTGAAACTAATCGAAAAGAGACTTAGCGACCTCGAGTTAGTCCTGCTCTCTAGGGCGAAACAACACAAGAAAACCGTTATGATAGGCAGAACCCACGGTCAACATGCCCTACCAACCACATTAGGCTTCAAGTTCGCCGTCTGGACAAGAGAAGTTGCCAGACACCTCCAACGTCTCCAAGACTGTAGGGGGCGGCTATTGGTTGGAAAGATGAGTGGCGCCGTAGGAACCCAAGCGGGATTAGGCTCAAACGCCCTCAAGATACAGCAGCTTGTCATGGAACGGCTCGGCATTAAGGCAGCCGATATTTCTACCCAAATCATTCAGAGAGACCGTTACGTCGAACTTACCTGCATCCTCGCAATAACCGCGTCCACACTGGATAATATTGCTTCTGAGATTCGAGAGTTGCAGAGAACTGAAATTGGCGAGGCTTTCGAGCCTTTCGGGCGGAAGCAAGTTGGCAGTTCGACTATGCCCCATAAACGCAATCCCATGATCTGTGAACGGATATGCGGTTTAGCGAAGATACTGAGAAGCCTTGTTTCTCCGGCTCTGGAGAATGTTCCCACTTGGCATGAACGTGACCTAACCCAGTCCTCATGTGAACGGTTCATAATTCCAGAAGAATGTATCCTCATCGATTACATGCTGATTTTGATGACTAGGGTGCTGAAGGGGTTGGAGGTTAATGAAGAGAGGATGGTTAAGAACATGGGGTTGACGCAGGGCAGAATGATGTCCGAGGCAGTTATGCTTGCCCTAGCAAAGAAGGGACTGGGACGACAAAAAGCCCATGAACTCACAAGAGAACTTGCCATCAAAAGCCATGCTGAACAACGACATTTCAAGGAAGTTCTCATGGAAAATAAAACTGTGCAAGAGCTGTTAAGCAACAAAGAAATCGAAGAAGTTTTGGATCCCCGCAACTACTTGGGCACCGCAATAGAACAGATTGAACTTGTTATAAAGAAGACAAGGCAGGAACGAAGAGGTCGGGGCTTGCCAGACTAGTATTCGGTTAAGGCGCGTTGCTCCTCAGTTTCTCCCTTCTTTAGTTTCTGCCACTCCTCTGCTTTGACGAAGCCGCCCACCTGTTCTTTGATTTTCTTGGCTAATCTAGGTCCAATCAGGGGTAACGCGGTCAATTTTTCGAGGCGTGCAGTCTTCAAGTCGTGGAGGGTTTTGAGACCTGAATTGTATATGATACGAGCTCTCACTCTTCCGATTCCCTCCAGTTTCACAAGGAGAAGGAGTTCAGGTTTCACTCCCTTCTCAATTCTTACTGTCAGTTTAGCTAGGTGCGGCAGGAGGTCTTTGTGGCGGAAGAGGGAAGCTAGTTCATGGGAGGCGTGTATTAGCCATTTGGAGGTTGAGATGAAGCGGTAAAGGTCTCCGGGTTGGACCTTAAATCGTTCAATCATTTCGTCCTCCGTAGTCTCATTCATCCAAGCCTTCAGCACCCAAGCCATTTTTGCTTCTCCAAGAAACTCTTCGTAAGCCAGTCTGTCCTCATATATGCCCGGCAAGTCAAACATGAACTCTTCTTGATGATCTTGCACAAAGAAATGAAGGGTATCCGTTTCGCTAGAATAAGGGCGAAGCTTAGGAAACATATCTGGTGTGCGAGCAATCATATGGAGGAAACTGATGTCAGTGAGCATTTGTGCGCGTCTCGTAAGGGCATCTCGAAGAATAACTCCAGTGAGGGGGTCAATGTAGAGTTCAGAGACTCTTCGTCCAAACTTGGTGGCGTGAACCTTATCTCCACTGATCTCTATCATCTTCTCGGTATAAAGAAAGCCCAGACTTCTCGTTATAACTCCCTTTATTGCTCTAGGATCATACTGGTAAGCGTAGAAGGTCTTTCCGAAGAAATCGAAGATTCCCTGTTCAGTGTGAGCGAACTCTGCCGCTATTGTAGCTAAGACATGAGACCGGAGAATTCTTTCCACCGCCAGTTTGGACCATATTCTTTCAGGTTCAGCGAGAATGTAGTTTTCCATGAGATAGTCGCGTTCATCCTCGGTTTTGGCTATCAGAATGGCGTCTCCAACCTTGTCGTAGCATGGTCTTCCAGCTCTTCCAGCCATCTGCTTATACTCCAGAACCGCTATAGGGTAGTAGCCGTATCCAGGATTGTATCGCCTATACTCTTGAACGATAACTACTCTCGCCGGCAGATTTACTCCAAAGGCTAAAGTGGGAGTAGCTGTCAAAACCTTGATTTTTCCTTCTCTGAAGGCATCCTCAATTATCTTCCTGTGACCGCCGCCCAACCCAGCGTGATGAAAAGCCGCTCCATTACTGACGACCTCAGCCAATTGCTCGCTGATTCTCGTCCTTTCGCCTGCTGCATGAATCCGTTCTGCTATCTGTGTCAGAGAGCGTTTCATAGGCTTAGACAAAAGAGGCTTAATACTAGCAGCCAGCTTTTTAGCCAAGCTTACCGAGTTTCTCCGTGTCCCGGCGAAGGCTAGAACCTGTCCCCCAGATTTTACTGTGTGTAAAGCTAAGTTTATTGTAGGATCTTTGCCAGTCTTCTCTATCTTCTGGGCGCCTCCGTCTTTGAAGAGAACCTCATCGTGGAGGAGTATACCTTCCCTGAGGGTTACTGGTCTCCATTCTGTTGTGACCGAGATTGCCTTTAGCCATTCTGCGAGCTCTTCTGCGTTCTTTATTGTTGCGCTTAGGGCTAAAAGTTGGATGTCAGGGTTTACTTGTATGAGACGAGCTAGAACCACTTCGAGGGTAGGTCCTCTCTCCGGCTCGTTGAGAAGATGCACCTCGTCAGCGACTACAAGGGAGACATCGCTGACCCAACGTGCTCTATGTCTCAGCAGAGAATCCGCTTTTTCATTCGTAGTAACGATAATGTCATACTTCCCCATCCACGGGTCGCTGCTGTCATAATCGCCCGTGCTAATGCCCACCCTGACCCGTCTTCCATCTCCTTTCTTTATATTCGTGTATTTTTTGAACTCCTCAAATTTTTCGTTGGCTAAGGCTCGTAGAGGAGAGAGGTACAAAACTTTTCCGCCTCTTTCTAGAATATGTTTGAGGGCGCAGAGCTCGGCGATGAGGGTCTTGCCCGAGGCTGTGGGACTCGCCAAAACAAGGTTTTTTCCTTCTAAGGCTCCGGCTAAGATGGCTTCTTGCTGGGGGGGATAAAGTTCTGTGATTCCTGAGCTGATTAGAATCTGTTTTACGGAGTCATGTATCAATAGTTCTTTTATTCTCACTGCGTACGCCTTTTGTTAAGTCTTTTTGATATATCCGTCCCGGGGTGCGAAAAGGGTTCCTTCTTTCAGCATCTGTCCTATGAGCCTCTCTGCTTCTCCCGATAGAATATCATATTCAGCTTGAAGCCTCTCCAAGAGCCTTTCCTTGTCTACCATCCCCGTCTCCTTCTCCATGCTTGAAACAAGTCCAAGAATTACAGAGAGTCTATCGCGAAGACTCTTGGGTTTGCCAGTCATGATGATATCTATGTCAAACTTGTGGGAGGAGATATCGATTCCAACCTGCTCCAGTGACTTCTTCATCATGTCGGTAGCCCGTTCAGCATCTTCTGCTGTAACCTCTTTTCGGAGGGCTGCGCGAGCTCTAGCCTCTGCAACCCTCACCAGCGATTCTAGTTGTCGGGCAGTTATGGCTACGGGAGTTCCTTCGGTTTCGCTGACTGAACGCATAAGCAGATAGAAGCCTTTCAGGTGTTCCAGCGCCTCTTTTGTTAAGACTGGTTTTATGTTTTTGGCGTAGCTGACGTATTTTCGGAAAAGGTCAGGTTCTATGGGAGGCTCAACAGGAGATACGCCGGTTCTGTGGAGGTCAAGGATATGCTCGGTCATCTTCGCGTCTAGGTTCTTTTCGGGCACATCCCTCAAAACGAAAATCAGGTCAAACCTTGAGAGAATCGTGACTGGAAGGGAGATGTTCTCTGCCACTGTTCGGTAAGGGTCATATCTGCCTAACGCTGGGTTGGCTGCGGCTAGGATGGCTGTTCGCGCGTTTAAGGTTGCCACGATGCCGCCTTTTGCAACTGAAACTGTGTGCTGTTCCATGGCTTCGTGGATGGCTACCCGGTCCTCAGTTCGCATCTTATCCATCTCGTCTATTGCTGCTATACCCTTGTCCGCTAGAACTAGGGCTCCGGCTTCAAGGGTCATTCCTCCAGACTTGTCACGAAGCACCGCAGCAGTTAGACCCGCAGCTGTTGTTCCGCGACCAGAAGTGTAAAGACCCCGAGGAGCTATCTTAGCTACATATTGCAGGAGCTGTGATTTGGCTGTTCCCGGGTCTCCCACCAATAGAACGTTCAGGTCTCCCCGGATTGTGATGTCTGGGAATTGTTTTGATACGCCTCCGAAGAGGAGATACATTATTGCTTCTTTGATGTGTTCGTAACCGTAGACCGAGGGCGCTAAAGAATGAAGAATCTTGGTGTGGATTTTTGGGTCTTTTGCCAATGTAAGAATCTGTTTTTCTTCCTCGGGTGATATTAGGACTTTTTCGGGTTCCTTGCTTTCTACGTCAATGAAGTTTGTGTCTAGATGGAGTCTAAAGGAGCGGAGGCGTCCAACCCTCGGTAGAGTTGGTGCGATGGCGCGGACGATTCCAACCACTGCAACGTGGTCTCCAGGTCTCGCCACATCAACTAGATCTCTTTCGAGGAGTTTGATGTCTAGCCATCTTGGAAGCTGACCGGGGGGAAGGTCTTCAGGTCTTTCTTGGATGCGGACATCTTGGGAGTCGATGAATGTGGATTCTTCCTGGATAAAATCGAAAGAACTTTTCCTTCTGCAGTTTGGGTTGCTGCATGCAGGGGGAGCTGTCAGGAATGGACCAGATTGAGTAACTTCTGACGACACGCCGCACCATTTGCATTTGAAGGCAGCTACCATAACCATGGGTCGGGCTGGACTGGCGCGGACAACGATGCCCTCTACCATGACGAGCTTTCCGATATGTTTGGAGCCCAAGATTCGCAGAGGTGTAGGTTCCGGTAGACTGCTGAAACGGACGGTTACCTTGCTGATTTCTTCGGCGCCTTCGGGTTCTTCTATCTGTAGCTGAGCCTTGGCGGCTCGGTTTGCGTATTCTAGATATTCGTCTGGTTTCTCTTGAAGGAGTTGTACGAGTTGAGGCTCGGATGCCATGAGTTCGTCAAAATCTACTGTTATGGAGGTTTTGCCGGAGACTGCCATGCTGGAGAGCCGTTCTCGGTATTTGTCTAATTTAAGGAAGTCTTGAAAAATTTCTTCTGGATCTGCCCGTAATTTTACCTCTGTCATGTCTTGCTGCCTCCTCTTGTTTTCAGAATTTCGGTTCTCCATTTACTAATCTTCTCATATAGGTAATCGTAAAGCATACGTTCTTCTTCTGTGAGGTTTCCCAGAATCTGTCTCGTTTGTTTTGGCGACGAGGCGAGGGAAACTATCTTTTTCAGTCTAGTTCGAGTTATGTCGTCGGCAACGTTTTTGGTTTTTTCGTAAATTTCCCTTTTTTCAGGTTTCTTTATGGCTTCCTCGTTCAATTCTTCGAGGTAACGCCGCAGTTTGGGATAAAAGTCTTCTGGGAGGGCTGTGACCGTTTGGGCAGCCTGGAATCCTTCTTTCCATTGAATCTTGTTGAGCATCTTAAAGTCTAAGGGTTCTTCCTCGCGGATGTGGGCTATTCCAGATTTTTTTAGTTCTTGGGCTATCCAGAATCTGACTTCGTATTCTTTTCCCTCTTTGAATGGTCCAACCTTCACGCCTGGAAGATCGATTTCGGGACTGTTCCTGTTCGCCACGATCTTGATGGGCGTGTTTTGGAAGACGAAATCAGCGTCTCGGATAATTGTTAAAGGGTCAACTGACAATCCTAACTCTCCTCTGGACAGAAAATCTGCCCCAGAAAGAATGTGACAGTCAGATATAAAACCCTAATTAAACCGCAAATATCAAAAAATTCATGGCTGAAAAAGCGAGATATAGCCGTTTTAAGGGTTAATCGTGGTTATTTACAGGGCACAAATACTAATTTATAACCGTCTTTTTCTATTACTCGTCACGGAGGCTAATGTTTGAGTTATGAGATGTGGGCGGAGAAGTATCGCCCCAAGTCCCTAGACCAAATTATCAACCAAAAAGAAATCGTGGAACGCCTAAACAGCTTCGCCAAGGCAAAAAACGTTCCCCACTGCATTTTTGCTGGTCCACCCGGAACCGGAAAAACAACAGCAGCCCTCTGCCTAGCCCACGACCTATACGGCACAGGCTACAGAGAGCACCTAATGGAGTTAAATGCCAGCGACGAAAGAGGAATAAAAATCGTCAGAGAAAACGTGAAAACCTTTGCTAGAACCAGATCCATCGGCGAAATCCCCTTCAAAATATTAATTCTCGACGAGGCTGACAACATGACCTCCGACGCGCAGCAGGCATTGAGACGAACTATGGAACGCTTCACCGAAACCTGCCGCTTCATCATGATAGCAAACTACAGCGGCAAAATCATAGAACCCCTCCAATCCAGATGTGCACCCTTCAGATTCTCCTACATGTCACAAGAAGACCAAAACCGTTACCTACAGCGCATCATCAAAGAAGAGGACGTAAAGATACTGGACGAAGGCTTAACCGCCATATTCGAAGTAAGCGGAGGAGACCTACGGAGAGCCACCAACACAATACAAGCCGCCGCCTCCATGGGCAAAGAAATCGACGCAAAAACCGTCTACTCAGTAATCGGACGAGCCAACCCAGAAGACATCAGTGAAATGATAAAAACAGCAATGAAAGGAGATTTCCTCGGCGCCAGAAAAAAACTACGAGAAATGATCCTGAAGTACGGCGTAGCGGGAAGCGACATCATCAAACAAATCCACACAGCAATCTTCCGCTCCATGCTACCTGACTCCTGGAAAGTCACCCTCAGCGAAGCCATCGGAGAAATCGACTTCCGACTAGTCCAAGGCGCAGACGAAGAAGTCCAACTAAGCGCCCTCCTCGCCCGACTAACAGAAGCGGGTCACGACTTGAAAAGAGGCGCCTAGCCTTTGCACACAGCCTGGACCCAAAAACACAAACCACAAACATTAACCGAAATCATAGGCAACAAAGACGCCAAACAAAAATTTCTAACATGGCTGAAATCATGGAACAAAGGAATTCCAAAAAAGAGAGCCGCCTTCTTGTATGGATCCCCAGGCGTCGGCAAGACATTAACCGTTGAGGTATTAGCTAAGGAACTGAAGATGGAGCTGGTGGAGAAGAACGCCAGCGACTACAGAACAACAGAAGCCATCAAACGCTTCGCCGGCCTCGCCTCCCAGTATGCAACACTGCTGGGGGGAGACCACTTAATTCTATTAGATGAAGTGGATGGAATCAGCGGAAAAGAGGACAGAGGGGGGGTAAGGGCACTCACAGAGATTTTGAAGACCACCCGAAGCCCTGTTGTCCTCACAGCCAACGACGCATATAATCCCCGTTTCAGCACCATCCGCAAGTATTGCCTCCTCATAGAATTCAAAAACCCCACGATTCGAGAAATTGTGTCGCACCTGAAGAAAATTTGCACAAGGGAAGGAATAGCAGCCGACGAAGAAGCCCTGAAATTCATAGCTGAACGGTCTGGAAGAGACGTTAGATCCGCTATCAGCGATCTACAGGTATTGACTCAGGGTAAAAAACGTCTCGTCTATGATGATGTGGTTTGGTATGCTGGGCGAGACAGAAAGGAAGTAATCTTCAATGTTTTACGAACAATACTTTATTCCAGAGATTCATGGGAAGCTAAAAAGGCGGTAAATGCTGCTGATGTTGACCCGGATATGCTCTTCAACTGGATCTACGAGAACACACCTTACCACCTAACCGATCCCCACGACCTAACGAAAGCCATGGACTCTTTAGCCCTAGCTGACATATACCGAAAGCGAATCAGAACCACCCAAAATTGGAGCCTGCTACGCTATGTTATTGACTTCATGACCTCAGGAGTAGCGGTGGCTAGGCAACGAACGAAATCTTCAGGATGGATTCCTTTCCGGTTTCCGGAGAAGATTCGCTTTTTGTCCAGAACTAGAGGAGAGAGGGCGCTTCAGTCTGCAATAGGCATGAAGATAAGAAGGAGATGTCATATGTCAGCTGTGAGAAGCGTGAAAGAGGTTCTGCCCTACCTGAGGATAATTTTTGAGAACAACTCGGAGATGGCAGCGGGATTATCGAAGTGGCTTGACTTGGACGAAAGTATGATAGAATATCTAGCGGGAAACAGGAAACAAACAAAGCTAATCGTTGCCAAAATAGGCTAATAGGCTAAAAGCACATTCGAAAAATTGTTTAGGGTAATGGTCTCTCTCCCAGATTCACCGTTAAGCTGATCTCTTGACCGTCTCGGATTATCACCAAATCTGCGGAATCTCCTGGATGACTGTTTCTCTCCATATAAACTACGAGGTCGGTTAGTCTTCTCACCGGACGACCATCCACTTCTATAATCACGTCTCCACCAAGGGGAATCTCTTGCCCATCAACGATAACATCCTCATCGGCACCTCTTAGACCTACCTGTTCAGCGGGACTTCCCTCAACTACCTCTACTATAAGAACTCCCTGAGGTTTCTCCAGACCGATGGTGTCTGCAATAGCTATGTTTACGTCCATTGCGGAGACGCCTAACCAAGGATGTTTGTAGGTGCCAGTCTCTATCAGATCATCGATTTCCCGTTTGACCGTGTCAGAGGGGATAGCGAAGCCTATACCCGTGAAGGTGCCAGTCTCTGATTGTATAGCCGTGTTTACGCCCACTACTTGACCTTTGAGGTTGACTAAGGGACCGCCGGAGTTGCCTGGATTTATTGCTGCATCTATCTGGATTATGTCTATAATCACGTAGTTTCCTGCAGCCTCCAGAGACCTCTCTATAGATGAGACTATGCCTGCGGTTAGTGTGTCGCTGAGACCGAAGGGGTTACCCATAGCTGCCACAGGTTCTCCCACGGTTAGATCAGAAGAACTTCCAAGGACAACCGGCTGTAAGGTTGTGACTTGTGAATCGACCTGTACGATGGCAATGTCGCTGTAAAGATCCGTGCCAACTATTTCAGCTGAAGTTACGTTTCCATCCAGGAAAGTGACCTGTATGGTGCTGGCTCCCTCGATTACGTGATAATTGGTTATGATACGACCGTCCTCGTCATAAACGAATCCGGAGCCTAAGCCAAGGTCGGTTTCGATAAGGACCACAGAAGGTTTGAGTTGATCGTAAATTGTGGGCCAAGGCATTATGCCTGTTTGATTTATTGTGTCTAAGATTTCAATTTGGTTTTGCAGGTCTTGAATTTCTTTGTTCTGTTCTGTGAGGGCTGCCTCCATGTTGTTTAGTTGGTTTTGAAGGTGGAGGAACGCTACTGCGAAGATTGCCGTGTTGGCTATGAGGATGATGATGATTGCTGCAAAGGCGTAGGACCTCTTGCTGGAAACTGGAGGCGGAGGGGGTTCGGTCATGAAAAGTCTATTTCTCCTTATTCTTCATAACGTTTCAGGCTTTTTACCCCTTGTTTAAAGAAACCATCAGTTCTAAAGTTTTCGGGTCGAATGCGCAATTAACCTCAAAAATCACGTTGCGGCCTGAGATGATGTTGCCTTGTAGTATGGTTCACGTTTTTTGATGGCTTCAAGAAAGAGCTCTTTCAGTTTTTCATCCTTGGCTCCATTTCGAATGGGTGTGAGCAAGTCGACGAGGTTGTCTTTTCTCATGAGGCAGGGCTTCACCTTTCCGTCGCTCGTCACTCTGATACGGGTGCAACTGGCGCAAAACTCAGTGTTCTCTATCGGACGAATCACTTCGACCCTCCCCTTGGGCAGAGTGTAAACCCGTCGGTTTTGCATGTACTCTCGGATTCTCGTCTCCACCGCTATCTTCTCTAAATTCTGCTCAATCTCATCCAAGTTAAGATGGTAGCGCTTGTAGTATGCTTTGCTGAGGTTTATTGGTTCCAGTTCGATCAACTGTAAGATCGTCCCCGACTGCTCCGCATATTGAATCATCTTTTCAACTTCGTTGTCATTCACGTTTTTGAGCACCAGCATGTTCAGTTTCACAGGATGGAATCCAGCTTCTGCGGCTGCTTTCACTCCTTTAAGGGCGTCTTTCAGGTCGCCTCCCATGAGATCGTGGTATATTTCAGGGTCTAGGGTGGGGAGGCTCACGTTAATCCGGTTTAATCCCGCTGTCTTCAGGTCTTTAGCCAAATTTTGCAGGTTGGTTCCATTAGTGGTCATGGACAGGTCTTTTAAGCCTTCAAGTTCAGCGATCTTCTGAACTATCTTGAGGATTTCTTTGCGGAGAAGGGGTTCTCCCCCTGTAAGTTTAACTCTGGAGATTTCGAGGCTAAGAGCTATCTTGACTATGCGTATGATCTCCTCTACTGACATGACTGTTGAGGGGTTGCTTTCGCCTTCCCTGTGACAGTAGGGACAATGTTTGTCGCATTTTTGGGTGACGGAAATCCTTAGGTTGAGAACCGGGCGGCCACAATTGTCGTAGATCATCAGGGTCACATTTCTTAGCAGACACGTTGTGTATGGGAAAACATATCTTAAGTAAGATAAACTTTTCCGAAAGAATCTACGAATGAGTGAAAGATAAATCGAACACTGGCATGCAGGGACACAACCTACATAAATCCGGCTTTTCCTTAGCATACCAAAGGTCCTTAGGGTGAGTTGGATGTTGCCTTTCCAGTTGGATGGCTTGTCATCAGAGGAGCTCTTCAGAGATGTCCTCGTGAGGTTTACTAAAGGAAACGAGTTGACGCTTAACTACTTCGAATTGAAGAGTGAGACTGTGACGATTCCTTTCCATGAACATCCCGTAGAACATCTTGTCGTGGTCTTGAAGGGAGAGATGGAATTCATGTTTGAAGATCGAAAACTGCTTCTGAAAAAGAGGCATGGCTTATTTGTTCCCGCTAAAAAACGGCATACTGCTCGCGTAGTTCAAGCTCCAGTGAAAGCACTGGAAATATACACCAACGTAGAGGACAAATATTACGAAAGATGATTCACTCAAGAGGGGCAAATTTGGGTCATATTGGGAATGTGGAAAGACTGTCCATGTTGCTGAAGCCAACTAGAGAAAGTCTGGATGCGAACGCCGCGGTTGTTGTGCTGTTACGAGACGAAGGGCAGGACTTTCAGGTCTTGCTTGTGAAGAGAGCAGAGAAAACCGATGACCCTTGGTCAGGACAGACTGCGCTTCCCGGGGGAAAACGTAACCCTGAAGACCGAGACCTGAAGGAGACCGTGGTTAGGGAAACCTTGGAGGAGACCAGCATAAACCTTCTTGAGGGCTGCCGTTTTCTCGGAGCAATGGAGCCTCTGAAGTCAACACAGAGACCTGAAATGAAGATTCTTCCCTTCATCTTTTTGCTGGAGAAGGAACAAACCATAAAATTGAACGAAGAGCTAACGGGATACTTCTGGACACCACTAAAAGAAATGAATCACCACAAAGGAACCGTTAAATTCAGCTTCGGAGAATACCCCGCCTACCTCATAGAAAACCATGTTATCTGGGGATTAACCTACAGAATCCTCCAGAAACTCATTGACATCCTCGAAAGCTCCTAAACAAATGGAAATCTCTGCTTACTTTTTTCGAAGCTACCTCGACCTCATCAGAGAGTTTAATTAACCCTTTCTCAGTCCTGTTCGAGCAGTTAACTCAGTCAGCAGGGTCATGCAGCTTTGCCGTGTTCTTTAACAAAACTTTCAACGGCACTGGAAACGCGACTCAAGCACTCAAGTGCACTCACGTAGGTTGGGTATCCCTTTAATCCACATTCAGGTCCCGCGTATGGAATTCTTTCTACGCCGAACCGGTCAACAACTTTAACTAACCTATTCTTCATTGTGTCTACACTTTCCAGAAAGATTTCGGGATCAATTCTTCCATGTTTGATACCTGTCCAAGCTTCGGCAACCTTCTCGTTTATATCGGATTCACTTAATTTCTCTCGCGATTCTGCAACAATTCGTTGTATAATCAATTTATCGAAGTCATTAACTGTTAAACTCGCCTTCAGAAACTTGTCTCTTGATTCCAGCATTTCTCGGGTTTTTTTCATTTCTTGGAGGGGATCATCAACATGAGAGTCGATTACTTCTAAGGAGTCAATATCCCAGAAAAGCTCGTTTGTTGTGCTGTGAAGATGTATCATAGTCTGGGCGTTTTTGGATTTGCCTTTATGAAAGATGGTTTCCCAGGCTTTTCTAAGGTTCTCTCTTCCTTCGGAACCAAAGTCAATTAACGGATCATCTAGCAATCCGAAGAGTGGTTCATCAACCGAAACCAAACTTGTTTTTCCGTATTTAGTACTGAAAAGGTTGTTTTCCACTATTTGGGCGATAACGTTTCCGAGTCTGCCAAATGTTCTTGCATCCCTGTAGGGAAAAAAGGAAGCGAGTGTGTATGGTCCTGTGACACAAACCCTGACTTCGAAAGGTTCACCTTTCTTTTCATGAATCCTCTGAGAGTTTTTTTCTATAGCCACAATTTCAGGCATCTGATTTTCATCTGTTTTCAAAGAAGGAATCTTTGTCTCCAAGTAGCCTGCATCAATTTTTTCTATTCCATCCACCATTGACAGAATCATCTTGTTCATGTCTCTGAATTGAGGATAATTCGGGACATCAATGTTAACTCGGATTTTATCGAGAAAACTTTCAACCACTTTTTTCTCGAAATATTCGGCTGATTCGTCCATTTGGTGGAGACTGAAACGCTTCGCTCCCTCCAAAAACCTTGCAAAATCACCGACGAAAGGTAAGCTGCCCGAATCGCACGATTTTATCATTTTAACTGTCTCCGTTACTTTTCTTGTCTTCCCTTTAATCTATTTTAAAATGTTCCCATCCTCGCGCATCTATAGAAACAGTCTTCCCATCTGATTCTAAGAGGAGCTGTTTCTCCTTGGTAACCACTCCAATCTTTATGAGCGCCCCACCAACCTTTTCCACAGCTTTCGTTGCTTCCTGCCAGAACTTTGGTTTGATGGTTACCAATATTTCGTATTCCTCTCCCCCATACAAGGCTAGTTCAACAGGATTGAAATTGTAAATCTTCGCGAACTTTTCTGCTTCAGGGGCTATCGAAAGGCTGTCTATGATGAAGCCTACGTTGCTTGCGCGGGATATTTCGTGGAGACTCCATGCCAGTCCGTCACTGGAGTCTATGGAAGCGGTTGCCACCCTTGATTGAGCCAGAGCCACTCCTTCGTTTACCTTTGCCCTAGGCATAAGGACAGAATCAACAAGTGCTCCCCTTATCTCTGGAGCTGAAAGACCTTCCATTAGAATCTTCAATCCTGAGACTGTTTTTCCGAAGGCACCAGTTACTGCCACGTAGTCACCGGGTTTTGCGCCGCTACGCTTAATCAGGTTATGTTTACTGCAGACTCCCAAGGCCATGCAACTGATCACTAGGTCGGAGGCTTCGTTGGTGTCGCCCCCCAATACATATGCGTTGTATTCGCGAGCCCCAGCGTTCAGTCCCTTACCGATCTGGAGTATATCCGTTTCTGTCAAGTCTGGAGGTACTCCGATGGAGGCTAAAAGGGCAATGGGCTTTGCTCCTTTTGCAGCTAGGTCACTTATGTTCATTATTACAGCTTTGCGGGCGGCTTGCCAGAGGCTCATTGTTCTTGGAACATCTGTTTTTCCGACAAGCATATCCATCTTTATTACGGCTAGTTTGTCATGTCCCATATCTACTGCTGAGACGTCGTCTCCGAATGGAACTGGATTATCCGGCATATGGTCTAAGCATTCTACAATGAGTTCTATGATTTTTCTTTCACCCAGCTCCTTAGCTGAACTCAACTTGGGAACCTCTGCAGTTACTGTTTGCTTCCAAATATCTTAAAAATACCTATTGTAAAGAGGCTTAACTTAGTTTATAGTTTTTTGTAAGGTTGTCAGCAACTCTCTGTGGTCGTCACGGGCTGTCATCAGTTCTCGTCAGGAAGCCTTCAACGAATATCTGATGGTGGGGAGGCGCCCTTTGAAGTATTATATTGATTAGAATCGGGTAGATAAGAGTCTAATTCTGAAAAACTTTTTTATATCAAAAGAAGTATGACGAGATTTGCTGTTGAACCAACAAACCTTTAAAAACTTACAGGGTTGTAAAGGTTCTGGTGCAATGAGTGGCATATGCAAGATGGAGAGGTAATGGTGTGAAAGCGATTAAGGTTTTGTCTCTGGTTATCGTGAGCTTGTTATCTTTGTATGCGGTTAGTATTCAACCTGTTAAGTCACAAGAAGGTATGATTATTTACATTTTGAGTGATGGAAACATTGACTCTTCAGGAGTTGAAGTTCCAATTCAAAGGGATGGAAATGTATACACTTTCACTGATAATATTATGGATTATCCGTTGGTTATTCAATGTAATGACATTATAATTGATGGTGCGGGTTTCACCATTTCACGAGGAGAGGACGCGGTAATAGATTTGTCGTACATAAGCAACGTAACAATCAAGAATATGCAGATAACGGGTGCTGGGTATTACGGCATCAAGATTACGGGATCCTCGGGTGTCGTGATTACCGGAACCAGCATAACCGGCATTACCTATGGCATCTTTTTGTCTAACACTACACAAAGCGCTATTGCTGAAAACACTATAGGAAACAACTTTATTGGCGTCTACTTCTCCGAGTCTTCAAGCAATGATGTCATTACAAACAAAATAGAAAACAATGATAAGGGCATCCAACTTAGCATGTCTTCGAACAGCAATGAAATAACTTCAAATGATATACTAAATAATAGTGAAGGAATCCTTTTTTCCGATTCGTCAATGAACACTATTGCTAGCAACAACGTGACAAACAATGATGTCGGAATCGGTTTCAGTTCGGCTTCAAGCAACCTGTTTAAAGCTAACTACTTTGTCGCCAATAGTGAACAGGTTCATGACGAGAGTATGGATAATGCTGCTGTAAACAGCTCAATGAACTTTTGGAGTTTTGCCTATCCGATGGGGGGCAATTATTGGAGCGATTACACGGGTGTTGACGTGAAGAGTGGCGCCGATCAAGATCAAGATGGCAGTGACGGAATAGGAGATACACCTTACATTATGTACGGATACAACTACGATGAGTATCCGCTTCTGGCTCATGCAAGTCCTCCTGCTATTTCCATTTTTTCGCCAGAAAACAAGACCTATACAGTAGACTCTGTTTCCTTAACCTTTGCGGTTAATAGGCCAACTTCATGGACCGCTTACAGCTTAGACGGTCAAGCAACCGAGGAAAATCCCGAAGGAAAAACGCTGGAGGGATTAACTGACGGTTCTCACTATGTAACATTTTATGTAAGAGATGAAGATGGGCTTGAAAACTCTGCAACAGTTTACTTTACTGTAGCCGAAGGAGCAGAGCCTCCTCAATCAGGATCTTTCCCAACAACATGGATCGTAGTAATAGCCGTGATAGCCGTGGCAGGAGTAGTCCTTCTGGTCTACTTCATGCGAATCAAGAAAAAACGTCCAACCGAAGAGCCCTCAACATCGAATCCAAGTTAACCACTTCGCAGGCTTGTAAAGCTATAGCAATTAGCACAAACACTGAATGGTTCTAAATCATACTTTATTCCAGAAAATAAATAGGAATGATATGGGAACCTCTACGGGTGCTGTTTGCTCCCGAATGTCTTAAAAATGTGTTGTTCGCTCAATTCACTGGTAACGCCTCGGTGGCTCAGACCGGTAGAGCGGCAGCCTCGTAAGCTGTTGGTCGCGGGCTCAAATCCCGCCCGAGGCTCCATAAAATCCTTACAGTTTCATCTGTTCTACGATTTTTTCCAAACTCTTTGCACTTGAGAATCTAACGGAAAACTTCGGTCATTTCGTGGGGACCGCTAGAACTTTTTTAAATGGCTCTTCAGGCTTGTCTTTTATTGTGCTGTGAACTATAAAAGTCTCCGTCTCTTTGACACCGTTCAGATCATGAATTTTTTTAACCAAATCAGTTAACTCTTTGTTATTTTTCACCAGTACTCTTGCGATACTATCATACTTGCCAAAGATTCTCCGAAATTCAGTAACTTGAGGGAAAGTTTTTACAATTTCTTCGGTCTCTTTTCTGCAATCACTTCGTGGGTCTTCTCGCATTAATATGTACGCCTGAATAGACAAGCCCAATATTTCTGGTTCCAGTTTTGGAAAAAAGGAAATTATCAAACCAGAGTCGTGCATTTGTTCGATCTTTTTTGCGACAGTTTGCCTTGTAACACCGATGTCTTTTGCTATTTTAACAAGAGGCTGATTTCCCTTTTCTAATAGATTAAGCAGGATTTTTTTCTCCACATCTTTGATTCTTAACATTTTGTTAACATAACGTTTAAATGTCATGGCAATTTTTAAACTTTTCCAACCAACAATCAACACGAAGTAAAAGAGGCTAAACCATGAATCCATACATTGAGGCATTGCGACCTAAACTCAGCAAACCTGACTACAAGAAACTATGCGCAATATCCATTCCTAAAGTCCACGAGTTTATTGCCAAGTCTGCTGACCTATGCAACGCCGAACAAGTATTCATCTGCAGCGATTCTGCAAGGGATATAGCCTATGTCCGGCAACAAGCAATCACCACCAAAGAAGAAGCCCCATTGAATATCCCTGGACACACAATCCACTATGACGGGTTCTATGATCAGGGACGGGACCGGAAAGCTACAAAATACCTCGTGCCTAAGAGAGTTTTTCTCAGCAAGGCCCTTAATCAAATTGATCGCCAAGAAGGTTTGGCAGAGGTAAAAGGTTTACTTAGAGATTCCATGAATGGTCGCACGATGATTGCCCGTTTTCTTTCCTTAGGTCCCACCAACTCCGTATTCACAATTCTTGGACTACAATGTACTGATTCTTGGTATGTAGCTCACTCTGAAGATCTCTTGTATAGACCGGGTTACAAAGTTTTCAGCCAATCAGCTTCAGTCACAGATTTTCTACGTGTTTTGCATTCAGCAGGGAAGCTAACCGAAAATATGGTTAGCGCAGAATATAAGAAAAAACGGATCTACATAGATTATATGGATAATACTATTTACAGCGTCAACACTCAATACGCCGGTAACTCGATAGGTTTTAAGAAACTCGCTTTTCGTCTAGCAATCCGGAAGGCAAATACTGAAGGATGGCTGGCTGAGCATATGATGCTCATGGGAGTGCATGGTCCGGGTGGACGTAAAACCTATTTTGCCGGTGCTTTTCCCAGCGCCTGTGGAAAGACATCTACGGCAATGCTACCTGGTGAAACCATATTAGGCGATGACATTGCATACATTCGAGAAATTGATTCAATTGCAAAAGCAGTGAATGTTGAAGCAGGTATTTTTGGCATTATTAAAGATGTTAATCCAGTAGATGACGCTTCAATCTTCAAGGTACTTCATAACCCCGGCGAAATTATTTTTTCCAACGTTTTTGTTAAAAACGGCAAACCATACTGGCTAGGCATGGGCAGCAAACTTCCCAAAGAAGGAATCAACTTCTCAGGAAAATGGTACAAGGGAAAGAAAGACGAGAGGGGTAATGAGATTCCACCTGCCCACAAGAATGCTCGGTATGCAGTAACTCTGAAAGCACTGGAGAATTGTGATCCTGCGTTAGAGAATCCGCAAGGAGTTGAGTTAAGGGGGATAATGTATGGAGGACGGGACACTAAGGCGTATGTGCCTGTCCAACAAAGCTTTGATTGGGAGCATGGAATTATCGCATATGGAGCAGCTTTGGAGACTGAAACAACTTTTGCTACAGTTGGTAAAGAGGGAATACCTGAAATTAACATGATGAGTATTCAGGACTTCATCTCTATTCCCTTAGGAAAGAATGTTCGCAATAACCTCGAGTTTGGAAAAAAGCTCGAGAAACCACCTCTAATCTTTGGAGTTAACTATTTCCTGCAGGACAAAGGAGGTAATTATCTGAATGATCCACGAGACAAACATGTTTGGGTAAAATGGATGGAACTGCGCGTTTACAATGAAGCAGATGCAATAGAAACGCCCACAGGCTATGTTCCTAAACACGAAGATTTGCGTAAGCTCTTCAAACAGGTATTAGATAAGGACTATAGAAAGGAGGATTATTCCCAGCAATTTACCATCCGCATCCCAGAAAATTTGGCAAAGATTAAGCGAGTCAGGCAATTCTATAAGAAAAACGTCACATACACGCCAGAAGTGCTGTTTTGGGTACTAAACCAGCAATACGAACGCCTCCTTAGAGCCAAAGAAAAATATGGCAATTACATCTCACCCGAAAAATTCAAAGAATAGAAAAGAAAACTGGAAATTTTCAATTCTTTCCGTACCTTTCAATTTTTCAGAAACGGAAAATCTATAGGCTAGTCAATATAAGAAAGGTTTTACTTAACGAATCCGTTAAGGCTATCGGTGCCTCGGTGGCTCAGCCCGGTAGAGCGGCAGCCTTGTAAGCTGTTGGTCGCGGGATCAAATCCCGCCCGAGGCTCCATTTTATTTCTGTTGAAGTTGTGTTCGAGGACTTCATGTCATGCTATATCAAATTCTAAAGAATAACATCAGAATACGTGGAAATACTCGTTTCAAAATTTTAGGAAAGTCTTTCGCTCGTTTTCTTTAGGGTAAAGAAAATATTTGACCAGAAACTTGGTTTTCGCTTGTTTTGATTTCGTTTTCACTTAAAGCGCGATTCCATAGTTTGATAGAGTATAATTCCGTGATATTGGAGCAAATGTTGGTCCTGATTGTATGATTGTTGGATAAGCAAATTGACGAAAAAGAACTTTCGTTCACGCCTTCGAGAGTATTAGACATAAGAATGCCGTTGATGTAGAGTTCTGCTCTGAAAGCATCACTATCGTATACAAATGTAAGAGTGAGATTTTGCCAGTAATGTTTAGAAATATCTACGCCTGAAATCCAACGATATCCATCATCGGAAATTAGATCAAAATAAATATCGTTGGAACCTCCGTACCTAATGTTCACTGCATCACCAAGAGTGACGATCATTTCCATGCTGGGAGTAAGTTTTGTGATCATAGAGATCTCCAGAGTAAATGACCTATTGTTCAACTCTCCGGAACCAATGTGAAAAGTCTGTGGATTTTCATTGAGTAATACATCGCCTAGAGAGCGCGTTCTTTCAGTAATTCTATACCATTTGGACACGTCCATCACGGCTTGAGTATCCCTTGTAGGGGCAATCTGACTGTTTTCAAGATCCTGTAATATCAAAAATGCTTGATTTTTGCAAAACTTTGGGTCTTTGTTGAATATTGTCTGGTTCAAATAGAAATCATACACTCCTTCGGAAGCAATGAATGCAAAGTCTTCCTGTAGGTATTCTTGGAAAGTCTGTTCTTTACATTGGTATACGTCGGGCGTTATGGTCAGTATAAACAAACTCTGTCTATGTAGAGCTTGCAGAAAGGATTCCGGATTGGAAAAGAAGTTGAAGTCTTCATAGTCTTTGCGAGTTGCATCCCATATGAAAAAGTCGTAATAAGAAATCGTGGGCATTTCTTCGTAGAAATAGACGGCGGGAGATTGAACTAGTGAGTAGTATGTCACATTTTGATCCAGTAAATCGTTATTTTCGTTGACTTGATAGAATCTGTTAATGAAATAGCCTGCAAATACCGAGTCCAAATTTCCATAAGGATCGATGTCTCTATATATTCTGTTGGAGCCTACGCCGTAAAAGCTAGTTGTTTCCCATATTGAAACGATTAAGGAACCTATAAGAAATGTTAAGAGTACAATCACGAGGCTTTTCCGTTTATTCTCCAAAACAAAGTCTGTTACGAAGACAAGAGACAGGATTACTATTGGAAGAAAATAGTAACTATGGTACATGTGCACAATATTATGAATGAACGCAAAGATGAAATAGGTGATTCCTCCAAGAAGGAAAACCAAAATTTCAGTGCGAATCTTTCGTTTGTATGACAAGATCGCGATCATTACTGGCACAAAAATAAAACTTAGTCCTAGCGAAGACAAGAGAGAGTTCTCAAAGTATTGCAAAATCAAATTTCCAGAACGTCCTGAAGAAGTAAATGCCATAGTTGGGGATTCCATCAATCGAAGAAATTGGAACTTTATAGGTGTGTAGTCTGGAACTACGAGCTGTGTTAAAAGTAAGGGACTTAAAAAACCAAGAAATAGAGCTGAAATGCTTAAGACATATTTTGCCTTAGTATTTTTTTGTTTTTGCTGTTTAATGTGACCCATAAATGGCGTCAATAGAAGAGCTGGGACATATATGGCGAATATCTGCCTAGTTGCAATTAGAGCGCCCAGAATTGTGAAGCCAAATATACTGTATCGATGTTTGCCTGTCTCAGCGAACTTGAATATCAGTAACCATGAAAACAGAAATACCGAGAGGGCGAAAGGTTCAAGTTGAAATTTTGTTCCAAAATAAAGAACTAAAGGTGAAAACAAAAACCCAACAACTGCGACATAGGCACACCATTCGCGCTTTGAAAACTTCATTGCAATCTTGTATATCAAAAAGCAGGAGATACTTGTTGCAATTAGAGAAAAAATCCTGCTGAAGAATAAGAACACGTCAGGAGTGTATGTGGAGAATCTGCTGGCAACATAATGAAAAATGTATGAAGCCCAAAAGAATAGATATCCGACGTTATAATCGGGTCTAAGAGGGTCATAGGCAGCTCTGAAAACAAACGGATTACCGTCTTGCTGCATAAACTTGGCTAGTGACAAATATACCGATTCATTCCAAGAGTGAACTCCGACAAGAGGAAGAGGTAACACAAAAGACAACTCGAAAAGGATGTAAATGAAGATTAGAATTAGCAAGAGACCTTTTCTTTTCAAAAGAAGATTCTTAAATCGCTCTTTAATGAATCGGGTTTCCATTCACATTCCTGCTTGATATTTTAATCCCGCGATTATTCCCTGCATGTACCCTCGTGCAATGTTCATTCTTCGCCTAAACGCGAGGCTTGAATCAGAAAGAATGACGTTCAGATACATAGCGGAAATAAGAGGCATGAAAACTGCAAGAAAACTCATGAATTCAGATGGCTGGGAATACTTGCGATGGAACAACACTCTGTTGCGCGCGGCATAAAATGCTCGTTTGGCAGTGTGAACATGAAAGTGCCTAGTCCCACTCAGCTTTTTTGCTGGCAAAGGTGTATCATGCCAAACTCGAGCAGTGGGAACCAAGCCAATCTTAAATCCAGCTCTTCGGACTCGATTGCAGAAATCGCCCTCGTCATTATGAATTGGAAAATTCACCTCATCAAATAAGCCCACTTTTTCAAGCACTTTTTTGCGAGTCATGAACGCGTTTGGAAACTCGTCAGATTCGGTAATTCGATCGATATTGACATGCTGCAGATCTCTTTCAGGAAAACTCGTGCGACTAGTGACGTAATTTCTTTTCACTCGACCGCACCAGACGCGTGAGGGGGCACCAAAATAATACATCATCGGTCCCGCGACACCTAGGGCTGTTACTCGGTGCATAGCGTTAACTAACTCGCTGACAGTGTTCTCTGCAACTAGGTTATCGTCATCGATGAAAAAAATTAAATCGCCACTGCAGTTTAGAATCCCAATGTTTCGTGATCGAGCCAATAGCTGCTCTTTATCGTTTCTAACTCGGGAGATAAGAGGGAAAGCGCGTTTAATTTCTTCTGATGTGCCGTCTGTTGAGGCGTCGTCAACAACAATCACTTCAAGTTTATCTTTGGGGTATTTGCTCTTTTGGATTGAATTTAGTAGTCTGATTGCCTTTTCTTTTCGGTTGTGTGTAGGAATTACTATCGAGACTAAAGGTTTGTTGTTCATTCATTTTCTCCAACTGAATTCTTTTGGCAGATGACTAACGAAATTGATGGTTTCCGTTGCTTTCGATCGTTAGCGCAACTAAGCTTTTTGGAGAACTGTTTAACGGTTATGATGTGCGAATACGGATTGGTGATATTTTTGATTCAGATTTAGAACCAAATCGGATTCGTATCTATAAAAAAACGTTTAAATATTTCAGATGTATTATTTCTTACGATATAATATAATTAATGTGGGATGATTTTGAAAACAAATCACAAGCTACACGACAAATTTGCTGTGATGCTGCTCGTTGCATTGCTGGCGCTAACATTTATTCTGCTTCCTAATGCCGTATTCAGCGAAACACCAGATGAAGAAGTTCTCTCACTCGAGTGCAACAAAGACACCTATGTCAATGAGGCAAACAGCGACACAAATTACGGTTCTGACCCCACTATGCTCGTAAAGTCAAGCTCTAGTGGAAACGCAAGAACATTCCTCGGATTTCCCATCGAAGAAATTCCATTTGGCTCAGTCATAGTAGATGCCACACTCATAATCTACATAAACCAATCCGCCTCTTCCCTAAGGAAGTATGTAGTGCACCGAATCGACCAACAATGGGACGAATCTACTGCAACATGGAATGATCAACCATGGTGGGCCCAAGAAATCGACACGATCAGTGTTTCTCCGAGTGCAACTAAAATGAGCTTCGACGTAACCAAAGTTCTTAGAGAGTATTCAAGCATGGGATGGCCATTGACAGGCTTTCTTATCAGAGACGAATGTGAATGGGACTGGAAAAGTTCGCAGGTTGTATTGGCTTCAAAGGAGAATCCGTCACAATCCCCCGCTGTACTCAACGTAACAGTAAGCTATGCCCCCAGCTTCATGTTAAACGTCATGCCAGACTGGACCAATGGATTTGCAGGCGACACCCTAAGTTTCAATTATTTGTTGGCATCTCTCAACCAGTGGGAAGGAACTGTTAGCTTAGCCTTGGAGGGGCTTGACTCGACCATGACTGGTGTGTTTGACTCAAGTAGCATAAGTCTTTCAGCTGGAGATGGAAGATTCGGCTCATTCTCAATATCCACAGCACTAAATACTCCCGCAGTCAGATATAACTTGAGGGTCAATGCTACTGGGACCACTACTGCAGGTGAAATTTCCTCTCAAATAGGCAATTTTGTTGTGGAAATAAATCCAATGGTCTTGTTAAGAGACTTGCCTTACGCTGTTCAGAACAACACGATTTTCCCAGTAACATTAGATTACTACAGTGGTACAATAGACGCTGTCAGTTTCGTGATAGAGGAGCAACTGCCGGAATATTGTAGCTTAGTTGAAACTGCGACTCCCGGCGAACTTAACGTAACTATGCCTACGGCAAATATAGCGTCTTACACTTGGAACACTACTGGCAATTCTGAAACCTTGAAGCTTCTTATCGCCAACACCACTGCACTCAGCTCATTTAGCGCTACATACTACGTTCAGTTCGCTTATACAGGTAATGATACAATGCCAACTTGGCTGAATTTCTGGGGCCGTTACACATACTTGCAATCAGACGGTAATACGCGGGATGACAATACATTGGGAGATCAGGGAGTCGAGGTCCCAATTGGATTGCCCGGAAATTTCGACGACGACGGCAGAATTGACGACCGGGAAATCATTGAAGCGATAGGTCAGTGGATACGCGGAATGCTCTCAGACACTGACCTCCTTGACTACATACAGCTGTGGCAAACCACATCGATTCAGCAACCTCCACCATAAACATAGCGCCGAAGACACCATCCTCTCCCCCCTTTCTTTTTATTAACCAGTTTTAAAGGAGCAATAGTTCAACTTACCAGAGAAGACGTAGAAACTATGACGGGTTAATTATTTTTAATATGCCAAATTATATCCATAAAGGCTTCAGCCGTTTTATCCCAACTAAACTGCCTAGAATAGTTCAAGGCATTTTTGCTCAGCCGATACCTAAGTCTGGTATCCTTCAGAACCTTCACAATCTCGTCAGCAAGACTCTCGACACTACCACTTTCCACCAGCAACCCAGTTTCATTATTCTTAACCGAATCTCGCAATCCTTCCACATCATAAGCAATGCATGGCGTTCCCAGAGCGTTTGCCTCGATGACATTTAAACCCCAACCTTCACGAACACTTGGGTTAACCAAGACCCAAGCTCGCTCAACCACTTTTCTTCGCTCCACATTCGAAAGGTCGCCAAAAAAGTTTACACCATCATAAGCCATTTTTTCCAATTCTGCTTTCATGGGGCCGTCTCCCAAAATCCAAAGCTCTGCCTTAGGGATTTTCGCCTTGACTAATTTATAGGCTTTAACAGCGTGATCAGGTCGTTTAGCATACTTTAAACGTCCAACATAAGCAATAACTGGACAATTTTCCTTCATGGGGACTGCGCCCAAAGGTTTGAAGTTTAATCCCACGGGAACTTTAAATATTCTCTTGAAACCTAGGTTAGCTAAATCTTGCTTTGTGCTTTCAGAAACTGTAAGTGTTGGTATGTCTGTATAGTTATTCAACCATCTGTTTTCGAGATAATAATAGCCCAGGTAGTTTATAGGGAAAGGAGCCTCGTAAAACCAGTATTCCCTAGCTAATTGATGAATCAGCGCGACAACCAATTCACCATTGTTATTAATAAACTTGGGTGTTAGGAAAGGCCTCGTATTAATCTCATCAATAACAACATCATAATTCTCCTTTGAAAAATACTTCTTATAATATTTCTTAGCCCACTTATAGACTGAATATTTCCCCCCAGCCCTCATAATTCGGATTCCATCAATGATTTCTTCACTTTTACAATTCTGAAATTCAGAAGTAAACCAGGTGAGTTCGTGTCCTTGTTTAGTCCAGTGTTTAGCTACTTCTTTGGTGAAAATCTCGGCTCCACCTGCATCAGGGTTGAGCCAGCATCGCCAATTAAAAATCAAGATCTTCAAGGCTCAAAATCCCCTGTAATAGTGTTCCTTGATTCTACAAGATACCTCAATTACCTTCAAGCGGGTATCATCAACACTTCCGTCATCAACTACGATCTTATGTTTTATGTAGTCGTTGCTGAAACTGGAGTCTAGCCGCTTTGTGCCCTCTTTGATATGCTGTCCTTCGTTAAATGCTGGTAGCACAAACGGAATCAGAACCTGCTCTTTTAATACGCTAATGATTAGCTTCCTCCGGCAAAAGCGTGTCTCCGAGCTAAAATGATGACAATAATCACGGCTGCAACCACAACTGTAGCTAGCATTGCTATGATGTGAATTGGTATCTGGGAGTCGATAGAATTTTCTGTTGCGTGCACCCTCTCAACTTGAATCTCTGTATTCGGAGAAACGCCTGATGCCTCTGTTTCGGTGCTTACTGCGCTCCAGTACCCTTCAAAGGTGTAAGTGTCCTCAATGGCATTAATCGGAATCTCAACAGTGTAGGTTACTGTTATTTCACTTGTCTGTTGAAGGCTAATGAAAAGCCACTTGACTTCACTTGCGGTTTCATTGTATTTCGTAGCGCTGGACGGCGGATTTGATGATGAGTTAACAAACTTAAATTCGCTAGGAATTCGCTCAGTTATAATCAGTCCAGCGATGTCTCCAGTCAAGGAACAGTTTAATTGAACCGTGACATAACTTTCTGGACTTGCGACATCAGTTAAATGCCGTGAAAAATTGATTTCAATCGATGAAGCTTCGGTAAACGCTGGTTTAACGAATAAGAAGAGCAACGTTAGAAATAACAAAAACAGTGCAGACGTCTTCATGAACATCCCTCATACCCACATTCTCGTTGGAAAAAGCAGGGTTTGCAGACAACAATTTTTTTGATTGTTTTATGATCTATCATGAAACCAGCCTCGAAAGTAATCATGATTTCAAATATTTATGTTGATTTAAGACATTTATGAATACTAAATGTGAATTGTTCGTATCGCTAATTCAGATTTACCTCAGATTCGGAATCTACACGCTAATGTCTTTCGAACCCCTTCTAAGCATCATGAGAATGAACAGTCACTGGCATACACTTGTTGGATTAGACCCGAAACATTGCTTAGTGTTCTTATCTTGAGGGTCCTAAGGTTTTGATTACTCGAAAAATAATGGGAAAAACTGTTCGTGTCCTATCTGTCGATTGTTATGGTTACGGAATCACCTAGAATCTCGGTTTTTACCTTTTTGTTCAATGTGGATTTGAACATTTCAGAAGCTGCTTCAGCAAGATAGATGCTCCAGTTAGTTCCCAAGTCATGGCGTAAATGAAGGATTTCTTTGTCTCGTCTAATATGATGGTCACATTGGAACCATCCTGCAAACTCAGAAAGTAATTGCTTGTATAAAACGACCAAGAAGCTGTAATTAGTTGGGGCTCCCATTGTTCGCAGAAGATCTTCAGCAATCGCTGAGCCTGCGTTTCTCGCGTTTTCTCTTATGCTGTCCTCTGGACAAGATTCTAAGATGGCAGAAAAACCTTTACGTGTTAAGGTTATTGCACCATAACGTAACATGTATCTGATAAACGAATATTGCTTAAGGAGTCGATTCAAAAGGGCGTTGACACTAATCCCTTGTCTCTCTGCTTCCTCATTCAAGACTTGAAGCCATTCTTCATCTATTCTGAATGAACGCCCAACTGTCTTCCTTTTTCTGTTCAGAAACGACATATTATCCCTTCAACCGAAGGTGTTACAATGCATTGCTATTTAATACTTTTTGACTTATTAGCGATATTTTGTGTCCGTCACAGTTTTATGGTTTAAACAAAGCTCATGCTGATAAGATGCAGACCCATAACCGAGAGCAAATAAAAGTGCTATTTGTGGATGACGATGACGAGTTCTTGAAAAGTGCAAAACAATACCTACAAATACACGGTAACTTTGACATAGAATCGGCTTCCTCGGCTGATGAAGCCTTGAAAAAGATGAAAAAAAGAAAACTGCTGCAATAATATGTGACATTAATATGCACGGGACAGATGGCTTAGAGTTTCTCAAAGCACTCCGAGAAAGCGGCAATAATGTTCCATTCATCGTGTTTACTGTAACGGAAGATAAGGAAACAGCTCTCAAGGCCTTTAACTTAGGCGCCAACGGATTCGTTGGAAAGTCTGGTGACCCCGAGGTTGTTTTTTCTACGTTGAAAAGATGCATAGACGAATCTTTGAACCGTTTTTGATAACACAACTTGTAAGCTAACAGTTTGGATGAGGCTCCATTCTCTCTGCGATAACCTAATGTTCATATGCTTTTATAAAGCGAGTGACTTCTGAGAAGTGGGCGTAATAGCTTATGGATGAAGAAAAAGCTGAAGAAAATGCCATTCGAAAAAGGCTTAAGAGCAGACGATACAAGGGCAAATATAAGGGAAGGGGAAAATACAAACCAAAAGACCCCGCATAACACTACCAGTTCCTGCTTGCTGGAGAGAGTCTGACTGAAAAGAAACCTGAAAAACATTCTCGTTGACAAACTTGAACCCGAACAACTAAAGGGAACCTACAAAACCTACGACATTGTCGGCGACATCGCTGTTATCCGAGTTCCAGAAAACCTTCAGCATCACAGCAAGCTCATCGCCGAAGCCATCATGAGCATCCACAAGGAAGTGAAGACAGTTTGGCGCCAAACCAGCTCAGTCTCAGGCGATTATAGGCTACGACAACTGGAGTTTCTCTTAGGCGAAAGAAAAACAGAAACAATTCACAGGGAATATGGCTGCATCTTCAAAATCGATTTAGAGAAGGCATACTTCTCGCCCAGACTCTCCTATGAAAGATTAAGAATCGCAAAGCTGATTCAACCACGAGAAGTTGTTTTGAACATGTTTGCTGGTGTAGGCTGCTACTCCATATGCATCGCGAAACATTCCGAGCCCTTGAAGGTCTTTTCGATAGATATCAATCCAGTTGCATTCCACTTACTTCAGGAAAACAGTAGGCTTAACAGGGTTGCGGATGTAGTCGTTCCCCTCCAAGGAGACGCAAAACAGGTGATAAATACAAAGCTTCTAGACGTGGCTGATCGAGTTCTTATGCCCCTGCCCGAAAGAGCCTGTGAGTATCTTGACTACGCCTTATTGGCCCTAAAGCCGATGGGAGGATGGATTCACTATTATGCCTTTGAACATGCAAAGAAGGATGAAGATCCCGTAGAGAAAGTCGAGGTAAAAGTGTCTGAAAAGATGCAGAGGCTGGGCGTATCATTTCAGGTAGAGTTTGGGCGAATCGTGAGACCGATTGGTCCTCGATGGTATCAGGTGGTTCTTGACATAAACGTGAAAAGCTAACTGTATTTCTTCGGGTGCCGACAACAGAAGCTATAAATAACTTACACATTTGTTGTGTGACGTGGTAGAGACTATGGAAACTAGTCACTTCCATTGTGGTGAGTTTATGAGCGAATGGAACATCGGAGTTGACGTTGTAGAAATTGCCCGTTTTGAGCGATTGAACTATTCAAGTAACACGCAATTCTATAGGCGAGTGTTCACCCCGAAAGAGATTAAATACTGCTTATCCTTCAACAGTCCAGCGCCACATTTCGCTGTGAATTTTGCTGGAAAAGAAGCGGTCTACAAGGCAGTTAACAGGTTCTGTAATGTTAAACTTCACAGTATTGAGATTCTCAGAGACAAGGATGGAGCACCTAAAGTCAATCTACACTTAAGCCACGGAGAGAAGACGCTGCCCCTAAATGTGAAGGTTAGCTTGTCCCACTCCTTATCTCATGCTGTGGCTTTTGCTGTAGCCAGACTCGCCAGATTAGTAAGCAACCACAACGTAGAAGCAGAGGCGGTATCACCCCATGAAATCTGATGAAGAATCACAGAAGAAAACCAGCAAACCAGCCAGTAGGACGCTAGAAGAACTATTGAATCAGGTTCGAGAAGAGCCAACCCATCTAAACTACTGGAATGCCTACAAGCGGATTCAAAAGCTCGACCTCGAATCCCCCAATATCCCCGACGAAAAGAGGATAAAGGTGGCTCTGTTAAGCTCATTCACAATCGACCCCCTAGGCATATACATTGACATTAAGAGTCGTCTCGTCCAGTTGTATCCTGAGATATACGTTGCGCCGTTTAACCAATATCAGCAGGAAATCTTTGATGAAAACAGCAGGTTATACAGCTTTAAACCAGACGTAATTCTTTTGGCTGTGCAAGCAGACGTTTTGTTAAATGAGAATTTCATTTCAGATTTTGGGAAGTTATCTGACGTAGAGCAGTATCAGACAGAGAATATCAATCGATTTCAGACGATCTTGTCCATGCTAACCTCTAGGACAGACGCTCTTGTATTGGTGAACAATTTTATAGTTCCATCATTCACTCCTTTCGGAATCTTAGATAACAAGGCGGATAACGGATTTCGGAACTTCTTTCAGGGGTTAAATCAGAGACTGACAGAATTGTATAGGAAGAGCCGTCAAGTTTACGTTGTTGATCTTGAAGGCGTTGCAAGTAAACACGGGAAGTCACGTTGCCTAGACCAGAAATTGTATTATAGGGGTTCTTTTCTGTTCAGTGAGTCCTTCTTACCCGTGATTGCAGACGAGTACATGGGGTACATTAAGGCTCTGAAAAACCTCACAAGAAAGTGCATTGTATTAGATTTAGACAACGTACTTTGGGGCGGCATTATCGGCGAGGATGGAATCGAAGGAATCAAATTAGGAGTCGACTCGCCTGGAAACGCTTACAAAGACTTTCAACGCGTTCTGCTGAGCTATTACAACCGCGGAATCCTCTTGGCAATAAACAGCAAAAACAACCCTGAAGATGCCATAAAAGCCATCAGGGAACATCCTCACATGCTCTTACGCGAGAAACATTTCGCAGCAGTCAGGATTAACTGGCAGAACAAAGTCCAAAACATGATGGAACTTGCAAAGGAAATCAACATCGGATTGGACAGCATAGTCTTCTTGGATGATAACTCCCGTGAACGCGAACAGATGAAACAGGCATTACCGCAGGTTCTGGTTGTAGACTTACCTTCTTCCCCGTTTTTGTATCGGCAGACGCTTGAAAACATGAACGACTTCAATGTCCTCGCGCTGACTGAGGAGGACAAGATGCGGGGAGAAATGTACCATGCAAAGAAGAAGCGGGAAGAACTTCGGGAATCAATCAGCTCGTTGGAGGACTTTCTGAAATCCTTAGAGATGAAAGTTATAATCAAACCTGCTGACGAGATGAGTATGCCAAGAATCGTGCGCATGATAAATAAGACAAACCAGTTTAATCTGACTACTCGCCGATATACTGATGTTGAAATTGGGAAGATGAAAGAGGCGAGGGACGAGTTCAATATTTACAGTCTGCAGGTTTCTGATAGGTTAGGAGATGAGGGGATTGTTGGTGTGGCTATCGTCCGAAAAGAACCGAAGACCTGGACCTTAGACTCGTTTCTTTTGAGCTGCCGCGTTATTGGACGCAGAGTCGAGACAGCTCTCTTAGCCAGAATTGTAGAAGACGCGAAAGAACAAGGCGTTTCCACACTGGTTGGGGAGTATATTCCAACTCAAAAGAATGCCCCTGTTAAGAGCTTCTATTCTGATCATGGTTTTGAAGAACTTTCACAGGAAGGAAAACTCTACAGTTGGAGGCTTAACTTGACTAAATCTACAGTAGAGATGCCTGAGTGGTTGGATGTCAAAAATGGCTAGTGACGAAAATAAAC
Organism: uncultured Candidatus Bathyarchaeia archaeon; assembly: GCA_964623205.1. Lineage (GTDB taxonomy): Archaea > Thermoproteota > Bathyarchaeia > Bathyarchaeales > Bathyarchaeaceae > Bathyarchaeum. The sequence continues at coordinate 22,601 of CAZUQX010000008.1, read as the reverse complement.
TGAAAAATATTCTAGCAAAGGTTTTGCTCATTGACAAATCTAAGATCAGTGATGGGATGTCCCGAAAAAGCGTGGAAGAATGGGATTCCATGGCTCATTTAATGCTGATGAGCGAGATTGAATCTGCCTTTGAGGTCGCTATGAGTGACGATGATATCATGGAAATCCAGACAGTAGGAGACATCAAGAAAACACTGAAAAAACTGGGCATAACCATTTGAATTGAACGTTCGGCGGTTTATGAAGTCCAACGAACCTAACTTTCCATTTCTCCAGGTTTCCCCAATTTTTTAACAGCGCGCGCCGGGTTTCCCGCTACCATTGTGAATGGAGAAACATCTCTGCTCACAACCGACCCGGCAGCAACAATCGCCCCCTCACCAATCGTGACCCCCGGCAAGATAATTGCGCCAGCAGCGACCCAGACCCCACGCTTGATTGTCACTTTTTTGGGTCCCTCATGATAGATTTTGAATCGTTGATGAAAAGGACTCGCACTAGAGTGAGCCATGATGCTTACACCCGGACCGATGCTGGCTTCATCACCAATCTCAATGTATTCTGGATACTCCCCGTCCATCATCACCAGAAAGCCAATGTAGACATTTTTGCCAACCTTGACGCCGCATTTACGGTAAACACTAGCGCGGAACTGGTAGGCTGGTGAGAGCCATGCGAGAATTCTAAGCAGTCGACCTAATAATTTGCCCATGAGATAACCTCGTTTCATATTATATTTAAAGCAAACGTTGCAGGTAGTCAAAGAAAGAGAAGTTATCGATGTCACCGGTCAATAGACAGCAGAAGGATGTGTCATGTTTCCAACTGCCACGTTTGTTCCAATATTTCACTGCTTCAGTGACTGTTGGAAACCATCCATTCAACTCTGTTCCATACTCGACAACATGTCTCAGCACATCGACGTATTTTGGCTGTCCTATCCTGATGGGATGAAGATCAAACATAATCACGCCATGTTTTTCACTAGCCCCTTTGATGACACGCTTCAAAGTCTCTTCTATTTGGTGGTTGCTGAAGCCCAGTATGTCAATCATTTGGTCGTCTGACCATCTGTTGAGGGGGATACAGACGAAACTTGAATCGTAGTTGTCGATTTTAACTCTAAATGGAGAAGTGCCCTCCCTATGTTTAGGATTGTAGCCTATTCCAATGTCCCAAAGAAAACCATGTTTCTCTACGAGTTTAGGCGTATCTTCTGCGTAGGTGTTGTAGGGTGCCCGAAATCCATTTACTGGAATGTCCAAGGCTTTGAAGGTGTCGAGAGCCTTCTTGATATCATCATCCTGTTGCTGCTCGGTGAGGTAAGAATAATTAAGGTGCTTGAAACCGTGAACAGCAACCTCATGTCCACGGTTTAGGATTTCACGTGTTAACTCGGGGTTTTTTGCTGCAACAGATGCAACCATTGGGAAGGTGAATTTTGCCTGATGGGGTTCCATCGCATTGAACATGTTTCTCAACAGGATGCTGAAGGGTACAGAGTGAAAACGGAACATGCGGAGAGCTTGGCTGAGAATCTTTTTGCCTCGCCTCTTTTTCAGATATTTTATCCACGATACGCTTAACCGCACTTGAATCCCCTAGCAAAGATGACTACAGATCATATTCGGTGAGATTGTTTAAGATATTTCCTGATACGAAACTCTACATTTTAAAATCTTTAGGCAAAAATCCGGGATAAACACACAAGTGTCATACGTGTGCCTACGAGAGTCCTTCTGCTAAAGGCAATCAACGATCGCTTGGTGTTCTGGGTTCCTTTTCACTTAGGGGGATGTGCGCATTGAAAGTTTCTTAATTTTCTCTTTGATTATGGCAACAAAGAGTGTCATCAGAATTACAGCTATTACAACAGACAGAATTGATGAAAACTCAGGTATAATTCCTGGAGGTGCAGATGGTGTATACGCATCTGCCTCATCGGAATACCCGCGACTTTCCCAATAACCCAAAAAGTCATAACTTAAAAGTTCAATGCGGTCAACATGGTGTATCCATTTGTAACCCCACTTTCCGGGAACGACCAGTCGCAACACTTCGTTCAGAGGCTCGCCGTTTAGTTCGTATGCTAAAATTATGTCGTCGCGCATCGCTGTCGCTATAGTTAAGTCTGTAGTAAAATTGTCTGTGGCGTAAAATCCAACCTTAATAGCCCATGGTTAATAGCCCATGGAGAAATTCTTGCTGTTTCCAATAAAAGCCGAAGCTTGACTCCAGTCCAGTTGCCAGTCATAAACACCTGATCAGGCCAGTCTACGCAGACAAGTTCGGCGTTCACGGTGGTTTGAGGCAAAGCAACTATTTCCGCCCAGCTTAGATTCAGAGGGTTTTTCACAAAGCCTGTTACAATTAACTGCCACTCGGGATAGTTGGAGGATATCTCTGTATCAGGAGAGGTTGCAAAACCGGCGGTAAGTTCTGGAATCAAACCCGAGCAGGCTATAGCAGATGCAATTATTATTGTAGTTGCTGTGACGAGAAGATTTCTTTTCATCTGAGCTGCTCACCTTGTAGTTGATATGGTAAATATGACATATGGAATATTTAAGAAAATCTGCAATGGTTGACTGTGGAGCGAAATCAGTAACAGGTAGCTTCCTAATCCCACTTCTGGCAAAATAACTTGATCGCTCTATTCTTCTGCACGCCAGTTTCAACCCGAAGTCATGATTCTAGCTAGAAAACTGAAAACTAACGTGTCGAATTCATTAACCGACTATGTGGAAAACATTTTTGCAGTTAAAGGAGTCACAAGTTAACTAAATTGGACTTCGGAACGTTAAAAACACTTTTAACGATCAGCCTTAACTCATATTGAGGCGAGAAGTTGCCAGTATGCCCCGGATGCGGAACCGAGGTAACTAACCCGACTAAAACGTGGTCTATGGTTGGCAGACCCAGCAAAATCGGTGAACAGTTCAAGCTTACATTAGGAATCTTCACGTGTCCTCGATGTGCAAGAAAATTCCGGAGCGTTGTAGGAAAAGAGAAAGAGAGAGTAACTCTTAAAGGCATGATCAAGGAGATTAAAGGAATTGAAAAGGAGCTTGTGCAGACTTTGGGGGATTTAAGAGCAAAAATTGAGAAGCTGAAGAGCGAGAGAGCTGAACTTCTGGAAGAGATAGAGATCCTTAAGAAAGCGGGAGAAAAAAGAGCCAGCATCTTGGAAAAAGAGATAGCCTCGCTTCGAGAAGAAGTTGAATATCTGAAGGAAACGCTAGGCGACCTCGAATAGCTACTGCAAAAAACAACTCAACCGATCCCGCATGGAGTCATTTCTATCAACTAAACAGTTTTTAAGCTCGATCATAAGTTTGCTCTTGTTAAAAAGGCTGTAAAAGAACGAAAATTTAGTGAGCTAAGAAAACACAACTCAAAGACCGGGAAGAATGATTCCAGCTATGAACTCTTGTTGCGACGCTTGTCAATCAGGAGCCGCTTTTTTATTAGGTCTCTAACCTCTTCATGGAATTGGTCATCGTTTTCTAGTTTAAGGAATTCGTTGTAGAGTTCTTCGAATCCGTTTGGAATTTCCAATTTTAGGGTAATGAAAGGTCTTCCGATTGCCATCTCGAATTTTCTCTTAGCTTCTTCATATTCTGATTCTGGTTTTCTTTTTCTGGACAAAAGCCAATTTTTAACCAACATATTCACATCCATAAATTAAACCTTGCAATTAGATAAATGCTGGCAAAGCCTAACTGAATTGCAGATATTATTAAACCTATTTTCGTGAACTCGCCGAAACTCAGAGAGAGCCCCTCACGTTTGAGGGCACCTATCGCCATAATGGCTACAGTACCACTAAGGGGGGTTGTGGCGCCTCCCAGATTACTTCCAAGGACTAGTGCAGACCACACAGCTGCTGAAGAACCATAAACTCCGCTGATCATTGGGACAAAGGTTAGAGCAATTGCCATGTTACTTACTATTGCACTCGTGAGACCGCTAAACCACAGGGTCATAATGCTTGCCGTCAAGGGGCTTCCTCCGAACGTTTGGAATAGTTGCGCTGATATTTCGGTTAGGATTCCTGTGCTTTCTAGACCGCGAACCACTACCATGAAGCCTGCTATGAAGAACATTGTCTCCCAGTCTAGTTTTCTGAAAATCTCTGCTGGATCAAAACTGCTCAGAGCCAAGGCAAGAATGGCGCAACCCAAAGCTACTGCTTCGGGTCCAACGCCAAGATTCTCCAGCGTCAAAAAGAGGCCTATTAGAAGGACGAGGATTAGGATGGAACGATAAAAGATTTTCTTGTCTTCTATGCTCTCCCACGGATTATATTCTGGTAGTTCTTTCTTCTTTCCGAGTCTTGACCTGAAAAGCATATACAAGACGAATATGGTTAGCCCCCACAGGGCAATTTCACCAAGGGCTAGGTAGCTGATGAACTCTGTAAAGTTTATCCCCGCTTCAACACCGATTATCATATTCGCCACCGAGCCAATCAGAGTGCTTGTTCCCCCCAAATTTATCATCATCATAGCTGAAATGAAGTAAGGCACCGGATCGTAACGTAACAGCTTGGTTATTGTTGCCATGGCAGCGGCTATAAGAAGCATCGCCATTGGGTCACTGAGAAACATTGAAACTGCAGCAGAGACCACACAGATAAAGACGAAGAGCCTACCCGGATTTCCCCTAGACAGTTTAACGGCATACAGGGCTCCGAAACGAAAGAGTCCACTCCGCCTCGCCACCTCCACAACTATCATGACACCCAGTAGCAGGCCGATTAGTCGAAAGTCAATGAAACTTACAGCTTCTTCATATTCGAACACATTGTAGAGGAGACCAAACACAACCGTCAGCAAAGCTCCAATCAATGCTCCTACTGACATGGGAACGATTTCTGTGGCTGAAAGGAGAAGGGTCAGCAGATAGATGAGGAGGAAGAGTATCTGAATCTGGATTTCCATTTTACTCCCTGTTCTTCCTTCGTTCTGCCATTTTGGCGATGGTGTCCGCCATGGATTCGGCTTTTCGTTCTACTATTCGATAGAGGATTCGCCCAATATCGTAGATTAGGATGAGAATCATTCCGAGAGCAACATATATAGTAACGTTTGCCAACAAGCCTTTGACATTCGGCTCTAGAGTATCTATTAGAGGCTGAAGAGCTGTTGTCACTAGAATAATAGCGATAATGTATATGGCGTCTCTCGCAGCTCTCCTCGGAGACCTTTCTTCCTTAATCCCTAGTCGCCTTACGAAGATGTCTGTCAAAATGTCGCTCAGCACCAAGGCATCCGCTAATACCCGTATCAGAAAGATAGCTGTGAAAATCAGTGCAATAGTTCCTACTAGCGTGCCAGCGTTTATATTGATGCCAGGAAGGTCTATGTCATCTATCGTGCCCGGAACAAAGGTACTGATTAAAAAGAAGATAGCCGCCATCACCAGACTCATCGTTAACCGAGGAAATCTAAGTCGAACCTCCTCACCAATAGGCTTTCTCACCATTTGTCTATTCCCCAATAACTCCGCCGTATGTTTTAACGTTCCATAAATATTAACGCTACGATATCATCCAAAGCGAATAACTAAAAACCCTCAGCAAAAATCGTAAAAATAGAATGGAAAGTGCATGTACCTCTTTGTCAACACGAAAATTTCAAGAATTTTGGACCAAAATGAGAGCTATAAAGTTTCTTGAAAACATCAGTCGTAGCAGGCTCAAACATGCTCCACAATGCTTTCTCTTCAATGAGATGAAAATCTAAGATTAAAACTGTGCTAAATTGCAATAATCATTGAAATTTCTTGATGAAAAACTTTGCGTTTTTATTTAAAGAGTAAGTTAGACAGAACAGTTTTTGTACTGTTTGTTGAAACTTTTTGATTCTGAAATCTTGAAGAGACAATTTTTGCACATTTTCATGGTGTGAAAGCTTTTGTGCTAGAACAGGCTTACACTTCACTTACATTCGTCGAAATAATTGGGTTCAACGTGGAACCGAAAGAAATCAAGAGCATGGCCGCTATGCTGCAAGAGTTGGGGCTAAGTTATACGGAGACTCTTGAAGTTATGAAGGGAGTTTCTGGGGATTTACGCCACACGAAGGGGTTATGGTGGGATGGTCACAAGTCTAAACTCATCAAACTCGCCTTGGCTCTGATAACTTTTCCAGAGCCAACTCCCATAAGCGAGAGTATAGGCGCAGCTGTCCTAGCAGTGGGGCTGATTCAGAATAGAATTAAAAAGTCAAATTTGCATATCGAAGACGTTTACCGAACCTTGCAAGACACGAACAAGAATCTACGAATGATCAGACAAGAAGTAACTTAGCATTTTTTCGCAAGTTTTTTTGGATAAGAGCAAGCTTGCCTAACTTAGTCTAAATAACCTATCAGGTGTTCTTGCTAACCCAACTGTAGATTCACCACACTATCGCATAGTAGACTATTAGTCTACCTAGATAGTACTGCCCAACGGCTATGGTGATGATTTGGTCATTTTGAGGTTCAATGAACATTATCCCTTGGTCTACAACGTTGAAACAGACAATCGCGTGGGCTGTATCATCATCAAACGCCATGTAAACAAAACCAACTCTATAGCCTGCTTGAAAGGCGTTTGCTTCGAAGTCTGCAGCAAAATTGAAACATGTATACTCTGGAGTGTATAGGTTTTCATCAGTTGTGTCTGAGTCGATAAACGTAATTGCTTCTGTGTAAGTTGGATCCCTTATGGTGTAGCCTGTTCCTGCGCCATCTTCTAATCCCTGAGTGTACCCTTCATCGTAGCCGACTAAGTAGCCTGCAGTTTCACCCTCGGCATAACCTGTGTCGTAGCTTTGAATTACTTCGATTTCCAGTGTTGCAATTTCTGATTGAAGATCTAAAACTTGTGATTCTAGGATGGCTTTGTCGCTTTCTAGTGTAGTCACTTCGAATTGGAGATCTGAAACTTCAGATTGCAAATCTGAAACCTGAGATTCTAGCACAATCTTGCTATTGTTTAGTGAAGTAATCTCGGATTGGAGACTTGAGACCTGAGATTCTAACGAAGACTTCTCACTATCTAGTGTTGCTACCTCAGACTGCAAACTGGAAACTTGAGCCTCTAGATTGGTCTTGTCGCTTTCCAATGAGGATTTTTCAGATTGCAGATTTTCTACCTGAGATTCCAGACTGGTCTTTTCATTGGTTAATGATGTTTTGTCGGATTGGAGATCTGAAACTTCAGATTGCAAATCTGAAACCTGAGATTCTAGCACAATCTTGCTATTGTTTAGTGAAGTAACATCAAATTGAAGACCTGAAACCTGAGTTTCAAAAGAGAGATTCTCGTTTTCTAACCAAGTTACTTCAGATTGTAGACTTGAAACATTTGTCTGCAAGTCATTAGTCTGTATGTAAAAGAAACCAGTTGTTGAAACTGCTACAACTGATATAACTGCAACTGCAAGAATTAGAATCCTGTTTATATTAGACAAAATCATCACTCCCTTGGATTGTTTTTCGGTGGGCGACATTTAAACTATGTTGTTTTCCACTCTAGATTCACAGAAACGTTCTATCACATACAACAAAGCTTAAAGAAAGCACCACTACCGCATAATAGAACAATTTTGATAACAGGAATTCTCTAAGGTTTTTTACCTGGAATCAATTCTTTCAGCTTTTCCTCTGGTGCGCCCAGACAATAGAGGATTCCAGCGAGGTTCTCTTTGGTTATGACACCGGCTGCTACTTTCTGAAGAACTTCCTTAGGATAAAGAGCGATTCCTAATCCTGAGTTCTGAAGCATAAACCTGTCGTTCGCCCCATCACCGACCGCAACTACCTGCTCCATCAAGAGATTTTCTCTCTCAGCTATCTCCCGCATCAACTCAGCCTTTCGTTCCGCGTCAATTATGGGTTCCACCAGCTCGCCAGTCAGCTTCCCATTTTCTATCACAAGTCTGTTGGCATAGACATAGTCAATACCGAGTTTTTCCTTGATCTTTTCAACAAATTGAGTGAAGCCTCCAGAAATCAGAGCTATTTTATAGCCCAGAGCTTTTAGGGCGGTTATCAGTTCCTCCGCTCCTGGTGTTACATCTAAGTTTTCAACTATAGATTCGAGAACACTGGCATCTAAGCCCTTGAGAAGTCGTACTCTTTCCTTGAGGGCCTGTTTGAATTCGATCTTTCCATCCATGGCTCTTGAGGTGATTTCACTGACTTTTACGCCGACTCCAGCAGCCTTTGCCAGCTCATCGATCATTTCAGCGTCGATTAATGTGCCGTCTACGTCAAAAACTATCAATCTCTTAGGCCTCCGGAAAACCGTGTCCTTCTGAAAGACGACGTCCTGTCCAACCTCTTTGCACGCTCTGTTCAAGGCTTCTTTGAAGGCTTCGAGGGGAATTGCAATGTCGTTGATGTCAATAAGTATCTCCATGGCATTCAATTCTCCATAGGCGATCATCCGTATCCGTTCTATGTTTGCGTTGTTCTGAGAAAGAAACCTTGAAACTTTCGCCACGATGCCTGGCCTGTCCTTTCCAAGAGTTGTTAAAAGCACAAGTTTTTTGCCGATCTTTCGTCGTCCGGCTTCAATGGCGTCTATGCTGACTTCGAGACCTATCTTCTTTCCGAGGTCTAGAAGCTGACTTTTGAGGCTCTCAAGGGGTATTGAAATGGAGCAGCAATCCAATATTATGAAGATGGCGAAGAGGCCTCGCATACTAAATGCCTCAATGTCAACGATGTTACCGTTTGCTTTGGCTATCATTTCGGTTATCTCAGCTGTCAAACCGGGCTTGTCCTTTCCGGTGGCGGTAATCACTGCGAAAGGCATGGACATGGTAACATTTCTCCTCGGAAGAACGTTTCAAACAGTATTTTTCAATTCAAACTAGCGAATAGGTTCGCTCGTGTGTTGGTATATATAACTTTTGGCGATATAATCAGTTCCGTAGTCCTGAAAATTAACGAGTTGGTTTCAAACGGGTTGGACTATTACCTGAAACAGGACATATGTCAGTATCAAGATTACGCCGCCGACTTTGGAGATGCCGCCTTTTGTGAGAAAACGCCAGAAGATGACCGTCGTTATCAGCAAGAACGGGAGAATTTCTGTGAATATTGCCATGTCCACTGCGAATGGAGAAGTGAGAAGAACCAACCCCAAGACTAGAGTTAGATTCGTTAGGTTAGAGCCGATGATGTCTCCGATTGCTAGATGAACATGTCCTCGCCGGACAGCTGTAAGATCTAGAGTGAGTTCTGGAAGAGATGTACCTATGGCAACAACTTTTGCTCCAATCAGGATTGGAGGCGCACCGAAAATGAGGGCAATTTCGACCCCGGATGAAACAACGAGACGGGCAGATATAATAACAGCCACTAAGCCGAGGACTAAGAAGACTAAAACCCTTATTTTGCTTACTTTTTTAGGAGATTCTGAACCGTTGGCGGCAACTACGGGTGTTCTCTTTTTTGCCATGAAATAGATATTCGCCACAAAAGTTCCCAGAAGGATGATGCCAACTACGGGGCTTGCTACATTGAATATTACAAGAAGAAGGGGGATTAAAGACGTGATAAAAAGGATGTCAGTGAGATCGACTAAAAGGTCTGTGCAACATGTTTTAAGGAAACCTATCATTCCCAGTATTCCTAATACTGCTCCAATATTGAATACGTTGGAGCCAAGAATATCTCCTATGCTTATTCCAGGCTCCCCTTGAAGAACAGAAAATAGGGCTACAATTATTTCCGGTGTCGAGGTTAAAACTGCAAGAATTATAAATCCTGCAGACATCTCGCTTAAGCCTGTGAGCTCGATCAGCTTCTCTACACCTCGTATAGTGAAATGACTAGCCGAAGCCAAAACAACCAAAGAGACAACTAAAATCAGAACTTGGACAATAAGGTCATCAATCACTTGGATAAACCCGCGTTAATCTGTGGATGGGAGTTAGATATGTTTTGCTAATTCGCAACTAGCTGATAAACAAAACTGCCATTTCCAAAAGACCCGTAACAGCAAGTTCTTCAAAAAAAGGATGGGAGGTTAGGTTCTGGCGGCTGCTTTCTCCAGAGCAACAACTCCAGGCAGCTGCTTACCCATGAGAAACTCTATCAAGGCGCCTCCTGCCGTGCTAACATAGGACATTTTGTCAGTCAGACCCAATTTTTCTACGGCAGCAACTGTGTGTCCTCCACCAACCAGAGAGAAGCCTTCAGAAGCCGCTGCCGCCTCAAGAACCATTTGGGACCCAGCCTTGAACTCTGGATTTTCGAAAACACCTACAGGACCGCTGACCACTATTGTTTTGGCTTTCAGGATTATCTCACTGAATTTCTTGCCTGTCTCTGTTCCGATGTCAAAGATGGGATTGTTGGTGGGAAGCTCGTCAACAGTTATCTCTTTTCTCTTATGATCAACTTCCATGGCCACGTCCACGGGAACTACAACAGCCCCAGGATACTCCTTCATTAGCTCCTTTATGCCCGGAACTAAGCCCATCAAGTCCTTCTTTTCCAAGAATCGCATGTTCGGTTTGCCTAGGTTCACACCCTTCGCCACAAGAAAAATGTGACCTATCACCCCACCAGTTAAAACATAGTCAGCTATGTTGTTCTTCAGCACATACCGTGATATATCCAACGAGTCGTCACCCTTCGCCCCTCCAATCACGAAGACAGAGGGTTTTTCAGGAGCTTCTAGAACCTTTCCAAGAGCCTTGAGTTCTCTCTCCATTATTCTTCCAGCAGCACTGGGTAAAACAGCTGTGAAACCAACTATTGAAACATGAGCTCTGTGAGCAGCAGCAAAGGCGTCGTTGATGAAAACGTCTGCCAATGGAGCTAGGTTCTTCACGAACTCAGTTTTGGAATGTTCTTCAGGTGTCCCCTTATTTTGTTCATAAGGAACAGAACGAACGTTTCCTAAGACGAGAACTTCTCCGCTCTTCAACTCTCTGATGGCTTTCTGCGCCTTTTCGCCCAGAATATGTTCTACATGTTTCACTGGCTTACCTAGCGCTTTGCCGAGGAGTTCAGCGTGTTGACTAAGGGGGATGAAGTCTGCTTCTCCAGGTCTTCCCTGATGGGCTAAAACAACGGTTTTGGCGCCTTTTTGAACCAGTTCTTTGATGGTTGCTTCTGCGTGGGCGCGGATTCTTGTGTCATCGAGGACCTTTTTGGTTTTCGGGTCAACTGGCGAGTTAAAGTCTACCCTAATTAGGACGGTCTTGTTTTTTAGGTCGAAATCGTCTATGGTTAAGAATTTTGGCATGCTGTCACCTCTTTAAAAAAGGAAAAGGGTTGGATTTGAGATTTTTGTTGTTTACCAGTTTAGGCGGCCATCTTGCAGATCTTTTCGATCATCCGCGACATCTTAACCGAGTAGCCCCACTCGTTGTCATACCAAGCAAGGACTTTGACTAGGTTGCCTATGACCATTGTTGAGGTTCCGTCTATGATGGCTGAGTTAGGATTGTGCACCAGATCTGATGAAACAAGAGGCTCCTCACTGTATTCTAAAACGCCTTTCAGCTTTCCGTTGGCTGCCTTCTTAAAAGCTTCGTTGATCTCATTAACAGTAGCCTCCTTTTTCAGCGTTGCCACCAAGTCAACTATAGAGACGTCGGGTATTGGAACACGTATGGCCATGCCGTTCAGTTTTCCATTAAGCATTGGAAGGGCTAAACCAACTGCTTTGGCTGCGCCGGTCGTTGTTGGAATCATGTTGAAGGCTGCTGATCTAGCTCGTCGTAGGTCCTTGTGTTGCATGTCAAGAAGTCTCTGGTCGTTGGTTACAGCATGAACTGTAGTCATGATGCCTTTGTCGATGCCAAATGTGTCATTAAGAACTTTTGCCGTTGGTGCCAAACAGTTAGTAGTGCATGATGCCAAGGAGATTATGTTATGCTTATTCGGATCGTAGAGATCGTCGTTTACGCCGTAAACTACTGTCAAGTCAGCGCTAGTTGCGGGACTCATCGGCGCGGAAACAAGAACCTTCTCTGCTCCGGCTTCCAAGTGTTTTGAGGCTGAGGCTCTATCTCTGAATCTTCCTGTTGATTCTACTGCAACATAGACGCCCATGTCTTTCCAAGGGAGTTTTGCAGGGTCTGGTTGTGCCAGAACCTTAAGCTCTTTTCCGTCGACGATCAGGGAATTACCTTTCACTTTTACATCAAAGGGAGATTTGCCGTGGACAGTGTCGTTTTTCAATAGATGTGCTAATGTTTTTGCGTCGGTTAGGTCGTTAATTGCCACAAAGTTTATGTCTGCCCTTGTTTCAAGGGCTGCCCTGTATAAGAGCCTCCCTATTCTTCCGAACCCATTTATAGCTGCATTCACTTCCATTCTCGTTCACCTTTTTCAAGATTAACAGTTTTAATTAGAGTTTTAGAATATTAACCTTATTGTGTGCTTTAACAGTAAGAAGAAAGAAAAATGACGGGAGTAAAAAACCCGTTAACGCTTGTTGCCTATGAGATTTTTTCTAGAACCTTGTCGGTCTTTACTTTGTGGGTTCGAAGCGCCAGCTCCTCAGAGTCTACACCCAAAGCCAAAGCCAGAAGTTCCGAATAGTGAAGCACTGGCATATCGTAGACTTCATTGAACTTCGATTTCACTTGGATCTGCCCTATATCCAAAGCGACAAAACAGAAAGGACAGAGAGTGCCGATGCAGTCAGCACCCGCCTTAGTTGTGTTTATGAGTTTATCTCTAGCGAGACTAAGGGCGAGATCGTCAGAATAGCCCCTTAGAAGACCGCCACAACACTTTAACTTGTTACGATACTCAATGCTCTCCGCACCTATAGCTCCAATGAGGTCTTCTAGGACGTGGGGACGCTCTGGATCATCGAATTCCAGCAGTTCGCTGGGTCTGAGCGCATGGCAACCATAGAAAGGCGCCACTTTCAACTTGTTCAAAGGCTTAACGATGCTCTCTTTGAGACACTCAAGTCCAATGTCTTCCATCAAGACCTGAAGGAAATGCTTCACTTCTATAGTGCCCTGAAACTCCTTTCCAGCGCTGGACAGGATTCCGTTAACCTTTGCCCGTAGGTTTTTGTCTTTCTTGAGAGCTGCGTTAGTCATGGCTAGAGACTCGAAACAGCCGGTACACAACGTAACAATATCTAGACCTGCTTCTTCAGCCAAGCAGATGTTGTAGGCAGCCACAGCCTGACTGCTCGCTAAATCTATAGACTGGACAGGAGGAGGACAACAGCAAGTCATTCCGTCCAAGTCAACGAGCTCTATGCCTAGCTTAACCAGAGCCTTCCTCGCCGACAACTCGTAGTTAGGTTGACGTGCAGGTATGGTGCATCCCAGAAACAGAGCGTAGCTTTTCATTGCGACTCCTCCTTCGGTTGTAGCTTATCAAAGCCCGTTGCAGAAAGAATCTTACGTAACGCGTCTATTCCGGTTGGTTTAAGAGGTGGTAACCCGAGGGTTTCTCTCTTCTTTTCCACGAATTTGGAAACTTGGACTATACGTCCCTCATTTAAGAGGGCAGATGCGAACTCTGAGTAGATGTTTGGGATGTGACCTTCAGCTAATGCGATGTTTCTCAGGACGTAGATCAAGTCGGCTATCTCAACTTTTTGGGGGCACCTTTCTTGGCAGTTGAAGCATGAGCAACACAGCCATATGGCGTCCCCGGAAACCACTTCGTCCTTCTCGCCTAGGAGAGATAGTTTGATGACTTCTCTGGGATTAAATTTGGGGGTGATTTTGGCTACCGGACAGCTGCTAGCACACGTCCCACATTGATAACATGATGTAAGAGTTTCGCCGCCTAAACGGCTCGTAACCTCATCCGAGAATGGCATATTGGCGGATTTCTCTACTTTTTGTGTCATTCTAATTCGCCTCTCTTTCTTAAGAACCTCACATTAGCTTCAGGGGACCTAGCTTAGTTAGCCGTTCGGTCATCGTCTGGGCAGCCTCTGCGAACTGGTCTCCTTCGATGTAAACCATTTTGTACAGCTCTAACCTCTCTGGCTCTATTCCATATTCCTTCAGCAGCACCTTGGCGAGGTCCATCTTCTTCTCAGCCTTCATGCTGCCAACTTCATAGTGGCAACCGTCGCTCTTGCATCCCACAACCATCACTCCTTGAGCACCAGCCTTGAAAGCCTCCAGAATCTGGTGAACTTGCAGGATTCCTGTGCATGGAACCTTCATGACCCTCACGTTGGCGGGATATTGCATCTTAGCCATGCCTGAAGAGTCCACAGCTGTGTGACCACATTCTTGGCAGCAGATAGCTAGAACCAGAGGCTTCGATGTTCCATTCAATGACATAAGAGCCTTCATCTGAGCCAGCATCTGGTTTGGTCTCGAGTGCCTAAGTTCGATGGCGTTCAGGGGGCAGGTTCCCACGCAGACGCCACATCCCTCACAGAGTATGTCGGAAACCCGAGCAACGAAGTGATCTTCAGTCGTGGGCTCCAAACTTATGGCGCCATAGGGGCAGGTGACGGGACAGAATTCACAGTCGCCGCAGTAATCTTCGTTGATTATGGCTGTTCTTTGGTCCTTGACTATTTTGCCGTTGGTCAAGAACTTTGCAGCCTTTACAGCTGCAGAGTGAGCGTGCAGAGAGGTTGTTGGTGCGTCCTTTGGAAAGGTTGTTCCCCCGCAGAGGTATACTCCCCTTAGCTTGGTCTCGGTTGGTCTAAGTTTAGCGTTGTATTCCTTGAAGAAACCGTCCGCGTCCAAATCGAGACCCAGAATCTCAGAGAGTTCCTCTGTGCCTTCAGCAGGTACCATGGCAGGAGCCAACACAACCAAGTCAGCTTCCAAGTCTAGGAATCTTTTCAGAAGTGCGTCTTCAACGTCGACGAACAACTTGCCCGTTTCCGAGTCCTTCCAGATTTCGGTGGGTCTTCCCTTAATGAATTTGATTCCCATCTCTCGCGCTCTTTCATAGTAGTACTCGTGTTCCCTTCCGGTAGTTCTTATGTCAATATAACAGATAGAAACGTCCGCGTCGGGATTGGTGGATTTGATCAATGAGGCGTGCTTTAGGGAGATCATGCAGCATATGCCTGAACACCAAGGATTGTATCGTCTGTCTCGCGAACCAGCGCATTGGATAAAAACGATCTTCTTTGCTGGTTTGCCGTCTGAAGGTCGAACGATCACGCCGGCTGTAGGACCGAAACCGTCGACCATCCTAGCCAGTTCAAGATTGGTTATAACGTCAGGATAATCATCGTAATGATATTCCTTTATGGCGCTGGAATCAAATTCTTGGAATCCCGTGGCAACAATTATGCTCCCCACATTGAGAGTTATCTGCTCAGTCTTCTGATCCAATTCAACGGCGTTTGTTGGACAAACTTCAACACATTTGGCGCAGTCATAGAACTTGCAGACCCTTTCGTCGATGACGTAGACTGGCGGGTGAACATTGGGGATGTTCATGTAGATGGCTTTGCGAGATTTCAGCTTTGCATTGTATTCGTCAGGCACCTCCAAAGGACAAACGGCAGTGCACTTGTCGCATCGCACGCACTTTAACTCATTAACGTAACGTGGTTTCTTCTCTATCGTAACCTTATAGTTTCCAGGAACGCCCTCAACACCCACGACCCTCGAGTTTGTCAATATGTTCAGGTTGGGAATCTCGCTGAAACCGGAACGATACACACACTTCCTCGAGGTATGAGTGATGGTCTTCACATCAGAGGAAGGAGACTGGATACAGATGGCACAATCGTCAGTTGGGAAGAAACGTCCAGCACGGGCAGCTAAGCCTCCGAGAAACGGAGTCTTCTCAACCAAGTTCACCTCGAAACCCAAATCCGCCAAGTCCGCAGCAGCCTGCATACCAGCGATGCCTCCACCGATAATCAAGGTGGATTTGAGGACTGGAAATTCTAGTTTCTCGAGGGGTTCAAGAAGTTTGGCGCGTTCGATAGCGGCTAGAAGCATAGCTTTAGCCTTTTCGGTGGCTTCTTTAGGGGTTTGTCGGTGGGGCCATGCGCAGTGGTCTTTTAGGTCGATTACTTCTACCAAGTAGGGATTGAGACCTGCATTTTCAACTGCCCTGACTATGTTTACTTCGCTCAGTTTGGGAAGGCTCTCAGCGACTACTACTCTGGTTATTTTTCCGCTTTTTACGGCATCCACGATAGTCTGTAATCCTTTGCCACGCCAGAACTCGCTGCCTCTACCAATTAGAACTACGTTTGAGACAGTTTTCACGAAGCCTGTTAGAGCGTTGAAATCCAAGATTTCAGAGAGCTCGTTTCCGCAGTCAGATAGAAACACTCCGACCTTAGGTTGCTCCATTTTTCACACACTCATCTTCTTATTGTTTTCAGTAGCCGTTTGTCGCTATCGAAAATGTTAACCTCTAATGGCATCTCGCCTATGGCAAAATGGGTAGCGCAGGCGAAGCATGGATCGTAGGCTCTGAAGGCCATCTCCACCTTGTTTAGTATGCCATCGCTGACTTCGCCGTTCTGTATAAGACCTTGTGCGGCGTTCTTTATGGACATGCAGATGCCGGGGGCATTATGGGTTGTAGCCACTATAAGGTTGACTTTTTTCGCCAAAGCCTTCTCATCCAACTTGTAATGATGAATAAGAGTGCCCCTAGCAGCTTCAACTATCCCGACACCTTCGCCAGGCTTTCCAGGTTTGTTTCTGATGTCCTTGCCTGTTATGTCCTTATCCATGATTAGTTCTAGACCTCTTTCGGTTGCGTACATGAGTTCAATCAGCCGGGCCCAGTGGAAGGCTAAGGTAGCGTGGATGGGTTTTCCGCCAAGAGTTTTGTACATCCTCTCGTATTCTGCCTGGGCTAGTGGTGTTGCCATGCCCTCAGCGGCATTAAGTCTTCCAAGTGGACCAACTCGGTATAAACTGGTTTCTGGTCCAGTAACGAAGCCCTTCCAACCAATTTTCTTTAAGTAAGGAAGTTTAACGTAAGTCCACGGTTCAACATGCTCCTCAATCACGTCTAAATATTTTGTAGGACCGAACTTCACGAACTCTTTCCCTTGCGTATCAACTACGCGGACATTGCCATCATAGAAGTTCACCTTATTATTCTTGTCAACCGTTCCCATATAGTAGGTCTCTAGGTTGTAGGGGTCACTTGTAATCAAGTTCACGTAGTCAGCATTTTTTAGAACAACGTTATCAAAGATTTGCAGGGAGAATTTCGCGAACTCGTGGCAACTTCGAAGCATATTTTCAATATCTTGCCGCTCCTCTTCGTTTATTGCCTTTGCCATGCCTCCGGGAAGAGCACTAACAGGATGGGTTGGCCTTCCTCCGAGAATACCTGTGATCCTTTGTCCATAAGCACGGTGCTTTATTACTTCACCAGCAATATCCAAACCAACTTTCTCTATTACTCCAAGAATGTTACGTTTAGCGGCGGGAGCATCTGGTCCTACAACAAAGTCTGGACCTCCAAGGAAGTAGAAGTGAAGTATGTGGTCATAAACGAAATAACCACAATACTCAAGTTCTCTCAGTTTTTTCGCCGTTTCTGTAGGTTCAACATTCATTGCCATATCTGCAGCTTTTGCCCCTGCCATATGGTGAGCAACAGGACAGACTCCACAGATTCTGGTTGTTATTATAGGTAGGTCTTCAACCCTTCTTCCTTCGCAGAACCGTTCGAATCCTCTCAGTTCCGGGACTTGGAAGTAGGCGTTTTCCACATTTCCGTCGTCGTTTAGGAATATGGTTATCTTTCCGTGGCCTTCCAGCCTTGTGATAGGATCTATTACTATTTCTTTCATTTCATCACCTTCCTTCGGAGAATAGAGTTAGCTAAAGAATATTTGTAAAAGGTCCCAATGGGATCCACAACCTCCTTAACAACCTCAGGATTGGTAGCGATGGAAGCAAGAGCGCTGATAGCCGCGGCCCCTTGGTCAGTCACCCGGGGACCTGGACCATCGCAGCCAGTGCAGGGTATGTTAACGTTTGGGCACTGGGCGCCGCAGCCTGCTCGTGTGGCTGGACCCATGCAGATCACGCTCTGGTCCCAGAAACAAGTTTCAAGGTCGTCGTCGATTTCGTAGATTCTCTTTATCTCAGAGAGCTCTCGGTTCTTCTTCTCCCGCGGGCACTCGTCACAAATGGATTTGTTTGGTAAGAAGCTTGAACCTTTTGGAGGCAGGTTACCACTTATTATTGCCGTAAACATGTTGATTATTGAGGGGATTGGTGGTGGGCAACCTGAAATTGTGTAGTCGACATCCACAGTTTGAGGTAAGGTTTTCACAGTGTCATAGAATTCTGGAAGTTCCAGCTCTCCCTCTTTAATTTTGATATGTGTTTTAGGTGTCACCGATTCTGGGTTTTCGGTTGACGGAGTTTCAAGGTATGCTCTCTCAAAGATAGTTTCTCGGTCCCAAAGATTTCCGAGGCCCTTTACGCACCCATCACAGGCGCATGAGCCGAAGGCCACAAGAATCTTTGATTTCTGCCTCAGGAGCTTAACTATCTTCTCGTTTTCCGCATTTCTTATGGCGCCATTGCAGAAACATGCGTCGATGCTCTTGTCAGGCATTGCTTCAACATCTTTGTATTTTATGTCTATGGCCACAGGCCAGAAGACAATGTCAGCTTTTGCAACAACATCCAAGATTTTCTCGTTGATATCCAGAACAGCAATTTCGCAGCCTCCACAACTGGCAGCCCAGTAGAAAGCAACTTTCAGTTTTTCTTTTTCCATACCATCACCAATCTGCAAGCATTCGATTTAACAGCATAAGAATGCATGTTAAATTTAAGTTTAACCTTTCACGAAACATAAGTGTAGCAGTATCAGTTAATAGGATATATACGCAAAAGAATCCAAGCTATTAGCCATAATTGGTGAAATCAACTTGGTATTAGGAGCATGAAGCGCAGAAAAGCGAAGCCCCAAACTTGAGCTAGAAAATAAATACTTAAATCTGAGTAACATGGTTTTATATTATTCTCGAAATGAGGGATGCGGAACGACGTATTCAACTGCCAAGGTTGTTACTCAAAAGTAGTGTGGAGAGATCTGTTTTTGGTGATCACCAAACTTGACCCCAAGTTCAAAGACGAAGTTTCGAAAGTTCCTGGAGGACAGAACATAAAGAAGTGTTTCCAGTGTGGAACATGCAACGTCGGATGCCCGGTTAGGGAGATAGAAGAGAAGTATAATCCCAGAAAGATCATACGGATGACCGTGCTTGGCATGAGGGAAAGAGTCCTTTCAAGCGACTTCATATGGCTGTGTTCAGCGTGTTACACCTGTCAGGAACGGTGTCCACAAGACGTTAGAATACCTGAGGTAATGAACGTTCTGAAAAATCTGGCAGTCAAGGAGGGTTACATTCACAGTTCATTTGCTAAACGAGTGGACCTCATAGGGACCCACGGCAAGCTATTTCCCATAAGCAATTTTGACAACATCAAACGGAAAGAACTTGGGCTACCCCAAATCCCACCAGAAAACAAAGAGGTCCAGGAAATATTCAAAATAACGGGTCTAAGCAAATTGTCAAGCGGTGGAGAAGCAGAATGAAGAAGTATGCATTTTTCTTAGGCTGCCTTGCACCGGTGATGTCTAGACAGTTTGAACTTTCAGCGAGGAAAGTTGCGAAACAACTTGGATTGAACCTCATAGACGTGGAGGACTTCGCCTGTTGCGGCTTCCCCATAAAGTCTGTAGATCAAGAAACGTCCCTGCTTCTAGCTGCTAGAAACTTAAGCATTGCTGAAGGACTGGGTTTGGACATATGCACCATCTGTACAGGTTGTGCCTCCACGCTTGCAGAAGCAAACAAAGAACTTATGCACAATTATGAATTGAGACAAGAGGTCAATGAGAAACTGCAGAGAATAGGTAGGCCTTACAAAGGAAATGTTGGAGTTAAGCATTTTGTGCGAATTTTATATGAAGATGTGGGTCTTGAAAAAATAAAAAACCAAATTAAGAAAAGCTTGGAAGGACTGAAGTTAGCCGCCCACTATGGGTGCCATTATCTTAAACCCTCAGAGGTCTTCGAAAAATTCGAGGATCCCGAATTTCCGAGAACTCTAGACGCGTTGATCTCTGTTGTGGGCGCGGAGACTGTGGAATATGAGGATAAAACACAATGTTGCGGCGGGGTAATTTTGGACATTGACGATAAAATTGCATTGGCGATGGCTCAGAAGAAGCTTAATCACATCAAAGCCATTGATGCAGACGCAATGGTTCTCATGTGCCCTTTATGTGGCTCTATGTATGACAGAAATCAGAGAGTGATAGAAAGAAGGTTTAACGTCACTTATAACCTGCCCGTGCTCTTTTATCCTCAAGTCCTCGGGTTGGCTTTTGGAATGGACCCAGAGAGCCTAGGGTTGGACTTGAACCGTGTAAAAACGACTGATCTGTTGAATAAACTCGGTGTCTAGTTTCGGAATCTTTTATTATTCGCCGGTTTTTTCTTCTATTCCCTTTCTCCACCTGTGAATCAATAAGGTCTCATCGATTTTGGTAAGTTCTTTAATGTATTCCGCGTAATGTTCTGGTTTCAATAATTTTTCTAGTTCATTGTCAAGATTTGTGGGGCGAATAATGGTTATCCAACCTTTGCCATAAGGGTCTCGGTTGATTATGCCGGGGTCGTCAAACAATGCGTTATTGAATCTGAAAACTACTCCGGAAAGAGGACTTAATATTTCAGAGACACACTTTACCGACTCTATTTTGCAAATCGTCTCCATCCGTTTCACTTTGGTACCCTTCTTCCCCACGTAAAAGTATGTAATCTCCCTCAACGTTTTCTGAGCATAATCGGTGATGCCGATTCTTGCGTTTCCACTGTTTTCTATTAAAATCCATTCGTGTTCTTTAACGTAGTAATATTTTTCAGGAATTTCGTATGTGCCAACTTTCATTTATTCAGCCTTCTAGAGTCTCCAACCTCTCCTTTGGCATAATTAGCCTTGAATTTCAGCCAGTGCCTAATGAAGGCACCAGCACGCGTCCTACCTAACGCCGCCGTATTTTCTTTGCAACAATCCCCGCTGCTGTCGCTACGGGTTCCACGGTCTCAGCTACTGGGGGAGCATAACTGGTATCTGCCGTTGAAAGCTCCAAAGCTGTCATCTCTTTTTGTATCGCTACGGAGAGCATGTTAATTCTCTGCGCTACAGCTTCTCCTCCGACTAGCTGGGCTCCCATAACTCGTCCCAGAATCGGCTCAGCAATGATTTTTACTTTGATTTCTTTACCCCCTGGGAAATATGATGCCCGTGTTCTTCCCGTGATGCTTGCACTGACTGTTTGGAAACCGACCTTTGCGGCTTGATACTCTGAGAGACCCACTGCCCCAAGTTCAAAATCGAAGATTTTTGAAACTGCACTGCATATGACGCGGGGATTGGAAGCGTATCCTCCTGCGGCGTTTACTCCAGCTGTCGTTCCCTGCCTAACTGCGTTTGTTCCAAGTTGGTAAAGGCACGGTAACCCTGTGATCGAGCTTTGAGATTCAACACAGTCTCCAGCCGCGAATATGTGGGAAATGCTGGTCTCCATTCGCGGGTTCACCCTGATAGCTCTGGTTACACCTAGTTCTACTCCTAGTCCCCTTAGCAAATCTGTCCTAGGCCTAATGCCTGCCGCCATAACAACCAAATCTGCTTTCATTTCCTCGCCGCCCACGCTTACGCCTTGAACCTTATCTTTTCCCAAGATTGCATCTACCCGCCTACCTACCACCACATTAACGCCATGTTCTTCTATCTTCTTTTGTGCATAATCGGCCATGTCTTCGTCGAACAACGCAGGAAGAATATACGGCACCACTTCGACTATTGTCGTCTTAATTTTATTCTCCGCAAAGGCATGTGCTGTTTCTAAGCCAATAAATCCAGCACCTATAACAACAGCGCTCTCAGCCGTCGTCATTGCTTCTTGAATTGCCTTTCCGTCATCCACCGTCCTCATTGGAAACACTCCTGGAAGGTCATGCCCTCTTATCGGTATAATAAATGGATCAGCGCCGGTGGTGAGGATTAATGAATCATATTTTAGTGCTTCAAAGTTTCCTTTCTTGTCTTCAGCCAGCACAATTTTGTCATCGGGATTTATAGACCTAGCCTGAGTTTCAAGGCGTAGATCAAACTTCATCATCCTATAGTGGGATGGAGGAAAGGCCATAAGGTCATCAAAACTGGGTATTTCACCTCCCAGTACGTATGGTATACCGCAGCGAGAGTAGGCTGCATATGGCTCCTTATCGATTAAGGTTATTTCAGCCTTCGGATCGGTTTTGCGGGCTGCGTTGGCTGCATGAACACCAGCTGCGTTAGCACCAATAATTACTATTTTCCTAGGCAATGTTTAATCTCTCCTAGACCTACCTCCTTCACGGGAAACTATAGGGTTACATCGCTTCTTTTATATTTGTTGTTCTCCACTCATGAATAGGAATTCCTTAAATAATTCTATAAAATTATACTAACGCTCTAAGGTTTGGGTTGTAATGGAAGAGGAGATTAAGACATTCAAAGACCTGAGCCGAGAAGTTATTGAAAAGGGAATATGTGGTAAATGTGGCGGATGCGTCTCTTTCTGTTCAGCGGGGGAACTCAATGCCATAGAGATGGGCAAAAATGAAG
>CAZUQX010000007.1:0-100142 GCA_964623205.1 uncultured Candidatus Bathyarchaeia archaeon | reverse complement strand
CTCTTATCTCCTAAGATTGCCCGTGAAGGAACCTCAGCAAACCCCGTTTCTTTCATGATAAAGCACATGAAATACCACAAAACTAGAAACATAATCCATGTAATGCAAATGCTAGGGCACCGAGACATCAAGAACACCTTGATCTACACACATCTCATTGAATTTGAGGGTGATGAATACCATTCAGCCGTAGCAAAAACAACAGAAGAAGCCAAATCTCTTATAGAAGAAGGCTTCGAATACGTCTGCACACACCAAAGCATACTCTTGTTCAGAAAACGGAAGTGAACTAGCAAAAAAAGATGTGGTAATGCGGAATTTGCCGAGGTAAAGTCTATTAAGGCTATATATACATATTAGCTAGTTAATATGCCAAGTGCAGGGTGAAACTTGAATGAAGCTTGTAACAGTTCTTCTTCCAGAAGCTTATTTGACAGGACTTGATGAACTCGTGAGGTCAGGGATGTATCCGAGTCGAAGCGCCGCTATTCGGGCAGCGGTAAGAGACATGTTGAAGAAAGAGTTGTGGACTAAACGGGAGTAACCGTTAAGCTTTTTTAAACTGAAACTTTGTCCATGACTGTTGGCGGTCTGCCTGTGAAGAAACCGTTACTGGGGAGTTGTAGATGAGCAACGGACGGACAACCGAGGCTGGCCGTCCCTGAAGCCACATAAACTAGGCTACAAAAATTATGAAGCGTTAGCTCAAGTCATGTACACGGTGTTGACTGACAAAAGTCTTAGATTTAAATGAGAAAAGCTTAAGAAGAGCCGAAAGACTCAAATTTTTATAAAAATTTTACTCGGGACCAATAGTCAGCGTGAACTTTAATGCTCTATCTTTAGGAGGAATAGGCACTAAAATATGCGAATTAAACGGGGAATCCTGAAGTACTTGCGGTATCCACGTTGGTACTCAGAATATAAGTTATCTCCTGAAACTATCAAACCTAGGCTTTGTTCTATCCTTGTTACCGAAAAATGTATGCTTAAGTGCAAAACGTGTAACATCTGGAGACGATCTAAACCTGAAATGACGACGGAACAAATTATCTCTTTAATCCTCGACCTACATAAATTTGGGGTTGAAATGATTACTTTCTCGGGTGGAGAACCTCTTATGCGGGATGATTTATTCCTTTTAGCTAACAAGGTTATAGAACTTAATATGGAGCCTGCGATTGTTTCTAATGGGTTTTTGATTAATGATTCTGTAGCAAAGAAAATGAGCAATATTTTTTCGCACATTGCTATTTCCGTTGATGGAGCTACAGCTGGAACCCACGATTTCATAAGAGGCGTTCCTGGGTCATTTGAAAGAGCAATCAATGCAATTAAGTTATTAAAAAAGCACGGCGGGAATGTAAAGATCAATTATACAATACAACCTGATAATTACAAAGAGATGGCAGATGCACTAAACCTTGCAGAATCATTGGATGTTAAGATATTTTTCCAATTTGCAGAGATTTCTGGTCTAGGAAATTACCCAGATGCGAATCTGCAATCTTTTGATCTTGATCGGTTAAAGTACGAAGTGCCAAGACTTTACAAGTCTAAATCTGTGCTCACTTCTAGGGGGTATTTCAATTTCGCCTTGAATCGCCTTTCGGGGCACTCGCAACCTTTCAAATGTTTTGCCCCATATCAGAGTATGCTCATTGGATGCGATGGCACATATTATCCATGCGCGGCCCTCGATATATCTCTAGGGAATGTTAAAGAGCAATCCATAATGAATATATATTACTCGCCAGACTTTACTGAACTTAGAAAGTTGATTAGAGAAAGCAAGATGAAAAAATGTTTAACATGTATTCAAGCTTGCGAAGTTGAAACCAGCTTAGATACGAGTTTACTGCATAATATTTGCGAGTGGCGGAGATTTTTTGGCTCCAAATGATCCTCCTACTATATCCGTAATTGTCTGCACATTCAATAGAAAAGAGATGGTTGTTAACTGCGTCCAGAGTTTACTGCGTCAAGGTTATGAGAAAAAAGAAATTATAGTTGTTGATGACGCTAGTACCGATGGAACTTACGAGGCTCTTAGCGATTATGGTTCTATCAAAGTTATTCGGCATGATAGTGAAAAGGGATCATCATCCAGTAAAAATGATGGGATTAAGGAAGCTTCAGGAGAAATAATCGCATTCACAGATGATGATTGTGTAGTCTCAGAAAATTGGCTCAAGGAAATATCCCACACTATTCGTTTCTGTGATATGGTTGGTGGTCCAGTCAAGCCTTTATTAAACGGGTCCCTACCGCCATGGTGGGATGACGGTTTGTTTTGGGTCATTGGGATATCGCCAAGATTATCCATTAGGATTCAACATCAAAAAACTCCAAATTATCCGCCTGGATCAAACATAGCCGTCAAAAAAGAGGTTTTAGAAAAGATAAACGGTTTTAATGAAAAATTAACTAGATTCAATGGAGGTTTGTTGGGGACCGAAGATGTAGAGCTCTGTGAGAAAACGAGGAAGTTTGGTTATACTATAAAATCTAATAATCGCATGGTAGTTTACCATAGAGTTCCTAGGAATAGGCTCACATTTAGATATGTTCTTCGTAGGGCGTATGCAGAGGGGGCGTCAAACTTTATACGGGGAGAAACGTTCGCGAACAATCTAAAGTGGCTCTCAATAAATCTACTACTTTTTTTTGTAACCCGAAAAATGAGCAAAATTGCTTCGTGTGTAACTCATCTGTCTTATTTCCTTCATTATTTTGGTTTAAAAAAACTGGTTCCCTGAGTTTTCTGGAAAAAAGCCTGTTTTCAACAATGCGCTGTTATTAGGCTCCAAATACGAGGGAGTGGTGGGCCGGGCAGGACTTGAACCTGCGACCTCAGCCTCGTAAAGGCTGCGTCCTAACCAGACTAGACTACCGGCCCATGCTTCAAGATATTGAATGCAGATGTTTTATTAAAAAGTTGGTTTATGCTGGGACAGATACTTTTTTTAGGTTACTCTCTGAACAAAATATCCTGAGCGGGGTTGTCCTAGCCTGGTAGGGAGCAGGCCTGCTAAGTCTGTGGTCCATGTGGCCGCGCGGGTTCAAATCCCGCACCCCGCGCCATTATATCTTGGTCGATGAGATGTTATGGGAATTTTGGTTTGATGGCTTTTGTTGTGCATGACTCGACGCATTTCAGGCAGTATATGCATTCGGGGTGGGTGAACTTTTCCCAAGGCAGGTCCAGTATAGGAACCTTCATGGGGCAGACTTGGACACAATCGCTACATCCTGCCTTTGTACATTTCAGTGGATCCCTCTTCAAACCCAGAAAACTGAACCTATTCAGGATAGATAAGAACGCCCCGTGGGGACACAGATACCTGCACCAGCTTCTAGGAACATAAGCTGCCAAAACCAAAACTATCCCCAGTATAGCGAAGCGCGCCCACAAAAGGGGACGAACAGCCAAAGCCCCAGCAATAAAAGAATCAACACCACTGTAAAGATTAAAAATCCCTGTTGGAATAACCGCAAAAAGAGTATCAGCTGGACTTAAAGCATTGAAAGGCGCTGCAGCAAAAACTCCCAAAGCAGACCTGAAGCCCTCACCTGATCCCGTGGCCAGCATCGCCGCAAAGGATCCACTAATAAGGAGTATGACTGCCAAAATCGGGTACTTAATTTTGATCATCCACTCATGGGTTCTTTCGGAGACCTCTAGGTGTCTTCTCTTGACATACCCCATCAGGTCCTGAACCAAACCGAAAGGACACACCCAACCGCAGAGGGACCTACCCAGAAAAGCAGCAACTATAAAGAATGAGGCTAAGGGAATCCAAGGGAAAACGAGATCACTCAGCATCACCTGCAGCATCGCAAGAGCATCCCCTATAGCCTGCTGCTGAAGTCCCAACGTGAAAACAACGGGAAGAACTATGGGAAAAGGTCCTAAACCGAAGAGAACAGCAACGAACAGAACCAAAGAGAGAACTTGGACGATTTTTCTTGCAATCTCTATTCTCCAAATGATGTTTCTGAATGTAGATGTTGTCTCTTCTGGATTAGTCAATTCCTTTGCTCCTACTCCTGCTTGGCTTATGCAATTTCAATCTTTATGTAATAGTAAAGACGTGAGTCCCACTTGCCATAAAAATGTTTCATCTCCTTCCAACAGCTCTAACGTCTTCCACCCTAATCCACGGCGCAACCAATTGACCGAACTTCCTCATGTTATTACCAAGAGCCGACACATTCTTCAGAACATCAAAGATAACACCAGTCAGCATAACCTCTCTCACCGCATAAACCACATTTCCATTCTCGATCTTCCACACAGGAGTAGCCACAACAGAAAATTCTCCACTCTCTGCATTACTGCTGTGAGCACCCTGCACACCATACACTATAAGCCCTTCTCCCACCTCACCTACAAGTTCATCAGGAGTCCTGTTTCCCTTAGTGAACGTGAAGTTGCTAGCCTCCAGAACAGGTGTAGATGCGTAAGGGGCGAGTCCTGTTCTAGAAGCGTTTCCACTGCTCTCATCTCCGATCTTATTCGCCGTGTAATTATCATACAAGAAGTGCTTCAGGATGCCTTTCTCTATAACTAAGGTTTTTTGGCATGGAACTCCTTCACTATCAAATTTTCGTGTCAGGAGACCTCCTTCAAGAAGTCCGTTGTCATATACAGTAACAAGGTCCGAGGCAACTTTTTCTCCAAGTTTTCCCTTGAGTGCAGACCGTTCTCTCTGAACATAATCCGCTTTGACGGCGTTTATCAGAGTGAAATAGAGGAGGGAACGAAACGCAGCCTGAGTGAATATTACAGGAAGCCTTCTAGACTTGATCTTCTTGGCTTTGAGGGAGGAAACAGCTTGTCTTGCAGCTTCTCTTCCAACCCATTCAGGGTCAATACTGTAGACTCTCTCCGCGTTCAGTTCGAAACAAGCGGGAGTCACATCATTTCCGTCTCTCGCTATTGTCTCCATGGAACATGCAATGGCAGTGCCTCTGTCGTAGGCTTCTACGCCGTGAGAGTTGACAATAACCGTGTGGATGAGAGACGTGCCAACTCCTCCGTCTACGGATAAGGCCCGCTTGTCATAGGATTCAACTGCTTCCAACATGACTGCTGCCATTTCCACTAATTCTTCAGAAGAGATTGTCTCCAGTCTTTTGTCATAGGTGTCTTTTGTTTCGCTGAGTCTTCTGGGATTGGGAAGATTCTGCCAGTTCGTGTCTGGTCTGCTGGCTCTTGCAGATTTGAAAGCCTTCGTTGCGGTATCTTCTATGTTCTTGATTGTTAACGTGTTGGCGTAAGAGAAGCCCACGGCTTTCCTGTAAACTGCTCTCACTCCTAAGCCCTGATCGATTCTCTTTGTGCTCCTGACAATCTGCCCTCTCTCGATGTTTATGGAGGTGCTGGAGAGCATGTTCAAGAATGCCTCAGCCTCTTCGGCGCCACTTCTGATGGCAAAGTCAACGGCTTTTTTCCCGAAGTCAAGCAATTCTGTGGGGTTAGGCTCCACCACCGATAATCACCTCTTTCACCCGTATGTGTGGTCCCCCGTCACAGATGAAGGCTGTCTGGCCTTTTCCGCATCTTCCTGGCCACAGTTCAAAATCTCTGCCAACTGCATCCACTTTATGCAGCGTTTCGAGGGTGTTTCCGCTTATGGAAGCATTTCTAACAGGAGCTCCTAGCTGACCTTTAACGATTTCGTAGGCTTCCTGTATGCCTACCTGAAAGGTTCCATCCAAGTTTGCTTGTCCGCCTCGAAAGCTTTTGAGATAATACCCATAATCAATGTCGTCAATTAGCTCCTCGAAGGTTTTGTCGCCGGGAGCAAGGTAGGTGTTCCGCATTCTAATGATTGGTTCGAAACGGAAATTTTCGGCTCGAGCGTTTCCCGTGGGTTCCATGTTAAGCTTGTACGCTGTTTCTCGGTTGTGCATGAGACCAGTCAATTCCCCCTTCTGGATTAAAGTTGTTTTCTGTGTTCGAACTCCTTCGTCGTCGTACTTGAAGGACCCGAAGGCACCCTCGACTGTGCCGTCGTCATAGACTGTGACAGCGTCTGATGCGATTTTCTTTCCCAGCTTGTCGTAGAGTATAGACCCGGATAGGGTGAGGTCTGCTTCTGCTAGGTGTCCCATGGCTTCGTGGATGAAGACGCCTACGACGTTGGGGCCTATGACGGCTGGGAAGGTTCCGCCTTTTGGTGTTTTAGCTTTCAGCTGGTTGATGACGCGTTTGCCGATCATTTTTCCTACTTTTTCTGGGGTTTCTGTGTTGAAGATTTCATAGCCTGATGTGGAGCCTATCTCTTCTCTTCCAGAAGCGAAGATGTAGGCTTCTCGTGCTGAGGCTTGGATTCGGGACCAAATGTAGAGTTTGTCTTGTTCTATGTAGGTTCCGTCGCTGTTGATGAGGTGATTCGTTCCTGTTACGTCAATGTAATCTATGGTGCAGCTCTTTATTCGATTGTCATAGCCGAAGATTGTTTTGTCCATTGCCAAAGTTACGTCTATCTTTTCTTCTATAGGGACTTCCCGTGGATTCTTCTTCGGTTTAGCCACTATCCGGTCTTCTATTGCGTTTGTGTCGACAAGCTTTACTGGTTTCTTCACCCGGAGACTAGCTGCCCCTGCTAATTTGACTGCCTTCTCAACAGCTTCTGTTAGCAGTTTTGACTCAAGTTTTCCGAGAGACACGAAGCCCCAAGCTCCCTTCACCAAGACTCTGACACCTGCCCCGCTTTCGATTCCCTCCTTCGCCCCCTCAACTCTTCCGTCCTTGGTTGTCAAGAGGGTTTTGAAAAGTTGTTGAGACCGAACTTCAACATACTCGGCGCCAAGACTCCGCCCATGATCAACGGTCTTCACCAGCTCGTCCTTCAAAATTGCCTCCATCCCATCTTTGATTGTGAGTAAAGATTCGATATGTATCTTAAAACTGTTGGTGATCTGGAGAGGCAGAAAAGAAATTTTAGGGGATGAACTCTAGCTTTTGCTTGAGTTAAAGCTATTTCGTAAAGACAGAAAATGTTCAAGTGAATTAATAACTAATCGTATGCGCTTTATGGCTTCGTCTTTGGCTGGGAGCCTACGTGTGCGTTAATCTCCGCCGATAAAACACTAGCACAACTGCCATGACCACTAACGAACCAGCGAAGACTGGAACGTAATGGAACTCTGGGATAACTGAAACTGTGGTGGTGCAAGTCGCCCCGCCTATTATACTACCCACCTTGATTTCATGAGGCCCGACGTCTACTAATCCCAATTCAAAGAAAATTTCACGGCTTTTTTCTGCTCTTGCCCAAATTAATTTTGAATCAACCAACTTGCCGTCAACATATAGACCGATCTTGCTCCCATCAACAAATGTATTCTCAACGGTGGCTCTTACCATGAATGTTTCACCTATTGCCACCTCACCCTTGGACAATTCCAAAGAGGTGCACTCGAATTTTCCCGGTATGTTCCATCCTCCTACTTCTACAACTGGAATTGCTCCATTCAGATCCATTGCTGCAAAAGTTGCATTCACTCTCTTACTTTCTCCAGGCAGTAGACTGAAGTAGTTAACATCCCACAAAATCGGCAAAACTTCCTCTCCATCTGGCCCTTTAGTAACTGTAAGGTGAATGAAAAAGGCAAGATCATCTGTCGGATTTTCTATCGTTACTCGGGTGACCAGATCTTCGCTTCCATACTCGATTGCATATGTCATATTCAACTCTACAGGCGGCAATTTCTCTAGATCAGTGAAATCGGCAAAAGCATTTTGGGGCGTGTAATACCAGTTTGTTTCGTCAAAGTTGAGGACGTCCGGTTTCGTCGATAGCCAGTAAAAATTGGAAGAAATCAGATTTTCTGAGCTATCTTCCAATTCAAGCTTGAGAAAGTAGGTTGTAGTCAAGTTTTCCAGCGGAGGGATGGTGAAGACGTAATTGCTGCTGTCAGATTCAACATCTATTGCAACATTATGTGAATATTTCTCGATCATGTCTAGATTGTAAACTTTCGCACTGACCTTCAAATTAGTGAATCTCTCATAATAACTGTTGACAACGTAGATTGAATCATCATTATAGGAGTACTGAACATGCAAAGGTTCGCATGCTATTTTGGCGCCAAAGTAAGCACCGCCGGGCCTCAAATAGTAATCATAATGTTGCCAAATTAAAGAAGGCCATGCAGAATTGTACATCCATGTAATAACGCCGGTGGACAGATACTTGTTTCGTCCCCATGCTTCTAGCTCGGTGCGCATGGACTCGTAGTTCATCAATTGCGCCTTTGCACAGTAATCTTCCACTCCAGTCGCCGTTCCATAGCGCGAGTCTAAAGCGTTCGTGTAAACAGTTAGGTTCGTGAAGGCTCCGCTACCACAGTGATAATTCCAGAATTCGTCGATCGGCCACAAGTGATCCTCAGGCAGCATTTTATACATACTTTCTATGGGTGGAACATTCTCACCGGGCCCCATCTCAGTACCAAAGCCCCAAGCGCCACCTGGACTTTCCTCTAAGTAATAGTAGATGGGGGGCTCATAGGAGTAAGGACCCCTCATCTTCACACCCGTCGATCCAGTGGTTGGGGTGCCTAGTTCCGTCGCTGAGGGCAGGTACGGTAGCGTCGGAGCATAGGTTTGAAGGACATTTAGGTACTCATTTTCAATCTCAGGCGGAGGTGTCTTGTCACTACCATACAGCCAAACGAGGAAACTGGGGTGGTTCCTCAAACGGAGTATCTGATCCTTCTGGCTCTCGACAGCAACTTCAATATCTGTATTATCCCAGTTCTCCCAGCGCTCCCAAGGATGGCCACAGCACCATCCTGCCATGACCATTATTCCATACTTGTCACATAGGTTCCACACCTCATTAGTTCCTAACTTCCCTTCCATGCGAATGGTGTTAAGATTCATATCCCTCGCGTACTTGATTTCCGCCTCTTTTCTTTCTGGTAAGGGGCGGAACATCATGTCGGGGCACCAGCCTCCGCCTCTCACGAGTATGTTATTGCCGTTAATCGTGAAGATTCTATAACCCTTGTCAGAGAGGTAAGAGGAGACCTCGCGAACACCGAAACGAACGTTTTCGATATCTGATACATCATCTGCTATGTTGAACTCCAATTTTAAATCATAGAGGTTCTGTGTTCCTGCCAAGTTAGGCCACCATAGTCGAGGATTGAGGACAGTCAATTGGGTTATATCCTGAAAAGAAAGTGTAATCAGTCTATTTTCTTCTGGACCCAAGTTAACGTCTTTAGAAAATTCTATAACTCCGGGTCCGCCATCCGAAGTTCCCCCTTCTGCCGTGTTAGTAACATTTTTGATTGTACCTTTTAAAATTCCATTCGCAGGTTCATTTCTCATGTTGGTTAGTTCGGCAGAAATGGTAAGATGCGCCACATCCAGAGAAGGTAAATCCAAGTCCGTAATGACGTGGGGATGCCTTATTATCACAGGTCCAGAGGCGTCGATGTAGACGTCATGCCAGAGTCCCATGTCTCTGTCTGGAGGGGTCGGATTCCAGTCACTCCAATAATACCCCAGATCATCGTCCCTTGGGGCAAAAACTTCCACTGCCAGACAGTTCATCTCATCGACCGAAACATTATTGGTAATGTCAAACTCAAACAACCTGTATGTGCCTTGCACTTCGACAGCGTCAGCAATCTTCTGCTCGTTTAACCAGATATTCGCTTTGTAGTTTATGCCGTCGAAGTGTAGCCAAATGTGCCTATTTTCGTATTCTTCGGGTAATGCAAACTCGGTTCGATACCACCACGAGGATCCAGTGAGATCTGGAATGGATTTCAGGTTCACACCAAAATACGGATCAGGATAAACTCCATTTTCAACCAAGGCTGCCAAAACCGTGGATGGAACTGATGTAGGGTGCCATCCAACAGGACTGAATTCCCTTGCAGATATAATTACGCCATTCCATGTCACCAAATCGGATGATTGTATTATCCAGTCATCCTTCAGAAACAGCTTTTCCAGCTCACTTCCAGCTGTAAACGACCCTACACCAACAGTTTTGAGATATATATCGAATACTTGACTTCCGGCTATGAACAACAGTACAACTAGCAAAACTGAAAATACAATTATTATGCGGTCTCTTCTTATTATATAGCCCCCAACATTGTAAATCTGTCAATTCAGCTTAAAAGATTTATCGAACCCAAACATCAATACTGCCACCCACAGAAAACAATGCTTTCTAGTTAGTGCGAGCGCATCCCATCTTTGGTTGTGAGTTAAGATTCTATATGTATCTTAAAACTGTTGGTGGTTGGGCAGAAAAAATGCAAAAATGTTATAGCTGAGTGCCAACGAGTTAGTGAAAAACCGTGAAAAACATGACGGCAGAAAAGGGTTGGAGAGTATTTCTCGGTTCGTTCATTATTCTGATCATTAGCTTTTTCATTTATTTCATTCGATACCCAATATGGCAATTCCTTACAACTGTAGAACCAATAATCGCCATGATGATTCTATCTTATTTTGTTGTCTTAATTGTTGCTTTATTCCTGTTGAAGAAAGACTCGAAAAAGTCCCTTTCTGAAGTCTTTAAAAATAATAGCAGTTCAATGATTCTTGTCGGAGTATTTTTTGCTCTATTCTACTTGGGATTATGGTATCTGATCAGTTTTCTTCTTGGCAGTAAATTTGGATTTACATCTTCGACAATACTGAGGGACTACGAAACTTGCACCTTTTATTCTCTTCCACTAGCATCCGCCCTTTATCTTGGATTCTCAGTCTTTGGGGCATTTGCAGAAGAGGTTGCTTACAGAGGATATGTTCAAACAAGGATTTCGTCAAAATATGGACCTGTCGTAGGCATTCTTGTTGCCACACTGTTTTTCTCTTTGCAGCACATCCATGTTTTTCAGATTAGTTGGCTTATTCAGTTCTTTCAGGCACAGTTGCTGCATATAGTGCTATTTGGTGTCTTTGTGGGATATTTATTCTTGAAAAGCAAAGAAAACATTTGGAGTGGTTTTTCATTTCATGCTGTGTTGAATATTTTTAGTGTTTCTGTTCCGATTGTGGTGACTCATTCATTTCCTTTTACATTTTATATAGCGGAAATCGCAAGTTTCACAGCAGTGATTTTGCTTCTTCATTTTCTTCCATTACATGAAAAAGAACCCTAGGGCAAGTTCACTGGGCATTCCTGAACTGGGTAAGCTACAATCTTATATCCATTAAGTGATACGATAGAAGGGGATGATGTTTGAGCCGTGAAAAGTTGAAACTGACCACGGACCATTTCCTCTTTGAACGCTTAAGAGTTCAACTGAAAATGGCAAAACGGTTCATTATACCCATTGTTATTGTTGCAATTGTGAAGATTCTTGTGTTTTCATGGATTCAGTTGTCAATCAACTGGCGTCCTGACAATTTTCCCTTCAAGTTTTGGTGGGAGACATTCACCATTTGGGATGGAGGTTGGTATAATCTCATTGCTCAGTATGGGTACGAGACAATTCCACTAGCTTCTCCACTTCTCATGGAACAAACATTTGCTTTTCAGCCCTTATTTCCGGCTTCAATTAGGGGACTGGGGCTTTTAATTGGGAATTTTAACGTAGCCCAAGTGATACTATCTTCTATCTTCGGCATCATCTGGATTCCACTGTTTCAACTTGTTGCCGAACAATATTTTGATTCTGACCAAGCTTTCTCGGTAACCCTTATTGCAGCCTTGTTTCCCACGGTTTTTCTTTTCACCTCCGTGGGATATAATGAAGGCTTGTTTCTTACCTTAGTGTTATCTGCATATTATCTCCATTTGAAAAAAAGGCACCTATATGCATCATTGTTGGTAGCGGCAGCCTCTCTTACAAGGTTGGTTGGCATCCTCTTAATTGTATCAATGATCCTAGATAGTGTTCGTAATAGGCGATTTCGCGAAGCTTTGTTGTATACCCTCCCTATTTTGGCACTTGGTGCTTGGTTTTATTATGGTTATTTGAAAACTGGGAATTTCTTCGTCGTCCTTGAGGCTCAGAAATACTGGGGTTATCGAAGATTTCCTAGCCAATATATCTTACCCACTCTTTTCCAAACAAATCCTCCGTATCCTCTTAATCTAGCTTTCACCGAGGCGTTTGTAGGCTTGGCAATATGTTTTTTCGCCATCTTTTTTTTGTTAATCCTAAAAATTCGAGAGTTGGACTGGAAACTGACGATTTACGCCACTCTCACATTTTTGATTGTGGTATGTACTGGAAACATTCTTAGTTGTCCGCGGTATTTCAGTTTCATATTTCCAGTGTGGTTTCTATTTCGAACCAAGAAAAACTTGTGGTTAATCCCAATTATTTCTGTCCTAGCATTTACCGACTTGATTTCAATGTACCTCTTTGCTAGATGGGTATTTTCGGGTTAACAAAAAAGAAGATTACATGAAGTCGGATATGCTCTTCTGTGATGGCTTCTGCTGAGGTATATCTTCTTGTTTTTCTTCGAAGATTGCTAATTGTCCGTAGACGCCATCGTATCCTGGTATTACCTTAGCTTTTTCTTCTCTGACTCGAACTATTGCTTCTGCAATCCTCGGGTCAACGATCCTCGCCATTTCTTTCATGGGTGCGTCCATAAGCACAGTATATTCGTCACCAAATTTCGCCACCAACGGGTTGTAGACGCTCCAAACTTTTTTGGTTCCGGGGTAGCTGACTCCCAGGACCGCAGTGATGATTTCGGAGAGGGGCAGCAAATGTTTATAGCCTATTGCGTTTTCGGGTTTGAAGTCTGCGGGGCGGTCAGCCAGTTCTTCAACTCGCTGTTCAACCCCTTTTGTGAGTCTTCTGCCACAAACTGGGCAATGATTCCCATATTTTGTGGCTTCCTGAGGTGAGAGGGAGATGTTACAGTTTCTGTGGCCTGTCCAGTGATACTTACCGTAGGCGGGGTTAGTTTCTATGGTGAATTTGAAGCGCTTCGGATCCTTTTTGCGAAGAGTATCCACTACTTCCATGTATGTTAGCTGGTCAAGCTCGAAGACGTTTGCTTCTCTTCCAATTCTCCAAGGCCAGTGGCTGTGGCAGTCGCTGTTGGAAACCAAGGCGAACTTGTCGAGGGCGCTTAATCTCCAGTTCATGGGTGGGTCTGAGGAGAGACCTGTTTCCAGAGCATGGATGTGCCGTGTCATGTCTTGATAGCAATCTTCTACGCTGTTGAAGCCGCTGAAGGCGCCGAAAAGGCTGAACCATGGAGTCCAAACGTGAGCGGGTATAACCTCGTTATCGTCTGAAACCTGCATAACCTCCTCCACTAGCTGTGGGGCTGTCATTTCCAGAAAAGGTCTGCCGTCCACGCTAAGATTGCCGTAACGTTTCAGTCTGTCATTGATCTGTAGGGCTGTCTCAAGGCTCGGAGTCAAGATTACGTGATGGATTTTTTTGGATTCCCCATCAACATTGAATATAGTGCTAACTTCGGCGGTTATCATATAACGAACCGGAGATTCCGGATGCTTTGCGGAACCATAGAGGCTGGTGCCCGAAACTTCAACCAGCTCTGCAGTTAATTCGTTGTGCCATTTTGGGTGGGTAAAGTCTCCTGTGCCCACAAGCTTCAAGCCCTTAATTCGAGCAAAACGGGTTATTTCCGTTATATTCATTTTCTGGCTTGTGGCGCGACTGAATCTACTGTGAATGTGAAGGTCAGCAATTACTCTAATTTGGCTCACGTCCTAACCTCCACTCAATATTCTGCTGGGTCCCACGGTACTTAGACTCTACGGTATGTCACAAGAGATTTTAAAAGTTTTTTAACGGAATTTTCACAGAATTTTTGCTTCAAATCAAGTCCTTTAAGAGCTGTACTCAACTACGAAGATTTCGTTTGCGATTTCTTCATCCACTGCAATTTGGGTTCGTCCTATCTGGAAAACGTGTGATGGAAATCTTTGAATTACGCGAATTGGCATTCCAGGTGTAACGCCCATTGCCATAAGTTTTTGCAGTCTTCCCCTTCCTTTTGTGTGGATGTAGGCAATTTTTCCTTCCCTGTTAGGTTCCATTTGGGAGAGGGGAACCACAACTTTCTCTGCTTGGGTAGATCCTCTGCGGCAGCATCTTCCTTTGGGTATCGGCTTTCCATGGGGACAAACTCTCGGATGCCCCAGTAGAATGCAGACGTTATCATCTACGCCTCTTCGAATAGCATGTTCAAGCTTGCATGCGACTTCTTCAACTAACCCGGGTTCAGTATCCAAAATGTCTACCAATAAACGTTCTGCAAGCCTGTGCCTCCGAATTACATTCTCTGCTTCAGCCTTTCCCTTCTCAGTTAACGAAATCTGGTCTTCTGAAACGGAGATAAAGTTAAACTTTGCCAACTCTTTGAATGCTCTGTTCCTTGTTTCCACTTCCATGCTCTCGAAGCTACATGTCGATTCTCCACCCTCCTCATCGCGAATCCAAAGGTTCTCCAAAATCTCCTCTGCTTCTTCACTTAGATCCATTTCTAGTCCTCCTTTTCTGAAAGATTTTAATCAATTTTGACTGTAACGGCATCTCATATCCACAATTGGGGCAGCAAACCATGCTGCAACCTCTGGAAAACGGGCATCCGCTACAAGTCGCAGAGCCCTCATCTTCCTCAAATTCGTAACCGCATAGTGAGCACCTCACAGTTGAACCCCCAGAGATGTTAATGTTAGGTTTAAGAGAAAACCGACAACAAAGGCGAAGGGGAAGACAAACAATGCTATGGCTAAGGCTGTCTTTAATCCCCTCTCTTTTATCATCACAGAGAATTGAGCAATGCATGGAACAAAGAGAGTTAGCGTTACTGCCGCCACCACCAAAGGTATACCCGTTAGCACACCTGCTTGTTGCAGGTCATAGAGACCCGCGGCTCCATAGTCCCTTCTGAAGAAGCCGAAGAGCACTGCTGTAGCAGCTTCTGAGGGAAGTCCGATCCATTGAACAGGATGGACTAAAACGCTTATGAGCATATCAAAGATTCCTGTGATCTGTCCTATCCATATTAGTACACTGGCTAGAATGAAGAGAGGAAAGACCTCTTTAAAGTACCACTCAATCCGCATGTAGGTCTTCATTAGCACGTTACTTATTTTAGGCATCCTAAGCGGCGGGATCTCCATGTAGAAGCCTGGTTTCTCTCCAGGCATAAGACGGGCAGCAAGGAACCCCACCAACAGAAAAACCAGAACTACAACAAGTGCCCAAATCAATGTTGCCATGGGATTACCAGCCATAATGGCGAAGAGAACGCCTAGCTGTGCTGAGCATGGGATTGCGAGAGCCAATAGAAGAGTCGCTATTAATCTCTCCCTTTTCGTCTCTAAAGTTCGGGTGACTATCGTGGCCATGGTGCCGCACCCCAAACCCAAAGTCATAGGGATTACCGCTCGCCCATTCAATCCGATTTTCTTTAAGACTCTATCTATAAGGAGAGCCATTCGAGGAAGGTAACCCGTGTCCTCGATTATTGAGAAGGCAATGAAAAAAGTGCCGACGATAGGTAGGATAAGCGCTATAGCATACCGGACTCCCAGAGTGATGATTCCAAATTCTCCTACAAATAATTCCTGAAGAGGAACGTATTCAATGTATGTTTTGAACAGTTGAGTTATGAAGGGATTGAAGTATCCTTCAAAAACTGTACCCTCTAGGAAGTCTACCAAAGTTTGGGCTCCAAAGACTCCCACGAATTGGTAGAGACCAAAATACAAGACGAGCGCCAGAATGGGGATTCCTGTTATGGGATTCATCATGAGCCTGCTAAGTCTTTCTTTGACTGTAGTCTTGAACTCGGGAGGATTAGTTACAGCCTCTGCAGCTATCTGCTTTGCTTCCCACACTCGTTTTCTGTTGACTATGTAATTAATCGGCTGACTATACTTCTGCCGAGTTTCCTCTACAACCTTTTCGATACGACTGAAGTTCTTATCTTCCCTAGCCTTAACAAGTTCCCAGATTTCATGGTCGTCTTGCAAAAGCAATAGACCAATGGCTCTCCTAGAAAGCAGGTAATCTTCTTTTAGGAGACTAGAAATCTTTTTCAAAGCAGATTCTATATGTTGATTATATTGAGGATTTCTTGTTGGCTCAGTTCTGCGATAGTTGAGGATTCTTTCTCTCAGGTTCTCCATTCCTCTTCGAGAAGTGGCGACAGTGGTTATAACTGGAATACCGAGTTCCTCCTCCAAGCGTTTCACATCGATTTTTATCCCCAGTTTCTCAGCTTCGTCAATCATATTCAAGTCCAGAATAACTGGAAGCCCTGCCTCGATTAGCTGAAGAGTTAGAGGAAGCATCCTTTCCAAGTTTTTAGCATCGACAAGCTGGAGGACAACCTCTGGCTTTTCCTCGAGAAGTATGGATCTAGCAACCCTTTCGTCCTCTGTAATGGGAAGAAGCGCATATGTGCCCGGAGTGTCCACAACTTCAACTTCAGTATCTCCAATCTTTCCTTTGCCTCTAGAAACCTCAACAGTGGTCCCTGGATAGTTTGATACGGTAGCGTAGGAACCAGTCAGGTTATGGAACATCACGCTTTTGCCAGTGTTGGGACTCCCAACTAGGGCTATCTTCTTTAGATCACTAACCGGAGTTCCTGAGGGAGAGTGGCGACCACCACGAAAGCGTCGTCTTTTCCGACCACGGAATCCAGTCACTTTTTGTTCCTCCTCTGTGTGTTGGATAGTTGGATGTGAACATATCTTGCTAGCTCTCGCTCTACTGTGTGAGGCTGCCCATTTACGTGGATTTTAAGAGGTTCATTAAAGGATCCTTTTTCCTCAATCTTGACGTAGGATCCGGGGATGAGACCGAGGCTGTCCAGAGCCTTCAGAATATCAGTTTCCTCATTGACTGTTTTCACGACAATGCCACCTTCCCCAGAGTTCAGGTCTGTTAAGGGCTTTGACTCTTCTTCCACGATTCTTCCTTTGTTGTTGGGGATGGGATTTCCGTGGGGACATGTTTTCGGCTGTCCCAAAGCGTTTTCTAATGGATCGAGGATTTCAGGTGATAGGGCGTGTTCTAACTTGCAGGCTGCATCATGGACCTCGCTCCAATCTAGATGTAGAATGTCCGTCAGAAGGCGTTCTGCGAGGCGATGTTTCCTCAAAACGTTTGAAGCTACACTTCGTCCCTTTTCTGTTAGCTTTACTCCCTTGTAGGGTTCGTGTATTACGAAGCCTCGCCTTTCTAGGCTTTCTATAGTGTTTGTAACCGAACCTGGAACCACTTTTAGTTTTCTAGCAAGCTCCATGGTCTTGGCGAAGCCTCTTTTTCTCTCTAACCTGTAGATTGCCTCAAGATATTCCTCGGCTTGGTGTGAGATGGAGGCTTCTTCAACTGCCATTAGGTTTCACCTGAAATTACGAGCACTCGTAATTGTGAATAACACCGTTATACTTAAGCTTTACTCCAAAACCCTACATAGATTCCTGAACCAGACAAACCTCCAAAACAACAGCTGGATTCATCTGATGGAGCGGTTTCCGCTGCCAGTGTGGATTGTTTTGGACCATGTATGATATTTCTTTCCAGTGATCTTGGAGAGGCAGAGGTCCATGAGGGCTTTTGTGCAGATCAGAATGTTAAGCATGAAAGTTAGGATCAGTAATGGTATTAGCCAGTATGTTCGATCCCTTCCGTCCAAGTAGGCACCTATGCCAACCTCGAAAAAGGGCGCAAAATTCCCCACAGAACTATAGAAGGAAATCGGTATAGTTGCCCAGAGAACGTTTGTCCATGCTAGAGGCTGAACCAAGAACAGGGCTGCTCCGAGAATCCAGGCCAAACCCGCAAAGATAGGAACAAAATAGACATTGAGCAGAAGGAATCCATCAATCTTTTCTCTGAGCCGCAGATTCTTACTCCTTATAATGGGCCATACGTGTCTAAAAGCACACTGCATGTGTCCTTTTGCCCATCGGGACCGTTGATGCCAGTAAGAGCGCCAATTTTCAACTGCTTCCTCGTAACAGTCGGCGTCGTTAACGTATTTTACTTTGAAGCCCGCAAGATAAACTTTGAAGGTCAAGTCGGTATCTTCAGCTAGCATATTAGAATCCCAGCCGCCTAAAGATTCTATCAAACTTCTTCTAAATCCCCCCACGGTACCTCCGAATTGTGAAATGAGTTCTAGATCGTCCCGAGCAAACTGGTCTACTCGATACCCTCCGGTTCGCTCCAAGGCAACAAGTCGTGTAACTAAGCTTTTAGGCTCATTAAGGACAGTAACCCTTCCCTGTACGGCTCCGACTTTGGGGTCTCTGAAGCAGGCTGTTAGCTTCTCAAGGATATCTCTTTGGGGACAATAGTCAGCGTCAAAACAGTAGACAAGCTCTCCAGAACTATGTTTCAATCCACAGTTCAAAACATCTGATTTTCCCTTTCCCCCCTCCTCTGGGCTTCGATGAACAACCTTTATGAATACGTATTCTTTGGCAAACTTTTCCGCTTTCTCGCCTGTTCGGTCTATAGACGCGTCATCTATCACGATTATCTCCATTCTTTCTTTAGGATACGTTAATTCGGTCATGCTCTGAAGGATTCTATCAATCACCTGTTCTTCGTTGCGGGCAGGAATTAGAACCGACACGGTTGGTTGGTATTCTGTTTTCTGGGGTGCGAAAGAAAGTTGTTCTTTCTTGTGGTATAAGGTGACAAGGGTGAAGAGATAGTGTCTTGTGAGGTAGGCTGCCATGAAGGTGGCTGTGACTGCAAAAAGTAGATTCAGAAAAAGAATCAAATTTTATTCTCTATCCTCCTCGTTTTTTGGCAGAAGCTAATACGGACAAGCTTAACGACCACAATGACACTATCCATATAAAATCAATGATTGGGCTGACAACTGTGGCTATAATTTTGAACGCATCTATGCTCAAATAGAGAACAGAGGCCTCTTGGAAGGCTGATCGAATAAGGTACCATAGAGCTCCCACAACGTTTCCTGCAGAGAGCAGACCCACTTTGCGAAGAAGTGAACCTTCCAGCGGAAACAGGAGAAAGACAAAGAGGAGATTGAAGAGGACGATAGCAATCAGGGCTGATAAGCTAAGTAACGGGACCAGCTGAAAATGCGCTAGAATTATGACTGCCGCCAAGCTAGAACCGACAGCCATGTGAAGAATATTAGGTTTCACTCGTGGAGGTTCTAATCTCTCCCCCTCATTTGCCAGGAGAAACACCACCAACGCATTTCAGAGTAATTTACATATATTATTTGTTGAGCAGAAAAACTTTGGATATATCATTTAATAGAAAAAGCATAACCAGTAGTTACGATTCTTGAAACATTTCACAGTTTGTAACCGATCTTTCTGAGGAACTCTCTTCTTGCTTCAACATCTTTCTCGGTTTCGATTCCCTTGGTCTTAACACCGTCAATGACGCCAAGGATTCCTCTGCCTTGCTCTGTCTCAGCAACTACGACCTCTAGGGGATTAGCCGTCGCAGCGTGGATGGTACAGGCCTCAGGCACCTGCTTGATCTTGTCCAAGACGTTAATGGGATA
This sequence comes from uncultured Candidatus Bathyarchaeia archaeon, assembly GCA_964623205.1. Lineage (GTDB taxonomy): Archaea > Thermoproteota > Bathyarchaeia > Bathyarchaeales > Bathyarchaeaceae > Bathyarchaeum. The sequence continues at coordinate 80,641 of CAZUQX010000007.1, read as the reverse complement.
TGCGTTTTTGAGGAAAATTATGAAGCAGTGTCCACATCCCAGCTTCAGGGCTTGTTTTATGGTTAGTTTCTTCAGTTCTTTGTCGTTTCCCTCAGACCTAACTAGGCAGGGTCCAGAGCTTTCGCAGAATCCTATACCAAATTTGATGTTCGGCACCGCATTGACTAAAGCTTCGTAAATGTCTTCAACGGTCTTGATGAAATGAGCCGTGCCCAAGATCACGTTACAATCCTCGGGCATTTCTATTTTCACTGTCTTAAGTTCCAATCGAATCCGCCCCATTTACATCTTTGCCGTTTTTCCCTAATAAATTTCGCAACAACGATCACAGGCGACCCTATAATCTTCGTCAGATTGAGTTACCTGTCGAGAATGGTTGCGGTCATTTTTTTGTTCTCTTATTCCCATTCTATGGTTGCTGGTGGCTTATGGGTTATGTCATACACAACCCGTGTTACCTGAGGCAGTTCATTGGTTATCCTCGTGGAGATTCTCTCAAGCACCTCGTAGGGAATCTTTGCGAAGCCAGCAGTCATAGCTTCCTTACTCTCAACAATCCTGACGGCAACAGTGTAACCGTAGGCTCTGGAATCACCCTTCACTCCCGTGCTCTTCGTCTCTGTTAACACCGCAAAATACTGCCACAAACTATCCTCTAGCCCGCTTTTTTCAATCTCATCTGTAACGATTTTGTCGGCTTTCCTCACTAGCATAGTCTTTTCCTGCGTCACTTCGCCGATGATTCTCACTGCCAATCCTGGACCCGGGAAAGGTTGTCTCCGAACCAATTCGTCGGGCAAGCCCATAATCTTCGCGATCTCTCTAACCTCGTCTTTGTAGAGGTCCCGCAGGGGTTCAATTATTGTTTTGAACTCCATCTTTGCGGGCAAGCCTCCAACGTTATGGTGGGTCTTTATGGTGTCCGAGTGTTTCCTGAAACCAGATTCGATTCTGTCGGGATATATGGTTCCTTGTATGAGATATTCTGCTCCTATTTTCTTTGCTGCTTCCTCAAAGACCCTGATGAATTCGTTTCCAATGATTTTTCTTTTCTTCTCAGGATCAATGACGCCCTTCAGTCTCTTCAGAAAACGTTCTTGGGCGCGAATTATGACAACGCTGACACCATGCTTCTGGAATGTGCATTCAACAAATTCTGCTTCGCCAAAACGCATGAAGCCGTGGTCAACATAAATCGCCAAAAGCTTCTCTCCAAGGGCTTTGGTAGCTAAGAAGGTGGCTACGCTGGAGTCTATGCCTCCGCTTAAGCCGATTATAGCTTTTCCGTCACCAACGATTTCTCTTGTTTCATGTATTGCTTTGTCGATTAACGATTCGGGTTTCCAGTTTGTTTGACACCTGCAAACCTCAAAGATGAAGTTGCTAAGCATTTTCATGCCGTTTTCGGTGTGAACCACCTCGGGATGCCATTGAAGACCGTATATTGGTTTTTTTTTGTGTCGAAAAGCGGCAATGGGACAGCTTTCTGTGAAGGCTAAAACCTCATAATTTTCAGGGAGCTCATAGACTGTGTCCCCGTGGCTCATCCAAACTTTTTGCCTTCGGCTTAGTCCCTTTAGAACACCAACTGGCCTATCGACAATGATGTGTGCTATTCCATACTCCCTCTTTGTCCCTGGCTCCACCTTTCCGTTCGAGAAATAGGCTATCAGTTGATGCCCATAGCACAACCCAAGAATAGGAATATCCATCTTCAAGATTTCTGGATTGAATTTTGGTGCATCTTTTTCGTAAACGCTCCATGGACCTCCTGACAAGATTAAGCCCTTCACGTTCATTTTCTTGTTCAGTTCCTTGATCTCTTCAGGACTTATGTCGCATGGCACTATCTCGGAGTATACCTTGTGTTCTCTGATTCTTCTGGCTATGAGATTGCAGTATTGTCCTCCGAAGTCCAGCACCAGAATCGCGTCGAGTTTCATGGATTTCCCCTCATGCACCTTAAGCAGGAATCCGTCATTTAAACTCTTCTTCGGCAACATCCAACATGAAAAATTTGCTTGAGAACACCAAAAAAAGCGTGGATGTCCTGAATGTATGTTCATTTCGGCGAGTTTTGCATATGATGAAATGAATGAATTCATGTTTTCAACATCCTTCTTTTGAAAAAATTTATAAGAGTCCTTCTCTAATAAGGCGAAAGGTTACCGTATACCGCGATTGTAGAATTTGGAGATGAAATGAAATGAATTTGAGAAGACCAAACGCTGACGAGTCAACCGGTACATTCAATCGATCAAAAGATGTTGCTCCCATGTCTGGGATATGTTCAAGATGCCTCGATGGATGTAAAGGCGGTTGCGAAATTTGGTTATCATCATTCAGAGGCCGTGAGGTACTCTACCCAGGACCCTTTGGAGAAGTGACTGCAGGTGCAGACAAAACCTACCCTGTGGATTATTCACATCTAAACATTCAAGGTTATGCACGGGGAGCAAAAGGCCTTCCTGAAGGAGTCCAAGGAGACCCGGATACAGCTCTTTTCCCCAATGTGGACACCGAAACAGAGTACGGATGGAATAAGAAAGTAAAGTTGAGAATACCTATCTTCACAGGTGCGCTAGGATCTACGGAGATCGCTAGGAAGAACTGGGAACACTTTGCTATAGGAGCTGCAATTTCCGGTATCACGCTTGTTTGTGGTGAGAATGTTTGCGGAATCGATCCAGGTCTTGTGTTAGATAGTAAGGGGAAGATTACGAAGTCTCCTGATATGGATCGGCGAATAGAAATCTACAAAAAGTTCTATGAGGGCTATGGGGAGCTCCTTGTCCAAATGAACGTAGAGGACACAAGATTTGGAGTGGCAGAATACGTCTCATCACAGCATAATCTGGATACAATTGAACTGAAGTGGGGACAGGGCGCCAAATGTATTGGTGGAGAAATCAAAGTTAAAACCTTGGAGAGAGCTGCTGAGCTTAAACGGCGAGGGTATATTGTTTCGCCTGATCCTACTCTTCATGAAAATCAGATGGCGTATAAGGAAGGAGCCTTGAAGGATTTTGAGAGGCATTCACGGTTAGGTTTTGTGACAAAAGAGGCATTCTTGGAGGAGGCTGATCGTCTCCGAGGCTTAGGATTCAAGCGGATTACCCTGAAGACTGGAGCTTACTCTGCCCTTGAATTGGCGATGGCATTACGTTATGGTGCTGAAGCAAAGTTAGACCTCCTCACAATTGATGGTGCTCCTGGCGGCACAGGGATGAGTCCTTGGCCAATGATGAACGAATGGGGCATCCCCACTTTCTACCTTCAAGCTCTTACGTACAAGTACTGCGAAAAACTCTCACGAAGAGGAGTGAAGGTTCCTGACATTGCTATGGCTGGTGGTTTCTCGACAGAGGATGGAGTGTTTAAGGCACTTGCCATGGGCACTCCTTACGTTAAGGCAGTTTGTATGGGAAGAGGCTTGATGATTCCTGGCATGGTTGGAAAGAATATAGGAGTGTGGCTGAAGGAGGGCAAGTTGCCGAAGTCTGTCTCTAAATATGGGAGTGACGTTAAGGAAATCTTTGTTGCTTATGCGGAACTTGAGGAGAAGTTTGGTTCCAAGATGAAGAATATACCTTTGGGTGCTGTTGGTGTCTACACTTACTGTCAAAAGTTTAAGGTTGGTCTTCAGCAGTTGATGGCAGGAAGCAGAAACTTCAGACTCTCAACAATATCCCGCAAGGACCTTATGGCACTAACCGAAGAAGCATCAAAAATTTCAGGCATACCCTACGTGATGAACGCCTATAGCGAAGAAGCCAACAGAATCTTGGAAGAATAAAAAGTTCCATATACCCAACCTTGGGCTATTCCCACCCACTTTTTATTTTTTTCACTCATTTTAGAAAATAGGATGCATATACCGCCAACTATACAACTATATCAAATGCCTTGGCGCGCGCAAACATGGAATGTAGCGGGCTGTGTCGTTTAGATTCTGGTCATTTCTTCGATGGGAATGAAGCAGTGGGGGGCTGCGGTGACAATTTGTGCTCCTTCCTCTGCCATGGCTGCTGCGGGGACGATGCCGCCAACCATGCATACGCCGAATCTGTCCATGCCTATCGGTACTCCAAGTATCGGCTCATTAGGCTCTCCCAAAACCAGAATTCCTCCCCACCCCTTTTTCTTTTGACCTTCAAGAATCTTAACTGTCTTCTCCCTCGCTTCCGCAGGTATCTCCCTCAAGGTCGCCAGTATCATCCCTGACCCGGTTTTCAATATTCTTGTGATGGAAGTCGTCTTATTGTATACGAACACTTCTAGGGGCGGTATAGTGGTTCCTTCGTAGGAGACTATTTCCGCGAACCGGATGGGTTTACGATTTACCACTTGAACAAGACCACCACATTCAAAAGACAGGGGGATTCCCGAGTGGATTAGAATGCCATCTATGGTTAAGTTGCAGACTGTGAAGAGCGCAATCTTTCCCTTAGGAACATGTATGTCACAGTATTCTTCATTTTCGTCCAGCAGTTTGATGTATGGTGCTGACAATAGATTCATCCTGTGCAGAGCTTTCACAGTCTCCAAAGTTTTGTCACGAAGACGCTTATCCAAAATTGACACATTCGCAACAACCGTTCCCGAGTCTACGGCGGGGTCATAGGTCGCCGAATAGGCTAAGGACATAAACCGGGTTGTGGTGAAACCGAGCCTTTGAGAGGCTAGGGCTCTGCTCAGTTCCTCAAGACCCTTCGGGGTTATTGTTCTTCCTCTTCGATTGTGCCCTAACACGAAGCCTTTTGCCTCTAACAGGAGAAGGTGGTATCTAACAGTTCTTTCGCTGAGAAGAAAACCTCTTTTTCTTAACTCCCGCTTGAGTAATGTTGAACCCACAGGACTATCAAACTCGCTCAAAATCCTCAATATCTCAATCTCTTTTCTGGCGCTTTCGTTTCCCTGCGACATGAGCCTTTTCCCCAAACTACACAAATATTCAGTCGAACTACTATTTTACTTATCAGCTTTTCAGTTTTCGTCTCGCCTGATTGCTCGAGTCAGAGTCTCAATTAATTGGGGAAAACCAACCAGGTTTTGTATGACAGCAGCTATCCTGAAACTGCTCTTTGAAATTCTCAACAACTCCGTCAACAATTGTTTTGGATTGAGATAGAAAGCTCGGAAGTACTCGAATATGAGCGACCTCACCTCTTCGTAGGGAACAGGAGTTGGCAAATCTCTGGGAATACAGACCTCATCCTCCCACTGTTTCTCCTCGTTCAGAAGCCCCTTCGCCACAAGATCATTCCATATGTCCGTTCCCACATGAGCCCCTAGAATGTTGACGTCAGGCACATCAATGTCCAATTTGTTTGCGAACTGCAACGTGTTTATGATCTCCCGCTGGGTTTCGTCAGGAGCCCCCACGATAAAGGAACCCACGATTATGTCTATGCCAGCCCTTCTGGCCTTGCGGACTGCCTTTTCTGTCTGTTCTGGGGTGATGCCTTTCTTGTAATAGTCTAAAATCCTTTGATTGGCACTCTCTATCCCAAAGAAGAGGCATCTGCATCCGGTCTTCGCCATCTCTCTGAACATGTCATAACTGACGTGATCCACTCGCGAATCGCAGAACCACTCGATGTCCATCCCTTCCTTCTTTATGCTTCGGCAAAGCTTTGACACTCTCTTAGCGTCAAGGGTAAAGTTGTCATCTGCAAAGAGAAATTGTTCATAGCCTTCGCTCTGCAGATACTCTAGTTCTGCCATAACGTTCTCAACTGATCGAGGTCTCCAAGCTCTCCGAGTGAACTTTCTGATTCCACAGAAACTGCAGTTGAAGGGACACCCACGGGATGAGAGGATAGTGGTAAACTTTTTGGTGTTGATTTTAGCTCCAAAGATTGCGGAAACGTATTGGACCCCTGCAAGATTGCGATCAGGGAAGGGAAGAGCATCCACATCTTTATTCAATGGTCTGTCAGGGTTAGAGACGATTCTACCATTTTTCCTGAAGGTTATCCCTTCAATTTTGTCAAGGTCTCTATGTTTTTCTAAACACCTCGCAATCTCGAGGCTCGTGTGCTCGCCCTCCCCCCTAACCACAATGTCCACAAAAGGATATTTCTTAAGAATTCTCCCAGCGTTGAAAGTTGCATGATGGCTCCCAAAGACTACTGTTATATTGGGATTTTCCACTTTAACGCGTTCAGCAATCTTTGGAGCCTCCTTCGCAGCGCTGAGCAAAACTGAGAAACCTATGATGTCTGGGCCCTCTTTTTTCACCCAATTCACTGTTTGATCCAATGAGAAACCTTTAGCGGGTTGGTCGAGTAGAGAAACCTCAATTCCCCCCTCCTTTAGGACTCCCGCACAATACAGAATTCCTAGAGGGGGCCACGCTGTTGGAACCATATACATTGATTCTGAAGGGGGGCTTGGATTTATGAACGAGAACTTCATCTTGATCGCATTTAATCCTTTTAGAAATCAGGTAAGATAAGTCTTGTCAAAAGCATCAGAAAAATTCTGAGTGGCTTTTTATTGTTTTATCGTGCTGTTTTTTTATTCGGCGATCGGAGAGATGTTATATGACATACGTCATATTTAAATATTAGCTTGCCCACATTATAAGTGGTTACACAAACTGGATGTTATATTGTGTCAGAGCAAATAGTTACTGTTAGGTGCCCAGAGTGCGGGAGCACTAACATAATTGTCGATTTAGAGATGGGAGAATACGTCTGCGGCCGCTGCGGTCTAGTAATCCAAGAGGACATCCCAAGCCAAGGAGCCGAATGGAGAGCCTTCACCGCCCAAGAAAGAGACGCCAGAGCAAGAGCCGGAACCCCGATCAAATATTCACACTACGACAAAGGTTTGTCCACAGTCATCCGCGTAGAAAAGGACGCCTTCGGTCGCCCCCTATCGCCAAAAGTCAAGCAACAGATGTGGCGCCTCAGAAGATGGCAGATGCGCTCGAAAGTCCATGCCTCCCAGAGCAGAAATCTCATGCTAGCCCTAAGCGAACTCCAACGCCTCTCCGAAATACTTCACATGCCCTCCTCAGTGGTCGACATGGCATCAATAATCTACCGAAAGACTTTGAACGAAGGCTTGGTTCGGGGACGCAGCATTGGAGGAATGGTGGCTGGAGCCCTATACGCAGCCGTTAGATTCACAAAGCTTCCTAGAACTCTGAAGGAGATAGCGGAAGCCAGTCAGAGGACCCAAAAAGAGATTGCACGATCTTACGGCGTTATAGTTAGGAACCTGGAGATGCGGATGCCCATAGACGACCCGACCGACTATGTTACAAAGGTAGCTGAGAAAGCTAGAGTCTCCAGTGAAGTTGAGGGATTAGCCATCAAACTAATAGGAGAGGCTAAGAGGAAGTATGCTACCACAGGGAAAGACCCTTCTGGACTAGCGGCAGCAGCACTCTACATTGCATCCAAACTGAAAAAAGAGAAGATAACACAGAGCCGCCTCGCTAAAGCGGCAGACGTAACCGAAGTTACGGTGAGAAACAGAAAAAGGGATCTGATGAAGAGCCTCAACATGAAAAAACTGTAATCTAAAGGCTCCTAGACACCTAGCGGACATTTTTTCTGATGTGCCAAACGGCAGTGAACGGGTGAGGTTAGCGGAGCCCATAAAACCTCATGAATGTAAACGCTTAACGGAAGTGTCTAAGGCGCATTCTTTTCTCATAATATTCTAATTAGTTCCTTTGGTTCTGCCATAACTTTCGGGATTATCTGGAAAGGTTGGACAAAAAGCCTTTAAGGGCTGTTGTCGAGTCTTAGTCGTAGAAGGAGCGACAAAAAGCGGTGTTAGCGTTACAGACGACTGCCGATCCAGAGATGGATCAAGAACTCTACATACCCGGCCGTACGCTCCGCATCACTGCAAAAAGCATGATATCAAAAACTCGGAGGCCAAGCTGGATGGATGGAAGTGAAGGCGATGACGAAGACCAACATAGCCGGAACCCTGTCATTAACGAAGCTGAAAGCCAGCCTAGGCCAGTCCCTTTTATCCTTCTCATTTGATATATTTGGATTGCTAACTGGAACTCTCCTTATTTTTTATTTTAATGTCTTATCCATAAACGAGGCACCATGGGCACTATTCCTTTTCCCGGGAATTCTGAGTATCAGGGGTGCCGTAGGCGGTCTCTTTAGTGGACACCTAGGCACCGGCTTGCACTTAGGAACCATCAAAGCCAGCTTCACCAAAAACACGAAAGACTTTAATCTCCTTCTCCGGGCAGTAGTTACGCTAGCTCTTATAAGCGGCATAAGCGTAGGGACCGGAACCTGGATATTCGGCATATTTCTCTGGAAGGCCACAATACTAGATTTTATTCAGTTATTGACAGTAATTACAGCAACCATTTCTTTGTCAGTGGTGTTTGTCTCTCCCCTAACGATGGTGTTTTCAGTTCTTTCCTTCAGACGAGGGCTGGACCCAGATATCATTGTATATCCTGTAACGTCCACAATTTCTGATATAATTAGCACCATATGTTACGTTCTTAGTTTGAGCCTCTTCTTTATGCTTGGTTCAGTTGGGCGCTACCTGATTTGGATACTTGACATAATTTTCATTTTCTTTGTGGTCTACATTCTGGTCAAAAATTTTAGTGAAACAAAGTTTGCCGCGACAATCAGAGAATTTCTTTTAACTCTGGTATTTGTGACGTTGATTGTTAACGTTACAGGTTCTTTTATCACAAAAATCAGCGGCGTCACGGGCAGCGGAAGGAAGATATATGCTGTCTATCCAGCGATAATCACTACGGTGGGAGGAGTGGGCTCTATAATAGGATCAACCGCCACAACAAAACTCGCTCTGGGTCTAGCTAAACCCTCTTTCTCCTCCATAAAACAGCATATAAACGAGATAGGTGGAGCATGGTTAGCGTCGATAATAATGTTTGTAATCTATGTGATGTTATCCTCTTTCATTAGCGGTGTAAAAACACTAGGAGACCTACTGATATTCGCTAGTCAACTCTTAACTACAAACATATTTGCTGTCTCAGTTATGGTTTTTATAGCCTATGCCGTAGCAATTTTTACTTACAGAAGAGGTTGGAACCCAGATAATTTTGTAATACCCATAGAAAGCTCCTTAGCGGACACCGTGACAACCGCCGCTGTTCTGGTAGCACTAGCCCTTATCGCCTGAAGGTTCGAACTGGCTCTAAGACTCTTCTATAACTGGCTCTGTACCACCAGAAGCCAAGGCCTCAAAGTCAGCCTCTCCCTCAGCATAACCTGCAGCAATTAAAACATCGCCTGCCTTAATTATTGTGTCAGGACGAGGCCGCAACCAATATTTCCCTCTTCGGATGACCAGCACCCACATACCCGTCTCCTCTTGAATTTGGGCTTCTCGAATTTTCTTTCCCACCAACGGAGAACTCTCTGAAACGGTAACCCGAGTTACAGTCTCTTCAGCTTCCTCTATAACCAGTCTCAGGATGGGATGGGGTTCCAGCCCTCGCAACACGACATCAGCGATTTCCATAGCTGCATCCGCAATTTCCTCTGTGACTACTCCCAACCTTATTAAACCGAGAAAATCTTTGGATTCTTCAGGTTTGAAGCCACTAGACAAAACTAGCAGCTCAAAGTCCGTGTGGAGATCATCCATGTGCTTTTCTAGGGCTTCAACTTCCTCAGCTAACGCTCGACTGTTGAGAAGGAGCGAGGAGTATGCGAGGTCTATCATAAGTTCAGAGGTGTCCTTCAGAAACACAAGTTTGTCAACGATCTTCTTGAAATGTTTCTCAGTTAATCCCACTTTGGCTATTCCCTCATTCCATCTCCTTTAGTTTAGCCGCGGCTAGGGCTTTCAGTTCATCAACGCCATGCGGTGCCCCTCTGACGATTAACACATCGCGCTCCATAATCCTCTCCTCGTCGCTTGGGTCTATGGTCCACTCTTTTTGCCGTCGAATAGCTATTACATCAACCCCTATCTTGGCGGCTAATTCTAGGTCTCCAAGTTTCTTGTTTACAAGAATCGAATTAGGTTCAACTATTGCTCGTGCCAGTCGTTCCTCAACTTTTTCGAAGGCCTTCCGAACGATTGGATGTATTCCTATCTCTTTGAGAACAATAGTCGCTATGTCAGCAGCTGCGTCCGAGATCTTGTTGGTGGCAGCAGCTACGTTTGTCACAGCGGTGAGGTGCTGAGCGTCTTCTGCGTCCCTAGCTGCCAGCATCGTGTTCATGTCTAGTATGTATGCTAGGTAGTCCACGCGTTTTTCGAGTTCCAAAACCTCTTCCGCGAGTTCATGGCTGTTGAAAAGGGCTGCCGAATATGCCAAATCAATCATTATCTCTGACACATCCTTCATTTCAGTGAGGGCTTCGCGAACAGAGATGGGTCTATACTCAATTTTACCGAATTCTGCCAAGCAGAGAAAACTCCATTAGATCAATTCTGTTACATGCTATCAATTTGTCGTGTCGTTACTATATGATAACTTGCAATCTTTTAATTCTATCGTAACAACCCGTTCTGCCTTACGAAATCAGGGTGAGTACTAGTCCAGAAGCTAAGGGCATGGTTAGGTTATCGTTGACCGGAAGGGGGAGTCCTTCCATTATCATTCCAACGGCGGCGCCAATCAAAGCTTTTACCGGGTCAACAAAAATCAATGCTGCAAAGAAGGCAAAGAGGAAACCGAAGATTGTGCCTTCCAGATTCTTTCCTTTGTTGAAGGGAAGACGGATGTTTCCAAACTTCATTCCAAAGATGTGGGCGAATCCGTCGCCTAGGGTGAGTACTGTGATGGCTACGTAACGTATAGGCGCTGGGAAGATGAGGAGGGAGATTGCTATGCCTAGGGCAAAAAGGATGGGGGATGTTGCAAATTCGTAGAGTTCCGGTTTGTTGGCTGCGTTCCATGTTATTGAGGAGAGAATGGGAATGTTGATTCCGCGAATTCTGGCGACCTCGGATAGGGTGTAGAGCACGGTTACGAGAAGTATCACCGAAGCCAGTAGGATATTTCCTGTGAAGTATATGGAAATGAAGGACAGCAAAAAGCTGCTCATGTGCATTGTTTCTCGGAGACCACGGCTTCTTGATATGGGAGGATGAACAACTTGCGGGTTTTCTCCGGTTATGAGGGGTACGATTTCTGTTAGCTCGCCTCTTGTCACGAAGTCGGATTTGGCGCTCAGAACAAAATCGGGGTTGTAGCCTATCCTTAATTTACATAGGGGAAACATGGGAAGGTTGTTTCGGTCATCAGCGACCATGATGCAATTTTGGGGGTTTAAGCCTTCTTTTTCAAGTATTCTTTTCAACACAACTGCTTTGCCGCCAGATTTTAGAACGTCGCCCCCTATGACACCTGTCAAACGTTCGTTAACTATCTCTAGGTTCAGACCGAAGGCGTAGTCAGCTTTCAGTCTCATGGCCAGGTCTTTCACGAAAAGGGTGGGGAGACCTGAACTTATTAACGCTGTCTTATATCCATTCGCGTTTAATCTTTTGAAGACTTCTTCAGCGCCGGGCATCAGAGGTATCTTCTTGTGGAGTTGAAGGACCTCTTCCGTTCTGAAATCTTTGAGCATCATATAGATTCTTCGCAGGGCGGATTCTAGGGATAATAGTCCAATTTCATAGAGAAATCCTAATGCTAGAGTTCTTATAAAGCCCCAAAATCGCACTTTGCGTGATATCTCGAAGAGGAGATAACGATTCTTCGGTATAAGAATCCCTTCCACATCGAAGACAACCAAGCGATCGGTTCCTTGTTCCGTTTCCTTTCCGTCAGCCATTAGAGCTTCCTTCCGCTGATATTGTGTCCTGTTTTGATTGAAGAGCTTTCCGGAAACAATATGCTGTGAAAAAGTCTGGATAACTGGGATTTCAAAAACTGTAACCCTTTTGGATCTGGGTAAAGTTTAATTTTTCATACTCATTTGAAATCTTTATTCATAATATAAAATATTTTTAAACTTTAGTTTGGCATTGGTTTGAATGAATGAAAAATGTTAGTTCAAGAAGTTGAAATGGGTATCCTCGATTTGAATGATGGGAAGAAAAAGGTTGTAAAACTCAAAGAGGATGAAGTTTGTATGCAAGGTTTTCGAATTGACCTGAATGGGAAAATAGTGAGAGGGGTGCCCCATAGGAACCGAGATGACTGCCACAGATTTTGTTATACTGATACCTGTGATTCCTTATAGTGTCTCGACTGCGTGCTACAAAACGAATAGCCCTTGAGGCATTACCATCTTTCTGGTTCACGTTTTTTAGCTAAACATTAATGATTTAGAAGAAGCGTTAGTTAAAGGGCTGAACGTTTGGTGGATTCGTTGACTGGACCGGAAGCTGAAGCTGAGGAAGCTGAGCAGCCTAGAATCAAATTTGTTTTCCCTCTAGTGGCTGTTAGGACACGGATGTTCAATGGCGTTTTGGATAAGCTGGGGTCCCTTCGAGCATCACGATTGCTTTCTTGGGTTGCCCTCATTATTGTGCCAATTGTGGCAGGCATTGGACTTTACCTGATCTGTGGCAGCCTATTTACTTTGTTATGGGCTCCTGCTGCTAGAGAGGTAACGCGTGAAGTGGGTCTTGGAGCTTACCTGCTGATACCGGGAATTAACCCTTTTCTTCCCATATTGTATGGGTGGATCGCAATAATTTGTGCAATTGTGGTTCACGAAGGAGCCCATGGAATTATAGCGAGAAATCGTGGATTAAGAGTTAAGTCCAGCGGTCTCTTTTTCTTTCTAATTATTCCCATTGGTGCTTTTGTAGATGTTGACGAGAAGCAGTTAGCAAAAGCGAAAGCTAAAGATTCTTTGAGAGTTTTGGCAGCGGGGGTTGGCGGAAATATCGTTGTAGCCGTAGTGTGCATGCTCAGTGTTCTGGTTATTGTTAGCAGCTTGACTCCAGTGGTTGATGGCGTATATGTTTCGGATGTTATAGAAGGTATGCCGGCTGATGAGGCAGGGTTGCTGGCTGAAGACGTAATCGTTTCAATAGACAATGTCCAGATTAGTAGTAGAGAACAATTGAGTGCCTTAATTGATGGAAAGAATCCAGGGGACGTACTGCAGGTGACAGTAGCTAGAGGCGAAATGTGGGATGACCAGTTTTCCACATCCTTGAATTTAATCGAGTTTGAAGAACACACATTCATGGGTGTGAGATTGTTTGATTATACGCGCGTGCCAAAATCATATCTGACATTGACTCCTGAAACACTTACTTTATACTTGATTCCGCCAGATTTGGCTCCTGGGGCAGTGCCTTTTTCGGATTCTTTGGTGCCTTTTTACACGCATGGGCTGGGGGCACAGTGGCATGTTTTGGCGAACGTCCTCTTTTGGTTGTGGTTTGTTAACGTGAATGTTGCTGTATTCAATGCTTTGCCAATTTATCCTCTGGATGGAGGGCGTATGTTTGACATTTCTTTGAAGAGAATTCTGGGTCGAAGAGTGGACGAAAAAAATGTTTCGCGAATAACTATTGCAGTGACGCTCACTTTGGTTTGGGTGTTGCTGATGATTGTTGTAATTCCCTTCATTCTGTAATCATGATGGTCCAAGCTGTCTCCGTTTTGTTTTCTCCCCCAATTTCTTGATGTTGTCCTAAACTTCGACGATGTTCGATGGGATTATCCCGAAGTGTCGCTTCGAAGAGGTATATTCAGCTTCTCTCCCGAGTCTTTTGTTGCAAGGCGTCCTGTTAGAAATAATACGTTTTTATTACTGTCTGGAACACAATAAATCAGAGCAGACGATAAAATGCGCGCGCGCAAGCTTTAATAAGTCCTGTTATTCCTGCGCGAGCCTATATGTTGCATCCGTGGATTGCGAATACGAAATCATAGGTTCCTCCAGCGATTACAGAGGTAACTGTCAGTTCTACGCGGAGCTTTGCGATTTTGCCTGGACCAAGGAAATAGCCCTGACCCGGATTAGCTGCATCTTTCTCTGGCAGCACATTGAACATTTGGTCATAATCATAATCTACTTCGAACATTTGGCATGGAACGTTTCCCCACTCGATAACCTTCACGGCAATGGTCATTGCTATTTGAGGGTCACCCAAGTCTACATCAGTAGGTAGATATGTGATGTATAAGCCAACGGTGCCGGTGTTCCTGATGTAGTATTCAAGCTGATAGGTTTCTCCCTGAGCAACACCGCCCCAATCATAAGTATCCAAGGGTGTCGTCAGCAAACAATCTTCCCATTGTCCAAGGCTTGCAGTTGAAGCAGTACTAGCGTGCATTGAAATGCTACAGCTTGTCCAAGTGTCGTTCAACGCCGCAAGACCAGTTACTGAAAGCATAGCCAGCCCAATGATTGCAGCGAAAAGTTTCTTTCTTAGCATTGTTACATCTTCACCTATCTTTTCTCTCGGTATTCTATTTGCTTATGAAGGGGATATATTATCTACATTAATTTCATTTCGAATTTAAAATTTGTCTTAGAAGAATCAACTATATCATAATGAGAAATTTTCTAGAATAATGTTCTATATGATACTTAGGATTTCACAAGAAAGTAAACCAAAGAAAAACTGGAGCTCGATAACAACCATACAAGAATAGAGGTTACATATCTGTACAAGAATTTTATGCACGCCGAGAAATAGTTTGTTATAAGTGATTAGAAGAAATTTGTTTTTATTAGGTAAAGCAGGCCTAGGTGGAGGGGGTAGTAGACGTAGAAATAGTATTTTCTCCACAGAGGAATGGTAGCTTTTTCAGCAGTTTCTCTCTTTATCTTCAAGTAACCGTTTTTGTGAAGAAGAATTAACGGTATTGCCAAGATGGAGAGAAATTGGGAATTCCATGGCACCAAAAACAACACGTTAAGCAAAACCAACGCAGCAACGCCAAACTTTGTGTCCTCCTTCAGGATGTACATGCAGCCTATCATAGCTAAGCCATAGACGCTGTAATCGATGGGTAGAATGAAGGAGGCAAACATAGGAACGATTGCATATACAGAAGTCTTTTTGAAATAATGGACAAATAAGAGACCAAAAGAGAGCGTGAAGAAGATATTCAGGTATCCAAAGGGTTCATAGTCAAGGGCTAGAAAGAAGGGAACCTGAGAAATCAAAGCGAAAAGGAAAAGGCGAATGAAATAGTTACGCAGATTACTTGTGCTTTCCATCCCCAGTATCAGCAGATAGGCGAATAAGGGAAAAGAGAGCCTGCCGATAATTCGCAGAACCGTAAACTCAGGATACAGGATTACTCCAACATGGTCTACAGTCATCGTTACAATCGCTATCCACTTGAGCAACTCTCTTCCTAAATCAAAACCTTGCAGATACCAGCTCTCCTCCACCAAAACACATAGCGGCCTATCCGTGTCAACTTGGTCTTTACGAAAACCCTCTGTGTAACATCTAATAAAATTTGCTAAAACATTCTCAAAAAAAGAAGGGAAGATATGGATTCACTCTTTTGCCATGGCGATGAATTCGTTGACGGTCATGGCTGGCAAACTCATGATCTCAATGGTTCCACGGGACCCAAGTTCCAGAGATACACGAGTAATTGCCTTATTGTCTGGGGCTTCCACGATGTTAACGAAGTCGTAGGGTCCCAAAGTTGCGTATTGGGAAATAACTTTGGCGCCAAAAGCCTCGATTTCCTTGTTAACTTCTCTTATTCGTTCAGCCTTCTTCTTGATTGTCTTCCGTCCCTCAGGCGTAAGGGTTGAAAGAAGAATATACATGGGCATACAAAAGCCTCAAGAATATATTTTCTCGCTTTAGCAATTTGTGTTTTTCGCATGCTGCATAGAGAAGAGTTTACATTCTCTCTGGCGCCTCTATTCCCAAGAGTTTCAGGGCATTTCGAAGAACTATTCTCGTAGCGTCCACAAGGGCGAGTCTAGCGTCGCTTAGTTCACGTGACTCGGCTTTTATAACTGGCAGTTTAGTGTAGAACCTGTTGAACTTGTCAGCTAACCTGTTGGCATAGTCCGCTATGGCGTTTGGTCGGAGATTCTCTGCAGCATCCACGAAGACCTCAGGAAAACGAGCTAAAGTCAGCACTATATCCCGTTCCATTGGGTCTGCTAGAATTGAGTAGTCAGCGTTTTCAGGTTCTCTAGATGCTTTCTTCAGGATGCTTTGGGCTCTAGCGTGCGAATACTGAATGTAGGGGGCACTGTTCTTCTCAAAGTCTAGCACCCTGTCCCAAGTAAAGACAACAGGTTTTGTTGGATCCACTTCAACGAGAGCATATTTGACTGCTCCTTTTCCCACGAATTCTGAAATCTGCCTCTTCTCTTCATCAGACAGGTGAGGAGAACGTTTCGTAACTTCTTCGTAAGCCCGCTCGGCTGCTCCATCCATAACCTCGTCGAGGGTGACGTAGCGACCTCTGCGGCTTGACATCCGGTACCCCGGAAGGCTCACGAGATTGTAGGCAAAGTGAGTTAGTTTTGTTATGTAATCCACGTGACCAAGAGCACTCAAAGCAAGTTTCAACTGCAGCTGGGGAAGACTCTGTTCCATGCCG
Source organism: uncultured Candidatus Bathyarchaeia archaeon (assembly GCA_964623205.1). Classification (GTDB taxonomy): domain Archaea; phylum Thermoproteota; class Bathyarchaeia; order Bathyarchaeales; family Bathyarchaeaceae; genus Bathyarchaeum. The sequence goes on along the minus strand of CAZUQX010000007.1, from coordinate 64,155 downwards.
ATCACGTTGATGACGCATTCAGCTCTCTGAAACTTCCACAGATGATAGGCAATATCTCTCGTTGTGTAGAGGGTGGTTCCGTCAGCCCTCACGAGAGTCAGGGAAGATAGCTCATGGTCATCGCTCAGACCCAACGCCTTTTTGAGATCAAGGTCGTGAGCAACTTTTTCTGCATCAAATTCTAAAACTCCTCCCAACTGGAAAACATAGGGGGTTGTCTTTAGTTCGTCGAGGACACGGTTGACGTCGTCGTTCCAGATTAGGTCGCTCTCCCAGTCCCAAGAATCGATGATGACTCCAACTCTGCCGAGGGTTTCTCTGAATCCTCTGAGACAGAGTTGACAGACCTCCCTGAGTAGCTGCTTCGCATCTTCTCTGCCCGCCTCGTATCCACGTATTAGGTTGCTCACCTGTTCTTCAGGGTCGCTGTCCCTGCTGATTTCGTCTAGGAGGCGAGTGAAGATTTCGGGGAATCTCTTTTCTAGGTCTGCCGCAACTGAGGCCCAATCATCCAGTTCCCTCTGTAGCTTCGAAATTTCTTGGGTCTCAAGCTTCTTTGCTGTTTCAACCGCTTTCTTGAGACGCTGAATCTCCATTATGCAACTTGTAACCGCATAGATTGCGCCTATGAAACTGTCAGGCTTTCCTTGGGGCTTCGGCCTCCCAAGTTTAGTGTATCCGTAGGCTATGACAGCGCTCTGGCGGCCAACATCGTCCACATAATAATGCCTTGAGACCGTGTGTCCGTGTTCCGTTAGGATGCGGGCTAGGGCATCGCCCAACATCGGGTTCCTTGCCTGTCCTATGTGGATTGGATGGATGGGATTGACGCTGGTATGTTCGAGCATAATCGTTTTCGGCTCAGAAGTTTTAACGTATCCATATTCCCGATCGAGGGCTCTGGCGGATTCAAGGGTTAAACGGAAGAACTTTTCAGAGTTTACGTGAAAATTGATGTATCCTGCCCCAGCAGCCTCAACTGATTGAATCAACGGAAAACCGCTAACATCTATTGTTTGCACGGTTTCCTCCGCTATATTCCTAGCTTTCTTTCCAGTTTGCTTGGCAATCTCGAAGCATACCGAGGTTGCCAATTCACCGAATTCGAGGTTAGGCGGGATTTCAAGCAGCATAAATGGCAAGATAAAATTGGGATGTAGCTTGTTGAGGGCATCCTTTAAAGCGGTCTCGCAGTCATCATGGAATTCCTTGAAGGGGTTAACTGTAGCCATTCTGTTTTCTTCCTTTTGGCGGGCCCGCGGGGATTTGAACCCCGGGTTTCCGGCTCCGGAGGCTTGCGCACCTTCCCTGTGGGATGGTTCGACGCCTTAATCCTGTCTGGGCTACGGGCCCTACTTTTCACTCTTCCAGAGTCTTTGTGTAAATTAAGCTTTGTTGCCTTTACGTCTCTGCAAGGACGTGTATTCGAGACTTTTTAGGAGCCTATGAGCGTGGTGGTCTGCTCGATCTCTTCAATCTGCCGTATATCAGTGATGATCTTGTCGAGATGCCCTAAACTTTCAGCTTCGATGCGGGCGATTATGTCCCAGAGTCCATAGGTAACAAGGACTTCCGTGATTTCTTTCATCTTCTTAATCTTCAGGGCAACCTTGTGTTCGGCTCCACGTTTTACGTTAGCAAGGATATAGGCTTTTACAAGTTCTGACATATCCTTCAACCCCACAGCCACATGTCAGCGAACATACTTAAAATCTTTGTCGATTAAGGCGGGTCATGTTTCAATTAGGTCTTCACTTATCCACCAAGCTTTTCTTTTTCCCGTTCTTTCTCCAGAGTAATAGAATATGATGGATTTTCCAAGTTGCTTCTTGGATGATTTCTCAATTTTTCTGAGGCGGTTAAGAACAAACCAGCGATTCGTTCCCAGAAACTCCGCAAGCTCGGTGGTTGTGGCTCCTCTATTATCGAGAAGGTAATCCACGATTTTGTTGTCAAACTCGTCGATGCAGAAGATATGAGGATTTACTTTTCCCTCTTCGTGGGTAAGAACTTCAAGCTTGGCTAGCCAATCTTTTATTTTGTTAACTTCGTTTTCCAGCTTGGTGACTTTCTGTTCCAACCCTAGAATCTTGTCTGGTCGCGGAGTCTTTTCCAGTTTCTCCAGTATGGCTTCCCGAATGAATGTGCTTCTTTCCCCTTCAGGGATACGAAGAGCGAGTTCCTTGTACACCTCATCAGGTATTTTAGCAGAAATTACTGTAAACTTGCCCATGGACAATCCTTCCCATTCCACTGTAACTTAAACAGGCTAAAGCTAAAAACCTTTAACCTTCTATTCTAAGTGGAGTTCATGGTTCGCTTGGTTTTTCTGGAAAAAGCTTATTTTCAACAACATCCAACTACAAGTTGGATTTTGAATCCATAAACCCTAAAACAGAATATGAAGAAAACCAAAAACCAGAAATGATTAGCAAGAAAAACGCTGACTACCTCAAGTATTTTCCTAGATGCAAAGAATCTACGAAGCGGAGCCATTCGAGCAGATTTAAGAAATACTGTTTCTGGACTGACAAGACCCCAGAACAATTGATTGAAGAATATAAACAGGAAAAAATGCTCAACAACTTGGATGAATGGGAAAGAGACATTTCTAACCGAATAATCGAGTTCTATAACTGGTTCAGAAAGCAGATTAATCCAAAAAGCAACAAACCATATTCAACAAACTATTGCAATGAAATGGGGAGTGCAGTATTAGCGTTTTATCATCAAAATTGTAAAGCAATAGAAGGCGTAATGGATTCTTTTGCACCTACTCAGATGCCACAAGATGAATATCGATTCAGTCAAGACGATTTACGCAAGATGTTCCATTTTGGAGATGTCGCAGAAAAAGCATTGATTTCATTGGCGGTTAGCTATGGACAGGGAAGCAAGGATTTTCTTAGGATAGAGGCACAGAAACTTAGAGAGATTATTGATGATGCTAAACAGAGAGGCTTAGACTTTGCCAAATGGATAGGTCAGCCACGACAAAAAACAGGAATTCAGCCAATCTCATTTTTGACTCCTGAAGCCATAGAAAGTGTTAATGCATACTTGAAGGTGCTGGAAAAGAAAAAAGGAAAACTCCCAAAATACATCTGGTGCAACAGCAAACCAGACAAACCCATCTCAAATGAAGGATTAAACAAAAAACTTCGAAGATTAGTAACTAAAGCAAACATCAACATCGGGAAAAAGAGAGTTAGATTTCATTGTATCCGAAAATTCACTTTCAGCAGATTAAGACGAATAGATAAAGACATGGCGAAAATAATCTGTGCAAAATCTGTAAGCGTTTCTGACATGACATACGAAGAACTGGAAGACCAAGCTGAGAAAATCTTTCGTTTGGCTTACAAGAATTTGTCTCTCAATGGAGATATATCAGGAAAAACTAGGCAGAATCAACAGGAACAAATAGAGAAAATGAAGGAGGCTATTCAGCAGATTGAGAGGGAAAACTCTGCATTTAAGACAAGAGTGGATTTACTTCAAGAAACCACCAATAATCAGCAAAAAGAACTGTCCGAAGCAAAACAGACAATTTTTGATTTGCAGACACAAGTTCAACCAGCTTTAGACCTGTTGGCTGACTACAAAGGCGTAATTAAGAAACTAGAGAAAAAGCAAGCGGAAGAATAATCTTCTTCCACTTTTTTTATTCGTGACATCGACAGCAAGATTTTTCGCAATGACAGATAGGACAGAAAACATCTCTGAATCCCTCTTCTACGGTTCGATTGTAATTGTCCTGAAGTTGCTGAATTGGGTCTATAGACTCTTCGTGTTCGCTCCAAACGTCAAAACCTCTAATTCTAAAATTTCTGTCAAAAAATGATTCTTTATTGCTTTGAATTTCGGATTCAGAAGATTTTGGGTTGAATTTGGGTTGAAGTTTAAAGAGTTCAGAACGGATTTCAGCAATTAATCTAGTTTGCAGTAAATCGTCCTCTACTCCCTGACGAACTAGCCTATTGCGAACTCTGTCGTAGATGTTCTTTTGTTGCTTCTTGTCAGGTAGAACTTTGAATGTTTCCCTGTCAGAAAGGGCAACAGACAAGACGAGACTAACTTTCTTTTTTCTTAGCATTTTTCTTCCATCCATTAATCCATGATGGCTAAGACGGTAGGCATAAAAAACAGCCTAAGCCCGTCTCGCAGACTTCACGTATTTCTGCCATCCACAGCGAGGACAATAATCGATTTCTTCGCCCCGTTCTCCAGTAAGCAACAAGCGACAGTTAGGACACTCCGTAACTTGGTATGATGGCACGGCATGACCATATTTTCCTTTAGCTACACGAAGTCCTTTCACCATTTCACCGAACAATTGGTCAAGCATCTGATTTGCTGATTCTTTTTCTAGGTCAGATTTACTTGGGTCTTTGAGAGTTTCATACAACGTATCAACGTATTCTTTGTAACTGTCTGAAAAACCTGAATTATTTTGAGGCAATGAGGCTTTTCCGCTAGGCATTCTTCTTCCAGTAACTCGACCACCACCAGCATGAATTGCCTGTTCCAGAATTGAAGTCATCATTTTAGCATTTTCTAACCTTTCTGGGTCGTTGTCAATCATTTTCTCAATTGCTTCCCGTTTTTCATCGTCATCTACTTGAGACAAAAATTCTGAAAGCTCGTCTCTGAAGCTTTTTTCAGCCTGAAGTGCGATAATTCGTTCATAATCCTCTTTTTGTTTTTTGACCTTCTCAAACTCTTCTTTACTAGGGACTTGCACAGATTCAATTCTGACAATCCTGTCAGGCTCTCTAGCTTTTGAAACTGAAATCTTTGGTTCTTCGCATTGACATTCGTTTAATGGCTTTCCACAATTTTCACAAATTGGTTCAGTCATTGTTATCCCTCTTAATGATTGATTTAGCGACTTCGTTAGCGACATAGAAAACATCGTCTGCGTTTGGACTGTTTAGTAAACGATTGATGTTGCTGATTAGAATAGTGTCCCGATAAGCGTCTATGATTTCATCTAGCATGTTAATCAATTTCTTGTCACAAATTTTTGCCCATGTATCAAGCTTTTCCTTTGTTTCTTTTCTTATTCTTATGAATGCATATTTATGCTGCATTTTTATCATCTAATAAATATATGTATAAACTTACTTATAAGTTTTTACATTTTGTTTACAATATCGCATAATGAAATTGAGAAAGAGTGGTTTTTGAATAGAAAATGAACTTATATCTCAGCTAGACATTGCTTTAAGAGAAATGTCTTTTGTGATACCTGTTTAATCGGGATTGCTTTGTAGAGTAATCTATTCTTTATTATCTCTTCATGGGTTTGGAAATTAAAGGTCTCTACATATTCGTTTTTCCAGTATTTGTTCATAAAGCTATTTGCCATATCGCTCCAATGCTTTAGTCCCCATTCATTTAGTAATTTTCGACTTGAATAACTGGCAGACCCTAAAGGAATCCCAACTGTTATCGAATTGTCGAAATGGACTTTCAGCTTGTTAATTTTGGATGAGTATCCAACATCTTGAACTCCATAGAATTTGAAGGGAATTGGAAGGGTAATGTGAGAATTCCTTCCCGTCCAATGGATGTTATACGGAAGGGTCGAATAATAATCTCGGCTTTCTGTTTCGGCTTTAATTTGAACCGTTCCGTTGAAATATGGATAGAATTTTCCAATATGCTGAAGGGACGGAAAATAGTCATTGCCAAAATCTGGTTCTTTTTGACTCCAAATGAATTTGACATCATTAACTTTTTCATCTATAGCTTCCAAGAGTGAGTATGATAAGAGGTTCAACAAATCGACCTGCCTAGGAGCGAAGAAATGTATGAGCTGCCCCATCTTTTTTGGAGAAAGGTAAATCAGAAATTGCAGGAATGGATTTATGTCGTTATACGTTACCCAACGACCACGCATACACCATCTTAATTTACAAAGTCTTAGAAGATATTTTTGTGCGGTTCTTCTAGAGATTTTAAGTTTATTTACCACGTCAAGAGACCTGACATACATCCCTCTAACAATCATGAGCCGTAGCACATCTTTAAGTTCTGGGATTTCCTTCTGGGTCAAAGAAAAATCATGCGTAAAATCGTAGTTGTCGATACAGGTTATTAGATAATCAATTCCAGAATCCAACCAAGCCAAATTAAAGGGTTTACAATGTTTTTCTATCATGTTTTTATAAGTTTGGAGAGGTCTAAGGGTAGGTCTAGTTTGATGTTTGGACTTTTTTATAGTATATTGTGATTTATGGTTATTATCATGCGTATTTTTGGATTGATTAACTGACTTACTGGATTGTGTCAATATTTGTCACACCTCCTTTTTGGCTAATTTTGGAATCATGCGTTTCCCCATGCGTTTTGATATATAAAGGCTAGATTGAAGATTCTCAAATTCTTTTTATTCCCAAGTCGTAAGCTCTTGAGCGGATAGACTTCCAAGAACGGAATTTCAATTCTTTTTCAAGTGTCTCTCTAGAGGCTTTCGGATATAGGATTCGTAACTGTTCGTCTTCGAATGGTGTGTAGTAATCGGGTCTCTTTTTATGGAATCGGTTATAGAGCCATTGCTCTGCGAGTATGATTTGGTCGTGGTGTTTTTCATGGGATTTATAGCCATTAGCACACGAGTTTCGTTTCTTGGTTTCTTCTTGTAACCTACAGCAATCCTTTGATTCTAAGGCATCTACGATTTCATGAACAATTAATTGAGTTAATGTATCCGTTTTCTTTGCTTTCAGTTGCATAAAATGGGGAGATTCAATTATGCAACAGGAACCACACGGCAAAATTTGACCGTCAAAAACTCTAACCGTATCCCAACAATCAAGCTCAGTTCGCTTCTTAGAAATTCCGTCCATGAACCAAAAATATCTCGTATGTCTCATTTTCTTTCTATCTTCTAGGGAATTATGGATTTTGAAAAGTCGATAACAATCATTAGCTAATTGGATTTCCCGTTTGAATCGCCATTTCGGAACAGCAATCCTGAAAGAATCCAACTGACTTTGAGGATATTTTTGGTCACAAATCTTAAGGGCTTCATGAAGGCAATCGTAAAATTGTCTAAAGAATCCTTTTCGAAAATATCGGTCATGCCAAATAATTTCAGCAATTCCAACAGCTTTTTCTTCAATATCGGTCATGTTCCGCCAATCCATTTTATCATGAAATGTATTCGTTAAGTTCGTTATAAAGGTATCGTTTATGCTTTTTTTGTTATCACGTGATGAAATAAAAAAATATTTGACAAAAAATGTTTTAATCACGTGCTGATAAGAATTTTTGTTAAAAGAAAAGAAGGAATTTGGATGTTCCCTTTTTACCTAGAAACGTTTCAAATTCTGGTGTCTATGAAACACAATATATTATGTTGATTCACACATATATTCTTCTTGTATTAACAATAAAACTTATATGTATAATTATGTATAATATATGTATACAAACTGCATGCAAAGAATGAGGAATTCAATTTGACGAACAAAAAGATGGAGGCTTACCTAAAAAAATTGAAAAGCGAAGAAATCGATTCGGAAGAAATTGAAGAAGAAAACGAATCAGTCGAATCGGAAGAGGTTGATTTGGGGAGGGCTTCAAGTTGGTTAGCTGGACAGAGAAGCCTACGGAAAAAAAGTTTTCAGGAAACCATGAAAGAACAGTTAGAAGATATTGAGTCAATAATTTTGGACGAAATTGATGCTTTAAGGCAACAACACGCAGAAGACGAACAAGAAACCAGAGAATTGAATGAGGAAATCCGTGCCAAATACTTAGACCAATTACAAAATTTCAAAACCTTTGTAGATGTGTTTCAGAACTGTTTGCTGGAACAAACCAGAAAGGACGCTGAAACAAGAAAAGACCTAATCCAAAATTTTCATGATTGGATGCAACGGGTCAGAGAGAAACAGGATAAGATTTTGGCTCTTGAGAAGAGTCGAAAAAAACAGGTCAAAGAGCTTTTAAAAAAAGTTCTCAAATTTGTTGAAGAAACTGAAAACAAAAAATCTGAAACTCTTAAAACAATCAAAGAAGCGAAACAATTTTTCAAAAAAGTTGAGGAACAAAATAAGAAAATTATGCAATACAATAAGCGAATAACCAAAGAAGAAAAGGAGACAATAGCATACAACGAAAAAACGATACAAAAGGCAGAAAAACTGTTTAAAGAATTCAAAAAATATGTTGAGGAAGTCAAAGCCTACAATGCATTGATTGAAGCAAAAAGCGGAACAACAATCATTCAGAGAGGATTGAGACCATGACAGAACTGATAAAACCTGACGATAAGCGACTGAAAGGCAAAAAGTCAGTTCCTCTCAAACTGGAAATTCCGCTAGAAGCTTTGAATTTAGTTAAACCAGAAAAGGTCGAGTTCGCCACAGAACCGCTAAAGTTAGCCAAAAAATCGGGCACATCAATCAGAATTTCAACTGAAACACTCATTTACGCAAATGAAATCAAAAAGTTCTATGACGCATACAGCTTAGAAGAGATTTTGAAACATGGCTTAGTTGCCCTCATAGACAAGAGCCTAATCCGAACACATGACCGAGAAACAATTGAAAAGTTATGCAAATTAAGAAAACAACTATCGCCAAAAATACCATGAGGAAAAAATGATATGCCACAGACTAGACGAAAAAAAATCGAATGGATACTTGCGAACCATAGGGGCACAATAAAAAATTACCTGAAACTCATGGATGAATACGAAAACAAATATGGAATCATTTCCGAGAAGCAAAACATCTCAGACCCAGAAGAGTGGATACTAATAGAACAGGTTCAAGAACTGATAGCAGAAGTAAAAGACGATTTCATGGACGAATTTTTGTGCACGGAAAATGTAGCCTTAAACACGATAGGCATAGCAAGAAGATTAATTTCAAGGGGAAAAGCCTAATCACTTTTAAAGTTCAAAACCAGCTTCTTTAAGTTCCTTAATTATCATACTGCGTCTTTCTTCAACAGAATCCTTGAAAGGAACGTATACTATTCCGTGCATGTCTGAGGGCTTTTCTACGTCTCCTTTAAGCAAACAACAAACTCGGTCACGACTCAACAAGCCCATGAAATAGCCAAACTCCAAAACAACATTTTGACGGGCTCTAGGACTAAGATATGCATTCATTTCATGCATATAAGCACGTATTACTCCTATAGAATGAATGTCAGCTATCAAAGACCTTGGTTTTTTGTCTTCAGTAAGTTTAAGAACTGAGTTTATCTTTTCCCTAATTTTATTTTTCAAACATCCAACATCTTCTGGAGTTAAAATCACAAAAGCGTAACCAACATCAGAATATTTCTCTAATTTTTCTACAATTGTTCTGCTTCCGCTTGGTTGTTCATGAAGAACAATAGGGTTGAGACCAAATTCCAAGAGCATTGTTTTTAGCTCTTTCATTGGCTCATGGTCTCTGCCATGAACAATAAACACGTTTTTACTCAGTTCAACAGTAACTTTCACAGTTTCTTGCTTTTTTGGAGGATGAGTAATCAACTCTCTAGTCACATCTTTCCCCTTCTTAGTAACATACCACTCATTAGAAATTGCCACAGCAACTCTAGACCTTGCTCTCTCAGCTTTGATTTCAGGAATTAGGTCAGCAGATTTTCTTTCTGTTTCATTGATGTGAATTACAGCAACATCAAAAGGGTCAATCGGCTCCCCACCACACATGAATGTTTTTCCTTCTAAGAAAGGATTAACGATTCTCGCCATCAATTCATCTTTGGAGAGGTCTAATGCAAGCCTGTCGTTTGTTGTTCTGCTTTTCTTGGTTATCCTAACGTGATAGAAAGGCATTCTGAATCAGTTACAATTGGGACAATGCAATTCATAAGATTATTGTCCTAACGAAAACCAATAAACTACACACTACAAAGAAACGCTACAAAAAAACGACAATGTATATACCGTGACAATGTATATGCCCTAGCCAATTTGAACATATTTTTTACTCCAACCGAAACCGATAGACTATGTTTTGTGTATTGTTTATGCAGTTAGTAGAAGGGGTCAGGACGTTCTGGGAGTGTTTTCTCATTAAATTGTTGCATTATTGCTACAAAACATGCGAAAAATCTATCAATTTTAACAATAAATGACGATTAACTAAACCCATCACAGGATAAAAAACCCAACTTTTTGTTGGAACTTACTAACAACATCCAACTAATTCAACAATAAAAATTTCAGCACATGATAAAAAAATTAGTTATGGAACAAAGAAAAAGGGCTGTGTATCTGGTTGTAGTTTATTCTATGCCATAGCTTAGTTTTGATTGACGGAAAATAAGATTAACTGACTTGGAACATAACTAGAATTTATGAAAGAGAGGGCAGGATACAGCTTCTTTTAAGAAAAAATGAGAGACACAAACAAAAAGCCCCCCCCTCATAAGCTCACATAAGGATATAATTAAAGCTAGGATTTTTGGAGAGTCTTTGAGAAAGCATTAAGGCTCAAGCTATTTTTCAAGAGAATTTTGTTCGAATCCTCTAGATTTCTTATAGAGTATTTTTATAGAATATTTCTCAGTTAAAATGCCTCTAATGTTGGATTAATGGTTAGCTTGTGGTTTTCGGGTATGTTGCCAATTTTTAGAGATAGGCTTTCAAAAAATCAAAAAAATGAAAGAGGGTGGGGATATGTGAGATGATTAAGCGATACTGTTTAGTTATTTGTGATGGCACTAAAACTTTTGATTTAAACTCGGAGTATCGCTTATTTTCTTTATTCTAATCCAAAACGCAAGTTCAGGTCGTTGACTTTGGTTTGGGGAGTTCTTCAATTTTTTGTTCGTAATAATTCAGTATTTGGTCAATGTGTTTTATGACTTCTTCCTTAGTGTATTCTTCTAGTGTGTTTCTTATAGCTTGTAGAACGTTTACCTGATTCTGAAGAAAACCCTTACAACATTGATTTGTTTGCGTAAGTAATGGATTTGAAGTTTGCTTCTTGGCTTTCATAATACTATCAAATCTCATACAGTGTCTTTAAAGTTATGAACCGCCAATACATACCAAGAATTAACTAGCTAGTCTTCTTCTAACATATCGATGGGAACGCCAAAAGCTGTGTCTTCTTCGTCCTCGTCCTCAAAGCTGTTTTCTTTGATTCTGTTTCCTTTTGGATACTCTGGAATATCGTATCCCCAAGACCAGAATTTTAGGAAGCCTTTCAGCTTTTGCCATCGGCTCGGCTTTTTCCTTTTCATGTGTCTAATCTCTTCTTGTGGTTCAATTTTTTGTTTTGGTTCGGCTTTGTAGTTTAGTTCATAGGGTTTCTCTGTGGTCTCAAATAATGGGAATTTGATTATTTTGTCCGTAGCTGAATAAAGAAAGGTTCCCCTTTCAAAGTTTAGTATGTCAGTTTTGTGTTTGCTATTTCTGAGCAACCGTCTAACTTTCAATTCGTAGTCGTCTAGGCTTACATTTCCCAACATTAAACGAGTTCTTCCCCTTATCTTGGTGTTGAGGTCTTGGAGTCGTTGACTGCACATGATAAAATGCAAATCCAAGTTTCTAGCTTCAGAGAAAATTTTCCGCAATCTGTTGAAGAGCTTCTTTGAAATTGTGCTAGAATCAAAGACATTTTGCGATTCTTCGATAACGAAAACTACCTTTTCTCTTTTCTCATAGCCTTTGTATAATCGAAGGTATGCCCTACGGTAGAAATATTGAACAATGCTGTAAACGAAAAATGCGATTCTTTCAATATCGGTTATTTCTAGCGTGAAGATTAAGTCCCTATTCTTGCCTAGAGCTTCTCTTATTTCGTGTCCCCGCTTTACTGTGTAGTCTCTTTCATGTCTCAAGAAGTAGCTCTCTATGTCTACCGTATGCCCTGTTTCTGTTACATCGGTATCATGTATTTTAATGAAGGGAATAGCCTCGAATTCTAGGCAGAATTTGGGGAAGGTCTCAAAGATTATTACCCTAGTATCTGGAATTTTTCGCAATTCTGAGCTTATGACCTTCAAAGCGTTTGTTTTTCCCTGTCCCTTATTGGCAATCAAAAGCAAATCGTCAAAATTGAGGATGTCATCTAATACCGTTTTTGTATTAACATCGTTTTGTTGCTCTTTTTCCAAAGTTTTCTGAAGATTATCTAGGCGTTCATTATATGCGTCCCATTCGTCAAGATTTGGGTTTCGCATCAGTTCAGATTGTGCGAGACTCAAATAACCCTCTTCTTTCAGTTCGCTCAGTTCGGGTTCAATGTCGAAGGCTGGATTGCCCATTCTTGCTTCGTCCATGTGCCACTTTTCTAAAGCATAAGCTATAATTTGCTCTCTGGTTGGCGTAACCAACTTTTCACCTTTTGCATTGCTCTATTATTCGCTGTGCGTCTAAGGGTTTGAACACTTTTCCTATGTGAACCAGAACAACTTTGTTTGGTTTTTCGATGCCGATTAGCAGACACTTTTTCATACTACGGTTAACTTTGTATTTGAAAATCTGCATCTTCATTTTTAAGCCTCTACAAATTGCAAGCCTTGAAGAATTTCTGGTAGTCGAATCGGTAGTTATCTGCTGCGAACATCTCAGCTAAATCTTGAGCTACCTGATATTTTGTTTCAGCGTTTCGGATTATCTCAGCTATGGCTCTGTAATGCTTCCGTGAAAAACTAGACAGCTTTGACCCTCCAAAATTTTTGAAACGTAACTTTGAGGCTAGATAGCAAAAAAACCAGCCTCAACGCTCCGCTAATTTTGCCCTTATTTTTCTTTTGCATACATCACACCGCAAGAAACTAGGGTCAAACAGCATATAAAACTATCCATAAAGCCTAAAAAACCAATATTTTTTGTTTTTCGTCAAAATTAACCGCTAAAAATCTTAAAAAGTCACAAAAAATGGATATTTACATAAGCCTACATAAGGACGATTTTCTGGACACCGAAAGAATCAGAGAATTTTTACAGAAAATGCTTATTCATATGGGGGAAATGACTGAGTTGGTGTGATATATGCACTTCCTAAGAAGGCAGTATCCTCAGTCAACCCCCAAAATAATCGCACTTGACCATCTTAATAACACTTTTGAAACCGCTTTCCAACAAAAGATGATTTTTGGAATAGCTATGCAGAATCAGATTCAACGAAAAAAGGTAGGGGAGATAAGTGACTAACTAAGATGCCCCAAAAAGTTATAATCGAAACCACAAAATTAGTATCCACAATGGACAAAGAAAAAGCTCGAAGCGAAATCGCAGAACTTGTAGAAAAATACAACAAAGTTGTAGAGGAAAATAGAGTCAAAGAATACAATGAAGAGATGACTAAAATTGGTTTCATTCAACCTTTATTTCGTGCACTAGGTTGGAATTTTCAAGATTCCAAAGAGGTTACTGCCGAAGAAACAATTTCTAAAAAGCGTGTGGATTATGGTTTCAGAATTGATGGAATTCCAAAATTCTACCTAGAAGCAAAGTCACTAAAAGCAGATTTGGATAAAGAAGAGTATTTTGAGCAGGCAATCAGCTATGCATGGCATAAAGGTTGCACATGGGCAGTTCTTACAGATTTTGAAGCTGTGAAAATTCTTAATGCTGAGTGGAAGGCAGCTAACTATTTACAGAGCCATTTTACAACCATCACGTATGACGATTTTCTTGAAAGATTTGATGAATTATGGCTTTTGTCGAAAGAAAGTTTCGAAAAAGGTTTGTTAGATGAAACAGCAGAAAGACGGAGTAAAAAGACTAAGAAAGCATCCATAGATGAGCAACTTCTTGAGGACTTTACAAAATATAGAAGAATGCTCACAAAGAGCATAACGAAATTAAACGTAAAAGAAAAGTTGTCAAAAGAAGAGTTGGACGAGTCAGTTCAAAGAATCTTAGACAGGCTTATTTTTATTCGAAATTGTGAAGACAAAGAGCTTGAAGAAAAACTTTTGATTTCAAAATTAAGGGAATGGAGAAGCAGAGGCAGAGGAAAATTAGTAAAAGGTCTCAGAGAGATTTTCAGTTACTTTGATGAACACTATGACAGCAAGATATTTACTAAACATTTGTGTGACCAACTAGAAATTGATAACGAAATATTATCTGAAATAATAAAGGGGTTGTATTTCACAAAAGAGAAGTATTTCTCTATTTCTTACGATTTTTCAGTAATCGATGCTGACGTTTTAGGTAACATCTATGAGCAATACTTAAGTCACATTTTGAAAAAGACTGCAAAAAGAGCAAGAGTCACCAAAAATGGGATACATAGAAAAGAACAGGGAATTTACTACACTCCAACCTACATCGTTGATTACATCGTTAGGAATACTCTAGGCAAAATTCTGGAAAAAAAGAAAGTCAACGTAGAAGAAATTAGAGTATTAGACCCTGCTTGTGGCTCAGGTAGCTTCCTGATTAAAGCATTCGATATTTTCGATGAATATTATAAGAAAAATATCAAGGATTATAGTCAAACTCAGTTGGACAAACAAAAAATTGATATTCCATTTACAAAAAAGGCAAAAATTCTCCAAGACAATATTTTTGGTGTCGATTTAGACAAACAGGCAGTTGAAATTGCACAACTCAATCTATTACTCAAAATAGCTGAGAAGGGACATAGATTACCATTACTGGAAGAAAGCATCAGGCGGGGAAACTCGATAATTGACGATGAAAATATTGCAGGCAACATAGCTTTTCGATGGGAAGATGAATTCGATGACATAATGAAAGAAGGAGGATTTGATGTTGTTATCGGAAATCCACCGTATGTTAGAGTAGATAACCTAAAAATTGTTGAAAAAACATATTGGAAAGATGTTTTTAGTTCAGCTTATGGAAAATACGACATCTACTATTTGTTTATTGAAAGCGTTTTCAAGTGGTTGCAAGAAGGTGGGAAATGTGGCTTCATCTTGCCGAACAAATTTTGTGCTGCCAGTTCTGCTGAAAAACTGAGGGAAATTATTGTAAAGAATTCAAGCCATTGCACAATTATAAGTGTTAGCCATTTAGATATTTTTAAAGAGGCTGCAAATTATCCAGTTCTTCTTTTTCTTACAAAGGGAAAAAATGTAAAAAGGATTAATATCGGTTCGGTATCAACACGTGATGAATTCTTAAATAAAAATTTTGTAAATTATTGGCTAACACGAAGGGATTTGGAAGTTTTGCCTTCAAAAATCTTCCCAATTAATATTAGCCAAGAACAATTTGACATTGTTATAAAATTACTGAGAAAATGCGATAAATTATCAAAATACCTTAAGATTTCTGAAGGGCTAAGAATACCAACAACATTAGAAGAGAACATTGTTAATGATTTCGAAATTTTGAAACAATATCAATTCGATAGATACAGTTCAATTAGCAAAGGCAGCTATATAACAAAAAATAACTTAAAAAAAGTCATAAGCACAACATCAAAAAGGTATGTAAACAGTTTAAAAAGAAAAATTGTCATCGCTGAAGATGCGTTAAGAATAACTGCTACCATGGATTATGAGAAGAGAATACCACAAGGCGGAGTTTATTTTGGGGTATTGAAAAATGAAAACACTTCATTAGAATATATTCTCGGCTTGCTCAATTCAAAACTGGTTTCTTTTGTTTATTTTGTATTATTTGGTGGTATGCATATGGGTGGAGGCTATTTGAGGTATAGAACTAAGTTTCTGGAAGAACTTCCGATAAAAGTTGCTCAAGAATCTGAACAAACATTAATACAACTTGTTAATAGGATGCTGTCTCTCAAAGCTCGTGTAAACCAAATTGGTGACAAAATGACAGATGAACGGGCTAGACTTGAGAAGGAAATGGACAAAATTAACTGCCAAATTGACGAGCTGGTTTACAAGATTTATGGAATAACCGAGAAAGAGCAAAGGATTATCGAAGGAAATCTATGATTTTCATTTCAGAGTTAGCAGTTTCATTTGACTCTCTCCATATGTTTCTTTTTCTTTGGGTAGTTTAACTCAAAAGCCAATTACCAAAAATCCAGTTGATAACAAAGAGTAATTTAATATTTATGTCCAAACATTTAAATATATCGCTACAAAATATTAAACAAACTATCATCAGGAGGAGAATTACATGGGCGAAGACAGAGTTGAAAAGGCGATTAAAGACTTCTTTGTTATACCAATAATCGCTATCATCGGGATTTACGCAACAGCCAGCGTAATTGATTCCTTACTCTATCTTAATAACGAAACTTTCAGGATAATCTTTACTGGAATTGGTGGCGTTCCATTCTTCATATTTTACTTCAAGAAAAAACTATCGGAGTTGTGAGGATTTGGCTAAGACCGTTGAAGAAGGATTTAAAGAATTTCATAGTCGTCTTACGCCAACTTTGACAGAATCGGAGGCTGCAAAGGGACATCGTGATTCAATAAAAGCATGTCTTGTATCAAGCTTTGGAATGACACATTTTTTCAAAACAGGGTCATTTGGGAATGCAACCAGTATTCGTGGTTATAGCGATGTCGATTATTTCGCTGTTATACCATCAGGCAATTTAAATGAAAACTCCCTTACAACTCTTCGTAAGATGCGGAATGCCCTTGATGTTAGATTTCCAAATACAGGCGTTTCGGTAAGAACACCTGCCGTTTGGGTTCCATTTGGAAGAGATGCCTCAGAATCAACTGAGGTTGTTCCTGCGGATTTCATCAAAACAAGCAGTAATGGCTATAACATCTACGAAATTCCCGATGGGAATGGAGGATGGATGAACTCTTCCCCAAAAGCCCATAATTCATGGGTTACTTATGTTAATAAAGAGAAAGGTTACAAGGTTAAACCTCTTGTTAGATTCTTAAAGGCTTGGAAGTATTTTAGAAACGTTCCTATTTCATCTTTTTACCTTGAATTACGTGTAACAAAATACGCCTCTGGTGAGGATTATATTGAGTATTCATATGATGTTAGAAAAATCCTCAGCCAATTGTATAGTAATAGTCTTGCAGGAATTCAAGACCCAATGGGAATATCAGGGGTTATTCCTGCTTGCCAAACTGAAGCACAAAAACAAGAGGCATATTCAAAATTGCAAACTGCTTTGATTCGTGCAAATAAGGCGAGAGAAACCGAAAAAAATGAAAAGATTTCTGACGCTTTCTACTGGTGGAACCTAGTTTTTGATTCTCATTTTCCTTCATATTATTAAGAGGTAGTAAAATGGTAGACCTGAAAGCAAAGATTGTTGATGAGGCGAAAAGAATAGAAGAAGATTGCCTATATTCGGCAAAAGGACATTTTGAAGCTGCAAACAAATGGCGAAATATTCACCGATATTTGGGTTTGCCCGCAGTAGTATTGGCTGCACTTTCTGGAGTCTCAGCCCTAACACAATTTTCCTATCATGAAATCATTACTGCTTTCATGGCTATTGTCGTTGCTGCACTAACAGCAATTATTACATTTCTTAATCCCAATGAAAAAACCTGTTCGCATCAAGATGCTGGCAACAAATACAATTCGCTGAGAAACAGAGTGAGAATATTCCGAGAGATTGATATTGTTAATGAAAGCTCGATTGATAAACTAACTAAAATCCTGAAGGAATTTTCATGTCTTAGAAACGAACTAAATCAGAATTCACTTCAAATTCCCAGAGAAGCATATGAAAAGGCGAGGAAAGGAGTCGAAGAGGGAGAGGCAGAATACGAGGTTGATAAAAATCGTGGTTGAGTCACTTCACAATGATTGGATAGTTTAGATGGAATCCGACATAAATGATTGATAAACAATTAAAAAGCGTTCCCGCATCACCTGAATTTCAAGTAATCGACAAATTTTGTTGTGGCACACAATGGAGATTTTATGACGATTTGAAGGAGAAAGAAATTTACTTTGCATTTAGACCCTCAAAAGAAGAGAAAGAGAATTGGATTAAATACGGTTTCACCAAATTGAGACACATGTTAAGCTGCATGAAAAAGGAATATGATGGATTAGAAAATTTTGAATTGCTTTTTTTCAAGGGAAAACACTTTGCACCCTATTATAAAACCACGGAAAATGGGAAAAATTGGGTTAAAATTAATTTTGATGTTTATGTCAAATACGGCAAGAAAATAGATTCTGCCGTTAATGAATTAAGGCTAAATAAGTATTCCCATAAAATTTGGGGTGATTTTTCTAAAAAAGTTCCGCAGCATTTCTTTAAAGGTAAATCCCCAAATGCATTGGTTAATGAACTGAAAAATTCATATTACAACATTTTGGAGAATCTGATTAAAGAATTTGACAGAATGACTGCCGAACAAAAAATGAAATTGAAAAAAGCCTTGGAGCACTCACCGTTAGGGACAGAAATTATTAAGGAGTATGTGAAACTCAAACCCAAAGCTCCAAAAATACAACTCAAAACGTTCATTGAAGTGATAGAGAAACTTGGTGAAGAAGAGGTTGGGGAATTATTAAATTCACTTCTAAAATCTAAAGTATCTCGACTTTTCATTAAACAACTTTCTAAATTATCAAGGAGAGACCAGAACAAAATAATTAAGAAACTACCAGAAATGTCCAAAATGATGGACAGATATGAAAAACTGCAGAGAAGTTTAAGGAAATTTAAAAAACAAATTAAAAGACACCAAGATTCTGTGAAAAAAGATGAAAAAGCTATACATAAACTGCTAGCAAAAGATTATTGGCTTTTAGGTATAGAATATTTCGACAAGAAAATCCTTTCAGACATTACTCCAGATGGAAAACTAACAGGAGACACAAAAATCGGCAAAAGAAAACATGCGGATTTCATAATTGAACGTATCGATGGATTAGACAAATGTGTTTTAATCGAACTTGAAGAAGCAAATGACCCGATATTCAATAAGGATGGCACGTTATCAAAGAAAGTATACGATGGTATAAATCAAGCTGTTGATTATTATATTGAACAAACATCATTGGGTTATAATTCAAAGGGAATAGCCGTAATAGGAGCACTTTCTGGAACAAGACTAACAAAAGTTCAAAAAGAGAAACTAACGCTATTGAAAGAGAGCTTTCATAATGTGGAAGTATTAACATATAATGATATTATCAAGAAGGCAGGGAACACACTCCATTTCTGGAAATCTTATGAACCTGCAGAATAATTGTAAAAAGCCCTTTCGAATAATTTAAATAAGCTTAGAGATACCTAAGAACCGTTTTGGTGAAAGAGATGAAATCCCAAACAGAAAATCAAACAAATAGTTGGATGTTTTCAACAATACGCTGTTATTAGTCTCCTAATCTGCATGGAGTTGAGTTTTCAGTGCTTCTCTTCGATTCCTTGGATGAGTTCATGCACGTCTCTGCCTACGAATTCGCTTATGTAACCCCCTTCTAGCACACCGAAGACTGGCTTCTCTAAGGCTCCCACCCTTTTTCCAATCTCTCGGTATCCCTCAGGTGTCAAACCCAACGAAGCCAAGTCTCCTTGGTGAGCATCAAAACCCGCTGAAATCCCAACCAACTCGATATTTGCCATTTCTACCTGATTCAACGCTTTCTGCAAAGTCTCCAGATATAACGAATCACCAGCAGGATACGACAAAGGAAAATTCAAACAGTTACCATGCGACCTAAGACCTGTTCCCGGATAGGTGGGGGACCTATGCAAGGAGATGAATGTAACTTTGGGGTCTCCTTGGAAAACCTCTTGAGTCCCGTTTCCATGATGTCCGTCAATGTCCAGAATCAAGGTGGGTACGCCCAGTTTTCTGGTAGCTACTGCGATGTTGTTGAAGTAACAGAAGCCCAAGGTTGCTACTCCCAAGGTTCTACCGTTTCTGCCAGCATGATGACCCGGAGGTCTCATGAAAGAAAACCCCTTTTCCTTGGCAGCCAACACCGTTGCACCAGCAGAAAGACGAGCATACTCGTAGATGTTTTCAGGCACTGGTGTGTCCCCATCCAAGTAGCTTCCAGCCTCTGCAGTCTCGATCAAGTCAACGTATTCTCTGGTGTGAACCCTCAATAGGTCTTCCCGTGAAGCTGGCTTAGGCTCCAGGAAATCATATTGCCTTTCTAGGAGTTCAAGCGCTTTTCTAACTCGTTCAGGTCTTTCGATGTGTCCAGGCCAACTGTACTCCAGACATTTTTGCGAGAATACGATCTTCATTCTTCGTTTCCTCTCTTCTGGGGATTAGCAGTTGAGAACATATGTAAACACGGGTTTTATTGAAGTTTGTCTCTTATCTTGCCTGAAGTGGTTGTTACTGGAACAAGACGGCGGGGTTGTTAGGGAGATCTTTTAAGACCGTCACACTAGAAAGGCTAGTACGAAGGGTGTAGGGGTAGAATGACGGAAAAAACTACTATTTCGATTATTAAAGCTGATGTAGGGTCACTAGCTGGGCACCACATAGTGCCTAAGCCTCTCATTGATATTGGAAAAAAACGGTTACAAGAAGCACAAAATAAGGGACTTATCAACAGCTATTATGTATTCAACGCAGGGGACGACCTTGAACTCCTCATGGTACACCAGAAAGGAGAAAGCAACCTCGAAATCCACAAACTGGCATGGAAAATTTTCCAAGAAGCTGCCAACAAAGCAAAAGTTCTCAAACTCTATGGTGCAGGACAGGATCTTCTAAAAACGGCTTTTAGCGGAAACATACGGGGGATGGGCCCTGGCGTAGCTGAGATGGAAATCGAGGAACGCGGCTCAGACCCAATAGTTGTCTTCGCTGCCGACAAAACTGAACCCGGCGCCTTCAATTTTCCCATGTTCAAAATATTTGGAGACCCGAGCAACACTGCAGGCCTTGTGATTGACCCGAGTATGATAGGGGGCTTTAAGTTTGAGGTTCTTGACGTGATAGAAAACAAGAAGGTAATTTTGAAGTGTCCCGAAGAGATGTACGAGTTGATAGCCTTGATAGGGACGCCTGAGCGTTACGTAGTCTCGCATGTGCGGCGAGCTAGAGATAACCTGATATGCGGCGCCACGAGCATAACAAGACTGTCGTTGATTGCAGGTAAATACGTGGGAAAGGATGATCCTGTCTCGATTGTAAGGTCTCAGCACGGCTTGCCAGCGCTTGGGGAGGTTCTTGCTCCATACATGCACAGCTATTTCGTGGAAGGGTGGATGCGCGGGAGTCACTGGGGTCCACTCATGCCTGTGGGCTTGAAGGATAGTCGATGCACCGTCTTTGATGGCCCCCCGCGGATTGTGGCTCTCGGCTTTCAGGTCGGCAACGGGATGATTGTCAGCGACGACAACGGCGAGCCCCTGATAAGCGACCTGTTTGAGGACCCAGCCTTTGATCTAGCTCGGCGAGAAGCAATAGAGTACGCCGCGGTTCTTCGTCGCATGGGAGAATTTGAGCCTGCGCGTCTGAGTTCTCATGCTATGGAATATACTACGTTACCAAAGGTCTTGGAAAAGTTGAAGAAGAGGTTCGTGAAGGTGGACTCCTAACTCTTTCCCCTTTTTTCTTCGTTTGATAGAACCGCCTACATATTCTAAAAGATTGCGCGCTTGAAAGCAGTTGCAGTTATTTGCACTCTTTAGAGGGAAAGCCTCGTCAGTTCTTCGCATCTGGACTTAATGGTTTCGTAGAGCTCTTTTCTGAGGCTTTCTCCAGACAACTGTGCCATTCGCAGCAATTCTAACTTCTTGGAGAGTTCTAGGTCTCCCAGCGAGCGAATCCAAAGTTCAAAGTCTTTTCGTGGAATATGGAATTCGATGGACTTCAAATCGACCGCTTGGATTTTTTCAACGAAATCTTGGAGGCTGTCTGCATGAATGCCAGAGTACTGATTGAGATCATAGTAGAAATGGAAGGCTCTTTCTATGGAGACGGGACTCAGAATGTTCGATACCAGTTTCTTGTCTACTTTTGGCAGCCCTAACGCTTGTTTGCCCAGATTTGTTATGGCGTAGGAATGTTTCTGAGGCACAGAAACGTATTTTGCTTTTATGAGACCTAGCACGTATCCCATTGTTGAGGATGAATTTAATCCTACTTTTTCAGCTATCCCTTGAAGGGTAATCGGCTTTCCAGCAGCCCACAACACTACCAAAATCTTTCCCCTGATTTTGCTCGCACTCATCTTCTGCACGTTCCAGAGAATAATCGTTTTTCCCGATTATTATTTTATTCGGTTTTTGTGACTGGAACAAGAATCGTTGTTGTGGGTTCGTGAACTTCGGCTTTAAAGCACGCAGCATCTTTATTAGTTTGATTTTTATTTTGTTATTTAAGGGATTGTTATCCATGACAAAGACGATTAAGGAACAAGTGGCACAATGCATTGAAGAAGTGAGACCTCAATTACAGGCTGACGGCGGAGATATCGAACTTGTGGATATAGAGAACGGCGTCGCTAAGGTGAAACTTAAGGGAGCCTGCAACGGATGCCCAATGTCAGCTATGACCCTACAATGGGGAGTCATAAATTGCATAAAGAAACGAGTGCCAGAAATAGAGAAAGTTGAGTTAGTTCCATAACCCTTCTAACAATAATCTCTCACTTTTTTATCTGCTGCAATTATTATGACCATATCATTGTTAGAATAATTTTGAATCTCTCAGTTGCCTTCAAGGCATGCGGTTGATTGGCTGGCATTATCACCATTTCTCCCTTCTTCAACGGAAATGTTTTTCCAGATATTGTAACTTCAGCTTCGCCGTCTAGTGTATGAACTAAAGCGTCGAAGGGCGCCGTATGTTCACTTAGTCCCTGGCCTTCATCGAAGGCGAATAGGGTTACCGTTCCTGTCTCTTTGTCAATTACTGTTCGACTTACCACAGAGCCTTCCTGATAGTCTACCATGTCTAGCAGCCTTACTGGTTGGGCAGAAATCTCCTTAATATCCTGTTTCATGAATTATCACCTATTGTAACCATTGCAAAATTGCCCTTAATTTCCTCTTATGAGGCACTTTCCGCCTGTTGGACAGAATTTGTTGGCGTGATTCTCAACTGCTTTGAAGAGTGCACCGATAGTTTCTTGATTGGCAGAATAAACTCGTTTCTTTCCCTGTCTCTTGATGTAAACGAAATTGCAGTCTAGTAGTGGTTTAAGGTTATGTGAGATCATGCTCTGTTCTTGCCCAAGAGAATCAGCGAGCTCAGTTACACTCATCGGCTTTTTCATCAACTTTTCTAATGCAGCTAATCTTGTAGGATTCGACAAATTCACAAAGAACCTGTAACAGGTTTCACTTAATCCCTTTTTCATAATTACATCCCTCTTTGTTTATCCTAATGTTGCTTTGAGTTCTCTTTTACCTAGCTTTTTATGAAGTATTTCTCATATGTATTATCGTTCATATAAAACCATCGGTTACTTGAAGAAACGAAAATACAATACCCAACTATTCAACTAATCTTCAGGCTTCTCTTCTAACGAATATTCGCAGTCTATACAACAGTCTTATATAGAATTCCTCATCTATTGAGTGATGAAAGATTATGCCTAGAGATCCAGTCTGTGGCGTCGTTCTAAACGAAAAGACAGCTAAATATAAAATCACTCATGATGGAGAAAAATATTATTTCTGCAGTGTTAAATGCAAAAAGAAATTCAAGAGAAATCGAAGTAAATTTACGAAATAGCCTCCAAGGAATTGCTTGCATAAAACGAGAAAAATAGACACTTTCTTTTCCAAAGCTTTTTGGTATATTTACAGGTAGGCTTCTGATGCGTATCTTCGCATCATTCTGTGGCTGTTGAAGTAGTAGGCAACCTTTCCAATCGAGTTCTCCATCATTCGTATCCAATCATCCCTATTTCGGTAGAATTTGGGGACAACCACATACTCCAATTTACTGTATAATTCTGTGACCTCCCGATATCTCCTATCCGCCTCTTCCAAGTTTTCTTTTGGAGAAGGCCCAATAGCCCAACCCGTGACACCCTCAACACAACCCTCCACCCACCAACCATCCAAGACACTGAAATTTATCACCCCATTATGGGCTGCCTTCATCCCGCTTGTGCCAGAAGCCTCAAAAGGTGGGAGAGGAGTATTCAACCAGACATCTACACCCGAAGTAAGCTTAGCCGCCATCTGCAGATCATAATTTTCTAAATAGACAATCTTCATCAGACCCTTCAGATTCTCTTTCATCTCATGAATCTCTTCGATTAACCGTTTCCCCATCCAATCCTTGGGATGAGCTTTGCCCGCATAAACAACTTGAATCTTTCCCACCTTGTTGATTTCTTCAAGTCTCTTTATGTTTGAGAATAGCAGACTTGGTCTTTTGTAGCCGGTGGATCTTCGAGCAAAACCAAAAGTAAGCACGTCGCTATCAAATCGGAGACCTGATAATTCACGAACATAACGTATTAGAGCCTCTTTCGCCGCCATATGAGCCCGCCAGATCTCCCCGTCGGGGATGCTGTCTACCCTCACCAACAATTCAGGTTCGTTAGCCCATCCCGGCAGATACTTGTCAAAAAGCCTTCTGAAACTCTCACAGGTCCATGTGAAAGAGTGGACACCGTTAGTTATGGCTGTGATGTTGTAACCTGGGAATAAGGTTAAGGAAAACTCTTTATGTCTTTTAGCAACGCCGTTCACATATTTGCTTAAGTTAAGTGCCAGACGCGTCATATTCAGCCGATCTTCTCCTCCAAGTTTCTTCATGGTTTTCAGAGGAATCATTTCACCCAACATTTCTTGGACAAGATCATACGAGAACTTGTCGTGACCCGCCTCTACTGGAGTATGAGTGGTGAATATGCAAAGATCTCTCACCTCATCCAGCTCCATACCGTTCCTTGCCAACAACTCCAACGTGAGGAGACAAGAATGCCCCTCGTTCATGTGATACTTTCCTATTCTGAAGCCAGCGGCTTCAAGCATTTTTACCCCGCCAATTCCCAAGACGATCTCCTGCTTCAACCGGTACCTCTCGTCGCCACCATACAGGAAAGAAGTAATCTCCTTATCTTCGGGGGTGTTACCTTCGACGTCTGTGTCAAGAAATAGGACAGGAACCAATCCTCCTGTGGGACTCTGGTAATCATGAAGCCAAGCTTTTACTCTGACTTTTCGATTCTGTATATTCAACTCGACTTGAGTTGGCAATTCAGTCATTAATTTGGACGGCATCCACTCGTCCGGATACTCGATCTGTTTTCCGTCTCTAAGCTCCTGTCTTAGGTACCCCTTCCTGCTGACGAGAGTGACTCCTACTAACGGTATCTTAAGGTCAGCGCTGGATTTTATCATGTCACCAGCTAATACTCCTAAACCTCCACTGTAGGTGTGAAAATCGTTGTTCAATCCGATTTCCATGGAGAAGTAGGCTATTCTCTTTCCCCGCAGGAAGGCGCGTTTGCAGTATTCACCGCAGAAATGGTATGTTCTTCCCCTCACTTCAGCCTTGAATTCTGTATTGGTCTCATTTAATGGTAGCCCGCAGACAGGATCTCTAATCATAATCAAAAGCCTCTCTACTTGCACCTACTCTTCGTTGTTAACCAAGCCATTTCTAGCCTTCCTTTGCCTTTAAACGGGTAGAGCCTTCATTAGTAATTCCTTTCAATTGTTTTATTCTTCTTTCAGTTGCAGCAAGAACTTTCTTGCGTAATGCTTCCCCTTTCAGCTTTTTGCTTGCCCTACTGATTTTTGCCATCTCATCAGCTAGTTTGTTTTCGCCGACAACTTGGCGTAGCCAGCGTTCGAAATCTCCTTTTTCCACATGAAACCGAATAGAGCTAAGGTCAATGGTCTTCAGTGTTGAATAAAATTCGTTTAAGCTGTGAACTGTTAAACCAGAGGAGCGAGCAAAGTCGTAAGAGAAGGTGAATCCCATTCCAGCTGGAAGCCGCCTCAGCATCCTCTTTGCTGCCAGTTCTGGTTTTTCTAGTTCTACGAGGATTCTGGCTTCGAGGTCGGAGAGGATTCGTGAGTATACCGCAAAGGCTTCTACCGGACTGCCCATGGGACTGAAGTAGTTGTGTACGTCTCCAGGTCCTCCTCCCTTTATGCTGAGGTAATACAGGTGGTCACTCATCTGGAGGTACCGCCACAGACGAATAAGCTCTTTGTCGCCGATTCCTTTCACCAACGGTTCAAGTTCCTTCAAAGAGTCATAACAAATGTTCTGCATTGGATTGCCAATCCACGCGCTGGGGTCTCGTTCAATGTCAGCCCACGAGACGGTGTTGTATTCATGAACGTCGATTTCACCGACTGGAGCGTGCCTCTTAATGACTTCGGAGGGAGTTTGCCAGTGAAGGTTGTGCCATTTGTTCACTTCGCTTGGTAGCCATCTTAAGAATTCGTGAATTCCAGATTCTGACCAGTGGTGCTCCCCAAATGTTTCGTAGTCAACGAAAAGAACAATCACCTGTCCTTGGGTTGCGGCTAGCCACCGGGCGTATTTGGTTGCGTCTAGAGGATATTCGCTCCACCAATTTGAGGAGAAGCGGAATCCTATGTCGTCGGAGAGGCGGTAGTTGCGGAGTAACACGCGGAGGTTAGAGTTTTTGGCTTTGTAGACGTAGTTGGGGCTTCTTCCCCAGATAAGCCTCTCAATGCCTTCTGTAACTGTGCCGTTGTAACCCATTCCCTCCATTGTCTTAGCTATGGCGTTGTTGTATAGTAACTCAGTGTTTTCGATAACCTGTGGTTCATAATTGAAGAGGTCCTTCATGAGCTGACGATGCATTTCAACCTGTTCCACAAATTCTGAGCGATCTGTTCCGTGAAGGCTAGCCAACGAGTGGTAGTATGTTTCATTCATGAATTCGACGCAGCCGGTTTCTGCGAGTTGTTTGAAGGATTCGATGAGGTCTGGGTTCCATCGTTCACACTGTTCAAGGAAGACTCCGGATATCCCGTAAGTTACCTTGAACTTTTTCCGTTCTCTCTTGCATTGTTCAATCTGTTCTAAGATTATGCTGTTTGCTGGAAAGTAACATTTCCTTGCGGCTCTCTCGAAAATGTAACGGTTAAGTCCGTTGTCAAAATAGAGGTCAAAAAGCTCCTTTTTTGTTACTTTTCCTTTAGACAGCAGGTCAGAGTGAAAATTACGGTTCAACCTGAATGGCTGATGAACCTCAAACATTAGACAAACATCTGTCATGGTTGACCACTATTCATTTGAACCCATGTAGTTGTAAGAGTCATATGTAATCCAACTCATTAGGCGGTACACGCATTATCTAAGTTTATCCTTTTGGTTAGGCCATTCACCAAACCGTTTCCACAAGTCTCCCAAGAAATTCTGCATTGTCTTCTACTTTTAAAATTTTAGAATGCTACATTCACACGAGATTTACAGTATTTCCATACGTAAGTTTTCGGGCAAGAAGAAAAATGCAGAGAAAGAGTGGGGATTGTATCTCTGGTGTTTATGCTGGAAATTCATATTCTATAATTGCATAATAGAACATGTATTCCCCTTCTGTAAGGGAAGCAGGAATATAGACATGCAAGTAGTAAACGTACTGGCTGTTGTCGACGGTTTCAAAGCTTATAGCAACAGGAGAAGAGGAACCATCTCCTACCAGTTCCGTGGAAGGAGAAGAACAAGAGCCCATTGTGTAAGCCTGAACCCGCTCATACCTAACCAAAGAAAAATCGATAACATCAGTACCATTATCATACCAATAGAAAGTAACGTCTGTGATGGTGGTTCCATGGGGGAGTTGAAGTGGTGCGACAAAATTGAGCGGTATGGACAGATCATTTCTTAATACAAACGGGTTGAATTCGTACTGGGTATCAAGGCATATGAATGCTGTTGCTGGAACTGAAATGCGGCTTTGGGGTTCAAATCCAATGCCTTGCTCTCCCTGTGGTCCTTGTGGTCCGGTGGCTCCTTGTGGTCCAGTTTCTCCTTGTGGTCCTGTGTCCCCTGTAGGTCCTTCTTCTCCTTGTGGTCCTGTAGCTCCTGTTGGTCCCTGTATTCCTTGTGGTCCTTGTGGTCCAGTTTCTCCTTGTGGTCCTGTGTCCCCTGTGGGTCCTTCTTCTCCTTGTGGTCCTAGTGGACCCTGTGGTCCAACAGCCCATTGACTAGCAATTAATGTTGAAAGTGCAAGGGAAACAAGAAGTACGATGATAAGTCCAGTGATAAACATCCTTTTAGATGCTCCGCCTGTTTCTTTAACCATCTTTTCATTACCTTCTCTAAAACTACCTAAGTTACTAAAGTTCCATGTTGTATTAATGACTTCAGGAAGAAAAAGGTTATTCCTCGCCTTTTTTAAAATTTCTTATTTACTAATATGTACGAGTATTTAGAATTTCTCTTTCATGGGGAGGTCTCTTCAAAGCTACGTCCTCAACGTAGGCTCTTAATGGCTCAGCTACGCTCCAAGCCTGAGAAATACAACCTCTGGTAATGTGCGGCTCATCACCATCAAAGATTTCGCTAACCGTTCCTAAGCCACCTCGGTAAATTTCTTCACAGAAGAGAGGTTGAAGAAACCTTTTGAAGGCAAAGTTTCGCCAACGTGTTTCGTGATTTTTAGTCTTTAAGAAAGCTGTGGTGAAGGGGCCGATAAGCCACGCCCAAACCGTGCCGTTGTGATATGCACTATCGCGATGACCACGATCACCGATGTATTCGCCTATATATCGTGGATCATCGTTAGGGAGAGTTTTAAGCCCGTAACTGCCCCACAGTTTTTTCCAGACTATCTCAACGACCTTCTCCCCTTTTCCACTGTCAAGAATAGGAAAGTCCAACGAGGCAGCAATCACCTGATTCGGTCTTAACGATGGGTCAGTGCCATGCTCAGATACTACATCGAAGAGGTATTCTTTCTTGGGGTTCCAAAACTTTTCTGAAAAACTTTTTCTAACTTTTTCAGCCATGCTGTAATATTCTTCTGCTTTATCTCCATAATTGAAATTTTCTGCTAGCAACTGCATGGTTTTCAGGGCGTTATACCACAAGGCTTGGATCTCAACTGCCTTCCCCCCTCTTGGCGTAACAAAACGGTCAATTGTAGCAGCGTCCATCCAAGTCAGTTGTGGACCATGCACAATCAATCCATCTTCTTCCATGTGAATGGCAAAGATGGTGCCTTTAATGTGATACTCAACGATCTCATTCAATGTTTCCCACAAATTTTCTCGAACAAATTCAAAATCACCAGTATACTTGAGGTATTGAAGAACAGCGTTGAAGAACCACAAGGTGGCGTCCACCGTGTTGTAGATTGGTGCATCTTCAGCCGTGTCCGAGAAACGATTGGGGATGACACCGTTTTTACAATAGTGCTTAAAAGTCAACAAAATCTCCTGTGCATCCTCAAACCTCCCAGTGACAAGCGTTAGCCCAGGCAGAGAAATGAGGGAATCCCTTCCCCAATCATCAAACCACGGGTAACCAGCAATAACAGACTTCTTTCCGGTTGAGGCTCTCTTCACAATGAAAGAGACTGCCGCCTGGGTGAGCCACTTCAACCACTCCGCCATTTCTAAGTCAGCGTGGCGTTCCTGGAACTTTTTTAACAAACCTTCTCGGCGCTCTAACTCCTGCCGAAGCAACCGATCGATGTATTCCTTACCTTTGCCAAGGGATGTATAAAGATTCTGGGCTTCCGCCTCGCTTTTTCCAGCTGCAGCAAGGACATAAAATTTCTTCTTTTCTTTCGAATCGACAGAAAACCGGAAAAATCCTGGTCTAAAGTAGTCGTCGATACTGCTTTCATTTCTGGAGGCATCTGTCCTGAAGAATATTTTCTCAACCCACCAATTCTCCTCCACGAAAGATTCGTCATTGCCTGAGGACAGGATCAGAGAGGATATCGGATCGGAGGGCTCTATTATCACGCCTTGTCTGAAGCGCTTCTGAAAAAATCTCCACGGTAACATGTTCTTGTTCGTTATGTGGTAGATGTGCCTTGAATTGACGAGTGGTGAGATGTGGATAGATATCTTTTCGTCTAATGGATTGGAGACTTCGTAGATTACTATGGTCGCGTTTTTTCCTTGGGGCATGAAAATCGTCTTTTGAAGGCTAACACCTTCCACAGCGTAATTGTAAGTTGGGAGGGGGTTGAGGACGAAGTTAGAGAGAAAACGGTATCCTTCAGGGTATATGACGTCCCTGAACTCGTTAGCCCCTAGGGCGTAGAGTCTATTTCCGATTTTAATTTCTTCGTCAAGCTTTGTCAGCAGAACCCAGCGATTTACTGGAGGATTAAATGCTGCAACGAGGAGACCATGATATTTTCTGGTGTTAATTCCCAAAATAGTCGAGGAAGCGTATCCGCCTAACCCGTTGGTTACAAGCCATTCTCTTCGAAGAGCCTCATTGACATTAGAGAGAACACTCCGTCCAAGACGTATTCTAGGCAAATCCACTTCTGTTACATCCTGCGGGATCAGAATAGAATCTTAGCAACGTTTTTCCCTGTATCCACATTAAGGTGATTAGCTACCGTACAACACTTTGTTCGCAACAGTAAAGCATGCGGAACTGGAAGCTGAAGTTCTGTAAGGGTCTCAGCGTAACCCATGCCTTTCGCCACCACAAAATCCACCGAATTGTAAATGTTTAGGAACTCGCTAGAACATTCTTCGGGAAACAAACCAACCGAGTCCGAGCCTGTGGTGATTACTTCGTCTGCCACTTTGTCCATTCCAACGATTTGGGCGTCTTCCATGGTGGCATCGTTGAGTATCGGACCACTCTTAACTGCCACTATGACATGGGCACCTAGATTTTTCAGTTCTTGGACAAGCAGCGTGTCGAAGGCTATTTCTCCGGCGTTGTCGGTTAAGTAAAGAATACGTTTTGCCTTCTTTGTTTTGTTGAAGATTTGGGGAATCTCATCTATAGCCAGATCGTTTTCGGCTTGCTGAATCAGCTTCTCGAGGTCTGTGAACTTGAAGGGGTTGTCTGGGAGGTCGAATTCCATGATGTTGCCGACGATGGCGGAGAGACAAGCCTTCCTAAATCGTAATTCCGTTGAAGTCTCTTTTGAGACTAGACTCTTTGCCAGAGGAAGAGTTTCTAGAGCTTTTTGGTTGCTAATCTGCTTCTTTTTTTTGAATGGGTCAAGGTTGCCAGTTATCTCTCTTATCAACCTGTCTCGTTTTGTGCCTAAATAGGCGGGATTGGCTGTTGGTTTGAATTCCTCGGCTAAGAAACGCAGGAGAGCTGACATAGTTTTGAATTGGAGTGATGGGTCGTCTATGGATTCTTGAATTTCTAGGTAGCCACGATTTAGAATGCATGAGATACATCTAAGTTCAATGTTCAACTGTCAATCCCTTAAGGTCTGTTAAGGTCAACTGATTTAATCCCGTTAGAAGGGAATGAAGCCAGAACAGAAGATATAAAGGTTGTCAATCCCGCCTAAGCTCAAAAACTACAATCGAATTACTGAACTTTACTCATGATTTTAACATCTTTATGGATTTGCACACGGCCTTTTGCAATAACTTGACTATAAACAGAGGAACCATCTTTTAGACCTGAAAAGAACTCTTCACGATATGAATAAATCAAGAACCTGTTAGCATTTTGAAGATGAATAATTCTCTTTTTTACATTAAGAAGAAATTTATGGAAACCTTTCTTTAACTTTCAATTCTTGGCTTCGTGCCTTGGAGTGTTAGATGGGAAATACGCTCTGTGTAAATACCAATTGGTTGTAAATATTCTTTTCATGTAACTTTCACCTCCCTGTAGCTTTGTTTTACAGTTCTTCTGTTTAACTCATATACAATATGTCTTTTTTAAGACATATCATATATAGCAATATATCATAAACTAACATATAAATCTTTTCGTAAGATATGACACAAAATGACGAAAATGACGCGAATACAACAAGAAACGCTACATTACCACAAACCCTTGGGGTTTTTTATGATCCGCATTTTTCTGCGGTCTTATAGACTACAATTCAACAATAGCCTCTGAAAAATCCAGCAGCACTTTGCGTGGGTCTTTAGCTTTCACTATGCCGCTAGCCACCAAAACTCCTTCGGTGCCGAGCCTCAATGCAGCAGCAACATCTTCACCTGTAGTTATTCCTGCCCCGCAGAGAGCCACTACCTTAGGGTTTATGCGTTTCACAAGTTCAACCGTCCCCGAGACCACCTCAGGCTTGGCTTTAGAGACAGGAATTCCAGTTCCTATCAGTTCAGGAGGCTCCACGGCAATCATATCCGGTTTAAGGGCAGCCGCTGCAGCGCTCACGGCAGCGTTATTAGTGCACACCACAGAAACGAGGGCAGATTTGTGGCATCTTGTGACTGTGGCTTCTATCTCGAACAATTTTAGTCGTCTCTCAGAATGGTTGATTAATGTTCCAATGGCTCCAGCCTCCTTAACTGATTCAAGAAGAATGTGCCCCGTGAAGCTGCCCGGCTCTATTGGATCAATGTGCTGCGCAAACACTGGAATTGAAACGGCGTCGGCAATGGCCGCTATGTCTGTGAATTGAGGAGCTACACCTATGTTAACCCCGGACTCCAGGCTCACCTCTTCAGCAATTTTTGACAGTTTAACTGCTTTTTCACCTGTGGCTTCAGAATAGGTCTTATAGTTCACGATAATGATGGGTACCCGGAGGTTGTTCATGAGTATCTCCGCATATAGCTATGTCATAGGAAACTTAAAGATTTAACTTCAATTTGAAAGGACACTGCACTAACCTCTGGAAATTACGCCCCTGTCTTTCCTTCAAAGGTTTAACTTAAAATTTCCTAGAGGTCAATTATCCATGGGCTTTAGGAGTTTTGGATTAGAACTCCACATGCGCCTGGAACTTCAAAAGAGGCACAAGAACCTATAGCAGATTTGTAATCCTGCGGTTCCTTATTCAGATTCCATGATAACCTGGCGCTTCGTCACCTTATATTTGGGCGGTAACTTTTTTAGATGTGTTCGATTTTCGCGGCTATTTTCCTTAATGTGTATGTTACGGGATGTTCTGTTTTTTCAAAAGCGAAAAGGTATTCTCCTCCTGATTGGAGTACGTCGCAGGAACAGGGAATGAGGTCGATGATGGGTAACTGGTGTGGGTCGAGTTTGAGGGGAATTCTTCCTAATAAGATGGAGTCTGGAACTTTGTTAACTATGATTCCTGTCTTCTTTTCGTAGAGGTCGTAGAGGTCATGTATCATCCTCTGGGTTCCTTCCACATCCGACTTGTCTATGGAGGTTACTACTAGTACTATGTCGGCTGCGACGATGGCGTTGATGGATGAGTACTGAAGTCCTGGGCTGGAGTCACATATCACATAATCAAAATTCATATCG
This sequence comes from uncultured Candidatus Bathyarchaeia archaeon, assembly GCA_964623205.1. GTDB lineage: Archaea > Thermoproteota > Bathyarchaeia > Bathyarchaeales > Bathyarchaeaceae > Bathyarchaeum. The sequence goes on along the minus strand of CAZUQX010000007.1, from coordinate 30,987 downwards.
TTAGTGAGAGAGTTTTTGAGAGATAGCAGTCTGCCTAATGCTTCCATTCCCCATTTTCTGTCCTTGGATGTCATCTCCCGAATAGCTTCTGTTGAAGGGTCTGCCAAACCAACAAACAATTTTCCCTTTTTTATATATCTGGGAGTGCAGTCTGTTAGAACACTGTCGATCTCGCAGGCTCGGTTCAGGTAGTCATTTAGCCAGTATTTCTTGTCGTTTTTGAATGTAGAGTTGAGGCTTGGTGCTCGAAGATCTAAATCTAGTAGACAAACCCTTTTGCCTTTGTCGGCTAAAATCATTGCCAAATTCACGGATAGCAGGGTCTTTCCTGTTCCGCCCTTGTACGAGTGGAGCGTTACGATCATTGAGTCTTAACTCCTGTGAATTTTTTGCAGGTGTTGGGTGCTGGCATAATGTCTGGTTTCTTACTATTTCATACATTCTCTCCATTCATATATAACAAATATGCAGGTATCAGAATCAGACACACACAACTCATCAGAAACAAAACATGAAAAACCGATAACCCAAGTCGAAATGGCAAAATTTGTTGGGGGAATAGAAAAGAATTTCTAACTTCGTTAACAAACTTATCACAGATCTTTTCCGGCGGAGCAGAGATGAGAAGACTAACTGGAGGAAAGAGAAACGCCAAAGTTATAGGGCAGGTGAGGAAACCCAAGCCTTCTTTGAAGGATAACCCATGGGTTCTGGAGCTTCTAGATGATCACAGCCTCGCCGCAGACCTAAACTACAGCAAAGACCAGCTGGTGACGAAAGCCCGAGGAAAGAGCCTATGCGCAGCATGCAAAGGTGGCAAGTTCCTATGCGGCAAAACCAGATGTCCTCTTGTTGTCAGGTTCCGTTCTTACTTCAAAACCGCACCTCTTCTTCAGGGCACTGATTTGGATGGAGCTTGCCCACCCGGGGTCTTTGTGGGTCGAATCGGTTATCCTTACGTTTATGCAGGACCTCTCGTTCCTCCAATTCATGAAGACACGAGCCTCTATGACCTACCCGAATTCTGGTTTGGAAAGTCAATTGATGAAATTGTGGGCTTTCGCTCCTTGCTCGTAAGAGGAAAGCACAGAGTTAATGTGAAAAAGTTCGAGGAGGCAGGGAAGATGATGGATCAGACAATTGATCTGGCGTTGTCGATTAATCCAGTTGATGTTGAATTGTCCCTCAAGAAGAAGCCTACCCAGACGCTTGTTCTTGATAGTCAGATTCAACCTTTCGGACCCTCCGCTCTCCTCAGGAATATGAAGCTCTCAAACTCTCGGTGGGACCACCACATCGAGAAAGCTTACTTCGACGATGACCTGAAGGCATCCGAAGCCGTTACAACTCTATTCCAGAAGGGAACGTTAGTTACAAAGATTCAGCGGGCTTTTAGCGTGGGCGCCTTTGGAATGAAGGAGCAGAGACGCTTGGTTCCCACCCGCTGGAGCATAACAGCTGTGGACAGCATCATCTCCAAAGATATGATGAAAAAGATTAAGACTTTTCCTGAAATTAACGAGTATCGTGTCTATGAGTCTCGCTATCTGGACAATAAATTTGAGATTTTGATGATGCCGAGAGTCTGGAGTTATGAGGCGATGGAAGCTTGGTATCCGGGTACAGTTTGGAATCCCAGCGACAGATATGTTGTCATGTGTTCAGATTGGGAAGGTTTTGGCGGTCGCACCACCTACGCCAGCATTGGAGGCTGCTATTATGCAGCTCGTCTAGCAGTTGGAGAGTTGCTCATGAAGGAACGAAGACAAGCATTGGTAGTTGTTTTGAGAGAGGCGCATCCCGGCTATATCATGCCCGTGGGAGTCTGGCAGGTGAGAGAGAACGTGAGAAACGCCCTCAGGCAAAGACCGCTAAAATACAACACATTGAATGAAGCTTTGAACCGCATCGCCAACCAGTTTCAGATTCCAATGAAACAATGGATAGAGAGAAGCAGCCTACTAAGGAACGCTCTATTTCAGAGAAGAATCAGCGAATATTTTCGTTCTGATGATTATTGCAAATAACATGATAACTAAAAATAGTGGTAGAATTATCCATGATGGAAACTCTGGGATATAGCCTGCTGGAGTATATTTTTCATTCTCGTTTCGGTAAGTTTCACCGTCGGATCCGCCAATGACGTATATTTCATCATTTACCACTGCGACCCCTGCGCCATAACGAGCGGTTAACATTGGAGTGCCGCTAGTCCATGTGGAGTTTTCGGGGTCATAAACATACTGAATATCCCAATATAGCAAATGGAATCGTTTTGGAGCCAAGACGCCAGAAGTAGCTCCTGCAGATGCCCCAAAAATAGCAACAGGAAGAGGCGTGCCGTAACTCCACGTGTCAGTTGCAGGCTCATAAATTTGAGTCAAGTTACAATCAGTGCCTGAATCTAAATGACCGCTAATTATGTATACTTTATTGTCGCTGACTGCAGATGCGTAATTAGAAACAGGAGTTGGTATGGGTGTATTGGTGGTCCAAGAATCATTTGAAATGTGATAAACTCTGGTTTCACCGGTAACACGAAAAGGCGGGATCCCCGTTTGTACACCGCCTATCAGATATATTTTGTCATTAACAACGTTTGCACATGATCCCTTTCTTGTCACTGACATGCCACTTTTGGTTTCCCAAGTGTCCGTTATAGTATCATAAACCTCGTTCACCCCTGTATCAACCATTGGACCTATAGTTCCTCCTATGACGAATATTTTATTTTGATGAACAGCAATGGCGAAATTGCATCTAGGCGTTGGCATTGGCGTTTTTGTCACCCACGTATCTGTAGCAGGATCATACATCTCGTTAGTGCCCAGAAAACTGCCATTGAAACCTCCAATACCATAAATCTTACCATCCACAACAGCAACCCCAAGACTACTCCTAGCCGTAGGCATTGGCTCCATAGTTGCCCAAGAATCCTCAGCTGCCTTAACTACGATAATGTTAGGCATACTAACCAATATGCAACAGAGAACCAGAAATACAAGGAGAGTTGCCCGTCTATCTCCCAACATGGGCACCAATAATACACTACTTAATAGAACAGAAAAGTGTTTTTGTCAAGAAATCTTGACCAAAAATATAATCGATGCGTTATTCGTTTAGTCAAGAAACCTTGACTAAGCCAATTTTCTTCGTAGCCGAGGGATTTTAATGTCGTCTGCTCTAGTTTCTTATGTTCTGGACAGCAATTATCACAGATTACTTCAAGAAATAGGTGTTTTTCAGAAATTATGTTCCTGATGTTGCGTTGTTATGCTGTTCTAATTTGAAATGCGTTGTGTTCTAGAATTTTTTACTATCTGTTAGTTCATTATTGGCGGAACTGAAATAACCATTAAAATGCCTACAAGTCAATCATGTTCAATAAACAATAGTGCTATGGTGGTGCTTTAAGACGGGAAGAAAAGACGAAGTTAAGGTCATTGCGGAAATCTTGCGAGTGGCAGCCAAAGGCTCTAAGGAAGGCGAGATTATGGACCGATGCAAGTTGGATTCCACGGCTTTGGACAATTATCTATCAGCTCTAGCAGAATTGAATCTGCTGACTATGGAAGATAAAGATGAGATGCGCTATCGAACAACCAAGAAAGGATTAGATTTCCTCAACACTTATCATAAGCTGAGATGGCTTCTATTGGGCAAGGACAACGATTTCCTCTTGATGCGCCTTCTAGGAAAGATGAAAGGGAAGGAGAATCATCCGTTTTACGTAAGCTAGGACTGCTCGACTAGAGGTTTCTTCTATCGTCTTTGGCATATTACCGTATTTGAAATAATCATTAAAATTGTCTAGCGTCTAGATTTGAAGTTGCCCAGGCGGTGCTTCGATGACGGAGAAGAGAAAGGAGTTTGATGTTGTCGCTGACATCCTACGGGTAGCCACTTTGGGCTCCAAGGAATCGGAAATCATAGTAGGATGTGACTTAGACAGGGACAGCCTCGAAAAATACATGCCCGCCATAGTGGCATTGAAACTGGTAAGTGTGAAGAAAGAAAGCGAGAATTTCTATCAAACCACCCGAAGAGGAGTGGAATACCTACGCTTCTACCACGGTTTACGATGGCTCTTATGGGGCAAAGACTTTGACTTTGTTCTAGTCAACGTTCTAAGTAAGATGAAAAAAAGCAAGAGCCCGTACTACGTAAGATAACAAAATTGTTGGAAAATCTCTTGCAAGAAGTTACTTTTTCACAAAAAAATCTGCAAGTTTACGGGTCTCTGATCTTCGCAAGGTCTCCGCACATTTCTTAGGTGCCAAGGCTTTAAACTCAAGTCCCAAAGTAGCCAGCAGTCTCTGAACGCCTTTAGCTAGGCGAGGAGCCACAAGGACGCCCCTAATTTCCCTGTTCACGGTTGTCTTGATGAAGTCAACATACTTCGCCAGCTGTAATGCTGCATCCCTTCCAGCAGTCTTTCGTTTGATCTCCACAACCACAAGCTTTCCATCTCTGTCGACACCATACACATCCACAAACCCGGGCTCAACCTTCTTCTCATAAGAGATGGGCTCGAACCCAGATTCCAAAATTGATGGATCCATCAGAATCGCCCTCTGCATGTCCCCCTCACTGGCGTGAAGAGAAAATTCTCCCCGGTCAACCAAGCTCATAGCGGAAAGAAGGTAAACACAATCGAAAGATATACTAACCGACTCGGAGGGTTTCCTGCGGCTAGCTCGAACCCGCAGAATATCTCCGATGGCACGGATTTGAAATAGGCATCCGGCGGGCTGCCAGTTAACAGGCTCGTAACCTACTGGTCGGTGAACCAAAACTGAACCGTCCTCCTTGATCAAAACAATGCGCTCTCCGGGCTCCAGTTTTGAGCTTGCCCGTCCCTTGTAGTCTACCCAGCAGTTACCTACCAGAATCACAGCCTTCCGCTCCGAAACAGCCTCTCTGATGAATTTGGCTGCCTGCTCGACACTTGGATTTTCTAGTGTAATGACTGGTTTATGGCTGGGCATTTAGACCGCCAACAATCTTTAGAAGTGTGAACATAGATAAAACTTCTGAGAAGCATGCGGGAATGGAACGAAAAGCGCAGAACTATGCGTCACTACGACCATCAAGCCAAGGTTTATGATGCCCAATACCTGGAGGAACAGAATGCCAAAATAGAAGACGCCTTAAACAGCATGGAGCTCGGGTCAAACGATCTTGTCCTCGATATGGGATGCGGAACAGGATTCCTCTTTCAACACATCAACGAGACAACCAACCTCCTTGTGGGACTAGACATCTCTTCAAAACTTCTTCAAGAAGCAAAAAAACGCATGAAAAGCCTGTCTAATACAGGACTTATCTGTGCAGACGCAGACAATACGCCCTTCCCAAGCCACATCTTTGACCGAGTCTTCGCTATAACTCTCCTACAAAACATGCCGAACCCCACGAAAACTATCTTGGAAATGAAACGAGTCAGTAAACCTGAAGCACTCTTCGTCGTAACTGGACTGAAAAAGAAGTTCACGACGGACAGCTTCGCTAACCTCCTTAAGCGGGCACGGTTAAAAGTATCCACTCTGAAGACTGGTGAGCGCCTGAAAGGGCATGTTGTGATATGCACAAACCTTCAGGAAGAGGTGTAGACTTATCTAAAAGCTTTCATGCATATTTTGTAGATGAAAACTGATGAGCGGAGACGCCTACAGAGCGATCATTCAACGTCTAATGGAGATTCCCAACCCCACAAAGAGGGATGTCGACTATGTTAAGATAAAGGTTGCCGGAGAACACAGCCTAGGAAAAGTTCCCTCCAACTCCAATATAATACGCCTTCTCAAACCTGAAGAGAGAGCCAAACTGCTCCCTATCCTCCGAAGAAAGATTGTTCGCACAATCTCCGGAGTAACCATAGTCGCTGTAATGACAGAACCCTTCCCTTGCCCCCAAGAAGAACCATGCGCCTACTGCCCCGGCGGTCCATCTTACGGTGTTCCCCAAAGCTATACAGGTCATGAACCCGCTGCCATGAGAGGGATACAAAACGAGTATAGCCCCTACGAGCAGGTTAAAAAGCGAATCGAACAGCTGGAGGCCATAGGACACCAGGTTGACAAAGTGGAACTCATCATAATGGGCGGAACCTTCCCTAGCACGCCCCTAGACTACCAAGAAAATTTTGTTAGGCAATGCTTGAACGCCGTCACTGAAACAGAATCGGCTTCTCTGGAAGAAGCGAAAAGAGAGGCTGAGACCAGTAGAATTCGCAACGTCGGAATTACCGTTGAAACAAGGCCAGACTGGGCAAAAAAAGAACATATTAACCATATGCTCTCCATGGGCGTAACCCGAGTAGAACTGGGAGTCCAGAACATTTATGACGACATCTACGAGCGGGTTAACAGAAGCCACCGAATTCAGGACGTCATAGAAGCCACCCGCACGCTGAAGGACGCTGGCTTGAAGATAGTTTATCACCTTATGCCCGGCTTACCCGGCTCAAGCTTCGAACGTGACCTAAAAGGCTTTCAGGAGATATTCTCAAATCCTTCGTTCAAGCCGGACATGATCAAAATTTATCCCTGTCTAGTTCTTGAAGGAACCAAGGTTTACAGCTGGTGGAAGAAGGGAGAATATCGCCCTTACAGCACAGAGGAGGCGGCTCAGCTAATCGTGGAGGCAAAGAAGATACTTCCTCCTTGGGTCAGGATTATGAGGGTTCAGAGGGACATACCCGCCTATCTGATTGAGGCGGGAGTGAACCGCAGCAACCTCAGGCAAATTGTTCAGGAAAGACTCAATGAAGAAGGGATGCGATGCCGATGCATAAGATGCAGGGAAGTGGGGCACAGATGGCTGAACGACAAAGTAAAGCCTGACCCAGACAAAATTGAGATTCGAACAGTCACAGAAGAGGCTTCTGAGGGCGAAGAGCTTTTCATTTCTGCTGAGGACCCTGTTAATGATGTTTTGGTTGGTTACATACGATTACGCATTCCGTCAGACAAAGCCTGGAGACCAGAAATTCTTCCTGAAACCACAGCGATAGTTCGTGAACTCCGGGTGTACGGTCCCTTGGTTCCTGTTGGAAGACATCTAGCTAAGGCGTGGCAACACAAAGGCTATGGAAATATTCTTTTGTCTGAAGCTGAACGAATCGCTCTGGAAGACTACAAACGAAACAAGATTGTTGTTACAAGCGCTCTTGGAACAAAACAATATTACAGGCGCTTCGGCTACGACTACGACGGACCATACGTCTCCAAACATCTCAGCTAAAGCTTTTAATAAACAGGTCCAAGTAATTGGAAGATGTTTTCAGTAAGTGTATCTGAAGGGATGAAGAGGAGAAAACGGGCTTGAGTGAGGAGTTTCCGGGCTATAGAGGCCAAGCATTAAAGTTTTTGAAGAAGGTGGGGGCCGAAATCGGAGATGTGATCCGCGTCACCAAAGACGGGGAAAACTGGGAAGGCATTCTTATTCCCAGATCAGAGTTTGGGGACGAAAAGCACATTATAATCAAACTGAAGAGCGGCTACAACGTCGGAGTCCGCATCGAGTCCACAACACGGATAGAAAAGGTTGGGGAGGGAGTCAAACCAACATTCACGCCTCCGCCTCTTCCAAAACACAAGAAAGGATTGCCTAAGGTAGCTATCGTTAGCACCGGAGGCACCATAGCCAGCCGAGTTGACTACAGAACAGGAGGAGTGCGTCCAGCCCTCTCTGCAAGCGACCTCTACAGCGTGGTTCCGGAACTCTCAGAGATAGCCGTGGTGGACACAGAGATTCTCTTCAGCGTCTACAGCGAAAACATCACATCAAAACACTGGATTAAAACTGCCAAAACCGTTGCCAAACATATCAAAAATGGCGTAGCCGGAGTTGTGGTGGCTCATGGAACCGACACCTTAGGATATACCGCTGCGGCTTTGAGTTTTGCTCTTCAAGACCTGCCGGTGCCCGTGATAATGGTGGCTTCCCAAAGGTCAGCGGATCGCCCCAGTTCAGATGCTGCAACCAACTTGTTGGGAGCCGTAAGAGCTGCTGCAAATGCTCCTTTCGCAGAGGTTGTGGTTGCCATGCATGAAACGGTTTCAGACAAATCAATAGTTTTTCACAGAGGAAGCAAGGTACGAAAATGTCACACAAGCCGCAGAGACACCTTCAAATCCATAAACGAATCGCCTCTAGCCAGAGTGGAAGACAATAAGATCACAATGCTAATCAAAAACTACAGGAAACGGGATCCTAAGCGAAAACTAAACCTGAAACCAACTTTCAACGAGAGAGTCGCCCTAGTCAAGTTTCATCCAGACCTGAACCCCCAGATCATAGATTGGTATGTTGAGAATGCCTATAGAGGAATAATACTCGAGGGCACTGGACTGGGTCATGTGGGAAACTACTGTTTTTCAGCCATTCAGAGGGCTATTGAAAAGGATGTGGTTGTTGCCATGACTTCCCAGTGCATCTGGGGACGCTTAGACATGAACGTTTACGATCAGGGCAGAGACCTCCTAGCCATGGGAGTTCTCTCACTAGAAGATATGCTTCCTGAAACAGCCCTCGTGAAACTAATGTGGACCCTCGGCCAAACAACCAAAACTGAAGAGGCAAAGAAGATTCTCAAAGAAAATATAGCCAATGAAATATCGCCCAGAACCCTTCACGAAGGAATAGGATACTGAGGAAAACGGCATGGGTGTTAACTATTCAAAAATTGGTTTAAAGGCAGGACTTGAGATTCATCAGCAATTAGATACTAGGGAGAAGCTCTTTTGTTCCTGCGAGCCACAACTGTTCAAGGAAGAGCCTGAGTTCACTTTCCTAAGAAGGTTAAGGCCGACCCAGAGCGAGTTAGGTCAGGTTGATCCCGCAGCCCTCTTTGAGTTTCAGAAGGGAACGAAGATTCTGTACGAAGCTAACAACGAGACCGCATGCCTTGTGGAGATGGATGAGGAACCTCCCCATGACCTCAACAGAGAGGCGGTGGAAACCTCTCTCATAGTAGCGCTCATGATGAAAGCGAAGCCGGTGGACGAGATTCATGTCATGCGCAAGACAGTCATAGATGGCTCAAACACAACAGGGTTCCAGCGAACATGCGTAGTAGCATTAAACGGTGAGATCACAATCAAAGGCAAGAAAGTGCCCATTCAGCATGTTAGCCTTGAAGAAGATGCGGCTAGGAAAACTGGAAAAGAGGGACAGCTAATCCGTTACCGCATCGACCGCCTTGGAATACCCCTCATAGAAGTTACCACAGCCCCAGTCATCTATTCTCCAGAAGAGGCTGAAGAAACTGCTTCCGCTATCGGAAGAATTCTGAGGGCGACCCGCAGGGTTAGGAGGGGGTTGGGAACCATTCGTCAGGACCTGAACGTTTCCATACGAGACGGCGCTCTGATAGAGATAAAGGGCGTTCAGGAACTGGAGCTGGTCTCTCAGGTAATCGAGAACGAGGTTCATCGTCAACTTGGCCTCCTAGAAGTAAGAGATGAACTGAAGAAACGAGGAGTAACGAAAGAACAAATAAACGAAGATTTTGTCGACGTTACTTCCGTCTTCAAGCAAACAAAATGCAAAGTAATCGCGAAAGCTATCAAACAGAACAAACCTGTCTTAGCCGTCAGGCTTGCCGGATTTGCTGGTCTCCTCAAGAGAGAGTTGGCGTTAAGCATGAGGCTTGGGGCTGAGTTAGCTGGGATTGCCCGTTTCTGGGGAAGGGTTAGAGGAATCTTCCACACAGATGAAATGCCTGCCTATGGCGTAACAGTTGAAGAAATTAATCAAATCGGGAAACTCTTAAAGAAGGATTCAATGGACGCCGTGGTCTTCGTGGCGGATACCTTGGAAAACGCAACAGATGCTCTGAAAGCAGTGACTGAGCGAGCAAAAGTAGCTCTAGATGGTGTTCCCGAAGAGACCCGGGCAACGAATCCTGACGGAACAACAAAGTATATGCGCCCGAGACCTGGAGCTGCTCGCATGTATCCTGAAACTGATGTTCCGCCAATTCAGTTGACAAAGAAATATCTTGACGAATTGTGTGGTCAGCTTCCAGAATTACCTGAGCAACTGAGGAAGCGTCTGATGGCGGAGTATAGGCTCAATAGGAAGCTTGCTAAGCAGATTTTGGATTCTGAATACCTTGGCCTCTTCGAGGCTTTGGCTAAAGAGACGAAAGTTTCTCCAACGGTTATTGCGGTTGCGTTGACGGAAACTTTGAAGGCACTAAAACGGGACGGAATAACCGTTGAAGCCGTTACTGACGAGCAGTTCAGGGGACTGTTTAGCCTGATAGGCTCCGGAAAGACTGCGAAGGAAAGTATTCACGAGTTATTAACTTGGCTTTCAAACCATGAAGAACTTACTGCCAATGATGCTCTTAAGAGTCTGGGGCTTGGGATGATTTCGCAGAAGGAACTTGAGGAACTGGTAGATGACGTGATAGAGAGAAACATCGAGTTTATAGAGGCACGGGGAAAGGGTGCCTTTGCACCATTAATGGGCATTATTATGAAGAAGGCTAGAGGGCGAGTGAAAGCTGGAGTGGTCAGCGGGATTCTGAAAAGACGGCTAGACGAGACATTATCCTGAGGGAGCAGCTAGCTTCTAAACGGGTAACTTTCTGGATTCGTTAATGCCGAGTGTTCTCAAGTGCGCATGTAGACGCATTTCTCAGGTAACTTTCTCAAAATCCTTTTTGTTCTTGGATAATGGGATTGTGCAGTCGAATCCTGCTTTGCATGTTCTTCTTCTGTCTTCTCCGGGTTCGGAGCTGGGATCCAAGCTTGAACCGAGAGAATTGGGATAAGTGTATATGTCTTTGTCGGCTTGGAATCTGGTTGTTAGTGCCCAGAGTACATCCTCGGGGTCAGAGAGGTTTATGTCGTCGTCAAACACGAAGACATGCTTTAAGCTCTTGTGCGCCTCAAGGGCAGTCTCGATTATCTTTTTGGGCTCTTCATCGCTCTGTTTCTCTATGCTCACGGAACAACCAAGCCAATTAATTCCGCCGTCCGTGAAAGCTAAGTCTTTGACGTTGCAGACCTTTCTGAGTTCTTTGTAGATTAGGGGCAGCTTTCCGAAGCCCATTAGAAATGAGTGTTCGCCCCTTCCGGGAATGAGCGCATAGTAAATTGGTTTCTCTTTCTGTCTCAGTATCTTGGTGATTTTAACTACTGGTTGTTGTCTGACCAAGTCATATGTGCCTGTGACATCGACAAACGGCCCTTCCGTCCCCTCTTCTGAAGTGAGCTTTCCAAGCAATACAATTTCTGTGTCCGCAGGCACGGAGATGCCATTCTCCATTTCTACAATTTTTATTGGTTCGCCGTAAAAGCCGCCGGCGATTTCAGTTTCGTCCATGGGCTCTTTGGTGGAAATCGCTCCAGCGAATAAGAGGGCGGGGTCCATCCCGATGCAGATTGCTACGTCAATGTTTCTGTTGTTTTTGATGTAGCATTGCCATGTGTGGCGATGGCAGATTCTTGCTGTGCCCATGTTCTTTCCTTTGACAAGTATTCTGTGATATGAGAGGTTGCGTTTTTCGCATTCTGTGACGAAGATGCTGGAGGTAATGTAGGGTCCGGGGTCAGAGGCGTAATATTGCAGAATCGGTAGTTTTTCGAGGTCAAGCTCGACTTCCTTAAAGGGGTTCTCAGCAACTGTGACTGGTTTTAGGGGATTATCGAGGGCGGATATTACCTTTTCCTGAATTTCTTTCCAGTTCATACTGAAGATTGTGCAGAAATTGTCTCGCGTACAAATGTTCGAGGCTACCGAGTATTCGGTTCCAGTATTCTCAAAAAGAAGAGCCTTTTCAGCCTTCCTTATTATGTCAGGAATTTCATGCAATGAAGTCTCGTCTCTAATACGTTCAAGTTTTCCTTTTGCTTCAAGTATCTGAAGAGCTTGCTTGAAACTAACCATTGCTTTCCCCGCGCTAATTTAGCAGATCAGTTGATTATCTGTTTTTCTCCAAAATTGATGTGATTGAAGTAGTCACACTTCTGTATTGCAACATTTATCTTTTCAAGAAATCAATTAGATGGAGGGACATGCATGACTGACGCACTGATCGGAACATCCGTTCCTATTCTTCTTTTAATTGGCATAGGGTTCTTTTCGAGAAAATTTGGTCTTTTGAAGTCGGGGGACGAGCGGGTGCTCAGTGCTTATGTGTACTTTTTTGCGTTGCCAGCCTTGTTTTTCGTTGATTTGGCTGAGACCAGTTTTGTCGGGGAGACTTTGAGTTTCATTTTTGCGGGGATCATCCCGGTTCTTGGGGTGGTGGCGATTTACGTGCTGCTTTTCTTTCTCTTTAGGTTCTCTAGAAATACTCTCTATCTGCTCATTCTAAGCACAGTTTTTGGCAGTCTCGCCTTCTTTGGCATACCCTTCATAACCTTTGCTTTTCCCTCAGAACAGAGCGAGCATCTAGCTACTTTGGCGGCGGCTTCCATCGGCATCGTAGCGATAGCAATTTCCATCATGGTGCTTGAGTTGTGTAGGCTTGGGGAAGCTTCAAAATGGGAGGGATTAAAGCATGTTGCTACCCGGCTTTCACGAAACCCTTTAATCATTTCAATCATTGCCGGCATTTTGGTATCCCTTATTGGAGTGGAGATTCCCTCTCCCATATACACTTCCTTGCATATGCTGGGAGGCACCACATCTGCAGTAGCTGTCTTCATGCTTGGGGCTTTTCTCTACGGAAAGAAATACACAAGCTTAGCTAAGGCTTCTGGGTTAAGTCTTCTACGGATAATTTTTCTGCCAACCTTAGCTTTCTTAACTCTAATGCTGTTCAATCTGCCAACTATGTCAAGGTCAGTGTTGGTGCTTATGCATGGGATGCCTGTTGCCGTTTCTCTCTCAGTTCTCAGCGAACGATACGACTTCTACAAAGAGACCATAGCCTCTTTAACCCTAATCTCCTCCCTCGGTGCAATAGTTTATCTGAACATTTGGCTGTTCATCTTAGGAATCTAGGCAAACTTTTTTCCAGTTCCCTCGGATTTTCAAGGAAAAAGCTTGATAACCACAATTAAAGTTTATAATTTACCATTTTTGATATACAATCAGGACAAATGTTAAACTAACTTTTGAGCATTGTCGTAGATGCGCGCGCACGGGGCAAATTAGAACTTAATATGATCTCAAAGACTAAGAATCGTAGAAAAGACTTCATTTCAATATACAGCCCATAAATTAAAAATTGGGGATACTTTTAACATCATACCTTGCGCGCGCATGTATATAGGTTTATGCGGAAACTTTAAATCTGGCTCTCTTCCTTCAAGCATGAAAATAAGGCATGCCAAAATGCATCTAAGGAAAGTTCTAATTGGTTTTTGGGTGGATGAAAAACGCAGATACTAGCAATTGTGCCCATCATTCTAGTCATTGCTTTCCTATTTGGAGAACTTTTCAAAAGAATTGGCTTGCCATCAGTGGTTGGCCAAATCATCGCAGGGCTATTGTTTGGAATTCCCCTCTTAAAGAATCTGCTTTTTGACGATGGATCAGCATTGTTAATAATTGATTTCTTGGCTACACTTGGGATATTGCTTCTTCTTTTTCTAGCTGGATTGGAAATTGAAATTGAAAAGATAAAGGAGACCTCTAGAGACTCAATTCTTGTATCGCTTAGCTCTGCCCTCGTCCCCTTCACGCTTGGATTTTTCTTTATTTTGGCGCTTTTTCCAAGTTATGGTTTCTTGACTGCATTGATTTTCGGTGGAGCTATGATGGTTACGTCAGAAGGAACAAAAGTTAAGGTACTTATGGAGTTGAATAGTTTGAACACTCGTTTGGGTGCTGTTATGCTTGCGGCGGGGGCTATTGATGACATCTTCGAAGTTCTGTTTTTGTCCCTTGTCGTGATTTTTGCTAAGGGCGGAAGCTTATTAGATTTGGCTATGGTTCCTGTGGAAATGGTAATTTTCCTCGTAATTGCATTTATATCGTTCAAAGTAATTTCAAAGGCTCTGAAGTACTTGGATAAAATACCAGGAGAAGAGACCGGTTTATTCTCTGTAGTCATGATTTTTGTTCTGGTTCTTGCAGCTTTTTCTGAATCTTTGAACGTAGGCTATCTGATTGGTGCTATTCTCGGAGGTTTTCTCCTGCAGATATCACTGAAAGGTATCAGCAAACGACACAAAAAGGAGATGATAAACGTTATCAAGCTTGTTGCTTTGGGTTTCATTGTTCCGTTTTTTTTTGTTAACGTTGGGTTAACGTTTGATCTTAGCACATTTTTCTCTAATACTGCTCTCATCGTAGCTACCGTGATTATTGCTTTTTTTGGAAAGCTGATAGGAACTCTGATAGTTAAGCCAGTTTCTACTCTGAGCTGGAAACAGCTTTACTACACAGGTTGGGCAATGAACTCTCGGGGTGCGGCAGAGTTGGTGATTGCGTTGGTTGCAATACAGTATGGTTTAATTCCTCTAGAGGTTTTTTCAGCCCTCGTGGCAATGAGTATAATAACTACCCTCATCTTTCCGCCAGTTCTTGCTAGAGGTATACGAAGGAATCCAGGACTTATGGATACAAAAATAGATCGAAAAAATTAAAACGTGGTTGGAACTAATGAATAGTAACCGTTCGGTTAAAAAACGTGGATTGATCGCGGGGGTAATTTTATGAAAGATAGAATGAGAATTATTGTAGGAATCGACGGTTCAGCCTACTCTACATGGGCACTTATGGAAGCAATTAGTATCGCAAAAAAGTTTTCAGGACACGTGAAAGTCATAACAGTTTACAAACCCGAAAATCAAGATAAAGCAACAAAAACTCAGATTAAAGCAAAGCAACTTTTAGAAGAGGAAAAAATCGATGCCAGTCTAACCGCTATTCTTGGTTCTAAGCCTTCACGAGCTTTGGTTGATACTGCCAGAAACGAGAACTTTGATTTGATAGTAGTGGGCAGTCGAGGTCTAGGTAGTGCCGCAGCTTTCCTGTTAGGTAGCGTTTCAAAACAGGTAGTTTCCAAAGCAAGCTGCGACGTTCTTGTAGTAAAAAAGTAAATCAGCTTTAACATGCAAGCACTACTGGTCTAAAATTTATTATTAAACATAATTTAGAGTATTATTTGGCAAACTGCGCGATTAATCCATAGCTGACGGGTTTTTTTTGATTTCACGTTGCAGAACAAAGGGAAACACAAGCGTAGTTATAATCGCCATTGCAACAAGTGCTGAAAAGACTTCTTGAGTAAGCAATCCATAGTTTAACGCCAATAGAGCAATCACCAGTTCAACCGCTCCCCGTGAATTCATACCCCATCCAATAAGGTAAAGCTGTTTAAGACTTAGCTTTACGAATGGTTTGACGATTAGAGTTCCTATTATCTTGCCAAGGAAGGCAATAGCAATTGTAAAGGTGAGTAAAGGCAGATTTCCTAACAGATAGTCGTAGTTGAAGTTTAAGCCGATGTTCACAAAGAAAAAAGGGACTACAAAAGCCAGAGTGATAAGTTTTGTAGCTGTGATTATTTCTTCTTCATCTTTCTTGTGCAGACGCTTCAGAGAAATCTGCAGTAAAAAACCAGAAATCATAGCCCCTAGCAGGTAGCCCATCTGGAGGAACTCAGACAAAGAAGCTATAACCAAAACAAAGATGATCACCAGCGAAAAAAGTTCCACGTCATCTCCTCTTCTTTCGACTTTTCGTAGCACCTTTGAAATCAGCCTAAAAAGGAGGAAAGCGATAACTGCAAAAACGAAGAATTCCAAAGGCAGATAAACAAGTTGAAGTACACTTCCTCCAAAGCCAACAATAGTAACCATGCTCAAGAATAGAACCTCGAAAATGTCGTCGATTGCGCCAGCAGAGACTATTACAGCCCCTAGCCTTGTGTTAAGCGCATTTGCATCCATCAAAACCTTCACTGTTGTGCCCTCTGCAGTAACTGACAAAGCACCACCAAACACCAGCGAAGCAAATACGCTATAACCTAGAATTCTAAGAAAGAGAAAACCTAAAATTAAGGGCACCATAGCTGCACTTAAAGAAATCAAAATAGCCTCTTTAGAACTCTGCCGAATCTTCTCAATATCTATTTCAAGCCCAACTAATAGCAGCAAAAAGAGGATTCCCAAGGTAGCCAACAAATCAACAATTTCAGTATCCACTGGGCTTTGAAAAATCAACGACTTCAAAAGAGGAATTCCAAGGATTAAACCTCCAATTATTTGACCAACCACGGGAGGAATATTCAACTTCTTGAATAATTCATTGAACAAGAAGGCTGTGCCAAGAACCACAGCTAAAACCATAACCGTGCTTACCATCAACAGGTTCCTTCTTCAAATAGCAACTACAAAATTGTCCTAATCAAATAATAAACTTTAGTCCACCTAAACAGCAAAGCAATATAAATTCCAACTACAAACTGTTTGTGAGAAGATTTCCTTTGAGAATCTGTTTTTTAGTTTGGGAATATCCACCGAAGCTTGTGGGCGGCTTGGGAACATACGCGGAATACATAACCCGTGAATTCGTTGAGATGGGTCATGATGTTACAGTTTTTACACTTAATCCCGGCAATCTGAAGACAAGAGAAGTACTAAAGGGCGTGGAAGTCCATCGACCTTTAATTGCTGATGCGAGTAACGTGTTTCCAATGTTTGTCACCGAGGACTTGAGAAAGTGGGGGGCAAACATCAGATTCTTCAACGACATTTTCATTTACAATGTTCTTAGTGCAACAAAACTCGTCAATCACCTGATCAAGAAGGAAGGCTACAAATTTGATGTAGTGGCTGTGCATGACTGGTTAAGCAGCATAGCGGGAATTATCATCAAAAACGAAACGGAAATACCTGTAGTCTTTCACGTTCACAGCACAGAGTCTGGTCGAAGTGGAGATGAAGGCTCTGAAGTTGTTTCCCACTTCGAATCAGCTACTGCCCAAGTTGCAGACCGCATAATCACCGTCAGTCATGCAATGAGAGAGGATTTGATTCGGCATGGTTGGCTTGCTGAAAAAATCAGTGTAGTATGGAATGGAGTAAATCCTGAACGTTACGATCCCACAAAGTATAGTTCAGGAGACATTAAACGAATACGCGACAAGTATGGCATCAAAGAGGACGAATGCATGCTCTTTTTCTTAGGGCGACTAACATGGGTCAAGGGCGTGAGGAACCTAATTCAGGCGATGCCAACAATTTTAGAGGAGTATCCCAAGACAAAACTGGTGATTTTAGGTAAGGGAGAGGAACAAAAGGACATCGATGAGACGGCAAATAGATTGGGAATAAATGACAAGGTTGTTTGTCGGTTCGAGTTTGTGCCTGAAGAAGAAAGGATTCTTCACTACGCTGCCTCTGACGTCTGTATTTTTCCGTCAGTTTATGAGCCCTTTGGTATCGTGAGCCTAGAAGCTATGTCAATGGCAAAACCAGTTGTGGTGGGAGCCCATGGCGTCGTCGGCTTTCGGGAGCAGGTCATAAATTCTGGTCCGGATCAGAATGGGATTCATGTAAATGGTGAGAACCCTACCGACATCGCTTGGGGCGTGAAGGAAATTTTGGAAAATCCTGAACGGGCGAAAAATTGGGGTAAAAATGGGCGTGAAAGAGTTTTACAATACTTCACTTGGAAGAAAGTTGCTGAACAAACACTCCAAATATACCAAAATCTTCAGCCCAGCTCTGTGCAAAACACTTCATGATATAACTCGGTTAGTTTCTTCAACGCTTTTATGAAGCATTATCTAACTATTAGTACTGAAGACCTTGAATGCATGCTTATGTCGTCACTGACGCTGCCAAGCAAGAATCTTCTTACGCTGCTTAATCCTCTACTTCCCACAATGATAAGGTCAATGTTTCCTTTTTTTGCCATTTTGATTATTGTTTCTGCGGGGTTTCCGAGCTCCAGAAACTTTTCAAATGCTACTCCTTTGGTTTTGGTTTGGGCGTCTTTTAGGATACATTCACCGATTGTCCCGACACAATCTACGACTTGCGGTCCCCCTATACGAATAAGTTTGTCTTCCTCCACATGCAGCAAAGCCAATTTTGCGCCATATTTTTTGGTTAACTGAACAGCGTATTCGATTGCTTTGTCTGAATGTTTGGAACCATCGATTGCTACGAGTATTTTCCCAAGTTTTGGTTTTGGTTTTCGTTTAACAATGAGAACAGGACTTTCAGCATGTCTTGCAACTTTCTCGCTAATACTTCCCAAAGAGTAACGTTCTGCTTGGTGTTCGGCGCGATTTCCTATAACCACTAAATCGTATCCTTCATCCTTTACTACTTCGAGTATGTATTCAGCGGGGTCTTCGAAAGTAACTAGTCTAGCATCGACTGCTATTCCAGCCTCTCTAAACAGTTCCTCGGCGTTTCTGATGATTTTATTGCCCGCCTCTAAATACGCCTCATCAATTCTCTGCAAAATTGAAGGAGGTAACTGATATTGGGCTTTCAGTTCTGGATGCATAAACTCGTGGGAGACAACATGAACCACAGTTACTTTTGACTTAAATCTGCCAGCAATTGAAGACGCAAGCATTTTAGCGTGAAGGCAAGAGTGGGAACCATCCACAGGAACAAGAATCTTCCGAAAAAGTTGTTGATTATCCATCATCTTCATCGTCACATCTAATTTCTCCTTGATATTTTAACTTTCCTTGACAAATTAACATAACACACGTTTCAAAGAACTTTTATACTTTGGTCTCTCAAGATGTACGCTAAATCAGTCTTGGCGAGTATTCCAATCAGTTTCTTCGAATTTATCGGGTCAACGACGGCAACACGCCCTATTTCGTTTACGCTTATTTTTTTGAAGGCATCCAGTGCAAGCTCTTCAGGATGAACGACAACGAGATTATTTTGGATTATGTCACGGATAATGACCGCATCCCTCTGCTCTTTATCAACCTTCGCGGCATCCTCTAAAGTCATAAAGCCTAGGAGGTCTTCATTTTCATCAATAACAGGATATCCTGTGTGATGGTGTTTTGCCATAAAATCTAAGAATTGATTGATAGTTAAATTAGGAGATACGCTCTTGACATCCCTTGTCATGACATCCTTGACTTTTATTTTGGAGAGGACAGCTATCTCCTGTAGGGGTCGAACTGGAACTGGCACATAGGCTTCTTTCATCTCATTCAGCTCTTTCAGAGCATTTCTTCTTTTTTGCACGGCTGTCTCAATCACATGGGTAAAGGCGTCTGGCTCGAGCTCTATTACTCCCGTGTTTATCACTCCAGCCTCTACTGCAGAATAAAAGAAGTCTTCTCCAGCCTTTGTTCTGATGATTACTGTAGACCACTCTTTGAGGGGATATGCGCTTCCGACAGAAATATCTGCCAGTTCTGAAGTGAAATCGGTACATGTTTCACAACTGGTCATGATGTGCGGTTTAACCTCAGACAGTGGAACTCTTACGATGCCTTTTTCTGTTTGAACCAGCAGTTCCTTCAAGATATCCAGCCGTTTTATCTCGTCGGGATTAATCTTGTACGTCTTTGACAGGTAATCAAGCAGGCGACCAAAGGAAAGGGTCCAGAAACAGAAGAGCCCAATTATTACTTTCAGGTTTCCAGTGATTTTATGTTCCCATGCCTCAAGTTTACGAAGAGCAAGCACGTGACAAGGGACGCCTACAAACGCTATTTTGGCTTTTCCGTATTCATACACTGCGCTTCCAAAAGCCCTAGCCACTGATGAGGGAAAGAATTTGCTGCCGACAGCAGAAAGGATATCGTCCGGAACTACCCCAACTAAAGCTTTAGGTTTAATGGGAAGTTGAGTTTCCGCCTGAGATACAATTGCGCTGTCTATTTCTCCTTTTTCGATGGCATTCGTCAAAAGCGTAGTGACAACCGCACCGCCATGACCCAACTTTCTAAGTACAGGATCTGCTGCTTGTGCAAGTAATATTCTTCTATAGTAACCTAACCCCTCTCTTCTGAGGGGCGTGCCTGCAACAAACCTTAGGCTTTCAGACAAAAGAGCTTCAGAATGAGGACAAATCTCATAACAGATTGGACACGACTCGATGTCTTTTGAGCAATCTACATGGCATACCTTATCTTCCTCGATTGTTATTGCATGAACAGGACATGCAGCTTCACACGCTCCGCAGAATGTACAAAAGCCAGATTTAATGATTTTACTTTCCAAATCATTGTATGCTACAAGTCCGTCTTTTTTCGATACCACACAATACCCTAATGTATATAGATTGTTGTAGAAGTTAAAATTTTTGGGTTAAGTTTAACTGAAGCGCTAGTTCAAGGATGTTGCTCTCGAAGAATAGCGAAATGTTTTGGTTATACAGGTAGAAATGTGGTAGCTGAGGATATCAAATCGAGAGCTAACGCTGGAAACATTCCAAGGATAACAATTATAATGACCAAACAGTATATGGGTATCAGCAGTTTCCTCGGGTCTTTCACGTCCATGGCTTCCATAGGGGTTTTGGCATACAAGTAGTGTATCACTCTCAGGAAGTAAGCTGATTGAAGAACCGAGTTGGAGACTCCTATCAAAGCTAACCAAGCCACATTAGACTGTAAAACGGAAGTAAAAACCATATATTTAGCAATAAATCCTGCAAATAATGGTACCCCCGAAAATGACAAGGCTGCAGCCACAAAAGCCAAGCTTGTCAACGGCATCTTTCGTCCCATACCTGACAAATCCTCCAAGTTTTCCAAACCCATCTTGTTGAAAACACCAATAACCATGAATGCGAGGGCGGTTTCCATTGCTGCAACAAAGAAGAAGAATAGGTTGCCCTGAAGTCCGATAGAGGTGACGCTGGTAATCGCTATTAGATTGTATCCGATATCTGCAATGCAGACGTAGGAAATCATTCTTTTAACGTTTTGCTGCGCTAGGGCGAATAGGTTTCCGACGGTCATGGTGAGTGCAGAAAATATTGCCATGGTGAATCGCCAATCGATGATTGCGGTTGGGGTTAGAATGAATAGTAGAACTCTCAGCAGGATGTAGTAGCTGCCTTGGTCTACAAGGGCAGACAAGAAAGCTGATGAAGAAGCTGGGGCAGCGGTATAAGCGTCGGGGAGCCACATGTGAAATGGGACGATAGCGGTTTCGATAGCATAACCTGTGACTATAAAGGCAAACGCTACCAGTAAGAGCTGGGTGTTCTCTGATGTTGTCAAAACTTCTTTGACAGTCCAGAAATTAAGGGAGCCAGTAAGACCATATACCAAGGATAAACCATAGATTATGAAGCCAGAGGCTATGATAACCATGACCAAGTATTTCAGAGCAGCCTCAAGTGATTCTCGGGATTTTCTGTATGCTACGAGAAAACAGGAACCTGCTGCTGTTGCCTCCCAAAAGATAAAAAGGGTAAGGAGGTCTCCTGAAAAGGTAGCAGCTATAACTGTGCCGGTTACGATGAGTAGGAGTGCGTAGTATCTTTCAGACAGGCTCTCCTTAGGATTTATGTGCAGTACACCATAGATGCAAGAGACTGAGCCAACCACCAAATAAGCTATCACCATATAAACTGATACAGTGTCTATGAAAAAAACCGTCGATATGGGAGCCAGAATCGTGTCTGTAGAAGAGATTTGAATAAAAGATTGTGACTGACCAAAATATTCTGTGGCTAAACGAGCTACGCCGACGGCAGCTGCAGAAAAGGAGAGAATTATCCAAGCCAGCATGAAATGTTGAGGATTGAGTTTGCTTTTTCGAACAAGGCGTAGGAGTGGAACAGTAAGTATTGAACAAAAGGTAAGCACTATGGTTGGCAAAAGAACGTCAAGTATATTCATTACTTATAAGCCTCATCACATTGAAGTAACCGCATGAATAAGATTTATGAAAAAACTGGGATAGATTCCCAATATCACAACAAAAGCTGCCAGAAGGATTGTTGAAATGATCATGAAACTTGGGGGGTCTTTAACTTCAGTTTTGACCGTGGGAGCTTCTAAGAAAACCTTCCAGATATATCTTAGAACGTAAGCTAGACTGAAAACTGTCGCGATGAGCATCAAAACAGTAGGCAAGAAATAGAAACCCACTGAGCCGGCAGCAGTAACAGCCCCAACGAAAATCAAGAACTCACTTATGAAACAGGCAAATGGGGGAATACCACCTATACTGAATGCTGCAATAGCAGAGGCTATCGCAGTCAGAGGCATCCTTGATGCTAAACCTCCCATATCTTTAATATTTCGAACACCCGTCTGATGCATTACTGCACCAGCAGTCAAGAAGAAAAGCCCTTTGCTTGCGGCATGATTAACTAAATGAAGTACACCGCCAGTGATTCCTTGGGCAAAAGGAAAGAGCGATAGGGCAAACAGAGTGTAACCCATGTGGCTTATGCTCGAATAAGCGATTATTCTCTTAATATCCGTCTCTGCCAACGCGAGGAAAGAGCCATAAAAAGCTGACACAACTCCAAATATGCTCAAGATATACAAGAATTCATTACCAGCCGCAGGCAGCATCGCAGAATAAACTGTTCTAAGAGATATCCGCAACACAGCGTATCCCCCAGCTCCTATTATCACACCGCTCAGGAGAGCAGACATCGGTGCTGGAGCCTCACTGTGAGCGTCTGGAAGCCACATATGAACAGGAACAATAGCCATCTTCACGGCAAAGCCTATGGTAAAAGATGCTAACACCCAGTTCAAGACACTTGGATCTATCGTAGCTAGAATGGCTTGTGCTTCAAATATGTCAAGGGTGCCTGTAAGCATGTAAACGGCGCCAATGCCTAAGAGCACGAAAATTGCTCCAGCGTGCGTAAAGATGAAGAATTTGAAGGCAGTCGCGAAGGATTCTCCATATCCCCATCCGCCAATGATAAAGTAGGTTGGAACGAGCATGAGTTCCCAACAAAAATAGAATAGTAAGAGGTTTGATGTGATGAAAACTCCAACAAGCCCTATTGTGAGTAAACTCAATAACGCGTAATATTGTGGAAGTGAAGATTTTTTTTCCATATAATTTATAGAGAAAATCGTTGCTGCTGCAACTAGAATTAGCGTCACTATTGCCAAGGATAGACTTATGCCGTCAACAAAAAGTGTGAATGCAGAACCAAGCGTCGGTATCCAATAATACGATTCTACGTATTGGTCCTGACTGAGAACCGTAGGCACCAGCGTCAGAAGAAGAGATAAGCTAACTAGCGAAATTAGAGCCAGAATTAAAGCAGCAATTTTCGCGGATTTTCTACCGACACCATAAACTACTGGGATAGAGAAAGCAGGCAACAATAAAGCGATTAATAATGTTTGCATTTTAGTCACCTAAAAGCGGTTAATACCAGCAAAATAATTATGATGAAGAAGCCAATTGCAGCTGCCAAAACGTAGTCAGGCAGGTGCCCTCTGTGAATTTTTTTGATTTTTTGTCCTTGTTCAACTGTTTTCCCTGCAAACAGGTAGACTAGTTTATCCAAGAATGCATCAATAGTTTGGTGTGTTACATGAGCAGTCTTCACTGTTCCACCCGCTGCAAGGTAAACTAACCTGTCTAGAAAAGTTTCAAGCTTTTCATGTGTTATTCGCGCCGTTTTCACTGTTCCACCCGCTAGAAGGTAAACTAATCTATCTAAAATTCCCTCAACATATTTGCTTGTGCCTTGAGCAGCCCTCAAAGCTCCGTTTGCAACAAGGTAAGGTAACCTTTCAAGACCCGCCATTTCAACGAAACTATACATGCCCTGAGCCAAACCCGTAACTCCCTTTAGGATCTTAGCGTAAACGGCGTCAAAATAATAGCCGTTAGATATTAACAGATGAATGGGATTGTTTAAAAAACTTCTTGCCGTGGTCCGTGACAAATCTCTCCTTTTGTAGAAAAAGTAGTACGCTACCGGAACTCCAGCAGCGAGAATTAACGCTGAAGTTGCCCCAGCCAAAAAGACAGCGTTGATGGAAGCCTCAAAGGATATTTCAAGATAATGTTCTAGGGGTCCTTTGAAGAATCCTGCAATGCAAGAAACAGAGGCCAACATGATAAGGGGTATCAACAATATTGGTTTAGGATCGTGTATGGAGCTTTTTTCGAGAAATTCGGATTTCTTTCCGAGAAAAACTAGACTGATCCACCTTAGACTGTAAATGGCGGTTAACACGGATGTTCCGAATATCATAATGAAGAGCGGAATGTTGTGAGCTAGGATGATGGATTCAAATATAGTGTCTTTGCTCCAGAACCCGCTGAAAGGCGGAATACCGGCGAGGGAAAACGCTCCGATAATGCTTACTATAAAGGTTACGGGCATCTCCTTTCTTAGACCTCCTAGCTGTTTCAGGTCGAGGGTGTGAGTGGCATGCATTACTACTCCAGCACAGAGGAATAACAGCGATTTGAAGAGGGCGTGACTGAGAACATGAAATTGACTGGCAAACCAGCCCAGTTCGGTTCCAATGCCTAAGGCAGATATTATCATGCCCAGCTGGCTTATGGTGGAAAACGCAAGGACTCTTTTCATGTCTGAGCTTGTTAATGCCATAGTTGCAGCAAGGAAAGCTGTGATTCCACCGATGTAGGTAATGCTGGTTAACCATGGTTGAACTAAGGAAAAGAGGATGTAGATTCTTGCCACAAGATAGATGCCTGCTTTGACCATCGTTGCACCGTGGATAAGGGCACTGGTAGGTGTTGGTCCCTCCATAGCGTCCGGAAGCCACACGTGTAAAGGAACTTGGGCAGATTTGCCCATAGCCCCAATTAACATTAATGTTGCCACAGCGAACATTGGAAGCGAAGCACTTCCAGTTGCCACTAGAGATTTTATTTCAAAAAAATCAAAGGTTCCCGTGTTCGCGTAGATCAGCAGTATTCCCAGTAGGAGAAAAATGTCTCCGATCCGTGTTACGATGAAGGCTTTCATGCCTGCCTTTGCTGCGTCGGGTCTACTGTACCAAAATCCGATAAGGGCATAGGAGCATAAGCCAACTATCTCCCAGAACATGAACATCTGGAGAAGATTGTTAGCCATAACTAACCCAACCATTCCGCCCACGAAAAGGAGCATAAAGAAAAAGAATCTGGGTGTTCCTTTTTCCTTTTGCATATAGTTTACGGAGTAAATCATGATTAGCAATCCAACACAGGCTGCAATATTTGCCATCAATGTGCTTAGGGGGTCTACGAGGACGCTGAGGTTGATGTTAAGAGCATGCATCCACGGTATAGAATATAGAGCCGCTTCACCATGAGCATTGATTACGCTTGGGATTAGCGAGACAGTGCTCACTGCACCAAGGAGAGTAATTAAAACGGCGTACCAACCAACACTTCTACGACGAACCTTAGCTACTAAAGGTATGAATAATGAGCCAGCTAGGGGAAGCGCCCAACTTAGCCATGCTGCATACTCAGGTGGAATAAACACGTTAGTTTTCCTCCAACATTTGAGTTTTCCTCACTATGGTTATTCCTTCAGCTCCGATAACTCTCGGATATTCACGACCTTCAGCTTTCGGTAGATGGTCACGGCAAGTGCAAGAGCCACAGCCGTTACGCATGCGTCAACAGATAAGGCAAGTATCGAAAAAGCTTGACCCAAAGAGTCTTCCATTAATGAACCAAAAACGACAAAATTCATTGTGGCTGCTGCAGTTATCATTTCTACGGCGATTAACATTTTTATCAAATCATGCTTTGTAACCAAGCCGATTATTCCGATTGCCAGAATCGTCACAGATAATATGATGTAATCCACCTTAACTCCGCCTCCGTTCTTCCCTCAAAAGAAACGCTACGCCAAGCGCAACCGTCAAAATGACTAAGCCTTGAGCAATAATATCGATGGACCTTAACTCCCACAGAGCATTGGAGAGCGTCAAACTGACTGTTCGAGTAAAAGTCTTTGTCGCTTCAGTTCCGAGAATAACCGGGATAGAAAGTAGAAGGGAAGCAACTAAACCTAAAAGCTTCTGTTTGGAGGATGTTACCGCGTCGCTTTTCTTAGTTAATGTATCTCCGGAAAGAAGGAAAACTGCCGAGGTTCCTATACCTAATGCTAACTGGAAAATGGCGGCAAAAGGAGCATTGAGGCTGAAGTAGAGTAACGACAGCAAAATGAGCATGCTACTTAATGACAAAACAGAAGCTACTGTTTCTTTCAAATATATGGCGAAAAACGCAGAGATAACGAGACCTATGGCCAAACCTGTTTCAAGCAACATGTTCTGTCCCTCCCTCGTTCACAGCGGCTTTTTTCTTAGGAGTGAATTCCTCTGGCTTTATTAACATTCCTTCCTTATCTGTTGTCGCCAACTCAAAATTTGTGGACATCTTTATTGCCTCTCTTGGACAGCTTTCTACGCACTGATAACAAAATATGCAACGATCAAGGTAAAACATAGGCATTCTTTTTCCAGACACTTCCACGAGTTCTATCGCATTGGCTGGGCAATCCTTCTCGCATAAACCACAACTGATACACTTTTCCGGATAGAAGATATGTCTCCCTCGGAAGCCTGCGTCAGCTTCTACCTTAACAGCCGGATACTCACGAGTGAAAGGTTTCTTGAAGATGCAAGAAGCCATGTCTTTTAGCATTGGGGCCAAGCGCCGTTTTTTAGGCAATCTTTTTCCTCCTAACCTATTATTGACCTGAATAATGGTTCAACGATGATCGTAAAGACGAGAGACAGGATAGAAAGGGGTATTAATAATTTCCAGTTTCCATGCACGACCTGATCTATGCGCAATCTAGCGGATACATTACCGATATACTCCAGAACGAATACTACTCCAAGCGTTTTAATCATAAACCAGAAAATATGCCAAATCTCTGGAAAGCCAAATAGTATTGGCCCGTGGGAGCCGCCTAAAAATAGCATTGTTACAAGGGTAGCGCCAATTAAGAATTGGAAATCCTCTGAAAGCTTTATGAACGCCAACTTTCTTCCGCTATACTCTGTTTCATAGCCTCCTACAATTTCGGTTTCTGCATGAGGTATGTCGAAAGGGTCTTTCTCTAATTCAGCTTGAAGCACTATAATAAAAGGCACAAGAGACCAAGGGATCAAGAGGGCAAATGGAATGGGTTGTTTCGCCGTAATAGTTACGAGCGATAAGCTCTTTGCAAGGAAAGCTGGGCCTATTGCAAGGATTATAAGAGGTATATCATAGCCAAGAAATTGCGTTAGGATTCTTGTTGCACCTATTCCGCTGTATGGATTCAAAGAGGACCAGCCAGATAGAAATAGCCCAAAGTTTGCAAGGGTTACCAAAAGCAAAACGAGGATTAAATCTCCCTCGAAACTCGAGTTCAAAATAACGTTTGAACCATCAAGCGGTATATAAAACAAGGTGAAAACAAACATGGAAAAAGCAAGAAGAGGTGCCACCACAAAAAGCAACTTGTTTCTCTGTTTCGGGTTTACATCTTCCTTTGTGAATAGTTTTATGTAATCTGCAATGGGCTGAAGGATGCCTAGAGGACCTGTATACGTGGGACCCATCCTGTTCTGAAAACGAGCCGCTACTTTTCGTTCAAACCAATCAAAAAATAGTACCAGTACTAGGAGAAATAAGAAACCTGGAAAGACTAATACTCGTGCAATAAATATCAAATCAATGGCCATTCAGCTCACCCATCCCGCTTTCTAGCAGTGTTTACATCCTCCAAACTCCAGTACCAACTCCTACCGTTCCGCGTATCCTTGAATGCCATGCGATCTGTGCAAGAGAAGCAAGGGTCTAAGCTTCCGAGAGCCGCAGGTATATCAGCGATGTAGCAGCCTTTAATCATCTTCGGAAACGATATGAGGTTCGCCAGCGATGGAGATCTAACCTTAACCCTGTAGGGATATGCGGAGCCGTCGCTCTTGACATAATGTATAAGTTCGCCTCTTGCAGCTTCAACACGACTAACTGCCTCACCCTCTGGTTGCCTTCTTGGGACTCTAACCCGCAAGCGTCCTTCTGGGAGATGTTCAAGTGCGTAGATTATAATATCCATGCTTTCAAGCACCTCTTCAGCTCGGACCATGAGTCGTGCCCACGAATCACAGTTATTATAACTTATTACGTTGAAGGGAATTTCCTCGTATGCAGCGTAAGGGTCATCTTTTCTGATGTCCCAAGCTATTCCCGAAGCCCTTGCAACTGGACCTGTCACGCAAAACTTCAGAGCGTCGGACTTGCTTAGCAGACCAACTCCTTCGGTTCTCAGTCTTAGTGTCGGGTCTTCTTCGAATACGGTCTTGTAAAAGCTTGCCCTTTTCCTGACTTCTTTAAGGGTCTTTTTTATCTTCTCAGCCGTGGTTGAATCTATATCTCGTCTTACGCCACCGATTGTGTTGAAGCCGTTCATCAACCTGTTTCCTGTGATTCTTTCAACGACATCCATTACTGGCTCACGGTCACGCCAAACATGCTGGAATAGTGCTTCATAACCGAGCAAATGACCTGCTACTCCCAGAAGCAAAAGATGACTGTGAATCCTATTCAGTTCAAATATTACCGTGCGTAAGTAACGGGCTCTTGATGGAACATCGATGTTTCCTATGTCTTCAACAGCTTGGCAGAAGACAGTTGTGTGCGCCGCGTTGCATATACCGCAGATTCTTTCCACCAAATGCACATCTTGAAAGAACATCATACGCTCAGCGGCTTTTTCAATTCCTCTATGAACATATCCAAGACGGGGTTCGATATCCACGACCCTTTCCCCATCAACTTTGAAAGAGAATTTTTCGGGTTCATGTAAAGCTGGATGTTGAGGTCCGACAACAACGTTTATGATCGTTCCTGCCTCTGCGAGTTCTCCAGTATTCATCTGTGAATTATTCTCAGAGGCGGAGACAGTGTTTTGTGCAGCTTGAGGCTCCCAATCTTTTCTAAGCGGATATTCTCCCTTGTTCCAATTCTCAGGCAGCATTAACCTTTTCAGGTTCGGATGCCCTTCAAACATAACTCCTAATAGATCAAAGACTTCCCTCTCATAGAAAGACGCGCCTGGTATGAGGTCAGTTATCGTTCGAATCCAAGGTTTTTCTCGGGGAACCCGGTTCTTGATGGTTACTACACCGCCGCATCGCATGTGGTAGTTTAACTCTAGTTCATTTCCTAAATCTGTTCCAGTTATCGTTGAAATCGCTGTTTCTCCAATATGTTTCAGGAGTAAAGAGATTGCTTCTCGATGACGCCCCGGCTTTACAAGAATGTAGGCTCTTCTGGGCTTAGGTACTTTGCACTCGAGTATTTCATCTCCCAAATTATCTTTGAGAACTTTTACTGCCTCTTCAAATTTTGTCATTTTCTATTCCTTCACCTTTCCGAGCAGTTTTACAACTCCCTGCATCATTGCTTCAGGTTTCGGAGGACACCCCGGAACATACACGTCAACGGGAATCACTTCATCGAGGCGCTTATACACCCCGTAACATCCTTGAAATATGCCACCAGAACAGGCGCATGCCCCTATAGCCATGACAAACTTTGGAGAGGGCATTTGCTCATAAATGCGCTTGAGTCTAGAGACACACTGTTTAGTCACAACCCCAGTTACTACAAGTACATCCGCGTGTCTGGGCGAAGGCTTCAGTTTCACACCGAAACGTTCTACATCGTATCGTGGCGTCAGCAAAGCAACAACTTCAATATCGCATCCATTGCATGCTCCTGTGTTGAAGTGGAGCAACCAAGGTGATTTTGTTCTAGCCCATTTCAACAAGCCGATATCAGGCGTCTCCAATGCCTCCCAGAAGCAGAAAATTTGCTGCCAAAATTATGCCGAGGTAAATTAGTAAATGAAATGGGTTAATTATCTCCAAAGCTAGAGCTGCAAACGCAGCTATCAACGCAGGAGAGTCAAGGATAACGAAATATATGAGATACTTGTACAAACTAACATTCACCAGCAGCCTTTTGGAATCCATTTTCTCTCCACATGCATACATTGAACTTTTTTCTTCACTAGCAGAGGGTTTGTATGCTAGCAATCTGGCTATTAAATAGAGCGCTGATGAAATGATTAGTATAAACAAAAAGGCAATAATAGGCTCAATCATCACACGCTTTTCCACCCTATACCTTCATTACGCTTTCATTACCCAGAGGATTTCTCGGTAGGTATAAGCATTTCCAATATTTTTACGTAATGGATTTAGTTGATTAAACATAAGTTAAAAAGTTTACACTTGGGGGCGTCATCATGCCCGAGACTAGAAAAATTCAGAGAATCGGTAACACTCTATACGTCTCTCTTCCTAAGCATTGGACAAACATGATACAACTAAAACAGGGCGACAAAGGGCCCTCATGGTTAATCCCATTTTGGTTTACCTCCTATTTCCATTTAGAGGTATGTCAATGTTAGTGAAAAGTAAACTTTAATTTCGGTTAAAGCTTGTTTTCAACAATGAAGTGTTATTAGGCTCCAAATATGATTGTTCTTTCCCTTTAACTTCTTGTTTACTGGAACTGTTGCAACGATGATAACTGGAAACAAACGTGAAATATTGACAAAATCCGTAATAAATACGAAAAGGTTTTTAGTTCCGTCCTATTACACAAGAGACAAAACGTAGTTCATATATGAGGTGAATGATTTGTCTGTATTTGCCGCACCAGGCGCTTACGATCGAGCCATCACAGTGTTCTCTCCAGATGGGCGCCTCTTTCAGGTTGAATACGCCCTTGAAACAGTGAACCGTGGGGCAACAATAGTGGGAATTGCCTGCTCTGAGGGAGTTGTTTTAGGAGCAGAAGAAAAAATTGAAACCAGACTTCAAGATACGAATTTCACTTGGAAACTCTACGCCGTGGACGACCATCTTGGAGCAGCTGTCGTTGGCTTGGGATCAGACGCGCGCATACTTATCGACCAAGCCAGAATCTACGCCCAAAGCAACCGACTAATGTATGACGAACCCATTGATATTGAAATCATGACAAAACGCGTCGGGGACGTAAAACAACTTTACACTCAACATGCAGGAGTAAGGCCCTTCGGAGTATCAATCATTTTTGGCGGAGTCGACAAAACTGGAAGCAGAGTATTCTCAACCGATCC
>CAZUQX010000006.1:0-111237 GCA_964623205.1 uncultured Candidatus Bathyarchaeia archaeon | reverse complement strand
CTATTTCTAGATTCAAAAGTTAACTCTAGGACTCCAGCTTTGCCTTTCTTGTCTGCGATGCTTAGCGAATAGTGAAGCCTCTTCGCTAATTAAGGTGTCAATGGTCTGCTTCTTTCCAACTTTTATTCTTGAGAAATATTCCTTCAAACGTTAAATTGTAGCGAACGAGTTGCGTCTGTGCCGATCGGATTGGCGAGGCAGTTTAGGGGCGAGGGGCTTTATGTCCTTGATTCCAAGATTACGACCTGCGCGAAGACAATAAAGCCCTGAGATCCCGTGACTAGGACGTGATCTCTAGTGAGCAAACTTGTGGGGATGTTAGGGGGAGGATCTCCCCCTTACAAGGAGCAAGGCGAAGAGTCCTGCGTCATGGTCTTATTCGTAGTATCGATTTTTTGAAATTTGTTAAAAAGTATTATCAGTAAGCAGGTTAACAATATTATTGGATACAATGGAGGTTGAAAAAACGTTAAAGCAATTAACAATTCAAAAAACAGGAGGTGTAAAAGCAAGTAGAAACAATCCTAAATGTTACAGCAAACAGAATCAGAAAGAAATCCAATCAAGTAGAAAAATGTCTTTTTCACGAAAAAATTTATCTTTAGAAACCGCATATATCTCATTGGGTATATCAGAAAATCTAAAAATCTTATTAAAAATTTGGACTTCGGGAGATATATCCAGCCTTGAAGTGAACAACTATTTAGTAACATCTTTTAGTGTTTATGCGATGTTTTTCACTTAACCTTTCTAAAAAGCTGCGAACTCTGGAGGATAGAGTAGAGAGATAAGGATCTGCAACGTAGTTTTTAATTCTGATTCCGACTGTGTAAAGTTAGTAATAATACTGATTTGTTTTTCAGATGATTTAAATCAAACATGTACTTAATCCAATGATGAGGAAAAACTAGTTGCCAACGCACGCATTTGAGGATTTGCTGTTGGAAGCAATAGATGAAGGCTTGTCTTCTCTAGGTGAATCTGGTAAGCAAGCAATTTATGCATTTCTGAAAGGGCGTTTCCAGATTGATAAGCAAGACATCCCTTACAGACTTGAGGAGTTTGTGAACGCTATTGAAAAAATATTTGGACTTGGAGCTAAATTCCTTGAAATTCTCATAATTAAACGCATACACGAGAAAATTGGTCAGGTTTTTAAATACAACAAAGAACCGCAAGACTTGTTGTTTATGGAATATGTAGAGGTAGCTAGGCAAAGTTTCCTACGAAAAACAAACTATGAGTTGGTTAAATGTGAGCAACATGATGCAAAAGCAATTGCATACACGGAGTAAAAAGAGATGAAGAAATTGACTGAAAGCAAACCCCGGGTCCTCATAGTGGAGGACGACGAGAATATACGTGAAGCCCTGAAGAATATACTTCAGCAGAACGGATACGAAACTGACGCTGCTAAATCCGGGCGTGAGGCTGAAGAGAAGGTGAAGGCTAGGTTCTACAACCTGGCTTTGTTGGACATCAAGTTGCCAGACATAGAAGGCACCCAGCTACTTGTGAAATTGCACGAGAGCACGCCGAAGATGGTGAAGATCATGGTCACAGGCTACCCCAGCCTAGAGAACGCCATGGAAGGCCTAAACCAAGGAGCAAACGCCTACGTGACAAAACCTGTCAAACCAGCAAAACTGTTAGCCATCATAAAAGAAAAACTGGAAGAACAGCAACAAGCTGAGACGGTGACAGAAGGCAAAGTTGCAGACTGGATCAAGACCCGTGTACACAAACTAGATGTTCAAGATTCTTAACCAAGTCGCGCTGCAATAACCAAGGACTGCCAATTAAGGCTAAGATTCTCATAACAATAGCTCTTATTCCTTAAAGAATTTCCTCACTTGAATCAGATCTTTCATGGTGTTGAGAGTGAACCACATTCCATGGTATGTGTAGCCCTGAAGCATCTTTTTGTCCGCCAAACGCTGCATAGCGGTAAATTCGAAGTCGCCATTGTCTGGAAAGATTTTTTCAACTACACTCCTCTTGAAGACGTAATGGCCCGTGCTGACGTAGAAGTCAAGGGTTTCCCTCTGTTGAAATCTGATGACATTTATGCCGTTCTGAAGGGTTACTTTACCGAAGGGTATTTGGGGCTTCGCCAGAAGTAATCCAGCTCCCTTACCAGCGTAGTCGAAGAGTTCGTTGGGGTCATAGAAGACAAGGTCATCCACATTCATCACATAAGCTACTTTTCCCTTGATATGCTCAAAGGCTTTTTTTGTTGCACCTCCAGTTCCCAAATTCTCTTTTTCCAAGGAATAGATGACTGGTTGCTTTGTGAGGTCTGTTCTGTTGGATGCCACGATTACATTGTCGAAGCCGTGGGAACGAAGCCACTCTATCTGGTGGTCAATCAAGGTGTTCTTGTTTATTTTCAGGAGGGGTTTTGGAACCCACGTTGCGGGTTTTAGTCGCCATCCTTCTCCTCCAGCTAAGATTATCGCTTCTCTCAATCGGGTTCACCCTTAGTGCTGTGGTTATGAATTATTTTTCTCAAAGATATATGTTTAGTAGAGCTTAGAGTTGTGAATGTTTATAAGAACCTCTACCTCTAGTATTTTTTACCGAAAATCAAGAGGATGTGAGATTGTGCCATCACACGGTTCATTGTCTAAGGCGGGCAAAGTCAGATCCATAACTCCTAAACTAGAAGCAAGGGAGAGGCATTCTTCAGTTCCAAGAGTTAACAACCGCAGTTCTTACTATAAACGCTTCATCTTAAGCAGGGACAGCGGTCAATATAAACCCGGTAGCAGACGCAGAAGAAGACGCAGGTAATCCCCCTCTATTCATAGCTGCTTTTCATCTTCTGCACATGTCACTTGTAAACCTGCGCAGAACCTTTAAAGTCTAGACCACAAAGTGTTTGTAGGTGGAAATAGTAATTTAAACTTCAGGTGATGCGCCCGCGCACCAAATAATTCATTAAATTACATTGCTGAGACAGAGGCAGTGAAAAAAGCAGAAAAGGGACTTCAAAGTTGAGCTGTCTGCTCATCGTCGACGCTGTAGTGCGGAGTCTCCATTGCCGTGATCCACATTAACTCAAAGTAATCATGGAGTACTGCGAGCAAACTTGGGTTTTTAGACCACAAACACGTATACTCCAAAGGTGACGCTGCAGGATCGCTGAAAAGCACCTCCCGGTTGTCAATAACACACATAAATGCCCTAGGCGACGCTGTAACATACCTCAACCTGAACAGTGGATGCTCCCTCAAATCCTGGAAAATCTTCGGCAAAATCTCCCCGTCTCCAGGCATCTCTGTGATCAGCCTGTACCTTACACCCCTCTCTAACCTCTTCAATGTCAGTTCACCATAATAGGAGAGCCCAGACACAAAACGCTTCCTAGAAATTACATTATCTACATATCTTTCAGCATCAATCGCCATTTTCTTTCTCTTAATAGACGCTTCATCACCGGGAATTACAACAAACTCCGGCTCCAGTTCCCCCCCAGAAAATTTTCGGTGGTTATTTTTTTGATTATCGACTAGTACTGCTGTTTTTTGCTGCAGCTCCTCTGTTCTTTTTCTTCTTTTTTCCATCAAAATTGAGACGCCATCTTCAAGGGGAATTGCGTCGAACACTGCAGGAATCGTCAATGCCCGGTTAACCAGCCCCTTCTGCTGCAGCTTCGGCATCACGCGATAAACGTCTTGTCGGATAACGCCTGAAAACTTTGAAACAGTCTTTGCCGATGACACGCCGCATTGAATAAGCGCAAAGTAAACCCTTGCCTCATTCAACGTTAAACCCAAACCACACAGCGTTTCAACCGCCTCTTGCTCAAACAAAAAGACACCCTCTTATAGTCCTGTCTCCTTAGTGATGTGTTTCTCATAACTAATATAAAAAAGTTGTCTGTGTGACTATTACTTGCTAAACTTTTTGTCTGTGTGACTATCACATACTAAACTTTTTGTCTGTATCATTATCACATGCTAAACTTTAAGAGGAACAATAACTAAAACACGGTTATCAACAAAAGGAGAAAAAAGAAAATGATGAAACACTCAACAAATAAAGCAAAGGTTACTACAATCGCTTTAATTCTAACGTTAACATTTGCTGCTACATTTGTTGCTTTGCCAACCGCTGTTGCTCAGCAGAAGGAAGATAGCTTCGCCTACATGAATGTAAATCCTGAAACTATAGGGCTTGGTCAGAACGTTTTGATTAACGCATGGATTATCCCCCATCCAGACGAAGCTAGGGATTTTATCTACCATGACTTTTATGTTACCATAACAAAGCCCACCGGAACTACCGAAACCCTAGGGCCTTACGACTCCTATGCGTCCGGAACGATCTGGGTAGTGTACACCCCCGACCAAACCGGCACATGGAGTGCCATGTTGAGCTGGGCTGGAGACGAATACCACAAAGGCGCCGATAGTCCACCATTCAAATTCACCGTACAGACGGAAATGGTGCCCCCCGCATTCCCAGCAGTCGAACTTCCAGAGGGTTACTGGGAGCGACCGATAAACCCAGAAAACAGAGAATGGAATGTGCTAGGAGGAGACTGGCTCATGACACGTGGCAATTCAAATAGCTCTTGTTACCAACCATACAGCAAAGCGCCAAACAGTGCCCACATAGTATGGAAAAAGCCGATAGGCATATCAGGTCTCATCGGAGGGGAGTCTGGTAGTTTAAGTTACAGTCAAGGCGCTGCTCCAATGATCGTGGCTGGAAGAGTTTATTACATTGAAGCGGACGGGATGCACTGCTTGGATTTGCGTACTGGAGAAGAGCTATGGGTTGTGCCTGCTTCAGGAAGACTATATATTCAAAAACCACCCGGTACCGGGCAAGCCCACATATGGGCACTTGGTGGAAATTTTGTACGGTATAGTGCGGAAACAGGACTAGAGACGAAGCGTACTACGGGCATACCGTCACCCTTTTCGTTTTCTGGCGCTTCACCTGGCGGAATTATTCATGATGATTACCTTTACATGGTGTTGACAGATAGAACATGGGCCAGTCCTATTGGACATCTAATTAAGTGGGATTTAAACGGGCGCAGCGAGACCTTTGAAGGTAACATAGTTTGGAACACAACAGTGAATCGCATGAGCGTCTTGGCTCAAGGAGACGTACTTACTTTAGCGTATCTTGGGGAGTATTGGAGTTCCGCTGTTAACGCGACCACAGGGGAAATTCTGTGGAACATAACACGAGACTACCAATTTATGAGTACCGGAGCAGCTGGATATGAAAAATTTTTCTGGGCTGATGCTTTCCACCGTACATTCAAAGCCTACAATGTCTATACAGGAGCCGTGGTATGGGAAAGTGAGCCTGCAGACTATCCTTGGGGTGGTTTCTGGGCTTATGCCACAGGCGTCGCTTACGGCAAAGTTTACGGACTGAGCTACGATGGACACGTCTATGCGTTCGATGCTGAGACAGGAAAAACAGTGTGGAAGTTCTACAGTGGAGACACTACCGAAACCCCCTACGGTCACTGGGCGTTTTGGGGTTACCCTGCTATTGCCGACGGAAAGATCTATGCGGGCACAAGTGAACACACCCCCACTCAACCATACCTGAGAGGAAATAAGCTCTATGCTCTCAATGCTGAAACAGGCGATGAAATATGGAGTATAGCTTTCGGGGGCGGATCAGAAAAGCTCATCGCGGATGGCTATCTCGTAAGCTCCAATGAGTACGACGGGTCCTTATACTGCTTCGGCAAGGGTAAAACCGCCACCACAGTCACAGCTTCACCCAAAGTTACTGCAAAGGGATCAACCGTATTGATTGAAGGCACTGTAACCGACCAGTCTCCCGGAGATACTTGCCTCGGTATTCCTGCTGCAGGCACTCCAGCAATAGCTGATGAATACATGAGCGAGTGGATGGAATACCTATACATGCAAAAACCATGCCCAAGCGACCTAACAGGAGTTCCAGTCCATTTGACGGCTGTGCGTACAGATGGTGAATGGGTTGACCTTGGCACAGTAACAAGCGACGCGAACGGCATATACATCAAACTGTGGACACCGACAGAGGAAGGCGCGTACTCCATAATTGCATCCTTCGCAGGCACCGAATCATATTATTCATCATACGACGCAACAGCAGTAGGAGTGGGACCAGCAGCAGAACCAGCAGGGCCAATCGAGCCTGAACCAGAAGCACCTTTGATCAGCACAGAAGTAGCCATCATAGCAGCAGTCGCAGTCGTCGCAGTCATCGGCATAGCAGCCTACTGGATACTCAAAAAACGAAAATAAACCAATTTCCCTCCCTTTTTTTATTGGGAGTAATGCATCGGAAGAAAAAGAGGGGCTGAAAAGGTTCCATCACGGAAAAATGAAACTTACCCAAAAGCAATTGCTTGGGATTTTTCATTTTCTTTATCTCCTAGTTTGCCCGTGAAGGAGCCTCAGCAAACCCCCTTTCTTTCATTATCTAGGGGAAAAACGATTTGACTAGTACCCTATTTGAAATCTGCACATTTTTTTGTATAATTAAGGGTGAAAAGCAACTTGGATAAAGAACTTGCTAGGCGAAAATGAAAAAGGCTTTTTAGAAAGGTTTTTCACCTTTTATTTACTTACAACCCCTCCCCCCCATATAGAGAAAAATTAGATGTTGTAAATATGTTATGTAATAAGTGGAAGTAAATTCAACAATAAAAGTTAAGATAGGAGTTAATTAAAAAATGGTTCTACCCGCTAAAGTCTTCGAGATCAAAGAAGAAGCCAATTTTGGCTTGATGATTCAGAAGTTGAAAGATTTCCGTGAAGAGGAGAGCTACGAAAAGAGTGACGGAGAAACAGTGAGTTTGGTAACGGAAATTTTGGACCTTAGCCTGAAAGAAAATTTGGTGTCTGGGGTTTTCAGCACGGATTTTGTGCGGGGACGTTACTACCGCCGCAAGTTAGTTGAGGCTCCTGTTACTGAGGAGGCTCTTTTCTGGATAACCCGTTTCGAGAACCGAACTTTCTTGATTGTGGTAGCGCCTTCGGTGGCTCGGGGAGTCAAAAAGCTGTTGACGAGCCATGTGGCTAACAAGCTCAGCAAGATTCTTTTCATAACGGCAAGAGCGATAGTGGAGGTAAGGATTCCGCATGAAACGCTTAAGGAGCTTCATGAGTCAAATCCGCAGGCAACAAGGCTCATATGGTTTGACCAAATCGACATACCTGGAGTAGAGAAGCTCTGTTTAGCTGGATCAGACATTGCTGACACTCAGCTCTACCAAGACTATCTTGAACACGGGCAAATATGGTATGTTGTCTTTGAGGCACAAAAACGTGGACTCACTATGGGAATCACACGAAACAGCGTAGTAACCCTTTTCAGCAAAAGCACTAAAGACGAACTCATCAACTATATCAGGGAAGATTTCTTGACATTAATTGAATAGGATTGTATTCACATTCATTTATTTTCCAAAATGGATCCGGTAAGCCTTTTCGCGCCATCTTTGGTTCCAGCTCTTCCACCCTGTCTTCACAAGTTTCTCTCTGAGATGAGGCTTTTCCGCAACCCACTCAAAAAATGTGTTGAAGCTTCGTTTTCCCTTCAGACTTTCCGCAGGTGCTCCAACCTCTTTACACCAGTGAACGAAGCTTCTTTCAACCATCTCCTGAAGTTCGCCGGTAACTTCAATTTCCTCAACCCTGAATCCCTGATTCCTCAAGTATTTACGTATACTGATGAGGACATATCCTGAACAGACCCTGAAGACAGTCTCCCTGTCGGGTTGCATCACCTCAACGATTTCCTCTGCAATTTTCGCTGCATCATCCAGATACTTTTTGTTCTGGAAGTTAGGGGCCTGAAAGGAGGAAATGGGAATCCTACGTTCCATGTATTTGCGGTCTGGAAGTTTCAGAGCACCTATCACAACGCCTAAAATTAGGTCGCCCCATCCGGAGTCATCAATCAAAATTTCTTTTTTGTACAGAAATCTATCCAAATCTACAACCTACCTGAAAGATTAACCGAATCTTTGGCTCCCTACGTAACAAATGGGAGTAAACATGTAAAAAACTTGTCTAGTGCACGTCTTTACTTTTTTACTGGACATAACGGCAGAACTGTTCTTCCATAAATTTCATTCAAAACTTCCGCCAAGCCTGTGTAGATGGCGCTTGCTCCACAGATTATTCCTTCATATCCAGTTATCATTGTTATGTCTGCGTTGCCGGTGAGTCGTACAATCGTCAGCAAAAAGAACAGCACAGTTAAGCTGCTGAAGACGAACTGTAGCCCCCGATTGGTTTTCAATGTACCAAAGAACATCACTAGAGTAAACATGCCCCACATGAAGAAATATGCAGCCATAGCCTCGTCCGTGGCAGCTGAAACTGCAGGAGAAAAGATTGTGACATTGGGAAGCAATATTAGGATAATCAGGGACCACCAGAATAAGCCATAAGAACTGAAAGCAAGGGTGCCGAATGTGTTGCCCTTTTTGTACTCCATTATTCCAGCGATTACCTGCGCTAACCCACCATATACCAGTCCCATGGCAAGTATCATGCTGCCTAGGGGATAGAAGCCTGCGTTGTGCAGATTCAGAAGCACTGTTGTCATTCCGAAACCCAATAGCCCTAGAGGCGCTGGATTGGCCAGTTTATCAACCATTATACTCTTCTCTTATTGTTAAACTTCTGTCCATACTTGAAATTGATGCATATAAACTTTCGTTAAACATAGTGTGGCAATTTTGGGGAAACGGTAGTTCAGAGAACTGAAAGCTGACAGTGACTATTTTTAAAGTTATACTAGACGAGTTAACAACGTGTGTGGGTTCTATTCTTCAAGTGTTGCTACATATATTATAACGTCTTCTACTGGCTTATGATCATTCTCTGCATCTACAATTACATCGACTTTTGCGATTTCGTCGACAACATCCATCCCCTCGGTTACTGTCCCAAAAACGGAGTAGTCTCCGTCAAAATTTTCGTTGCTGTTGTTTACGACATTAATGAAGAATTGGCTGCTTGCCGAGTCTGGCACAACCTGTCCAGTGGTTAGATCAGCTTTTTTTGCCATAGCTATGGTGCCCCTAAGATTCCGGTTATCGTTCGAAAATTCATCCTGTATCGAAGGTACCGACTGGTTTACTTGCCCCCCTTGAATCATAAAACCATCCATTACTCTGTGAAAAATTGTGTGGTCGTAAACTCCTTCGTCAACCAGATTCCTGAAATTTTCTGTTGTGATTGGCATGTCATCTCTCAACTGGATCACGATGTCTCCCTTACTTGTTACAAGCCGAACTTTCATTGGTTGTTCTGTTTCGGTAGTTACTGGTTCGGTATTGCCCATAATACTGGCTACCACAATTATCACAGCAACGACAACCAGAAAAACTGCAATTAGCATTATTTTCTTGTGGCTTTTCTTTTTGCGGGGTCTACGTCTACGCGATCTACTGGAACTCAT
The DNA here is from genome assembly GCA_964623205.1 of uncultured Candidatus Bathyarchaeia archaeon. Taxonomy (GTDB): domain Archaea; phylum Thermoproteota; class Bathyarchaeia; order Bathyarchaeales; family Bathyarchaeaceae; genus Bathyarchaeum. The sequence continues at coordinate 101,796 of CAZUQX010000006.1, read as the reverse complement.
AGCCAAAAGATTATGGCACTCGCTAATTTAAGTTATACGAAAATAGTGTGAATGACATACAAAATTATTTTTTTCTGTAGATTGTTGCTACCAGTAGTGTCATTATCATAAAGACTGGCAGGATCAGGCTTATGTTGAACTCTGGTATGGGTTGCGGGTTATCTGGAAATGTTACTGTTGTTCCATCTGTTGAGGCTATTATTGTTCCTGAAACGTGGGTTCCATAAATTGTCACACCTTTCGAAAGCAGTTTCTGTATTGTTTCATTGTGTGGATGACCATAGGAGTTGCCTTCTCCTGCGCTTATAATGGCGTGTGATGGTTCTACGCTATCAAGAAAAGCCTGGGTTGTAGAGGAGTCGCTTCCATGATGCCCAACTTTCAATAGGTCACATTGAAGGGCTAAACCAGCATCAAGCATGCTCTGCTCAGCGTCTGCTTCTGCGTCTCCTGTGAACAAGAAGTTCGTGCTGCCTGCTTGAAGTTTAACTACGACGCTGTTGTCGTTGTGGTCTGTAAATTCTAGGGGTTGAACTGGGTTGAACACGGTTAAGTTTGCAGTCTCAGTTAATGTGAAGGTTTGTCCTCGTTGCGCCACTGTTACCGTGTGACTCTGCGCCAAAGTCATGAAGTTTGTGTATGTAGCGGAAGTGTGTGTTTGGTTGTTGACTAGTATCTTATCCACGGTTATGGTGGATTCTAGGACGCCAACGAGCCCGCCAATGTGGTCTTCGTGCGCGTGTGTTGCAACAATCAGGTGTATGTGCGTTATGCTTAAGCTATCGAGATAATTGAGAACTATCGAAGATGCTGATGCGGAGCCACCATCTATCAACACGTCCATGTTTGACGTGTCAATGAATATCGAGTCGCCTTGCCCAACATCGATGAAGTGCACTGTAACATTTGTCGAGTTTTGGGATGTTGCAGTAGATGCGAGCCAGATGCTGGTGGAAGAAACAATAAGTAAAACAGCTAGGAAAGCAGCAACTTTTCTGCTCATTTCACATCATTCATTGATTTTATAGTCATGATGTTAAGTCTTTTTGACCTGAAGCTATAAAATACGTCTCCATCCATATCTGCTTATGTCAGGTGATTGCCTCTCAAAAATCGCTTTGCTGCCACATTTACAGCGAACATGAATTCTGCTGGTCTGTTCTGTTTGATGCACAGAACCGTTGAGTACAACCAGTTTGGCGGGAGAAGCAACAGTTTTTTTCTGGTAGTAGATTCTGAGGACACGCTTACAAGATGGGCATCTCAGGGTTAATCGTTGCCCGTTTTGGCTGTCGGTTCTTCCCACCCAGAAACGCTCTCCATTTTTAAAACTACGACTTTCTCCAGTGTTCAGGTGTATTCTCGGAATGTGTGTTCACATTTTGTGCATCTGAAAAATAGTGTTGAGCCTTCATCGCCGCCTCTAGTTTGCACTTGCCAGAAATAAGCAAGGTTGTTGCCGCATTTTGGACAGGTTTTTCTAGCGGTTGGTAGAGTTCGTATTTGATGTTCTTTTCCAATCACTGTTATTGATTCTTTGCGAGGACGTTTTATGCTCTTGGGTGTAACAACAGGTTGGTGTTTCCCCGGTTTTTTATAACCACATTTGGGACATACAATCTGGAGGGCGCCCTTCGTTCCTTCTCCTTCACGTTTAGAAATCAAACGAGTTCCACAGTCTGGACAAAAATCCATCATACTCACCGCAGTTTCTCCGTCAATTCCTTACGTCCAACTATTAAATTCTTTTCTTTTATCAACAACCTTTAAGACAACAAATCATTAACTTGCTTGGAAAAACAGAAAAAAGCTAGTTTTCAACAATGAAGTATTATTAGGTTCCTAATATGTGAAGTTAAATGTGTTAGGTTGGTTGTGCTGTGTCCCATAGGAGTTGGAAGTATTCTCGGGCAAATTTCACTAGTCCTATATGTTTGCTCCAGATAACTAACAAACCTGAATAACTACCTCCAGTCTCTGCCTCGCCCAGAAAGAGAAGTGCCTCCTTGCCATCCACGATCACTCCTCCACCAAACAAACCGTCCCGCACCCTAGTCTCCCCAACCTCCGCAATTTTCTTAACATCCCAATCCCCAGCCATCATAACCTGAACACTAACCCCACTATCCCGCAGCTGACCCAAAACGGCAGCAAAAGCATCCACAAAATCTTTCGCAAAAGCAGGCGCAGCTATCATCAACTCTTTTCGGGCAACGCCCAGCATCTCCCTCAACTTTGCCAAGATGCTGAATTCGCCTCGCAGAATCCAGATGTCAGGCTTCTCCAGTAGCTCCCGCCTTTCATACAGAGGCTGAAGCTCTCCCAAAACAACACGCTTCCAACCGTTCACCATGTCTTCCAAGCGTAGTCTAGCAGCTTCCAACGCTTCAGAAGGAGCTTTTGGAAAATAGCGGCTGGGCCTACCACGCTCAGCTTCGATCCAGCCCTTTCTCTCAAGGGAATTTAGTGTTTCATAAACTTTGGAATATGGAACGCCACTGTATTCGCTAACCTCGCTGGCTGTCATGACACCACGTTCAAGCAAGATCAAATATGCTCTGGTCTCATATTCTGTTAATCCGACTTGGCGCAGAGCTTTTTTTGCATCTTCGCTGACAGGCGTAGACAACCTTTTTCACCTTCTGAAAAGTTTGGAAATGTTCTTATAGGCTCTGCAACAGCTTAAAAATATTACCCCTATCAGTGGTGTCAAATTGCGAGTCATCAAAGAGACAAAAAGCATATGCCCAGAATGCCTACAAGTCTTAGACGCCATCATATTCGAAGAAGACAACAAGGTTTACATCGAGAAGGAATGCCCGGAACACGGAAAGTTCAGGGAAATTTACTGGTCGGACTACGAACAATATCAACGAGCTGAAAAACTCAGGTGCGACGGTGATGGACTTCTAAATCCTCGAACTGAAACGAAACTTGACTGCCCCTACGACTGCGGCATCTGCCCCCAACACAAATCCCACACAGCCCTCGCCATCATTGACATAACCAACAGATGCAACTTGACATGTCCAGTCTGTTTCGCCAACGCAGCAGCAGCAGGATACGTCTATGAACCATCGAAAGAGGAAATCGTTGGGATGCTTGAAAACCTCAGAAGCAACGACCCAGTTCCGCCTCCAGCATTACAGTTTTCGGGAGGCGAGCCTACAATTCGGCAAGACCTTTTCGATCTTGTACGGAAAGCCAAAGAACTGGGATTTCATCATGTAGAGGTTAACACTAACGGTCTCCGGCTGGCTCAGAGCGTGGACTATTGTCGTGGTCTGCTTGAGGCTGGAGTGAGCACAGTGTATCTCCAGTTTGACGGTTTAACCTCGGATGTCTACAAGTTCACGCGAGGAGTAGACCTTCTTGACGTTAAAATGAAGGCTCTTGAAAACTGCCGTGAAGCTGGACTCAGCATAGTATTAGTCGTCACATTGGTTAAGGGTGTCAATGACCATCAGCTGGGAGACATTATTCGATTCGCGATCAAGAACTTCGATTTGATTCGATGCGTGAACGTTCAACCCGTATCCATCTGCGGCAGAATCCCTGAAGAGGAACGAGAAAAAATGAGAATAACGATCCCCGACTTCATGAAGCTCGTTGAAGAACAGACAGATGGAAAGATAAAGGTCTCCGATTTCTTTCCAGTGCCCAGTGTTGTCCCAATATCTCGAGCAGTTGGCTCCCTGCGGGATAAACGATACGTAGAGTTTACCGCCCACCCTCACTGTGGTATGGCAACCTACGCCTTTGTTGAAGGCGACGATATGATTCCAATCAACCGATACGGCAATGTTGAAAAGTTCATAAAGAGCATGGAAAAGGTCTACGAGGAAGCTGCGAAGGGGCACAAGAGAAAAGCAAAATTACGCTTGATAGGAGCCCTTCGTCATATTAAGTTTGGTTTGCTGAGAAAATATCTCTTGCCTATTCTGAGAACTGGTTCCTACGAATCCTTGGGAACCCTTCACAGAAAAATGCTTCTAATCTCCTCTATGCATTTCATGGATCCCTACAACTTCGATTTGGAAAGAGTTCAAAGATGCTGTATCCACTATGCCGTGCCTGATGGCAGAATTATTCCCTTCTGTACCATGAACTCTATTCACAGAACGAAAGTTGAGGAAAAGATGGGGACGCCCCTGAAAGAGTGGCGAGAGAAGCATAAGATCGATATTGGCGCTGTAGCCTAGAAGGAGGAAAGGCTATAAGGAGCGGTTCTTCTTCAAAACTTTGGTGAAATGATCATGGGCAGTGGAAAAAAGAAACAGTCCCTCAAGCAAATGACAAAACCAAAGGCTCCTAAAGAAGAGAAACGAAAAGAACGCAAGACAGGCGCACCACCCCCAGCAAAGAAGAGCGTTGGCTTGACTATGCCCGATATCAATAGCAAAAAAGTATTGGGAGACCTGAAAGGGATGAAGGTTCTTACTCCTTCCGTTGTGGCTGCACGCTTTAACATACGTTTGAGCTTAGCAAAAAATTTCCTTAAAGAGTTAGAGCGGCGAAAGATGGTTGAGTACGTCTCTGGAGGAAAGAACCTTAAGATTTACAAGCTTCTAAGCTGATTAATTATCGGGGTGGACGAAAAGTGGATTTTCCAGAGAGAGTTTACACTGTTGAAGAAGTGAGGAAGGCTCGCGCCCTTATCGAGAAGGGCTACAAGCATGATTTAAGGGTGGATGGAAGTTCAGATTTTGTGGGTAAGGTTGAGGAAGCCTTAGAACTGATTAAAACTGCGGGGTACTACGATTTTCTGCGGGCCTATATTAGGACTATCCGTGAGATCGATGGGTTAAGTCAGCTTCGCGAGCAGGAGGTAGCTGTATGGTTTAACGTGAAAGCTCTCGATGACCCTATTGATGATGCTGGGTTTATTATTCAGAAGGCTCAGCAGATGAAGGACTTTATTGAGGGAAGGCTTTACTACGAGACTGGAGAAGTGCGGGCTGTAAACAAGCGTATCGAATTCATTGAAGCCCTAAAAGACAAAAGCAACGACCAAAACATAAAGAAAAAATGTGAAGAAAACCTAAAAAAATGGAAAGAACAACCATTTCCATAACGTTTTCACTATTGTCTTTGAGTTTCTTTATTTGTGGAGCTGCGAAGGCTGCCAAAACTTCTGTTAAGAGTTAGCCTATGAACATATTCTGCTTTTTGATATATTTCTGTGTTCGAGTTAATCCATATATTCATCATGAAAACCTTTAATTGCTGATCTAAAATGTCGTCAATGAAGCGCTCAAACAAAGCGTTCCAAGAATGGCTACATTCAATGTTTGCCTACGATAGCCTCAAGGTAAAATATCAAAACCCTGACGCTTGGAGAAGCTATCAACAACCCTGAGAAAGAAAAGGGGATTTGCGGGAGATGTGGTGATGTCTCCAACGTTTAGTGAACAACCATTTTTGAGGATCTATATAACTGTTGAATTTTAATGGCTCAACTTGACTTCTTAGCTTGTTTGCTTCCCAGTTCTATGTTTTACCGACCCTTCACCGGCTTGATCTTATTGGGGATTCCAGTTCTGGATAAAGCTTCAATGCACCTTTAGCGATTATTTTTTTCCTCGTCTGACAAGTATTGTGTGTGCATTAAGTTTTGTAAGATAGTAGAGATAACTTAACTTAAAGTATTGGACTTTTTACTTAGGGTACCTAATGTTCTGGTTTTTTCTGGTCTGAGATTTGTTCTTCAATACTTGATAGTGCCTTTTTTAAGGCTGACAAAAGTTCTTGAATTGTAGTTTCATCTGCTTTTTCGAGGATGTTATCTGTCTCTAGTCGATCTACTAGTATCGCCAAGTGTCCTCTCGAGGTAAGCTGATAAAGTGCCTCCTCTGCACGAATTAAAGCGCTTTGTTCTTCCAGTTTTTCTTCTATAATCGCCATTAGCTTTTCGGGTTTGAATGGTTTGATTAAATATGCGTGGGCTCCATAGTTTAATGATTTAACAGCATTTCTTAGGCTTGGATATCCGGTGACGATGATTTTCACCATTTTTGGCCATTTCTTGTGCATGCTTGTAAGTACTTCTGTGCCTTCAATGTCTCCCAATTTGATGTCTATAAGTGCGACATTATAAAATTTGAGCATTGATTTTTGGATTGCATTTTTTCCGTTTTCTGCAGTTTCAACAATATATCCTTTATTTTCAAAGAAGACTTTCCAAACTTTTCGCAAGCTTGGGTCGTCCTCTACTATTAGGATGCTGGTTTTGTCTTTCATCGGTTATTACCTCTTCTCCTTCTGGCGAATGGGCAATTTAACCTTGAATGTTGATCCTTTTCCTTTTTTACTTTTTACTATGATGTTGCCGCCAAGAATCTTAACGAAGTTCTTGCAAATGAGTAAACCGAAGCCCATGCCTTTTGTTTTTGTGGTGAATGGTGCTGAGAAGATTTTTTTGAGGTGTTCTTTTGGGATGCCAGAGCCTGTGTCTTTGAAACTTATTTCAACGGATTTGTCCGTTTTTTTGGTTGAAATTGTAAGCGTTCCTTTTTCATCCATTGCTTGTATTGCGTTTGTGATTAAGTTCGTGAAAACTCTCTGTATCATTTCCTTATCTGTTTCTACTCGTGGAAGGCGGGCTAGCTCAGTTATAATTAATGTTTTTTTGGGTACTTTAGTTTGTGCAATAACTTTTTTGATTGTTGTGTTTAAACTAATTTTGTGGATTTTTGGTTTTCTGCGTGGCGAAAACTCTTGCATGTCCATGATTATTTGGTCTGCGTATTGCACTGAATCATTGAGATGTTTAAGTACTTCAATTGCTTTTTCGCGATTTAGTTTTGAATCGCTTAATTGGGGGATTATTTCGTTGAGGTAGCTTGAGGTAACCATTATTGATTGCATGGGAGTCCTCAGGTCGTGTCCCACCATAGCAGATAATTCGCCCATAGCAGCCAGTTTCTCAGACCTGAAGAGTTGTTTCTGGGTCTTCACAAGTTTCTTGGTTCTTGCTCTAACCAACTCTTCTAAGTGTTCAGAGTATTTCCTGATGGTTTCATTCAGTTCGTGGCGTTCAATCGTTTTTCCAAGCCTTTCTGCGACAACATCCATTAATTCCCTCTCTTCCATGCGAAATGGGCCTTCATCAGACATTGGCTTTTCTTCTAGGTAATATATTTGAACGCTTCCAACATTTTTTCCTTGTATCTTGATTTTAGATTCTAGTTTCCACTTACTTTCATTGAAGTCTCGTGATTTGTATTCATCTTTTTTCCAGACGATTCTTGCGCGTGTAATGGCTGGCCATTGCCATGCCAAAGGTAGCAGATTAGCTGTTTGTGTAAGAAATTTTGTTAGCGAGATGTTTGGATCCTCAGCAAGTTTTGAGATTTCGTAAAGGCAACCAAGTTTGTTGACGTAGTCGCCCAGTTCATGCAGCAAATTAGTTTTTTCTTTTTCAGCTTTTTTTTGTTCAGTTATGTCTCGGTTTGAGGCTCGCCGTCCCAAAAACTTGCCCTCATGATTAAAAACGGGCTGGCAAAGATGGTGAACCCAGCGGGTTTCGCCATTTCGATGTTTGATTCGAAATTCAAGTTCATTCACTTCTTCTGAGTTGAACAAGTCAAAATGGGCGTCAACGGCTGCTGCGTCTTCGGGATTGGCTATCTGTTGTAGCAGTCTCGGGTTTTTAATAAACTTTTTAGGCTTGTATCCAGTTATTCTCTCGCATGAAGGAGACATATAAACGAAAGTACCATCAGGGGCCAGCCAATATTCCCAATCATAGGTAAAATCCGCGACCGTGCGAAACTTAAACTCGCTTATCCTCAATCTATTTTCTATTTTCTTGCGTTCCGTAATGTCTTGTGCAAAGCCTACGAGACCGATTACACTGCCGTTTTCTTTAACTATAGGAATCTTATCTGTCTGAACCCATCTAATACCCCTTGCGGATTCATACTGCTCTATTATGCCAAGTTTGGGACGCCCTGACTCAAAAACCTCTGTGTCGTCTTTTGTCATGCTTTGTGCAATCTTGGGAGAATAGAAGTCAAAAACTGTTTTTCCCAAAAATTCTTCTTTACTTAAATCGAGCGCTTCAGCAAACGCTTGATTAACGCGTAAGAATTTTCCTTCGTTATCTTTGTAGAAAATTATGATTGGCGAAGAATCAATAATTCGGTCAAGCTCCTGCCGCTCTTTCTCCGCCGCTTCCTCTGCTTTCTTGCGCTCTGTGATGTCCCGCACCGTGCCGATTATGTATCGTAGATCGCCCTTTTTATCAAACTCAACTTCACCGTTTCCCCAAAGATGGCGCACAGAGCCATCTGGACGTATAATCGAGTACTCCATTGACACGGGTTTGTGTCGAATTACTAAGTCTTCATAGCACTTCTGCACTCTCGTTCGGTCTTCAGGTTTGACGAGGTTGATGGCACACTCAAGTGTACCGTTGAACTGTTCTTTTGTTATTCCAAGGATATTGAATATCTCATCAGAAAATTCTACACGATCAGTCTTCAGATCAAAAACCCAGCTTCCGAAGCGAGCAATCTGCTGAGCCCTACGTAAATCACTTTCTCTCTTCCTGAGAGCCTCCTCTGCATTTTTGCGTTCTGTGATGTCTGAGATGATAGCGTTGAATCCAACGATTTTGTTGTTATCAATAGTCGCGGTTGGGCAGGAATACATGTGGATAACGTGATCCCTCTTATGTATCACACGAAATTCAATTGCAAGTGTTCGGCCAGGGTTTTTCCAACTCTCCAAAAATATCTGTTGTATCCATTTCCTATCTTCTGGATGAAGAAAGTCAGCGAAGGGTTTGCCAACCATTTCCTCTTTAGAGTAACCAATCATTTTACAGAGAGCCCTATTGACAAAAACAAATCTGCCTTCCAAGTCTGTTATAGCTACCCCTGCACCCACATTTTCAACAAGACTCCGATACTGCAACTCACTCTCTGCAAGAGCTTTTTCCGCTCTTTTACGTTCGGTGACATCTCTTGCAATGACTGTTATCGTGGATGTGTTACCCATTTTAGTAACAGAAGCTGAACATTCTAGCGGTATCTTTTGGCCCTTTTTGTTCTTGATGGTTACATCTAGAGTAACTTTTTTTCCAGAAAGAATGTTTTCAAAGTTCCTCAGGAGTGTCGGGACCTCTTCAAGAGAGATTATTGCCAATTTGGTGAAGTGCTTCCCTAGTGCTTCTTCTCTAGATCCACCAAAAACCTGCAAAGCCTTTCTATTTGCATCAAGAATTCTGCCTGACTTATCCAAATATACTATGCAATCACTTGCGTTCTCAAAAATCTTCCTGAATTTTTCCTCTGATATCCGAATAGATTCTTCTGCCTTCTTATGTTCTGTAATATCTCTGGTTATGATTTGTACAGCCACAGGTTTCCCATCTTTGAAGATCGCCTGACCTCCAGTCTCAACTGGAACAACTGTTCCGTCTTTCCTCTTCAACTCATACTCAAAAAAGGGGATTGGCTTTCCACTTCTCGCTTTAAGTAGCAGCGCGGCAGTCTTTGGCCATAACTTCTTGGGAATGAGCGCTCTTATGTTCATTCCCTTCCCCTCTGCCGGTGTATAACCCGTTAACCTTTCTGTTGTTTCGTTGGCAAACAAACCATTCCCCATAAAATCCACTATCGCAATGGAATCTTGGGAGTTCTCAACTAAGTTACTATACTTCTCTTCAGATTCTCTAAGTTTCTCTTCTGCTTTTTTGCGTTCAGTGATGTCCCGGAATGTCCCCTGTAGAAATCTCTTTCCTTCAAGTTCGAAGACACTAGCTTTGATCGCAACTTCTCTGATTTCTCCGTTTTTGGTAATGACCTGTGCCTCAAGAACCTGTGATGGATCTTCGTCACGAAGCTTTTTGAAACCTCTGGTGAAACCATCCTTGGTTCCTTTTTGAGGATGAAGAGTACGCTGATGCCTACCAATTATCTCTGACTTCTTTCTACCAACCAATTTTGTTGCTGCACGGTTACAATCAACCAAAATCCCTGTTTCAGCATCAACCACAAAAATAGCATCTAGCGCCTCATCAAACAGCTTCCAGTATCTCTCTTCCAATTTCCTAAGTTCTTGTTGATCTGGACGTAACGTTCATACCCCCTCCTACTTCAAATTAACTTTCTATACACATGAAATTTCAGATCGGACTAGCGCGATATAGCGATATGTTCCTAGTTACTAAAAATACTTGCGGGGCACATCAAACTGATCATAGTATTGTGGCAACATTTTAGTTGTTTCAAATTACCTTTTACAGATGCGCAGGTTCAGTTTCTCCATTAGCAGATCAAAGATACGCGTGAAATCGATTGCAATGTGTCTATGAATCATAGAAAAATTAGGCTTGTGAGAAAAAGAAATATTAGTTAAAACTAGAGTAGTCTACACAGAACCAAACAATGAACCAAATAATAGAATACCAAGCTCTAGCAAACAAAAACCGTCTCGAAATCTTAAAGCTATTACTGAGGAAATCCTTAACTATCCAAGAGATTTCGGACCTCCTAGGTCTTCAACCCACCTCCATTCGCCAACACATACACACCCTAGAGAGAGCAGGATTCATCAAATTAAAAGAAAGAAGAATGGGAACCGGAGGAAGACCAAAAAGCTACTATGAGCTCTCCAAAAGCGGACACCAAGTCGGATACCCCAAACGCAACTATCTCGAATTCTCCAAATTGTTAATGAAAGCAATCCAGCAATCCCCGCTTGAATTAGACCTAATTAAAGAAACGTATAGGAAGCTTGGAGTTGAAAGCGGCGAGCGCTTATTTAAGCAAATAGAATTAGAAAACCAACTGAAAACGTGGTCATTGAAGGATATCAAAGATTTTTATATTGCAAAATATCTTGAAGAATCTGGTTATGAGCCAGAAATCATGGAGATCGACAGCGATAAGATAGTTTATCGTGTCCACAATTGTGTTCTCTTTGAACTAGCGAAAATGTGGCCAGAAATAATCTGTGACGTGTTTCACGAAGGCGTTCATGAAGGACTTGCTAATGTTACTAGGGGAAAGATGAAAATTATCCGGACGAAGTGTATGGCGAACGCTACCCCATACTGTGAATATATTTGCAAACGGCTTTAACCCAATAAACCCCAGCTGATCCCGAAATTAAAGTCGGGAATCGCAGTTTTAGATTTATTCTGATCAGAACTTGATTCCAAATTCATAACACTTATTAAGTTTCGCAATTAATATCGTAAAAACGGTAAAAAACGCAAAAACTATGGAAGTATCAAATATGGAGAAAAAAACACATCCGTCAAAAAAAGGAGGTGATTAGTTTTGGAGCTTAAAATGGAAAACAGCCTCGTGAAGAAGCTAGAGAAACGCACTGTCAAATCATTCATGGATTTACTAATACTATCCGAACTACGAAACGGTCCAATGAGCGGTTATGACGCCATCGGTTACATTCACAAAAAATTCGGAATCCTGGTAAGCTCAGGAACAGTTTATGCCCTCCTATATTCCCTAGAGAGAGACGGATTGATAAAAGGCACATGGAGCACAAAGAAAAGAGTTTATGAGCTAACCGAAACTGGAGAACACACGTTAGAATCCTTAATGAAGGCAAATGGACCAATCATAGACCTCCTAAAAAACATCATTCTAAATGGTGCTTAGAGTAAAACTGACGACACATCCTAGTATACTGATGAATACCTTACCAACATCATAGCCCACGAGATAGCCGCCAGCGATAGCAGTTGGCACAATCTCGATGGGCAATCTCCATATATGAAAATCCCTGCGTATTCGCCGACTTCGTAGATATGTATCGGTAGATGCCCTTTACTTTTTTTCACAGATTCAAATAAACATTAAAAAATCCGCATATTCTGCGGACTATTTTCATGAGATTTTTCATTCAATGATGTTAGTACGTCGAACTCCGATTGACAATACTCGAAAAATTTAAACCTGCCTACTGCGAATTATATATTAAAGAGCAATCTAGGAGGGTGTTTTAAGTTCAGAAAGAAACCGTTGAAACCTTAACTAATTTGGGACTTACTTCTTGCCAAGCTAGAGTTTACCTCACCCTTGTTCAATCAGGGATTTCCACGGTAAATGCAATATCAAAAGTTTCAAAGGTTTCTAGGCAGGATATCTACAGGTTAGCAGACAGTCTTCAAAAATTGGGTTTGGTTGAAAAAATAATCTCTAGGCCAGTTAGCTTCAGAGCAATCCCAATAGATGAAGGGTTATCCATTTTGCTGGAAAGGAAAGTTGAAGAAACTAACGAATTGCGGGCGCTAACAAAAGAAATAATCCAAAATCTCGCGGATAGCGGAAAACCGACAGTTCAGCAAGAGGCGGCTCATTTCTCTTTGCTTTCCGGAAAAGAAGCATTAGTCACCTGTGCAGTAAGGGCAACTGAGAACGCTCAAAAGAGCATTGATTATATTTCTTCAAGCAGTAATTTTTGTCCTTGGCTGATTAATCAAGAGAAATTATTCAAAGAAGCCTTGGGGAGAGGTGTGAAAATACGGGTAATCCTTGATAAACTTGAAGACGAGCAATCAGCACGCGCGTGCTTGCGTGTGCAGAAAAATTTCTCCATCCATGTCAGATATGTTCCAACTGTTCCCAGATTTCGCATGGGAATATATGATAGGAAAGACTTGTACATGAACGCCACGCCATCATTGGCTATGAAATCAGCTTCTGTTTTATGGTCAAACAACACCGCTTTAGTAGAAGCACTCCAAGATTATTTTGAAATATTGTGGATCACAGCCCTGGACTCGCCACAGTATCCCATTGACGATTAGCTAAATGGGGGCGCGCGGAAAAAGACAATTCACTAAAAATATCAAATATTAAAACTAATACTACAAGTAATTGCACCAGTAAAAGTAATAGTTATCGTAATACTACAAGTAGTAGATATTAAATAAAAAACGTTACGATCAACCAGTCAAATGACATTGTACAAGTATTAGACAGCATATGCAAGAACTGTGATCTCAGCCAATCCGCCTTCTTGAGAGGGGCAACTATCTTTTTTCTACAATGATTTTTGTTCCACTCTTCACACGTTCGAACAATTCTAGATTCTTGGTTACGTTACCAATAATGTTGACGGGACTGTAAGGCTGTGTTTCACCCCAGAAGATGCAGAAAGCCTTTCCCATTGGCCAGTAAGCAAGGGCTCCCTTCTCCACTGTAGGTGAAGCCTTTTCACTCCCCATCTTCACAGGGATATCAAAGTAAACTTCTTCTTGCCACAGGGCTGCCAGACCTTCAATCGGAAGCGCTCTGGTTATAGCATCTACAGTCCTCGGAGAGCGAATACGAACAAGTTCCCCCTCCGCCTTACCTATGCCCTCTACAACGAATCTGATGGGTATACGAGAAATACTCATAACAGACACCCGTTCTTGATTAATTTTTGCTATTGTTCCTATTAGCTTTTATTACCCAATTATTCACCAAAAATATGCCCACCACGCAATGCAGTTTGTAAGGGTTATGACTCATGTGTTCTTTCTCGCCGTTTTTTGCCGATATTCCACTTTGGAAAAGAAATTGCACCAGTAAACTTTATATCTTATCTTTGCTTTGCAGTAAACTTTTATATATCCCATTCCTCCCCATTCATTACATTTAGGTGGGTCAGGACGATTTGACGCAACTAAAGCATGATCCGATCGAAAAATGGCTGATTAGTGTAGCCTATTCGGGCAGCGGGTCTAAAGCCACGGAAGTCAACTATCGTCGGTGCATTGACCTATACCTCAAGTTTATTGGCAGGACTGCAGAGGAAATTTTAGCCGAGTATAAGGGCATACAGGATTTTAATGAACTTCGAAAATTCAGGGACAAGATTGCAGACGAGATTAAAGAGTGGATAATCTCATTGAGAGAAAGGGGCTTAGCTGACAGCACAATCAGAAGCATGGTGGGGGTGCCGCAGAGCTTTTATAAGCATAACAGAATAGACATCGGTTTTATCCCAACAGCCCAGGGACATTTCGAGTATCATAATCGTGATATCAGGCGAGAAGAGATCTCTGCTATCATGAGTATCTCTCTGCCAAAGGACCGAGCATTCTATGCTGTAATGGCTCAGAGTGGACTCAGACCTGTTACCTTGTGCAGGTTGCAGATCAAGCATATTGAATATCAAAGGCTCTTGATGGAAGAAAGTCCTGTTAAAATTGATGTTCCACGTGAAATAGCCAAGGGAAGATACCATAGTTACTTTTCCTTCATTGGCTTAGAAGCCATTCAAAATTTGAAGTCCTACTTAAAAACCAGAAATGTCACTCGAGACAGTTACCTCTTCGTGAGATCAGGGTCCAAAAACACTCCATTGAAAACTGCAGCCTTTTCATCTCAATTCAATAAGACTGCAAGAAAACTTAAAAAAACCGGAGTATTAGAGTTTGAAGTTCGGGAAGGCAAGCCAAGCGAATTAAGGCTTTACAGTCTCAGAAAATTCTTCGAGAAGTATGCCCATAATGCAGGAGAAGAGTTCTCCGAGTTCTGGATGGGACACAAAGTCGGAGTTCAGGATCACTACCGAGCCATGGATCCAGAACACCACAGAAAACAGTATGCAGAATTGGCAGCTCCTCATCTCAGTATCGAAACCAAAACCTCAAGCGAAACTGTAGGGCAAATCAGAGATCTTAGAGAAGAACTGGATGAGGCACAGAAGAAATTGATGGATAGAGACAAGGAAATCAATGAAGTGAAAACGCAGTTAAATGAGATGCAGAAAAAACTGGACCCCTTTTTAGATCTCATGAAATCTGTAGAGAAGGAAGATCTACATGCATACGGCATGGAAATGACAGGAGCTAAAACTCGTACTAAGGGGGTCTTTCTCTTCACCAAGCGGGAACCGGATGTCGTGAAAGCATTGTTCAAAGCCAAGAAAAAACTTGACCAAAAGAAAGGCATAAAAAAGAAACGAAAAGCTTTGAAGTTCGAGTTGGAGCGCGTGGAGTGATTTCAGGTCTAGATATACCCACTGGTCAGCTCATTTTCTAAGTAACTATAATGAGAACCGCACGGTCATAAGCTTATTCTAATTGAAACATTCTCCACGGCTTCAAATTTCTTCAAACAATCTTCACCAAAAAGGAGAAGTTCACACCATCAAACAATTATTTGCGTTTAACCTCGGGACATACCCATACTACAGCATTTCAAACGATCTAACTAACGGTTGGTGCCTTACCTGTGGAAGCACAGAAAGATGCTCTATTCTTTCCTAACTATTTTACAAACAACACGCGCAACCATTCAAACACTATCTTTTTCAATGGACAATCCAACTAAGAAGAGTTACCTTTCAACTAGATCAAAAAAACATCCTAGACTTGCACCTATCTACTTTGCCACACTAGTTCTATTGCATAAAGACTTCATCTCACTCTTTTTACAACAGAAGCCTAACCTAAACCCCTGCCTAAACTATAGGTCTTTCAATATCAATTTAATTATTAAAGATAAGGGGATAGACCAACAAACCTGAAGGCCTATCTACATCAATAGATGACCTTGTAGCTTATTTTTCTCTGGGTTTCCATGAAAATTGGCTTAGAGACAACGTTTCCCTCCCTTTATAGATACTTAGTTATATACTCGAGTTCTCTCCATTTTGGGCTTTTCTTCTCGATAAATGATAAGGAAATGCCAGTCAGTATCTAACTGGCAAATATTTATCAATAAGGAAAAAAGAATAGGCTAAGGGGCAGGAGATGGTTAAAGCTGTTGATTTCTGTAGGTTTCGGGAGGCGGTTGATCATGTGTTGGGTCTACGCGATGGGGAGCTTATTAAATTGTTGTATTTAACAGCTGCTAGACCTAGCGAGATATGCACAAGAACTACACCATCAGAGCTGCAGAACCAAACCACAAAACCCTATGGAATATTTATGAGGTCTTGGCTTTCCAAATTCAAAAAAAAGCAAGACGTTCTACTCATCGCTCTAGCTCTTGCAATGAGACGCCAAAGTTTTCCTTCTTACAAGATAATTGCTTTGCCTACCCATCCAAGTTTTGAACCATGGACCCGCGATCTGGCGAAACGCAAACTAAGAAATAAGAAATTGGAGTTTGATTTGACTCGCGTAACGATAAATAAGATAATTCGTGAAAACTTGTCTCCTTTATTAGGTAGGGAGATTCGGGCAAAGGACCTTAGACAGTTTAGACTAGAACACTTGGCTAAAAAGTATGATTTTGATCCGTTCGACTTAGCAGCGGTAGCCGGAACAAGCATCAAGGGAAAGTTACCTCTAGTAGAACAGCCGGTTAATGAGACAGAGGCTCAACTGCAATTAGCTTGGAAAAAATATTTCAAAAAATTACTTAAACCGATAACCGAGGTCCTGATCTGAATTCCCATTCACTTAAATTTTTATGCGCGCAGATACATCTGGAAAACTTTTAGGATATTCTGGAGAGATTTAATCCAAAAACCGCACATTATTTTTGGAAAAAGTTTTTCAGACAACAAATTGACTATTTTTGTTTTAACCATTGAATGTACATTTCTGTTTGTAATTATGACCCTTGTTACTAACGGATTCTGTTAAGTCCTTTTTTACAAAAATTTTCAATGAACCGATTTTCACAGGAATTCCCGTCAGCCGAAGACTTTACAGAACCCTCCACAGGGAACTGTTTCGTCTGCGTCGGATTTAAAATATGGTTTTTTCCGTCGGATAAGAAATTTTTTTAAAAATTTTGTCGGATTATCTCGAACTAGGTTTCTGAACATTTCTGGATTGGACTGATAGGCTGGGGAATTAGATATATAGTACCCACAGTTCCAGCAGATTTTTTCTATATAATCTCCACGAGTATAACGGGTTAATGGAGATTTGCATTCTGGACAAAAGAGTCTATTTGTCAACAACTTGGTTCATAATCCACTCGACAATTTCCTTTACGAGATTGTTTACTTTATCTATGCCCTCTTCAAGTCTCTTTATTCTAGCTTCCAATGCATATTCAATAAAGACACCATCTATTCGATTACTGATACGATATGCGATTAAATCTGAAAACACCTCATTAAGAGCCTTTTCCTGTTCCTCTGGAGTAGCCTTCGTAGTTCCGGCACATATTCCAACATTTTTAAGAAAATATGTCTTAATTTCTAACATTTGCTTACATGCCTCTTCCGAAGTCGTTTTTTCTCCTTTTTCTTTGCGCAAATCAAAAATGCTTTTTGAATCAGGAAAGTTGATTTTAACTTGCCCAGAAATAAAAGCTGCTACAAAATCTTTTACTATCACCTTAACTTCTTTTGCAGAAAAGAGAGTGTTCTCTTGTTGTTGGGATGTGCCTGATTTGGTCGCCTCAGGTTTAATCTCTTTACCATTGTTTTTCACATTATTCCCTCTTGCATTTTTCTGATGGGAAATAGTCCATCCATTGTTTAATTGCTTCTTCCAATGCTTTGCTGATGTTGCCTTTTTTCATTCCTTTTCTTTGAAAGACAACTTTTCGGAATTTTTCTTCCAATTCATCACTTAGCACTATATTCATCTTTCCCAAATCTATCACCATTAACACTTGTATAGCTATCCACATATAAAGTTTTAGGTTTGTGGAGATATAGGGGAAAGCTTATATACTTACTTGTGTATTTATAGAGATAGAGAGATATGTGGTGAATGGAATGATAACAACTGCACAACTTAAAGCTCGTGAAGAACGGGGAAAAGAGATAGCTCATCTTCGTGGTCAAGTGGCGATTTTTGAGGAGTCTGTTTTTGAGGTTAAGAGCCAATCGGGTAACGGCAAATACGAAGTTTTGAAATCTAGCATTGGTTGGATGTGCAGTTGCCCCGACCACATTTACCGCCATGTCAAGTGCAAACACATCTTTGCAGTGGAATTTAGTTTAGCGTTAAGGAAAAAGGTTGAGTCCAAGCGGATAACTCCAATAACGACTGTTTCTTCTTGCATTTACTGTAAATCAACCGACATAGTGAAGGATGGGGTTCGCCATAACAAGCATGGAGAGATACAGAAGTTCTATTGCCGAAACTGTAGGAAATACTTCTCCTTCAATGTTGGATTTGAACGCATGAAGCACAACCCACAGGCGATAACGACAGCTATGCAACTTTATTTTAGCGGAGAATCACTTAGGAATACTCAGAAATCGCTTAGGCTTCTTGGAGTAGAAGTTGCTCATTCTACAGTTTACAAGTGGATAAAGAAGTACATCGGACTAATGGAAAAATACATCGAGAAACTAACTCCTAATGTGTCTGACACTTGGAGAGCAGATGAGCTTTGGATGAAATTCAAAGGCGACATGAAATACGTCTTTGCCATAATGGATGATGAAACTCGTTACTGGATTGCTCAAGAAGTTGCTGAAACCAAATACAAACATGACGCAAGAACACTCTTTCAACTAGCCAAAAAGGTAACTGGAAAGAAACCTGAAACCCTGATAACCGATGGACTCAGGTCTTACAATATCGCATACAAAAAAGAATTTAGAACTCTTCGCTACCCAAGAACCAAGCATATTCGTCATATCAAGATTCAAGGTGACATGAACAACAACAAAATGGAACGCCTAAACGGTGAAATCCGAGACAGAGAAAAGGTCATGAGAGGATTGAAAAACAAAGATACGCCAATTCTTAGAGGCTATCAAATATACCACAATTTTATTAGAGAACACGAAGGACTAGATGGGAAAACACCTGCCGATGCATGCGGAATAAAGATAGAAGGCAAGAACAAGTGGAAAACTCTAATCCAGAATGCAAGTAAAAAAGGACTTAGATAGTTTCAAAGTGTTTTTCAATAATTTCCATAACTCTATCAACCAAAATTACTTTTTGATAATATCCATAACCACGTGCTACTCTCGATTCTTTTTTAATTTCTGCTTCTATTTTTGACAAAGTGTTTTTAATTTTCTCACCCAACTTAATTATCCCCCTTTTTGCTCACTAATTTCTCTATACCCATTTTACAGCTTAAAACTTGTGTTAACAATAAAGACTCTTCGTAACCCAACTATCCGACGAAAAAAACCAGATTACCAATCCGACGCAGACGAAACAGTTCCCTCCACAGCAATGTTTATATTTACAAGGCATTTTCTAGTGTTCCGAAACAAAATAAGGAGAAATGATTGAGATTGTCTTCTGGATTAGCTGGAACACCTGTTCTCATACTCCGTGAAGGAGCATCCCGGTCAAGAGGGCAAGAAGCCCAGCACGCCAACATAATGGCTGCGCAAATAGTAGCTGAAGCAGTAAAGAGCGCCCTTGGACCAAGAGGAATGGACAAGATGCTGGTAGACAGTTTCGGAGACGTAACTATAACCAGCGACGGACGCACAGTTCTAGACGAAATGGATATTCAACACCCCGCCGCCAAGATGATGGTGGAGGTTGCCAAAACCCAAGACGACGAAGTGGGAGACGGCACAACCAGTTCTGTAATAATAGCAGGAGAACTTCTTTCAAAAGCTGAAACTCTCATAGACAAAAATGTTCATCCAACAGTCATCATCGACGGATACCGAAAAGCCGCTGACAAAGCGCTAGAAACTCTAGAAAAAATCGCGATAACAATCAGTCCCACCGACAAAAAGGCCATCGAGAAAGTTGCCATGACCTCCATGGCTAGCAAGCTGGTGGCAGGAAGTAGGGAATATCTAGGTGAGATTGCTACTTCGGCGATTCTCCAAGTTGCCGTAAAGACTGGAGGCGGCTATAAAGTGGATATTGACAACGTCAATGTGGAGAAAAAACCTGGTGAGTCCCTTACAGATACAAAACTCATAAACGGCATAGTTCTTGACAAAGAGGTTGTTCACTCCGGCATGCCAAAAAGGGTGGAGAAAGCAAAAATCGTTTTGATAGATACTGCCCTTGAGATTGAGAAAACCGAGTTCGACGCAAAAATAAATATTGAAAGCCCAGAGCAAATGGACGCTTTCCTCAAACAAGAAGAGAATATGATAAAAGATATGGTGGAGAAGCTTGTCGCCAAAGGCGCAACAGTCATCCTCTGCCAAAAAGGCATTGACGACCTAGCTCAACACTTCCTCTCTAGGAAGAATGTTTTAGCGGTTCGCCGAGTAAAAAAATCAGATATGGAAGCTTTAGCTAAGGCAACAGGCGCAAAAGTTGTCACAAACATAGATGACTTGAACGCGAAAGACCTAGGTTACGCCCAACTCGTAGAAGAACGGAAAATCGGCGACGACAAGATGACCTTCGTAGAAGGATGCAAAAATCCGCTGGCGGTCACAATTCTCATACGCGGAGGAACCGAGAGAATAGTTGACGAGGCAGAACGTTCATTACATGATGCCCTCTGTGTTGTAAGAGATGTGGTTGAGGAACCAAAGATTATGGCTGGAGGCGGTGCACCAGAAATGGAGGTCGCAAAAGTTCTCAGGGAATACGCCGAGTCGCTTCCTGGAAGAGAACAACTCGCGGTCATGCAGTTCGCCGAGGCTCTTGAAGCAATACCCACCACGTTAGCCGAGAACGCTGGACTTGATCCTATTGACATTATATCTGAATTAAGAGCTCACCATGAGAAGGGAGAAGTTTGGGCAGGAGTTGACGTCAACACTGGCAAAGCTGGAGACATGGAAAAAATTGGTGTCTTCGAGCCCATAGTGGTTAAAAAGCAGATTATCAAATCCTGTACCGAAGCCGCGACTTTGATCCTAAAGATTGATGATGTAATAGCTTCAGGAAAAATGAAGACTCCTCCAATGCCACCAGGCGGTGGTGGAATGGGAGGAATGGGCGGAATGGGAATGGGACCTCCAGGTGCAGGAGCGTTCTAGAGAAACGAGCGAGAAGACCGAAGTTTCCATCGGGCCTTCTAAACTGACTCGGTTTGAGAGAGCTCGGATAGTAGGAGCTAGGGCCCTACAGATTGCTATGGGCGCTCCCATCATTATCCAGTCTCCAGAAGCCCGCGCCGGTCCTATTGACATCGCGCTCTTGGAGCTAGATACGAAGACACTTCCTCTCACTATCCGAAGAACCCTCCCAGACGGAACATACCAAGACATACCCCTCAAATGGCTACTGCCAGGGTAATTTTTTCTCTTTACCCCACACTTTTTACTATATTCCCATTTAGTTTAGCATCAAGAGAATTGAATTAACATTATTGAACAATATATCCGGAAAAAAACCACATTCCCATTTAATCGCCCTATGCGCGCGAAAAATAGGATGCGGTTATTGAATTTTTCTTTTGCGCAATATCGAATAAGCTACTAACGCAACCAGCATTGACGCGCTTGCCATGACAGCACCGAAGGGTACTTCAGGAATAACATGGTTAGGAATACATTCTGGTCCGTCAACTATACCGGATACTAAAACGTCATTTGCTGCTTTAACCCACACTTCAATTGATCCAACAGGCCATTCTCCTACCAAAGTGAACCACACTAATGTCCATTCACCAGGTTCCATTTCGAGTTCGTCAAACTTTATTCCAACTTTGCCAGTCGTCGGATCGTCGTCGTCATAATCTTCTGAGATTTCTACAGGAGGAGGACCAGCATCATCTATTGCTGAAAGCGGGGGGTCGCAAATCTCTTTGAATTCAAAGATAATGTGGCTTATTCCAGGGCTATTTATACAGGATATGTTGTATGTCCAATTTTGTAGGTTTGTGCCTGGATTGTAAACTACACTAACAAGCTCGACTTTATAGTCACCATCTATCACCACAGCATTAACTGAAGTTGATATTCCAGCAAACACTGTTACGGCTAACGCCAGAATAATCAATAAACCGGCAAATTTTTTCATAAATTCTCTCCGTCCTTACTTCCAGTTTATTTATTTTTTATATGTAACTTTTAATGGATTTTGTTTATAGAAAATATAGACTAATTTTCTATGCTTAACATGAATGATCGCCTAACGCAAAAGCAAACCAAGGAATGCGATAGTTTTTGCACATGATTTTCTAGAAGATTTCACTATTGGCATTTAAATACCGATTAAGAACATATAACGTTAAATTGGGATAATAGGATGAAAGCAAGATATTTAGCAGCAGCTATTCCATTATTAATTCTCATATTCTCTTCTGTAGCATACGCTTCTTTAGATGTTGATGTTAGTGTCGAAAATACTGAGATTATGCCACTTGAAGATCAGAACATAACTGTCATGGCAAACGAAAGGGGAATCGGGATATTAATTGTTGTTCAACCAGCTGAAGGAACACCTTGGATGGACTTTCTCGGCGCTCATCCGGCTCTTAAAGCGTTGTACAACAATTTACCAAGTAATATTCAGACAGAGCTCGCGGATAAGATAGGAGGGAAAATTGTTTCTTTTAAGGTAGTTAGCTTTCCTGATGCAGGAGGAGGAAGTGAAACCGTGGTTTTTCCGGATGATTTCAATGGTATCAATGGGGGGCCAAGCACAGAATTAATGGGTGAATATAAAGTAATTTTTGCTTTCATCTCTTGGGAAGATGGAGAATGTTGCTGCCTCTTTGAAACAGCGTTCGATTGTACTCTATTTCTTGTTCATGTCATACCTGAAGTTCCTGTAGGTACAATAGTTTCATTATTGGGAATGATTAGTGCAATTCCAGCGCTAGCAGTCATAAAACGAGTGAAATCCAAGTAGAGGATTGCTATTGCTAAACTGGTATTCCTGCTGATTTCTAATGAATATTCTGCGCGCACCTTCTGTACAATCCCGAAGAGTTCAAACACTATTTTTTGACAGACATACAGAGAAACAGACAGAGAGAAAAAAATTAATTTTTAATCCCCTAAACCAAAGTTTCTGTTAATGTGCGCGCGGGGGACTAGAAGTTACAACTAATGGATCAAATTTTAACAATTTTCATTACAGAACAACGCTCTTTTATAACGGTTCTATACACAGACGCAAGAGAAAAGAATGCTGCAGGAACAAATCGTCCGTTTCTTGATTTCGTTCAAACGGCGAAAAGAGATATTGTAAATTAAAAAATTTGAAATAATCTGCTTGTCTCTGTCCTTTTTCACCATTCCTCGTCCTCCTCGTCCTCCTCATCTTTATCTTCTCCCCAGTCTTCCTCAATCAAACGGTTTCACCTCCCCATTCTTTGTGTTTCAGCATTGATATCTTTGAGAGAATCAGAGGAGATTCAAATAAGCATTACGTAGAAGAAGAACAGCTAATAAAACGGGATTTCAAATATTGTGAAACGACGGCTCAGACTAGAAGCCTGTCGTTTGCTTCTTTTAGAGTTTTTTCTATTTTCTTCCAGTGAGCCCCTTGCCAATATACCTGACCGCATTGTGGACACTTCCAGAAATTGTTGTAGTGCGTGGATGTTGCTTCGGGTATCTGATGCATCTCTGTCTCTTTAGAAACAGGTTTGATTGTTGTATTGCATTTTGGGCAACGGGAAACGCTTAAGTCAATTTCCAATTTGAAATTGAATCGGTTAGCGAGATCAGCGAGTTTTTCAGCTTCATCTGTTGCCTCAACCAAGATTGCTTCTACTCCTTGGGTAGCAGCTTGCTGGTAGAGCTTGAGGTCGCGTGTCAGTAGAACCCGTTTCTCAGATTTTGCCATTTCAACAAGTTTTTTGTCATCAGTGGACCTGAAGTAATTGACATCGTGCCCGAGCATGCGAAGCCATCGGGTTAATTTGCCGAGCATGCCATCAGCTATGAACCTCAAAACCAACAACCTACAGAAGTATTAGGGACATCATACGATTTAACAGTGACCATAAACCCCAGAAAACAGACGCCACAGGGAATACATCATGGTATTCACTAGGTATCCGCCGATAGTCGGGTTCTTCTGATTATTCCGACAGAATTACCGGTAGGATAGATATTACAGAAACTTTAGTTGGTGATGTTTGTCGCCAAGGTAAATTTAAATAGCTATAACGGTGTTATGTCTCTACGTGTTACACCATGAACGTATACATGGACTATGCCGCAACTACACCAGTTGATCCTAGAGTTCTCAAAGCCATGCGACCTTACTTCAGTGAAAAATATGGAAACACGATGTCTCTGCACACACAGGGCAGAGAAGCAAAAAAAGCTTTAGACGAATCCAGAAATGTCGTCGCAGCAATGATGAACGCTGAACCTAATGAAATTATATTCATGGGTAGCGCTACAGAATCCAACAATATGGCATTGAAGGGAGTCGCATTCGCTAATAGAAAGCGAGGAAAGCACATAATAGTGTCCTCGATAGAGCATCACTCTGTTCTCGAACCTGCTCGTTGGTTGGAAAAGCAAGGATTCGAAATCACCCGTCTCCCAGTAGACAAATTTGGATTTGTCAATCTAACCCAGTTAGAAATCGCGATAAGAAAAGACACGATCTTAGTTTCGATAATGCATGCCAACAACGAAATAGGCACATTACAGGACATCGCAAAAATAGGAAAACTCTGCAGAGAGAAAGGCGTATACTTTCACTCAGACGCTGCCCAGAGTTTCGGCAAGCTTCCCATCGATGTTAAGGGGATGAACATTGATTTGTTATCCATTAACTCCCACAAAATGTATGGCCCAAAAGGGGTTGGTGGACTGTATGTGCGGAAAGGCTCAAAAATTGAGCCCCTGTTGCATGGAGGAGGACATGAGTTCGGAAGTAGATCATCAACAGTAAACGTTGCCGGAATTGTTGGCTTCGCGGAAGCGGTTAGAATCCAAGAGAAAGAGATGGCTTCGGATGCTAAAAAACAGATCATCCTCAGGGACAAGCTGATAAAGGGTCTTTTGAAGATAGAGGATACACATCTGAATGGCCATTTAACAAAAAGGCTGCCTAACAACACCAGTTTCTGGTTTGGTTATATCGAGGGAGAATCTTTACTCTTGCAGCTAGATATGGTAGGTGTATCCACTTCAACAGGTTCAGCGTGTTCTTCTGATTCCCTCGAAGCAAGTCATGTCTTGCTGGCTATAGGACTGAAGCCCCAAGAAGCCCACGGCTCCCTAAGACTCTCTTTAGGAAAATACACTACAAAAGAAGACGTTAATTACGTTCTGGAAGTAGTACCAAAAGCAGTAGAACGATTAAGAAAAATATCACCCTTCAAGAAAGGTTGGAAACAATAGACAGAATCCAAATTTTTGAGAAGATACGAAGATAGTTAAGCGCTTGATAACTACTAAGCTTGAAGATTGAAAATTCCCTATTTGACTGCAGAAGCCTACTGTTACCCATTTTGTTTCTCATTTAAGTTTACTGAATGCGCTTTCTGCAATTTTTAATATTTGAAGCCCGTCCTGCGTATTACAAAGCGGGTCCAACACTTCATTCCTTTTTACGGATTCGATAAAGCAGTTCAATTCCAGCTCTAGTGGTTCATTTGATGAAACTGGTATGTCTTCTTCAACGTTTCTGGATAGCCACAAGATATCTTTCCAGTTTCCATGTTCCATTTTGGCTTCTGGTGGAGGTCTATTGGTTTTTAGATTTTGTTGAGCATAATTTAGGGTGTAAAACTCTTCGTTTCCATATAGATGAATAAAACGCAGTTTATAGTTAGGGAGCCAGCTTGTCTCAATGTGACTATGTATATGCCCGTACTTCAACGAAATATACGCATAATCTTCAAAAATGCTGTTTGAACTGCTGGAAACGTGAGTATAGAGAACCTCTGGTTGAATTTTTGTGAGATAACTTAACATGTCTATTTCATGTGATGCCAAATCTAAAAATACGCCTATATCCTTAATTCTTGGCGGAAATGGACCGAACCTGATAGAAACTGTGGAATACACTTCAGAAAAATCCACAATTTCCTTTAGCTTACTAACCGCGGGATTAAACCTTTCAATGTATCCTACAGCCAATAACCTGTCCAGTTTGGCCGCTTTTTTCACAATTTCTTCGCCGTTTCTCAAGCTGTCGGCTAAGGGTTTTTCGACGAGTACATGTTTTCCGTTCTCTAAAGCTCCTATGACCACCTCTTTGTGTGTGGAGGTTGGGGTACAGACACTCATTGCATCTAAATTCTCCCCGAAAAAATCTTCAATATTCTCAAAAAATTTGCAGTTGTACGTTTTTGCCAGGTGCTTTTTCTCTCGATTGTTATCACAAATAGCGACTAACTCGCATCCTTTCAGTTGGCTGTAAACCCTAGCGTGGGCAGAGCCCATGAACCCAAGTCCGACGACACCGACTTTAATCATCATCTTGGTCTCCTGAAATGGTTAGGTTTCCGCACGGTAGATTTGATCGTTAGTGTTAATAAACGTTGGTAGATATTGAATTAACGTGCTTGGTTATCGCTCAGAAAAAATTTAGCGTTTCCACTGGAGTATCGCCGGTCGCCGTCTTGTTTAGGGCAGAGTAGCCCGGAGATACTTACCAATTAGAAAAGATGAAGCAAAATTAGCCAGTAATAGTTGGTTAGTGTTGTAAAATGTCGGCTAATTATTTTTCAGGTTTTTTTCAGAATTTCTTTCCAATCTAAGAGAATGGAGTAGCTAAAAAGAGTTAGATAGACAAGGTGGGGGATGAACAATGCTAAGGGAACGTACATGGGGAAACTTATGACTGTAGGCAAGAGAACGGTCAAGACTGGCACGGATAGGATCAGGTTTGATGAATGGTGGTTGAATAGTGACAAAACGTCCTTTGTTTTGAACATAAACGTAATGGAAACGAGGAAGAGAACCCATTCAAGGGCAATGTTGGTTAGACTTTCTATTCCAATGTCCAAGGTATACATGTAATTGGATGCAGGCCATAGTAATTGTGTGCCGCCTGTTATGTAGTCTCCGATGATGAGATGCTGGATTACCGCCACAAAATAAGGGGCGGCTCTTTTTCTGTAGAGTAGAAATATAGGAAGGAAGAGGAGGCAATAAACTATCACAGAATGAAGGGGTCCTCGATGATACAAACCAGGTATCAGAAGATCGATGTCAGGAAAAACGGATGCGAGGAACACCAATGGGAGATTAATGTTGACATTTAATGATTTGGATGTGAGTTTTCCGGTTAGGTAGCCTAGAGCAAAGTGTCCAACAGCATACATAAACTGTTTCCTCAATCATCTTAATGCTCACCTATTCTTGTTGACAAATATTAACACTACTGCGCGGCCAAAGTGTGATTTCCGTATGGAATTGAAAATACCGAGAATAATTTTGGAAAGTTGTAAGGAAATTAATGGAAACTACGGTTTAATTTAACCTCCCTTAACCAATAAATTTACTAGATATGCTGAAATCGAATTTATCCACGTATTAACTCTTTTTTAATGTATAGTGCCTGATTTTTTGGAATGTGAAAAGATCTGTATATGTGTAGCCCATTTACACAAAAACGTTTATTAAGTCTTAATATATATTATAACAAAAGGTGTAGTTGATGCAAAAGAAGGAAGCAATACTCACAGGCTCCATAGTCATAATCGCTGCCTACACATTGGTTATAACTTTAGTGGGTCAAGCATTCCCTGCACTCCAAACGACTAAAACATTATCGAGTTCAGGAACGATACAGACTATTGGAGTCGGTGTCTATTCGAATGCCGCGTGCACAACTCCAGTAACTTCCATTCCTTGGGGAACACTCGAGCCAGGATCAAGCCAAAATTTTGTATGTTACATTAGATGCGAAGGAACCGGTCCATCGACGCTATCGATGTACACCTCGAACTGGAACCCCTCAGCTGCTTCAGGTTACCTAGAACTCAGCTGGGACTACGGCGGGCAGACACTCAACCCGGATGATGTGATCCAAGTTACGTTCACGTTAATTGTGTCAGCAAGCATTGAGGGTATAACAACCTTTAGTTTCGACATCACAATAGTTGGAAGCGGCTAAATGTAGGAGTTCCATGCGTCGAACTCCCTCCTGATATTTTTTTTAATTGGTAAATCATACTTTAGTGCGCGCGTGATTTGGGATTAAAATGGTGAAAATATTCGCATTATCACTGTGACCAAGAATGAGGCGCCTAGTATAAGAGCTACTAGGCGCAGTCGTGTCTTGTCTATGGCGAAGTCTCCGAAGGTATCTGAGTGTTGAGCTATGAGTTCGGAGGTTATAAGCAAAATTATTGCCATGACTGCTATCCAAAGGCTAATGTCTGACATAGAAAGAGGAAATTCCACTAGTCTAACCTTCTAAGGTTTGATACCATACTTCAACGGTTTTTAAATCCGGAGAAATGTTATTCTTGTTTATGGTCACAGATTTTCCAGTTGTTTTGGCTAGGGCACATGCTATGGCGCTTGTTAATGGGCATCCAACAGTGTTAACGCTTTTCAGTTTCTGTTCTTTGGAGTAGAGGTCGTTGTAGACTGAATTGGTGATTGTTACGTGAATTAGTTCGTTTTCAGGATTGACCTCAAAGTTGCTAGCTAATTCTAAATTGTTCACGATGACTGTTTGTAAACTCTCGTAAAGGCTCTCCTGAATGATCTCTGTGAAGTTCCTTTTCAATTCACTTTCAAAAAGGCTTACGAGACCCGAACCTGGAGGTGTAATGCATATTCCTTTAGGATTTTTGACTAAAAATTGCTTTTTTGCCATTTCTTCTATAGTGGGGATGCCTGTGGTTTTTTTAGCTGAAATGAAGACGATCATTTCTTTTAGTCCTTTCATGTGTTCTGGGATGTATGCTTCCTTGGGATATGGCGGTATGTATATGCATTTTCCCTTGTAGTTCAGGTCATCTATTATTCGATCGATTGTGGTGTAGGATGAGATGGCGGTGGAATCCAAGAGATTACTTCTTACGAATTTAGTTGGTCTAGCGAAGAGGAATAGGATTCCCCAGAATGTCAGTGCTAACCCGATAAAAGTAAGAGTCGTTGAGGAAGCTATGATGGAAGCGGGAAGCAGAATCGTTGATGAAGCTATGATGGAAAGGGAGAGCGGCAGTGCTCCAATGATTAGTAATGCAATTCCGATTTTGTTAGAAGGAATTTTTTTGGACCTCAGCATTTCATGCTTTAACCGCTCGTTTTCTTTCTGTGAATCTTCTAAAGCTTTAGTAGCAGAGGGGGTCATTGAAACGCATCCTTGATTGTATATTGTAATCTCTAATTTTTAATGTTACGGCTTCTGGAGAATCTGATAGTCCCTTAGATATTAAAGACTTTATTGTGAGGAGAATAAGTTTAAGCCTTCGGTAGTCTAATATGTCAGAAAAAAAGCGTGTGCTTATAGAAAATTCCAGTGGGAAGTAGTAACACTAACTTAGTTGCAGCTTATTTTGGTCTTCTTTTTCTGACTATGAAAAGTCCGAGGCCTGACAACATAGCTGCTATGGCACCAACCGTTCCAACTATCGGAATCTCAGGCACCATGTGCACTCCAAAGGATACCCAGAAACTCGCTTTGAATTCTTCCCCACTGAGGACGACGGTAACCTCATATTCTCCAATCTCACTTGAGCTTGCGCCTAGGAAGTCATCGGGATACGTTGCTGAATCTGAACCCCCTGCTGATACTGCTATGGGTACTGCGTATGGATCGCCAGAAGGGGTATAGACCGTTATTGACCCGGAAGCTTCTACATCACAAGTGACGGTTATTATTGTTGATTCTCCAGAGATCATCGTCTCTGGGAGAGTGGTAACTACAACAGACACAGCTTGAGCCATGCCTATCAGCAGAAAGGACGCCAGTAATAGCGTAACTAATGGAAACATTATTTTCTTCATTTTTCTATCTCTGTTTTTGCTTTGTGTATCCTACGAAACTTTGAGTATTTTAAGATATATAGAAAAGTGGCCTCAATGTTATAGAATAGTTTTCGAGTAAGGTATTCCGATTTTCTATATGGATGTACCGTCACCGAATAATTCCATACGAATAGACAAAGCACAAAGAGGTAGCGTCTTTTTGACATGGACCTTCGACATTAGGGCTTCCAAACAAGTTGCGGCTCATCATTTTTGGTTATGATATCAATTTCTACAAGCCCATTTTCTTGCAGATGCTTTAACATACGAATTAACTCCTCTGATTCAACGGGTTTGCTTGTGGCTTGTTCAAGAGCGTGAGCAATTTCTCTAGTTGAAGCTCCAGTTCTTTCATTTGCCTTCTTTACAATTTGAAATAGCATCTTTTCACTCGGCTGAATGAATCTTTCAAAAATCTTTAGGTTGCTCATTTTTTTTCTCCCTTTTTGCGTGTATTGGGTAGTCCCGATGACAATTATGGAAAGTATTGAGGCACCAAGGAGCAATTGCTGAAGAGGAACGCTTAGAGAAAGAATGGATTGTGTTTTTAGCGGTTCCCAAAATGTTGAAATTGACAGCGCAAATTGCAGTAATGTTTCCTCATGTATGGGGTATGTTGTTGAATCTGGTGCTAGAATTAGCAGGCTTATTCTAACGTATTTTGATTCAACAGTGAGGCCTGTGTTGAACAACGCTTTTTCGTACCAATAGAGAGTAATTTGAGTGTAATTTTCAAGGCTGTCGAAGACGAAGTAGCGGGCGATTATAGGAGGGTTTTCCACAATTTGAATGTCCCTAGAATCGAGCACTGATACCAATGGTTGACGTCCCTGCGAAATTTGCATGGTAACATAGCATACTTCCCAGTTATGGAGATTAGTTATCGAATCTGCAACTCCTATGTCAACATAAACTGTTGGTGTGGACATGTTTAGAGGTATGTAAGCATAGAGGAGTGAAGCATCTTGGTTAGCTAGTTTTTCGTATTCAGCGTCTCGATAAAGAAAAATCAATTGGTAGCCTGTAAACTCTGGGAAAACTTCAGTACTATCTTCCAAGTTGGGATTTGTAAACGTTAATCCTTGGGCAAAAGCGAATACTGGCGCTTGTATGCTCGAAGCAACTAGAAATAGACCAACCAGCAGAGCCGTAACCTTTACCCAAAATCGTCCTGAAATTTTTATTGGAACTTTCAAGTTTTTAAGAAATTTTCCACAGTATGAGCAGAATAGTTCTTGTTTTTGGAGGCTGGTGATGCATTTGGAGCATGAGGGGGTTTCATTTGAACCGCGAAATATTTTGAGATGTAAAAGCTTTTCACCAATCAGTAGGAGCAGCAATATTCCACCGAAGATGAGAATCCATCCTGCTGCCACATGGAATATTGCCATGGCAATTTCTTCGCCAAACCAGTAGCCAACCGCCACAATTGTGGATATTCGAATGACATTTAGTAGTTGCAATATTATGAAACCAAGAAGAAATAAACCAGCCTTTTTGAGGAGTGAACCTTGAATGATATAGGCTAAAAAAGTGGCAAACGTTATGAACGCAATTAATGAATAGATTCCTGAACATGCTAAATCTACGGCAAATAGCATTGGTGCGCCAGAAGGAGTGTTGACTGTAATTGTTGGAGGTCCATAAGCAGATTGCAGAGCTACGGGCAGACCAAACGTGTTGAGTAATGTGTAAGAGGCTTGTGTGGCAAAGTTTCCAATTGACGCTCCTGCTGTGTATGTTATTTCCGTGGGGATTGGTATGAGAAACAACAGAAACAGAATTGGAAAGATGAGTATAATGACCATTTTCAGGTTAAAAAGGATGAGCAATATGCCTGTAAGGAATATGGGAAGAGAGATAAGGTGATATTCTAGTGGATTGAAGGTAGATGAGCCGTACCAATATATTAGAAAAGCAGAGAGACAGAAACTTATGCCGACAACCTCAGTTAAGACAGATGTTCTTGAACGCTGCCGTAGCTTCTCAAATTCAGAAGTAGCCCTGATTACATCTCTTTTCCTGTACACGATATAAGAAATTAAAAATGGAACAAGAACGACATGGCTTACTGCTTCACTATGCAAAGCTTCGTTGACTAGGATAGAAAGGTCCTGCGAATATACAATCAAAATCATTAGCGGAATTAGAATAGCTGAGAGTACAAGAAGATAATGTTTCTTAAATTTTAAGAGTATGCTTCGAAATACGCTAGACATTTCGTTTATTATTCCCTCCTTAGGTTTAACTTATAGAAAGTGACTAACAACAATGGCTTTTTCGAAATTGGAGTCACTACTCACTTGCATGTTTTCTTTTTATTTTTTTCAGCAGCATTAGCGGTATAAAACATGCAATTAATGCTGATACTGTGCCTAAGGGAACTTCGGGAATAACGTGGGACGGCAAGGTTATTGAATCAATGAATATTCCGGAAATGCAGGGATTGTAATTATTTTCAGGAAACAGTCTTATTTCTAATTTTGTGGGGCCATAGACCGTGAACACTAGGTATACCCCTGTCTTTGCCTCATCAGGTTCGATCACTACTGACCACGATTGTGGAGCACCGAAAGGCTCTTCGTCAGATACTGTGACGTTAAGTTTATTGTTTTGATCAGTGTTCAAGAAATAAAGCGACAGGTGGAAAACTTTTTCAGGTGCAGTCCCTGAAAATTCCAATTCCACTGTGAGCACTGTGTCTGGGTGGTCGTTGGGGGTGGTGAACCAGTGTGTGTCCCTTCTCTTGTCTAGAACGTCTGGGTGGCCTAGAATATCTGGGTCTATCAAAGCCCTCTCGTCTGAGGTTGGGGCAGCTACGGTGTATACTCCAGCGGTTCCTGGTGACAATGGGCTCGCTCCTCCAGTTCCTGAAACCGTGTAATTGGTTATGTAGGGTGGCAGGCTCTTTCTATCAAAGCTCTGTTGCCATTCGTCATTGTTGTGGCCCTGTGAATCAAATGCGGACAATATGTAACCGTCTTGGCCATAATTTTTAACCCATGTGCCACCAACGTTTTCAATCCAGTTGCCTTTGGTAGTTGTATCTTTATGCCAAAATTGAACTGCAGTCACATTTATAATATTGGTTGAGACTATAAGTATTAAGACTAAAATAATGAGAAGGAAGGATAAACGTTTTTTCATCTTACATACCCATAAAGCCCATGGAAACTTAAGAATTGTGTATGTATATTTAAGCATTTAAGGAAATTGGAACTAGAAGAAACTTCTATAGGTGCCACTCTCTAGATCCGCGCGCGCAATCTATTCATAAGCGACGATGTGAATGTCGAAGGAGAAGCTTTGTACATCGTTGATGATCAGATAGTTAACGAAAGAACCGGAAAAAGAAGTTGACAAAATCAGTGTTACTTGGATAATTTCGCCTGGATTGATGGACATTCCATTGTAGTCCCAAGATAAGGTCATGTAATCTGCAATTCTGGCGGGGATCCAGTTTGTCGCATTAAGCTTTAGAGTTACTTCATAGTTACTGACACTGCGTATGTAAAGTGTCATGTTTTTTGATGTCCTAATCCAGATTGTGCCCCAGTCTATTGTTTCTGTTTTGTTTTCATTGTCGCGGTCCCAGTAAGCTTCGACACCTATTGTCTTTATGGTTCCGATGCTTGGGATGTATATATCTGTGTGCTTGACTAATAATATAGGTATTATAGTAGTGATGGCAATAGATGATAAAGTGACAATTAATAGTAACAATACTTTTTTATCCAAAGATCTAAAAAAATCGATGAAGGAACGGATTCTACTCATAGTTCCACACTTGCATATTTTAGTAGAGTTGATAATATAAAAGGCGCGAGCTCATTATACTGTATATATAATGGTAATCATTTAATATTTTCACTCTTTTTCCTCACAGAACTAATTCCAGCCACTTTTTCTGCTACGCCGAGTAACAGATTTGCTATCTTAGAAATGAAGCCCAGACCGGAGAATGCGAGTTTTAGATTGGTGATGTCATCTTGGACGATTGCTCTTATATACGGGGCTACGATGATATAGGAGGTTAAGAAAACGATTCCACCAGTCATAAGCCTTAACCATTCAGCAGTATTGAGTAAGTTTAGGAATAGATAGGTGGTTGCAGCTGCGATCATTGATGCTGCAAATATCTTTGCAGATGATTCCCAATCTGCTTTGACTTTATAGCATTTCCAGATCCAATGAAGTCCCAAAAACATACTGGGTAAACCAGAAAAAAAACTTCCAAGTATGACACCTACGATCCCCATGTGAGGGATCAGCAGAAAGGCTAGTAGAAGACCGATTACCAGCGTCAACAAGCTCAGCTTCATTAGCGTTTTGGTTTCTCCGAGACCGGTTAAGAGGTTTACCATGCTTAGATTGCCGAAACCTGAGAACAGATTGCCTATAACGTATAAGGTGAGGAAGAATGGTGCATGAATCCATTGTTCCCCAAACAATGTGCTAACCATTGATTTTGACAAGACCATTATAGCTGCTGTGGCGGGTACAAGAAGCATGGTTGTATACTTCACGGAGGACGTGAAGACTGTTTTGAGAAGTTGGGGTTCGTTTTGTGGGTCCAGTTTTGCGAAGGCGGGGAAGAGTACGGTTGATATTGGAATTGTAAAAAAGGTTAGGAGGATTGCAAAATTGGTTGCGACTTGGAAATTTCCTATCATTATGTCGCTACAGTAGAATGCCATCATGAAACCGTAGAACTGTAGTAGGAATCCTCCTACGATAGATGAAATTGAAAGGGGAACTCCGTAATGTAACATGGTCTTTAGGGTTTTCAATGTTTTGGATCGGTTGATTTTGGTTATTTTCAGATTCCTAAATAGAATGAAGTATAGTATGGTAGAACCGATGATACCGGCGACTAAAAACGAGAGGGTGTAACCTAGAACTGCTCCTAGGGCTCCGAATCCTAGGAGTACTAGTAGTGGTGCCAGCACGCTTTTTATTACGGCTTGGCAGATGAGAGTAATGCTTTGCAATTCCATTCTTTCGAAGCCAACGAAGCTCGATTGAGCCGCTGTTAATAATGAGCCTGAGAATATTGTGATGGAAACTATGGATATTAGAGGTGCTATCTCTGGTCTATGAAAGATTGTTGAGGCAATGGAGCCTGCGAGGAATACTGATAGAAGCGACAAGGCCAGTCCGGTTGAGATTTCGAAAATCAGTCCTGCAGCTATTATGTCGCGTACATTTTCCTTCTTTTCTGCCGCCCTAGAATGTGCGACGTATTTTGCCATAGCGGAGTTCACTCCCCAATCTCGGAAGAGATTTATCATCATTGAAGGAATCAAAGCCACTGTGTAAAGCCCGTATTCTGCAGGTGACAACAGTCTTGCCAAAATTATTGCTCCAACGGCCATTATTACACTGGACGTTGCCACACCAACAAACAGTTGAAAACTTCCGGTTGCTGAGACTTTTCCCATTTTCAACGCTTTTTCCATGGATGTTTTCCACCTACATTGGGACATATTGCATGAAATCTTGGAGCTTCAGCTACCTCTGGTTTTTGGTATTGTTCGAAGAAAGGAGAAAGTTATGTTCGCACTAATGAGCTCTGTGAGTCAACTGGAATCTAAATATATCTGGTTTTTGTATGCTTGTTCAATTACTTTTAAGTCTTTGAGTGCGTCGTCGCCTGATGGTAATGGCTGTGAATTCTTTTGTATACAGTCAATAAAGTGTGATATTTCTTTAAAATGCGGCTTAAAATATTCCGGAGTCCTCCTAAAAATAAGCTTGATTGCTGCGATAATTTTACTTGGTGGAGTGTGATTTGCAAAGGCATGGTCGACGGTTCCGAAAAGTTCGATTTCTAACGTGGTTTTTTGGGAAAACCAGCCTACGTTAATGATGGCTTTTGTTCCTGAAGTGAATTGGACAATGCAACTTGCGTGATCTTCAAAGTCAAATCCGAATTTGTGCCCAAGATGTGCTTTTACGTTGCTAACTTCGCCGAAATACCAGCGTACCAAATTTATCATGTGGCTACCTAGGTCGATGAGAGCCCCCCCGCCTGTGAATTCTTTTTTAAACCACCATTCGGGGATTGGACGGGGTATGTGTCTCTCAGCTCTGTGGAAAAATGGCCCCGATGCTATGTTCGTTGCGTATGCGATCGGTATTTCTCCAAATTCAGCTTTTTCGATTCTGTATTTAAGAGCTTGAAAGGGAGAAGAGAATCTGAAGGGATATGCAACCATTAGTTTGACATTGTTCTTCTTGGCTGTTGATATAATTTCTTTTCCTTCTGCTACGTTTTTAGCTAATGGTTTTTCTAGCATTATGTGTTTCCCTGCTTTTGCGGCTTCTATAGCACAAGGAAAGTGAAGGAAAGTGGGTAAAGCTATTATGACAGCATCAATACTGTCGTCGATTAAGAGCATTTTGTAATCGCTATAGGTTTTTTTTACTCCCTTTTTTTTAGCAAGGTTTAGGGCTTTTTTTGAGACATCTGAAACTGCTACGAGCTTAACAGAATCTAGCTTTAGACAGTTTCGAAGGTGAACTTTACCTATGTATCCTAAACCAATCAAGCCTAATCTTATTTTATTCATTTGATTTTGCTCCTCTACAACATTTCAGAGTCTAATAAACCAGTCCGCAAGGCAAATTTATATCCAGAAAGTAAGACTTTATCCTTCAATCTTTTTCTTGGAAATCTTTTTTCAAAAAACTTTGGATTTTCTCCTTTTGCTATGAACGAGGCATTCCCTAATCCTTCCTTGTTGGCCAGCATGATATGTCGAACCGATTTCGGATTTGTGCCTGTTAGTTTTGTTGCTGCTACATCAAGTGATACCGTATCTTGGCTAGCTAGTATTAAGTCAAGTTTAGAAGGCTTCCTTCCCGCGACGATTATGCCGTCTAGGATACAGAGGTTAAAGTTCATGATTTTGTTGAGGGCGACTATTGTTTCGTCTATTCGTGGATGAAATTGATATTTCGATATAACTGGATTGCAACCAAAAATATTTTTTAGTGCACCTGAAATTTTTGTAATCATCATATATTTGATTTTTGGGACATTAATGCGCAGGTCAGCGTTTCGAATGGTTTGAGGCAACATAAACTGGAAGCTTTGCCCGTCAACTGAAACATCGACGTTTTCGCTCTTATCTTTCGATAGATTCACTAGTTTTGCATTATACTCTTTTGCCATCTTTTCATAACCGAGTATTTTAAATGCATATTTACACCTCATGGCTGAGGCATCTGCTTCCACAATAGAGATATTTACATTGGTTGAAATCTGATCTCGGATTACGTCGATTAGTGCGGCTACGAATTTTGGGTCTGTGGTCTGTCCTGTTGTGTAGTCCCAGTAATAGCACATGTTAGGTTTAATAACAACATTCTTAATTTCCTTTTTGAATGAGTAGCCTATCAGGTTTAATGATTCAAGAACAGATTGCCTCAATGAATCTATTGTGTTTTTTCGAATTTTAACAAAACTAACCAAACTCAAATTAGGGTTCCTCTCAGCAGCTATATATTCGAGCAATGTACTTTTTATAGTGAATGTCAGCCAAATTCTTACTGATATTATTGATTAAGCATATTTTGGTAGATATTGCAGAGTCTCTCTGTGATAACATCTAATGAAAAATTTTTTACAACCCATATTCTGCCTTTCTTGGCCATTCTATTTCTTACGTCTTTGTTATCTATTAGATACTGTATTGCATCAGCTAATTTCAACGGATTATTTGGTGGAACCAAGATTCCATTTTCATGGTTTTGAACAATTTCAGGGATTCCTCCTACCCGTGTTGATACTGCGGGTGTTCCACATGCGAGGGCTTCTAGAAGCACAATGCCGAATGCTTCTGTAAATGAGGGCAAAACCAAGATTGATGCTTTTTGATACCATTCTAATAAATCTTCATGATTCCGAGGACCCAAATATGTTATTTTGTGTATTCCTTCCTGATTTATTTTTTTTATACTTCTGTCGAATAAATCGTGAAAATAATCACGACTCCAAGCTATAGGGCCGATAATAACCAAATGAATTGATTTTTTGAGATAACGTAAAGAGTCTATCAGAACATGTAAACCTTTGTTAGGTTCTATTCTTCCTACGAACAAAAGTAGGTTGTCTTCTTTCTCTTTTTTAGGAGTAAAAAATTTAACATCCACTGCATTGGGCAAATAAGCGATTTTTCCTTCGGGTATGCCTAAATCGATTAGATCCTTGATCATCTGCTTGGATATTGAGAGATATAAATCCGCAGTATGTTTTAATATAAATCTGTTTAGATGATACCTTTTAAAGAAGTCAGCATTAATTCCGTGTAAATGAAATATTTTTGGTTTTCTAGTAGAAACCGAAAACAATGGAAAGCTGAAGTCTGCTTCATGAAAATGAATAATGTCGTATTCTTTGAATATATGCCTAAATCTTCCGGGAATTAGGTTCACTCCTAAACTAATTCTAGGCGAATGCGTAATAGGTAACCAGTTTATCGCAGGAATTCTAAAAACAGTGATTCCATCGACCCTTTCTATCTTTCCTGTGCATTTAGGATACCATTTTTGATCCATGTTAAAAGTCATGACATCTGTGTGTATACCTTTTTCGTTGAGTAATTTTGAGAGATTTTGAACAACGATTTCTGTACCGCCTTTAACTGGATAGTAACACGGGGTAACCATGATTACTCGCAAGATTATACCTTCTGAAAATGGTCTACTTTCGTCAACGAAAAATTCCCATTCATTTCCTAGTAACAAGCAGATTCAAAAAACTCGTAAAAATGATTACGAATGAATTTTGGGCGATAGTTAAAAAATTTTTTTGGCCATACAATGCTCCTCATATAACATTTCTGTACATCATTTTGATTCATAGTTAAGTCTCTATTTGATGTGCTTAGATTGGTATCCGCTTCCATTAATCTGGTATGTCGAAGAAAATTGATTTGCTTCAATAATAATTCAAATCTCGCGAAAAGTGACATAGCTTCTTTGAGAGGTTTTTTGCGAACTTTTAGAAGAGTTGGCGGGTTTCCTCTGAAGTAAATCGAATCCCATAAATCTTCGTTTACATCTAACGTGGGATGCAAGTCAAAAACGGTAATTTTATGCTTTAAGATTGCCCATAAGAAGCATTTATACTGTGATAGGTCGCCTTCCCATTCTTGAATAAAGGGGTAAGGGAAGAAAGTAACTCTTCTATAATTGACTGGTGTTGAGGTTATGATATTGGAAGAAAAATCGAATTTTATGCCTAGGTCAACCAATGCTTCTAAATGTGGCGGGGTCCAACAGTTTCCAGGAGCGCGGTAGGCTTCTATTTTTTTAGGAGAAAAGAGGTCTCGAAGAAAGTAAATTCCGCCTTCTCCTTCGACTTTCCCAGTTAGTGGGTTGATATGTGCTGTTTCTCTCTCTAAAGAAACTGAATAGGCTTGACGATAATTCTTGACGTCAGTGTACTCTGGAATTATTGGTCGAACCGAGTGAGCGGATGAGTGGAAGCCGATTTTATGATTCATGAGTAGGTCTAGAATGTCTGGGAAGTTTGTGAGTTTTTCAGCCATGTGCCCAGTAATAAAAAACAGTCCTTTCAATTTGTGTTTTTCTAGCAGCTCCAAGACAGTTCTTAGCGCATATATTGCGTTGGTATTGATGAAATCTTCAATATCAAATGTTAGCAATAGTTTACGCATAATCTTTCTCCTATGATTGACTTCCGACAAAATTTAAAATTGTTTGGGTTGCATCCAGAATGCATGTTGTTGATTCTAATTCCTAATAATAAGTTGAAGAATCCTGAAGGAGTTTATATATTCTTCATTTTTTGTAGTTCTCATTTCTAAGTCAGAAAGATTAAAAGTGATTCTCAAGTAAATTCTATATTTCGCGTTTTCTAGTAGTTTATTGCCTAAATTAATGACCTAATGATTTCACACGTAGAACTGAGAATCCTTTCTCGAAAGCAGATAGTAATATGTGAAAGCATTTTTTTACTTTTAATTATTTCTTGTAGATTGCAAACAAATAAGTTCCTCTAACTAATCTCCTGAAAAGTCTATATGCTACTACCGTATCAAAAAAATAAAACAAATAATAAATAAGTTGGCCAAATTTATTTTTTTGCAATGTAGGACTGTTATATGGAATACCGAAAACGCCTTCCATAAATTGTAGTAACGGATCCGGGAACATTTTATTATTAACACATACTTCCCAGTTTGATCCAAGCGCTTCCCGAAGAGTTCTCACCGTATAAAACATTATGTGTGTTGAATCCATAATTTTTAGTCCGTAACTGCAATTAGGAGTTGTTAAAACAACAAATAAGGATACGCGAGTACTCTCCTTCACTAAACGTTTAAAATCTT
Organism: uncultured Candidatus Bathyarchaeia archaeon; assembly: GCA_964623205.1. Taxonomy (GTDB): domain Archaea; phylum Thermoproteota; class Bathyarchaeia; order Bathyarchaeales; family Bathyarchaeaceae; genus Bathyarchaeum. The sequence goes on along the minus strand of CAZUQX010000006.1, from coordinate 61,750 downwards.
TAGAATCGATATGTTCAATAACTTCTGAGCATACAGCCATCTGAAAAGATCCTTCTTTGAATGGGAGCTCCCTGCCATCACACAAAACCAGTTCACCTTTGAAGCCCTCCCTCTTTAGATGTAAAAGAGCTTTATGACTCACATCCGTGGCAACAACTCCTGAATTATTTGCAATCAATAGAGGCTCAAACGGTCCACATCCAATATCAATAACTGATTTATTATCAGAAAAATTTTTCAGAATCCTAAGTCTATCCTTGTGCACTGGATCATCCACAGGTTTATTTTTAATATATCTTTCCGCATATTTCTCCCAGTCAGCAATCACACTCCTGTCCTTCACAATTCACCACTACCCAATATTCAGGATCAATAGTAAATAACAACTAGATGATTATATGACATTACTCATTTTTGATAGATATAAAAGTGGACTTAACCGTAACTATTATAGATTTCACTTTCGCCATTTGAGTAAATTTTATTTTGTTTTTCAAGAATTGGTGACACTAGAGTCGTGTTGAGAATGTATCCTTCATCTACTAATTCCGCATCAGCAATATATATGAAAGCATTCGAAGCAAGTGCTGTCGTGCCTAATAAATCATATATGTCACGCCCTGTTTTCATGCCGTGGGCTATTAGAACTCCTGAAAGCGAAGAACGGTCTGAATATAAGATATTTGATGAAGAATTAGCGTTGTCTGTTATCCATTGGGCGCCGGCCACTTTTTGAGTAGAAATAGTGTTATAATATAGTTGTGTTGAATTCCACCTATACCCACTTAGAGCAAGAGAATAGCTTTGGTCTCCAGTGACCTCATATACAAATTGTGTCTGAAACATAAAGAGGGGAATAAATATCAAAAGAGCAAGAGCAACCGTATAGAATTTTTGGAAGCGGTGTTTCAGTAATAAGTCAAGAATTGCTTTTCCGCCTATAACCGCCAAAGGAGCAAGTATAATAAGTGTTATCTGGTAAAATCTCGCCATTAATAAAGTATCTGCAATACTTGGGAGCAGTATATTTGTTGCGATAATAGCCATATTTATAGTAGCAAGAACCTTATAGTTGATTCCAAATTTTGAAGTTTTATTCTTGCTGATTAGGAGTTTAATGAAACCGATTACTATCAGGATCTCTGTAAATATGAACAGAATACTGCTAATCCTGTAAAAAATCGTAGGAGTTTGAACCACACCCAAACCTGTCAAAGCTGTACCTCTAGAGGCAGGATTGAAAAATTGCCCTAAGTTTTTTGTTACTATATCAAACGTCTCAACTAAGGGATAGAAAGCTGCTGACCTGTTGATGTAAACATTCCAAGCAAACGTAATTATTGAAAAGAGCGCGATAAAAGTCAATGGTATTTTTGCTTGCCAAATATTAGTGCTACCAATTTTGCTATAATGCAAGAACACGAAAATAAGAAATGAAACAAAAATATTGAAAAGGAAAATGTATGCTAGGCTGTAATGGGATAGTACTAGCGCCGTGCCGAAAATTATGAGCAGAAGGTTTCTTTTTAGAAGAGGGATGTCCTTCTTAAGTAGTGTTAAGAATAGTAGAACATAAAACAGCTCTGCAATTAGCTGCTTTGATGAGCCCATTCCTTTTCCGAACGAGATAGCAATAAAAAAGAAAGTTGCCAAGAATGCTGTCTTCTTGTCTGTTTGGGTTTGATATAATTTGTAGGTTCCTATTACTGTGAAAGAGACAACAATTGGATAAAGACATTTAAAGAGAAAAATAGGGTCCATCTCAGTAATGGTTGAGAATATTGTAGGCAGAATTGTTATGCTTATCATAGAGTAGTAAGTGTCAGTTCTAAAATAATAAGCGAAGTTGCTTGGAAATTGAGAATTCCAACGCTGGTCAGTTAGTCTAAAAACATAATATTCAATAGTTGTGTCTCCTGTTCCAGTAATATAGGGTGTGACCAGTGCACTTCCCACAAAAAGCAGTAGGCAGATGAATATAACCAACAAAAGGAGCGAATAAATGTTAGAAGGAACAAATTTTTCACTGAAAAGGGCCAAAGAAACAATAATACAAAATGCGACTATCAAAAGAAGAATTAAGAAGTTGTTTCCGGAATAATTAACGTTTAGAATTCCAAACGAACCCAATAGTGAAAGTGAAATAAATAGCAGAATCAGAAATACATATCTCGAAAATTTTGTTTGCTGTGTATTTGCCAAACTTGAGTCAGTGCTCCGACTGTTGCCTATAAAGGCAGCAAACAATAAGACAGAGTTAATAGCTAGTAGTAGTAGATTAAGCGATAGGGGATTGGAGACAACTAGTTTTCCTATTTCGTTTATGGCGACGCCTATGAACATTAGAAAAGCTATACTTAGACCTACAGAAAAGAGAATTTTCTCAGAGATGTCCAGAGTCTTCAGCGCAAAAAGTTTAAGGATAACAACACCTGGAACAAACAGAAGGTAAAGAAAACAAACGACCACTCGAGCAATTGGAATGTTTGCATATACCACTAAAAAAACCATGACCTGCAAAATCAACACTAGCGCTAAGAAACTGTGTGACTTCCAACTACGGTTTGCAGACATTTTGCTTATCCTCGCTTATTTCCCCTGAATACTCAAGTGGCTCTGTGCGTTGTCCTAACTATATTTATTGCTAATTGTTTGAGCTATTGTTTGTAAGTCTGAGTCCGTCCTGTGCACGCACCACGATTGAGCATGGACTAACCAAAACTAGAGCGTACAAGTGGTTTCAGTTGATTCATTAGTTTCTTTCGACAATATTTGAATTATCTTTTTCCCGGCTTGGCCGTCGCCAAAAGGATTTTTCCATTTATTCTTCCTGTTCAGCATAAGTTCTGTTTTTTTGACAATCTCATCAGGATCTGCGCCTGCTAGAACATTCGCTCCAACCTCTATAGTCTCGGGTCTTTCTGTATTGTATCTTAAGGTTACACATGGAACACCTAGGATGCATGCTTCCTCTTGAACACCGCCAGAGTCCGTCAAAACAAGTTCCGCGTTATTTTCAAGGTAAAGGAAACTCATGTAGTCGAGAGGGCTAATAATTCTTATACCTTTCGCTTCGAGCTTGAATTCTATAAGTCTTTTTTTGGCTCTTGGATGGATTAGATAGATAACGTCAAAGGCGAATTTTTCGCTGACTCTTTCTAGTCCTTTCAATATGCCTTGAAACCTTCGCTTGTTGTCGACGCTTTCTTGGCGGTGAATGGTGACTAGGAAGTAATTCTTGGGCTTCAAGTCAAGCTTGCTATGTATTATTCCCTTATTTGTAGCTAGTTCTATGTTTTGGCAGACAGCGTCTACGATGGTGTTGCCAGTTACGAATATCTTGTTTTCTGGAACTCCTTCAGCTAGTAGTGTGTTCTTTGACTTTTGGGTAGGGGCAAACAGTAAGTCTGAGCAGTGGTCTACAAGGATTCTGTTTATTTCTTCAGGCATCTGCCTGTCATAACTTCTTAAGCCGGCTTCGACGTGGCCAATTTTGATGCCGAGCTTTGCTGCGGCTAGGGCACCTGCGAGGACAGTATTGGTGTCGCCCTCAACCAAAACCACTTCGGGTTTTTCTTTGACGAGGACCTTTTCTATCCCGATAAGTATCTTTCCTGTCTGTTCCGCGTGCGTTCCAGAGCCTATGTCAAGGTTGTGTTTGGCTTCAGGCAGTTCAAGTTGCTCGAAAAAGATTTTGTCCATTTTATAAGAGTAATGTTGTCCCGTGTGGAGGATGAAAAAGTCTTGATCCAACCGAGTACATTCGCGAATTATCGGAGAGAACTTGATGATCTCAGGTCTTGTTCCAAGCACAATCGCAATTTTCATGTTATACACTTCTTTTCCACGGTATTCTTGTTGCGCTTGCTGAGCGTGTTTCTACTCGGTTTGCATCATGCCTAAGTTTTTGAGCGCGCACTTCCAGCAAATACTCGAATGGATCCAGCATTTGTGCAGGCAATCTTCTGGACATAAAGTGTAGCATGGCAGTGAAGCGATTTGGAAAAGGGGCCATGACAAGAGGTCGATTGCCTTCACGGTTTTCTTTTTCTAAAAATCTGGACTCAACTACCGAATAAATAAGCTGCGCGCGCACAGCATTTTGAGACCGAATGTTAGCGTATCTTTCGAGTAATTCTTTTACGAACTAGCAGTATTACAACTATTATAAAGATTATAGCTGAGTAAGGTAAAAGTGCATATGATGCGTTGGTATGCAACGACCCTGTCTCCATGATAACTTTGTGTGTGCTGTGCGTGTAGGTGAAGTGTATTAGCCATGAAGATACTGTGTCGATGATTGTATAGTTTATTTCGTTTCCATCGATGTAAACTTTTAAGTCGTTTATGTCTTCTATCAGGGTTTTTACTATTGTTACGTTTGTGTGACCTATGGTTCCTGTTGGTCCGCTTACTATATAGGTTATTGTTTTGCTTGTGGAGTTGAAAGTTAATTCGGAGATCGTTGAGTTAGTAATTATTGAGAATGGTGTTGACCAGACTGTTATGGTTTGGGTTCCTACTGTGTCGTTGATTGTTGTTAAGCCTTGGGAACTGTCATAGACTTCTGAGATTGTGAAGGTTGCTGTTCCGGCGGAGGTTGCGGTGTATGTATATTCCCATCGTGTGTTGGTAGCGGACCATGTCATTGGGGATCCATTTAGGTAGAGGGTTCCGTTTGTGCTGGTGAAGGCGGTGTTGTCGTATTCGTATATGGCTTTGAACCAAATAGTTGCGGTTTCGCCTAAGGTTAGGGATTCTTTTGTGGTTTCTCCTTCTGTGATTTTTATTCGGTCCCAGATTATGCTTGGAGGCTGGGCTGTTTGCATGTACATGGTTATGCCGCTGCAGTTGACTTCTGTGACGATCCAAATGTCTTTTCCGACGAGGGGTGAGTTGACGTTGAAGGCTACCCATCCTGTGCTATTTGTAACGTAGTTAGTACCATTAACGTAAATGTTGCCTCCAACCACGTCAGAACCAATATTGTTCCATTTAGCATGGAATCCAATCGTTTGAATACTGCCTATATCTGCTCTTTCATCGCTAACAAATGTTTGATCTATTAAAACGTACTCACCTGTTTCTTCGCTTCCCCAATTGCCATGAGCGGGCTCGGGATCGAAGTATTTGCAAACAAATAAATCATCGTAATGCACATGTTCCGCATACATAGACCAGTGAAGAAGACATAGAGTACCGCTACGGAAGGCACTATCAGTTCCTGCGATTTGCGTTGAGTAAAGCGGATCGACACTCCCTTTCAGTGTATTTCCATAAAGTTTGAACACGCAATTATACCAAAAATCTTTTGAAGGATTCGTAGCTCCTGTACCCTCAATAGTTGTTTCTGAACCACCTGACATTTTAGCTATTCTATACCTGTCTAAATAAGGATATGCACTCAGAAATGTAAAATACCCATCACTTTGCTCGCTTGGCGACTGTCCTCTCACTTCTATGGCGGACTCAAAATATGAGCCAGAAATCCACTTTATTTTAACATGAACACTGTGATTGCCAAAAGTGAACCCACTAGCTCTGATGCGCTGACCAAAAGTAGTGGTTTGGGAACTGAGTTCTCCGTTTTCTATTTGCCACGTTCCATCTATCACTACCCATTTGCTTAGAGTTCCGCTAAAATCGTCAAAAAAGTCGAATGTGTTATTTCCATTACTTGTTGTTGCCGTATCACTTTTCCCATAATAAATGTATATTGTGCTATTGCCTTTACCGGATATTTTTGGAACTTTAACCCAAAACAGTGCACTTTCACTCATTTTCAACTCCTCAATCCAATAATCACATCCAACCTCTAAGCCGGATGAAGAATTGAACCATGTGAAACGGACATCACCAAAATCTGTTCTTGGATGCCCATTTAAGTAAACTTTTTCTCCGCTGTCAGTTCCGCTTCCATAATAAGCCATGATTCTAATCTGATAGTCAAGAAGGTCTGGCGCCTCTGTCTTATTTATGTAAACTTCTCGAGTATCTTGATACCATCTCGAACTATCTCTGGTAGTGAACAAGTAGGCTCGAGTTTGATTTGGATTTAAAAGAAGCATTGGACAGCATTCGTCATCGCTCAGAATAGGCGAGTTATCGCATTCAATAAATCCTGAGGATGGAGATGTCGTCGAATAGTATGCTGCTGTTTTCCATTTTCCGTATTGCAAAATTTCTGCTAGCAACCAGTATTGGTTGTTGTAATACATTATGGATGGTCCACCAAAAGGAATGCTTCGGCTAAGAATTGTGGTATCGTTTGCTGCGTCTAAATCCTCAATATTTGTGGCGTTTCTAACGTATAGATCCCTTTGCGCCCCGCGTGCATCATGCCAATATAGGTACCATTTGTTATCATTAGGATTAAGCCATATAAAGGGATTTTTAGTGTTTTCTCCTGTAGTTCCCGATTGAACATTTTCTTGAAAATTAAAGTTAATTCCATCAGTACTTGTCCATCTTTCTATGGTATTGCTTGTTCGATCTGTTAGGAACATATGAAAAGTTCCATTAACATAAGCAACCGAAGGCCACCTATAAAGATACGAACTTGATCCTAGAATTGGGTTTCCCGAATAAGCCGTCCAAGAACCATCAATGTCATTCGTGAAGTAAAGTCTTATTTCTAAACCATCGGGATCAGAGTCATATGCCAAATATTTTCGGGTTGCCCCGTCAACCACTTTGTTGACCTCCATAATCGCCGTATTGTGAACTGGTTGGAAATTATGCCTCTCAGCAGGATTCCCCTGGATCGTTGTCCAACTATTAGAAACATCATAGAAAAGAGGGTCACCCGTAACGTTCGCACCCATGATGATGTTATGTTCTTTTCGATATTGCCATCCACTATAATACCAGTTGACTGAAACGGATTGACTTGCCTCAACTTCTCTTATTGCTATTCCCAATGGAGAATAGTAAACGCTCAAAGAAGTTAAAATCAACAATGACACAACAAGATGAGGTAGGACGCTTTTTAACCTATTTTTTCGCATTAATTTTTAACCCCTTTTACAATCTAACGAAACCATTTAGACAACATAACCGTTGAACATATTAACTTAACAGTAGTTTAATTATTGAAAATTTATAAAATTTTTCCAGATTCTTATACAAAGATAAAGACTTTGGCGCCTACTTTTATGCGCGCGCGCATTTAATGCCTTATTGCGCGCGCGTTAAATTATACGCATCCAGAGTTCTTTTAGCCGTTTTTTCCCACGTATAGTTATTTAGTATATGTTCCTTGAGTACGTTATTCTTTGGTCTCTCGTAGGCTTCCAAAATTTTCTTCTTTATATCTTCTTTTGAAGCTGGATCTATATATAACGCATGATTTTTAAAGTATTCTGTAGTGGATCCTCCCCTAGTGATGACCAAATTACAGCCCGCCAATCCAGCTTCCAAAGCAGACAAACCAGGTGTTTCATAGAGGCTTGGCAAAACAAAAACCTTTGCAGCGCCATAAGCTGAACGTAGTTCTTCAGAATCATGCGAAAGAGAACTAATAAATTGTATGCTACGACTGGATTCGATGATCTTTCTGCATTTCATAAAGTAATCTATTTTAAATGGATGCCCATCCCCGATTATTATTGTTGGTAGTTCAATTTCTTTGCAAACTTTCAGAAGTGCTAACACATTTTTTCTCTCTTCTATTTTGCCTACATATAATATAAAGTCTTTCACACCATATTTTTCAACGAATAAATCAGGTTTTGCTTCCAAGAATCTCTTGTCTACCCCGTTAGGAACAACAAAAAACTTTTTTGGATTCACGCGAAATCTGACTGATAGGAGTGCAGCCTCGATTCGAGAATTCGGCAGCACAATGTCTGCCAATTCAAGGAAATCTTTAAATGGATACAATTCGTAAAATGCAGGAATTCTGTAGGTCTTCCAATTCGAATAAAGTCGGAAAAAAGCTGTAGGACCAATTTTATGCAAAATCGGAGGAGATGACTCCCAGTAAATAGGCGAAAGAACAGTTTTTTTCCCTTTTAGCTTAGCTAGTCTGAACAAGGGAAGAGATTCTGAACTCATTTGGAAATTATGAAGTATATCATAATCTTCTATGTTATCATGGAAGGCATCAAACAGTTTAATAGACGAATTTCCCAACTTTTCCAGATACATTTTTGTCTTCAGTATCTGGATTTCAGCCCCGCCGAAGATGTTAAAGGCGACTGGATGTGTGAAATATGAAACTCTAATATTTCTATCGAGTTCCATCAATTAACCCCTCTTGATGCAAACTGTTTGACCAATTCTTTGTCTTCTCCCTATTCTATGCTCTCGCTACGTGTATCACTTCTTGGATACATGTTCATACACTTCGAGTGTTTTTTTGGCTATAATCTCCCATGTATAGTTTCTTAGAACCTTTTCTTTGCCTCTCTCGCCCATTCTCTTAGCTTCATCCTCATTCTCCAAAAGATAAATTATCTTCTCTGCTAATTCACTCTTCTCTTTTGGAGACACTAATAATCCGTCAACCATATCGTCCACAACACAGCTTATTGCTGGTGTTCTAGAGCCTATGACAGGTTTTCCTGCTGACCATGCCTCTAAGAAGACTCCTCCAAAAGACTCGTAAATTGACGGAAGGACAAGAAAATCCGAGGAAGACAACGCATCGTTTTTTGTTCTTTCATTAGCGTCGGGTAAGATTATAATTCTCTTCTCATCCTGAACAAGATCTCTTATCATTGATGTTCCTTCTGTAGATCTGCCTAGAAGAACGAGATAAACATCTGGTATTCTTTTCCAAACAATTTCCATGCTTCGAAGTAAAAGCCCAACGCCCTTACCTTCATCTATTCTTCCAATAAACAATATAATTTTAGAATCCTGAGAAATTCCGTATTTTGCCTTAAATGAGACAGAATCACCTTTCTGATAACTTTCGGGGTGAATACCAATACCTGTAACAAAAATCTTATCATTGGATACTCCTTTTTCAACGAAAAACGCCTTTTCATGTTCCGTTAAAGCTATTACCCCGTTTGATTCTCTCGCTGTTTTCAACAAAAAAGACTGTGCGTAAAGCCATGACATAGTATGTGCCCTTGGAGTTACTATGAAAGGAATCCGCTTTCTTTCGCATATTTTTTTCAGAAACAGCAAGTAACCAAAAGGAAACGGTGTACTATTAACAACATCAATGTGGGTTGATTTGATCAACTTGAAGTACAGTTTTGGAACAAAAGGTGAGTTTTGCAAAGCCGTAACATAATTGGAGACATCTGACTGGAATAGTCCTAAATTTCCAATGCTATCACAAGCTACACTCAAACACTTTATAACAAAAGCTACAAACAAAGAGTTGGTTATATGGAAGCGGTAAACAACAGTGTTGGAATCAGTGAAGACTGCTTCTCCCAAGCATTGGGTTTTATATCCGATTTTAGGAAACATGTCACTAAGATATACTGCATCGGTTGTGAAAATTGAAACCTGATGCCCAAGCCTTGCAAGCTCAATGGACAATTCACGAGTGTGAATTTCTGTTCCACCAACTGAGGGGAGATATAAAGCGACCACGTGAAGAATATCCAAAGCTTCTCTATCCCCACCTATCGTCTAGCAAATCAGTGCGTATATCAAGTTGTTACAGTCTGCACGCGCGCAGCAGCTGCAAGGTGTGCACGCAAATAAACCTTGGTGAGCACGCTAGTCATTTTTCCCATCATTTAGTAACTTCGTGTAAAATTCAAGGGTTTTTTGGGCAATTGCTTCCCATGTAAACTCGGTCTCAACTCTTTCCCTCGCATTTACTCCAAATCTTCTTCTGGACGATGAATCTGAAAAAAGATTATTTATAGCCCTCGCAATCTGCAAACTGTTCCCAGGCTCAACTAATAACCCTTCCACTCCATCTGTGACTATTTCGGGTATCCCTCCAATCTTTGTTGCTACGACTGGCTTTCCCATACTCATCGCCTCCAGAATTGTGATACCTAAGGGCTCGTATATGGCTGGATGAACGTATACACTTGCCTTACAATACAAGGAATAAAGTTTTTGTAATGAAACCTTGCCCAACAAAAGCACAGAATTTTCGACTCCAAGCTTCCTAACATGCCGTTGCAAAGACGGCCTTTGGTCACCATCACCAACTAAAAGTAGTTTGGCATCGGGATATTCTGACAAAACATTAGGTATCGCCTCGATCAAATACTTAAACCCCTTCCTCCATGTAAACCTGCCCACAGACAAAATTGTATGCTCTTCTTTTTCATTTTCTACTCGAAAATCAGTAAAACTTGGCAAATCTATTCCATTGTAAATAGCCACAATACGCTCTTTAGATAAATGGTAAAATCTTGCTGCTTCCTCAGCAGTAGCTTTGCTGACCCCTATAACCTTGTCAGCGCATTTATACTCTATATAAGTTAGAAAAGTCAATAACATTTCAGATACAGCTTCAATGATAAAATTTTTGTTTAAGAACGAAAGATGTACATCAAGGCATGCTTCGATTTCACCGAACGATGTGGCATGTAGAGTAACAACAAACGGTACATCACCTCTACGTAATATTGCGTATCCGTAACTTGAAGGACTCTGACCATGAACAATATCTATCTTATATTTACTGCATAACCTATTAACTTCTCTAAAACACAGAAAATTAAAAATTAAGCCTTTAACTAATGGAATGTTAAGAGGTATGTTAAAAAAAGGATTAAGATAATGCATATGAACTCCATTAACAATCCGATCAGTGTTTCTCGAGTTCAAAGCCAATATATGTACTTCACAACCTAACTTGCTAAGAGATCGAGAAAGACCACTTAGATGTGTCCCCACGCCAGATCCACCCGCAAAAGGATCACCAACCGAAAGAAAAAGAACACGCAAGCTCTGTTTCACCTCAACGCCCTTTTGGCATCGTCAAAATTACTAAATGTGGGAAAATAACAAGTTAGCTAGCTATTCCCGCGACTTGAAAATATTTTTGTAAATATTCTAGCCCCGATACGTAGTATTACATTGTAAGAATAATCTCTGAAAGGCGAGTTGGCTATCTTTGCTAATAATTTTTTGGTCATCCCACTCATTTATGGTCTCTTAAGACAAAATATTTATTATATACCATAGTGTATATTTACTTGAAGAACATGTGAACATTATTACACAGAATCGAAAAAGTTTAACCCTTAGGTTATAAGAGAATATTGGAGAAACGAGGTTATTGCGTAAAAGCAAGTTTTGGCCGATAATCGTGGTTTTAACGGTACTTGCTGGGACTCTTTTCATACATCCTGTGGTCTCTTCGTTGACAAGCAGTATCATTCTGACAAGTAGTGGTCAAATATCAATTGCGAGTGTGACTGCAGCAAGTGGTTCAGCAAGAGACATTCAAGAGGCAGTAGACTGGATTGTAGCACATGGCGGTATAGGCACAGTGTATATTCCTGCTGGAACTTTCGATTTTACTCCTGTGGGTCAGTGGTATGGTGTGGGAGATTATGGACTTGTTATGGTTCCTGCTGGAGTAAATATTATTGGTGCATCGCCAACGTTAGGCTCAGATGGGATACCTACATCTTGGGCTACAACTCTTAGATGTTCATGGCTTATTCCAGAATTGCACCCAAGTATTCAAGGTTCATCATGGTTCTACTTTTATGGAGATGCCGATTCAAGTATAACGACACGGTTTGCTAACATACGCATTATTGGAGAAAGAGTGCATGATTATTCCATTGATTATATGTGTTCAAAAGGAGTAATCTTTTCTGATGTTATGGACTATCGAGTAGACCATTGTGGATTCTATGAGCTTTCTGGCGGAGGCATTTGGGCTGGATGGTACGGAGATGTAGACGGTGCAGGAAGAACTTACTGCAATGGAGTCATTGACCACAATAGGTTCGTTACAACAAACAGTGTTCCTGAGCCGTATGGTGCATCAGGAATGGTTGATTATGCTATCCAGCTTGGTAAAGTTCATGCGGAATATTGGGATGATGATGTAACTAACGTTTTTGGTCATTATACTAGCTACACAACATTCATTGAAGACAACTACTTCAGCAAATGGAGACATTGTGTTGCTTCAGGTGACGGTTATCATTATGTTTTCAGATACAATACTATTGATTCAAGTTTCGGTTTCGGTGACGTAGACGCTCACGGAACATACGATGCTGTTGGAACCAGAGCAATAGAAGTTTACGGTAACACATTTCTTAACTGCGAAGATGGATATAACTATGAGGCTATTCGTCAACGTGGTGGAGCATCAATAATCACTGGTAACACAAATGATGGTTCATATTGGACTCTTGTTGGTGGAAGTTGGGACAATCCAGAACCAACTAAATGTTTAGTCCATGACAGTTATATTTGGGGTAACAGTGAAAATTGGGGGATTAGCTTGGATTATGTTGAAAATGTTGACTACTTCCTTCGTGCACCAAACATGGAAGATGACGGATTTATTTTTACGCCTTATCCTTATCCTCATCCTTTAACACTCGAATTAACGCCTTAAGATGAAATAAATGATTCGATAATTATATTATTCACAACATGGATAATATCCCCACCCACAACCGTGCGCGCACCTCTTTTTTTAACGAATGAAACAGCACCTTACCCCTTCACTGTCACAGATCGCTTCTCATCTAAAGACTTTTTGATACACTCTAGGAGATTTACAGTGTTTCTTCCATGTTCTGGTGAAACGGGTGAAGGTAAATCCCTTTTTATGGAATTGATGTAGCTACTAATAAGATTAGATGTAGGTAATAACTTCCCCTTATGAAGATAACATGATACAAAATTGTACCATTTATGCAAATTCCGTTTTTCATCTGCACAAAAACCTCTTATTACATTACCAACAGTGTAGGGAGGCTTTCCATTGTTCTCTAAGAAATAGTCATATTCCCAGTGAATTTGCATTCTTCTTCCACTAGTATCCCTTAGTTCATAAACTGTTTCAGTCTCGTGTGACAGCCATGAAAGTTCAATTATGCCAAAACGTTCTTCTGTTGTTCGCAGAAGTACCGCAAAATCATCGTAGACTGGATACTTTACTTTGTTGCCAACTGCATAGACCTCTTTGATATCCGGCAAGAAATGCAGCTGAAGATAGGCTAGGTGACAGCAGACCTCCCATAGAATTCCACCATGGGTAGGTGAAACATTCCATGCTGGCGCTAACTTTTGTGCTTTAAGTATCTCATAACTTTCTTTTTGGGTAGTTCTGAAGCAAAACAAATTAAACGCGTCTGAGTCTACTATAGATTTTGCCTTTTGAACATTCGGAGAGAAAATCTGGTTATGACCTATGCAAAGTTTACTTCCATGCTTTTCCACTTCTTTTATCATCTTATCACAATCAGGGACATTGAGCGCCATTGGCTTTTCCACTAGAATTGCTGGAACGGCTTTAGCTGCATCACAGACTATTTGAGCATGGGTCATAACCGGAGTACATATATCAACCAAATCTAATTCTTCTTTTTCAAACATCTCCCAGTAGCCTCTAAAGGTCTTCTCGATTTTGAACTGTGCTGCGAGATTCCGAGCCTTCTCTAGATTTAGATCGCATAACCCTACAACCTTGACATCTTTCAGTTTTTGATATGCTCGCAGGTGAAGAGGAGCGATTCCACCACAACCTATTATACCTATCTTCAAGTTTTTTCCTCCATTTAACTTACAAACAGACTAACAGTGTTTTTGTTGACATAACGTTGTCTTGGCAAGCACGATTACCATGCGCGCGCATTACTTTAGCAGATGCTCGTTCATCTGTATTTTCAAACAACATCTTACTAAACCATTAAAACCCAGTGCAAGCGTTTCTCGGTTACTGATGAATAAAAAACTCTTCTTCGGTCTTCAAAAACCTCTTAAGAAAAGACCTCCCTAACACGGGCCCTCTTTGTTTATTTGAGAATATGTTTATCTGACTTTGATATTCCTGCAATGCTGCTTTTTTTACAAAGAGAAAATCCGAAATATCAATGTGACATTTATCAAGTTTTAGAAATTTAGAAAAGATTAATTCATTTAGATATTTTGGCAGAACATTTGCCACTAAGTTAAGCGGATATACCCAACCAATTACGTATTGATATTCAACCGGACGAGGATGAAATCCGCTAATCTCGCGTTTTACCAATCTATTTGTGACGACATGATCATGATTGAACTCCCTTTCTTGGGGGAAATAGACCTCCTTAGGTAAACTTTTACTTAATATTTCAGCGATTCTTTTTCCAGCTACTTCTTCATTTTCTCCGAGTTTGCCATCTTCTATATCTAAAAAGATTAAATTTTCTGGGTATATGCCAAGAAGCTTTGTACCTCGTTTCGCTTCTTCTTTTCTAATTTCCTTCAGTTCACTTGGTGTCGGGTCTGTATCTATATTTAGCATTTCAGAAAATGCATATCTACCATCGGTCAAGAAAACAATGATGACTTCATACCCCTCGCTTATTTTCTTAGCTATTGTTCCCCCACAACCCAAAATTTCATCATCAGGATGAGGGGCAAATACAACAACTCTATTCTTCATACCAAATTTCCCCCATTTTTCATTAACATATAAAATTCCGCAAATTAATGCCATTAATGGCGCTTACAAGTTTTTGATAAACAAATATACGCACTTCAAAGTTCTGGTGTCTTCCTGCCACAATTCTAAAGGTACAAACTTCGGAAGATATATCCTTCAGATTCTATGCTCCTGGGAATCCATCCAATGTCTTATAAAACCAAAATACCAAGCCGTCATTTTAAATACGTACTGAAGGGGCAATAAAAAAACCGCCTTCTTACGCGTTAGTTTAAATAGAGCACAAGCGTGAATAAGCCCTAATAGAAAGGCAGCAAGAGGAAACAATCTGTAATGCTTAAGTATTCCTCTATTTTTTTGAAAAAAAGAATAAATGTAGTATCCCCGAAGCCAATATCTATTCCACAGACCTTTCCACGTTAATCCATATCTCTCGTAATCAAGAAATTTTGCGTCAATTGTACTTAAAGAATAACCGGCTCCTCTGACTCTAAGTTCAAGGTCAAAATCTTCGCCGTAACCTTTCAAGTTTCCATCAAAGCCGCCTGCTTTCCTAAGAGCTTTAGTTCGATAGATGGCCCCGCCTGTTCCGAGAGCCTTTGATCGAGCTTTTTTTGATTTGTAATCTATATTTCTGCCCGCAGCACGTGCGTATGTTTCTAAAGTGCTGAGTAAATTGCCTCCAGGTTCTAAGGCTTGTCTTCCTTTTGCTATTCCTACTTCAGGGTGCTGCGTCATAAATTCAACTTGCTTTCCTACAAAATCTTTCTCAAGAACCATGTCACCGTCAACCCAAAGAATAAATTCACCTTTAGCATTTTCAGCTACTATGTTTCGTACATGGCCCAAACCTTTCCAAGAGGTGTGAAAAATCTTAGACTGAATTCCAATATTCGAAACAAGTTCTTGGATAATTGATAAGGTTTTATCTTCGCTACCGTCATCTACAAAAATCGCTTCCATGAGCTCGTGGGGAAAATCCTGGTTCATAATGCTTTCGACACTCTCTCCAATTAAATCCTCACAATTTCTTACACAAATACCGATGGTAACCTTGGGCTTCATTGTAGAGCACTCACGCTTCTTGGAGACTTGTTACAACCCTTTTTTCAGACGACCGAAAAAGTCATCTATTTGACTCTTAATAAAACCAAAGAACCAAGCTGTTCGTTTGAAAGAATATTGTATTGGTAGCAAGAACACTAGATTCCGACCAGTTGCTCTATACGCAAACATGGAATACCATACACCAGCCAAAAAACCTGCTGGAGGAACTAGCTTATATAATGGGATTAAACGGCTATTCTTCTTGAAAAGAAAATGTCCTCCATAACCGTGCCAAAAATACTCTTTCCACAAAGACTTCCAAGTTTCCCTACGCTTTTCATAAAAAAAGGCTGATGCTCCACGGTAAAGTAACCAGCCCGCCCTTCTGATTTGGAATTCAACGTCTTGATCTTCACCCACACCCTTCAAGTGTTCGTCAAAACCACCTACTTGCCTAATAGCGTCCACCCTATAGATACACCCTCCAGTGCCAAGAGGCATAGTGGTTTCCCGTCCTCCGTATTTGAAGTCAATCGCCCAACTTGCGGCATTTTCCAAGAAACCAACAAAGTTTTCTTGAAATTGAGTCCCGTATCTGGCCTTGGCAATTCCTACTTTCTGTTCTCTTTCCATGAACTCAACCTGCTTCCGTACATGATCCGGTGGTAAAATCATGTCTCCATCGACCCAAACAATATATTTTCCATTAGTTTCTTTAACCACTAAGTCTCTTACATACCCCAATCCTCTCCATTCGGTATGAAATACCCTAAAGCAAATGTCTGCTTTTGATGCTAGATCTAACACAATTGAAAGTGTTCTATCTTTACTGCCATCGTCTGCAACAATTACTTCCATTAATTCGTGGGGGAAATCTTGACTAAGGACACTGGCAACCGCCTCTTTTACAAAAGCCTCGCAGTTTTTCACACAGATTCCTATACTAACCATTGGTTTCATTAGACGGTTACACTTTCTTTCAAAAATTAGCAACGTTATTTTTTTGCCTCCATCCCCTATGAGAAGAAAGCCTCGCAGAGCAGCAAACATGAACCAAATGGATCAGCATTATTTGTTTATGTAGAATGATGTGCTATTTTTCAGAAATTCACTAAAATCTTCTACAAGAGGCCTTTTTTGTTCGCTCGAAATGATCGATATCTCGCTTTTGATTTCTTTTATCGCTGCCTCCTTTAGAGTCAAAAACTGAGAAATGTCAACACGAACCATGTTATGTTTAAAGAGATTAAAAACACCATCAATCAGTTTGCCGATCCGTCCATACTTTTGTACAATTGAGTATTGAAAACCTTTTGCATGAAGATTCAATTTCTCAATAGAATTTCTCACTATGCGATTTGTTGCACGATGATCTATATGATAGTCTTTTTCGTATGGGAAATAAACTTCTATGGGAGGAGGATTTTCTCTCAAAATCATGGTAATCTTTTCCTCGGCTTCCTCCTCATTATCTTTGAGCATGCCATCTTCGAAATCCAGAAACAACAGATTTTCTCGCTTCACACCCAAGATACTTGTCGCTTTTCTCGTTTCTTCTTTTCTAATTTCCTTCAGTTCACTTGGTGTCGGGTCTGTATTTATATTTAGTATTTCAGAAAATGCATATCTACCATCGGTTATGATAACAATGATGACTTCATATCCCTCGCTTATTTTCTTAGCTATTGTTCCCCCACAACCCCATGTCTCGTCACCAGGATGTGGAGCAAAAACTACAATTTTTTTTCCGTTCAATTCTATTTCTCCAACTGGACAATCTTTACTTAAAGAGTTTGTAAGCGCGTTCAGCTAGTTTTTTGCCTTTTAGCACAAGTTTATATCTTGGCATCAACAGCTTGTCAAATATTTGGATTCTTTCCAGACTACCGTTCCACTCCCTTTTCCATCTCCAAATTCCCCAAGAATTTGAGCCTTCAGCGGGAGGAGGTTCAGAAACCAATCCCATGTAATATTTTGAATAGCCGTTTTGACATGCCCACTCCATAACTTTCCAATGCATCATGTCATTTGCACGAACTTTCCACCCTTCAGTGAACGAGCCAGCTGCCAATGCATAAACTGTTTTTCCGTGAATTACAACAAAGACCCCTGAAACGTCTTTTCCTTTATAACGCGCTAGAAATACCTTCGAAAGTTCCGCAGGTTCGTACACTTTCCAGACAGACTCAAACCATGAAAGTGGATAGGACGAAAATCCTCCCCGCTTTTTCGCAGCTTCAAGCATTGAATAAAAAGTGTGAAGATCGTCGAAATTGCGCGATTGAATTACTTCAACCTCATTTTTATCAGCTTTCTTTATGTTTCTCCTTTTGTTGTGGGCAATTTTTCCCCAAAACTCTTCTGGACTTTTTTCAAGCTTCACGACATATTCGTTCAAGCAACTCCCTAAAGTGAAGCCTAATTTGTCGAATATTTCTTGCATTTGCCAAGTTGCTGGCACTAGTATTTGTGCATGTATTATCCGTTTTCTTTTGGCATAGTCCTCCAATGCCTTAAGGAGGCTCTCAATAAGCCATAAACTTGCCTTGTTTTTGGCTTTTACTACAGGCCCTCGCATCACTTGGAGGCGCATACCAAATCCTAAATAGCACGAATATGTCCCTTGAACTAGTGCAACAGGTTTCCCATAATCTGTAATAGCTAACCGAAGGACCTTTGTACTCGGAAATGCCATTTTTGTTATGTCACCATACGTAAAACACTGCTCAAAATTTCCTTCAGGACACATACTTAATAGGGATTCCCATAGTTCACGTGATGGTTCTTCGGTGATTAAATATCCAAACATGAAAAATCAACTCATATACAATTCGGCACAACTAAAAATATCAACTATGTTCAAGAGTTAAATGTGCTCCAAATCTGTTGATAAGGAACTGTGCGAGGCTGTTTTGCATCGCCCAATTGTACGTTTTGGCAAAAAAACCCTTGGAAGTCATTCTCGCGACATAATTTGTCCTAACTCCTGTAGCCCACTCCGCCTTGTATGGTTCGAAATCTCGTGTCAAGTCGTATTCTTTAAATCCGTTTTTGATGCATTCTTCAACAACATAATTCTTTAATAGATTCCCAACACCATAACGTCCAAATTCAGGGTCAAACCCTGTTAGATAACCGTATTTCTTATGATTATAGTCAAAAGAGTATACGGCTGCAATGGGTTCGTCATCTATTGTCAAAAAGTATAAAGCAAGCCATCCTTTCCCGTCAAAGGTTTTTGATAATTCAAGATGAAACGCGCGAAAAGCTTTGGATGCAAATGCTCCAAGTTTCCCTTTTGAACTCCACCTTTTCTGGTGTAAGCTGAAGAACATTTGCATAGCTTCTTCAACAGAATTAAAATCGCGCTGGGATATAACTTCAACTTTGTATTTTTTACGAAGTTTCCGCATTCTTTTTCGCAGATTCCTTCGCATGTTTCGGCTCAAACAATCTACAAAAACTTCAATAGAATCTGGTAAATCAATGTAGGGGCATGAAGCACCTACTTTTATCTTCAACCTTGAAAATTGTTTATCACATATGCCGTAAAGAGTTTTAGCAGACATGCTTTCCTCACGGATATCCCGTAATTCCAGCAAGTCCCAATTGGAAAACTCTATTAAACGGTTCAGAAAAAGCTTTAAGCATTCCTTTGCGTCTTTAACGAGAATAAAACTGTTGTAATCGGATGCAGGACTTCCGATAAATTCTATTTTGGAGAGCTTGCCCAGATGTAAAAAATTGTATTTTGAAAGCATAAGTGGCGCGATACCCGCAATCTCTCCATTTTCTTCAGCAATTAAAATTCTTAGTTTTCGTTCTTTTCCGAAATGTTTCCACCAACACCCTAACCATTCCCAAGTTGAGAAAATATCATTATCTTTGGATTTCTGTAAAAATTGATTCCAAATGCTACACAGATCCTCAAAATCGCTGAAATCAGCAATTTCATTCACTTTAAGCAATTTTAGTCACACTAACGCTATTGAAGCTTATCTTTTCTTAAAACATCCTCGAAGGTTTCTTTCTCTCGAATGACTCTTACTTCTGCTTTCGAGTTGATTAAAATGGCTGGGGGTCTTGGATAAAGAAACTGATTAGAACTGGATAGCGAATAGGCTCCGCAGTCGAAGACAGCAACCACGTCATTTTCTTCAACTTGCGGAAAGAGCATTTTAATCGCGACAAAGTCTTTTGGGTAGAGAAGAGGCCCAACAACATTGACTAATTCTTTGTTTGATGCCACAGCTCTGTTGACAATTGACATTGTGCGGCGTTCAGATATTACTGGTAGGATATTTGTTCCACCGTCCACCAAGATCCATTTGTAGCCTCCAGCCATTTTTATATGATCAACACGCACAAGCAGCATCCCCGAAGGCCCAACGATGAAACGTCCAGGCTCAGTAATCAAGGTTGGTTCAGGTAAATTACCAATATTTTGTCTTACACTTTCAACAATTGCTTTTGCAGCAGATTCTATGTTGGGAACGGTTTTTCTCTTGTCCAATGATGATTTCAAACCCAATTTTCTCTTAAAAAAATCTAACATAAGAGAGAAGTCGCCCGTGGAACCAGTCACACCAGGATCAAAACCACCACCAAAATTAAGATATTTTATTTCAAACCCAAATTTTTCATGAGCTTCTTTCAATAGAGGTAGGAGTGTAATTACCGCTTTTTGATAAGGATGTACCATAAGACATTCAAGGCGTAAATTCTTCATTTTCTCCAAATATTCAAAGGTTTTACGAATCTCTCCAAGTGGAAAGCCAAACCTACAACTTGGATAACAGTAACCAGCTTCAACAAGACTGTTTGGGTGCAAACCTTTGAAAAAGCTAGGCGATTTGAAGGGATTCACCCTCAAGCCTATAGCTTGCTCTAGCCCAATCTCCTCCGCGACACTGTTCAGCTTTTCCATTTCTTGGAAAGATTCAACATTAATCAGCAAAATTTCATTCTCTAATGCTTTTTGCAGAGCTTCTTTGGACTTAAACGGACCATCATAAATCATCTTGCTGCCAGAAAAACCAGCCTTTAACGCTACATGGAGGTCTAACTCAGAAGAAACTTCTGTGCATGCCCCTTTTTCTCGGAGGATTTTACAAATAGCCAGATTGTTATTGGTTTTTATTGAATAACAAACCATATTTTTTGGATAAACTTTTTCGAATGCTCGCCGAAATCTCTCATAATTTTCTATAAGGCTAGCTTCGTCAAAAACGAAGAGGGGGGTCCCATACTTGTTGCATAGGTCAACTAAGTTGACTCTGTGGAGAGTCAGGTGGTTACCTTCTGTTCCTAAATGGTTTCGAATGCCCAAATCTCCACTTCCCCTGTAATTATCTGACTTCTTTCGAATTTTCTTTCAGTAATTTTTACATGCCTGGTCAAAGTTTTTGGGAATGGGGACTTTTTCGATACTAAAATTACAGTTCGTCATTCCAAGATTTGTTTTAAAGCGTTAAGAAACTGGCTATTCATATGGGGAAGACCTACTGTTACCCTTAAGCAGTGACCAATGACCGGTAGGTTGCCGAGGTTTTTGATTACAATGCCTTTTTTCAAGAGTTTACGGTAAATACCCGCCGCGTCTCTATTGGGTTTAAGAGTAACAAAGTTTGCCTTAGAATCGAGAACTTCTAATCCTTTGACAGCTTTTAGATCATCAATCAGTTTCTTCCGTTCTTCTTTAACCAATTCTATTGATTTAGCAATAAAATCCAGGTTACTTAGTAGCTTCAAAACATATTTTGCTGTAACCGTACTTACAGTATATGGGATGATCTCTGAAAGAAGTGAGGCAATATCTGGATGGGCTACGGCATACCCAAATCTCATTCCAGCGAGACCGAAAGCCTTTGAAAAAGTCCTTAAAACAATCAAATTTCTCTTTTTGGAAGATAAAGAGGTGACTGAATAGTCAGCGAATTCTGCATAAGCCTCATCTACTAAAACAATCGCCGAACATTCATCAACTAATTCTTCTATTTCATCCCACTTGAACTGATTCCCTGTAGGATTGTTAGGTGAACATATAAAGAGAAGCCTCGTTCTCGATGTCACCTTATCCACGATTGCCTCTTTGTTAAGAGACAAATCTCTATTAAGGGGTACTTTAATTAACTGTGAATCTTGCAACCGTACTCTCTTTTCATACATAAAAAAGGTTGGTACTATGGAAATAGCATTGTCTCCTTTTTCCAGAAAAAGGCGAGTGACAAGGTCAACAAGTTGTTCACTTCCACTACTTACTATTATGTATTCGGGAGAAACTGTAGAATATTTACCTAGAGCCTCTTTGAGGTCAGATATTGATGTAGGGTCATAGAGCCTTAGATCAACGTTTTGCAGAATCTCGGGAAATATACTATTGAGATAATCTGGTTTTAAAAAAAAATTCTCGTTAGAATCAAGCTTTAAAATCTTTGAGCTAGCCCCCAGCTTTTGGGCTCTATTAGTTATAGTTGCAGACGAGTCAACGTATTTAAGAAGCGAACCACCAAAAAAGCTGAAATCTTCAATCTTCTTGTCTAACCAAACAAAATTTCTTTTACTATTCATCGCTCAAACTTCCGCGCGCGCAGCCCACTGCCTAGACTACTTGGCCACCCCGGCTTAATGCATGATAAAGCATTAGTAATTGCATCTCTCTTCAAAGAGCGTCTACCTAAGCTCATCTTAAAAATCCTGATTAACAACACTACCAATAACCACACTTTTTGTAAAAATCAAAGGTAACTTTTTCATTACCGAAATACACTCCCTTTGATTTTCCATATCCATGCAATTGGCTGGTTTAAATCAGTTCATGGCGCTTTAGCAAATCTCGAGTTAATTCTTGTCTTGCCTCGTCTGCCTTTCTCCAAATAACAGATCTTCGATTTAACAATAATGAAATGATTGCACCTAACAAAATAAAATTATTTTGCAAGGTTTCAAGAAAAAAGTTTCTAGTTTTAGGGATGAGAATAATGCCCAAAAAAACCACTGAAAAAATTGGATATTGCAGAACAAGTAATAAAGTTGCCAAGGTTAATGCGATAAAGATTAATGGATTAAAAATGTGAAGAAAGATTTCAGATACGGCGATTCTTTTAGGAAGAACTAATTGGTTCTTTACTAGATGGATTAGACATTTTGTCCAAATTTGTACGAGTTGGCTAGCTCTTCGCATCTTTATTGTAATCTTTCCCTTCCATGTTGTTGGAAAAGCTGTGAAGAAAGTAGCTTCAGGGATCAGTATTGTCCTTGCATTCTTTTGAACAACATTGAAAGCTGTTCCCGTGTCATCGCATCCGGTTTTAGAGTCAAATTCCTCCAAAAAAGCCCGCTTATATGCGCTAAAGCCTCCTTCAAAAATAATTGTTGCATAATATTTTGACTCACCCAGTCTTATTCCAGACATGAGGTCCCGATAGAGAGCTTCATTTTTAGTGATCCAACTTCGATCTGAATTTAGTATGACTTCTCTCCCAACTATCGCCCCCACAGTTTGATCAGCCAAGTAAGGCAGAGACTTTACAAAAATATCGGGAAGTAAAAAACAGTCAGCATCCGATACTACTATAACTTCTCCTGTAGCATATTTTAAAGCATGATTAAGCGCCCTTGATTTTCCTCTTCGTTCCTCTTCGCGCACTAGCTTTATGTTTATTTCAGGATGCTTCTCCAAAAACTCATGGATTTTATCCAATGTTTTGTCTTCTGAGCCGCTATCTATAAGGATAATTTGGATAAAGTTTCTCGGATATCTCAATTTACTTAAATTATCCAATTTGTATCCTATCACGTCAGCTTCGTTGTAAGTAGGCACTAGGATAGTTATTGTTGGAGAATAATTTTTGTCAGTTTTTAACTTCCATGGCCTTGATGCTACACGTCGCATATACAGATGGTATAAACTGGGAAAACCTATGAAAATCGTGCAAAGAACCGACCAAACGATTAAGATGTTGGTCATTATTTCCCAACTGAGACATCACTTTAAGGATGTTAATGTCCGTTCAAAAAGGGCGGACGAACGTCTCCACTAAGTTTGAAATAAACATCCAGTAATTTTAGCTGCAATCCCCATGAGAATTTGTGTAAGAGGAAATTTGATTCAGGGAAAAGCTTCTGTGCTTCTTTCAAGCTGATTTTATCTTCAATTAGTTCAGTATTACGAACATCTCCAACTTCCTCTTTCTCTGCCAATTTTAGATGTCCTATTGCTCTAGGGTTAAATCCTGCAATCTTCGCTACCAAAAAATCTGTTGCCAATGCATCATCCCCTGCTAGGATAAGACCCATTTTCTTAGGATATTTACCCCGGGCAATAATGCCATCCACTATACAAATGTGTGATTTCACCAGCTTGTTTATACCTACAATCGTGTCATTAAGATTTGCATGATAAGAAAATTTTCGCGGTTTAGCTATGGCTCCAAACATGTTTTTCAGTGAACATGTCACACCAACAAGGTTGTGGGTTCTCAACTTAGGTACATTAATCACAAGATCCGATTCCAAAAGCATTTTGCTAATTGGAAGTGTCATAGTATTGTTCCCTATGCTGACCTTCTGTTCGACGATTTCTCCCTCAGCTAAATTTATCAAGTCCACATTCTTTGCTAAACTAAGATCTTTAAATCCAAGCAGCGTAAAAGAATACTTCGTCTTCATTGCGGTAGCATCAGCTTCAGCGATAAAGATTTCAGTATTGTAGCTAATCTCAGTCCTCAGATAATCGATAATTGCTGAGACCACTCTCGGATCAGTTGTTTCCCCCGTCGAATAATCCCAATAATAACAGAGGTTTGGCTTAATAACAACTCTGTTAATTCTCTTCTTGAAATTATAGCTCAAAATATCAAAAGATCGATTAACGGCATCTCGGATATCCTTGTCTTTAAAGTTCTGTGACGCGGAAGTCAAAACAACTTTAGCCATTCAGATATACCCCGTTATTTTTGTAGGCATCATAAGTGATTTTCCAAGATCAACTCCGTTATTTTTGTAGACATCATCAATGATTCTCATAACGTCCATCTCTTCTTCCAAAGAGACAGGGAATTCTATGTCATTCTTTACTGCATCAAAAAAGAGTTCTAATATTTTGTAAAAAGAATGATAAAAATATGTATACGACAAATATTTCATCTTTCTTCCAGTGGCTTTTCTCAATAGATTATGGGCAGCCTCTTTTACTGCATGCGCACGAAGATGCTTAGGAGTAAATTTATCCGTGGATAAGTAGCCAACAGTTCCGTGCAGGTTTACTCGAAAGTTGAAATCTGGAAAAATACTCTTTGAAAACCAACCAGCATTTATACAACACGTCACCTTTGATCTTCCCGATCGGAGTACCACAGTAGCGCCATCCTCCACAGGAAGCTGAAATCTGTGTTCCAAAGACGAATATTCAACTCTTAGGTCGCCAAATATCCAATTCATTATGTCTATTAGATGGTAACCAAGATCCAACAACGCCCCCCCGCCAGCCTTCGTCTTATTTAACCACCATTCTGGAACAGGTACAGGTATGCGCCCATGACCCAATGGTCCATTCAGAATCAAATCAGATGTAGCGATCACTACATCCCCGATTCTTCCCTCATCAAGCATACTCTTTAACCTTTGGACACTATCGAAATAACGATAATTTACCCCCGACATCATCCTAACTCCTTGTTTCTCAACCGTTTTGGTAATTCTTGTTGCTTCAGCCAAAGTTCGAGCAAGGGGCTTATCGACAAAAATGTCTAAATTCCTTTCAACAGCACAAACAATGCTATCTTCTCTAAGGAAGTTCGGTAATGAAATTATTACAGCATCTAACTTCTCAGAATCGATTAACTTCTTATAATCATCATAAGTCTTGACCTGATACTTTTGTGCCATGCTGCGATTCTTTTTACTTTTGTCTGCGATAGCAACCACTTTAACATCTTTAATACGCAAAGCATTCAGGAAATGTAGCTGGCCCATTTTACCTAGACCAATTATTCCAACCCTAAGCAAGAATTTCACTTTCCTTTTATGTGAAGTATTTGATTAATGTTAAAATTGAAGCTAAGAATCTGATTGAAATAAGAATTCAGTCTGTTTGCGCGCGCGCAGTTAAGCTCTCAATTACAATCCTTTTCATTATCGCGAAGCCATGCTGCAGCTTCAGCTTTTTTTCACCCAATCTATCTCGATATTGGATTGGGATTTCCACAATTTCGTATCCTTTGTTTTCTACCAGATGATTGATTTCTGCTTCTATATCAAAACCCTTCGACTTTGGCTTCCAATTCTTCAATATATTGCACCTTATAATTCTTAATCCAGTCAAGGGATCAGCAAGATGCACCCCATTAAGGAGACGCTGAGTCAACGCCAAAAATCTGTTCCCGACGAAGAAAATACTTCTCATTGCGTTTAATGTAAGCGAATGAGTGAACCTGTTTCCAGTAACCATACCAACCTTAGGATTATCTTCTAAAATCTTAACCATTTCAGGCAGACACTTCGTAGGGTAAGTATAATCTGCATCGGTGAAAACTACGTACTTTACTTCTGAATTCACAAATCTAATTGCCTGCGCAATGGCATTCCCCTTACCCGATCCCTCTTGTAACAAAATTTCAGCCCCCATCTTCTTAGCAATTTCCCTGGTCCTGTCCATACTGTTGCCATCGACCACCAAACACCTAGGTTCCTCTAAAACCTCATTAAGCTCTGCTAAGCTATGACCTATTCCTTCCTCCTCATTCAAGGCCGCAATGACCACCAATACTGAATGGGGATTACCGTTTTTCTCCAATGTATAACCCAACTACTCTGCCAATGGTTAACTCACACGAATTAATCAGTTCTTTACTCTTATTAAAAGAGATAAGTAAATAAAAACTAGAAAAAAACACCAAGATTTCTATAATTACGTACGTGCATCCTGCCACATCAGTGCCTAAAACTTTCTAACCAGTCATGTTCAAGACTAAGCGAACATCCCGTTGATGATACTGAAATTTGCTTGAAGTCATTTCGTATAGCCAAAGCTCAAAAAATATCTGAAAATAAAACCCATTCCTATCAGAATCCCAGATTGTTGTATTGTTAACTGGAAAAGTCCTACCATTAATCACAATACTCTGGACCGCTGTAACATTCCGGAGTTCGGTAACTGTCTGAATTGTAGTGACGTTCTGGGCATCGGTAATGTTTTGGACGTAAGTGAAGTTCTGTTGATACTGGGTATAGTCCATAGTAAAAGTCAAAGGGGCTTCCCACACATCCCCATCAGAAACAGCAAAACGAAACTCATAAAGAGAAGGCAATGTACTTGGCTCTGACCAAGTAGAATTAGGAAGCTGATGAGTTCTATTACCAAACTTCACATGAATCGAATAATACGCCAACTCTCCCAAAAGATTACCCACACCCACATAAACCCGATATTGCTCATTAACAGAAACATTAAATGGAAAGTTCTCAGCTTTAAGTTCAGGACCTAAGAGCCATAACTCAGAAAAACGCTCCCCACCTCCTGGAAGAGACACCAAACTTAAGGCAGGCGTAACAGCAATCAATGCCAACACCAAACCAACAATCAAAAACAAAACATTAAACTCAGTAATTCTCACCAAGTCCTGCTCCTCCTTGCATTATATGTCTAAGAGCTGCGCCTCTTGAAAATTAACCAAGTTACAGAAGTTCCTAAAACAACGGCAATTACCCCAACAACCGAAATAATTATATTAGTAAACCATCGCTCCCTTTCAGACTCTTCGGCATCAACCCTCAACCCGTCAGCCTCGCCAGCAAAATCCTCACCCACTTGTTCAGATGCTAAACCAGCGGAATAAACTGAACCATCAAAATCTCCTAACCTGAAGAGCATGTTCGCCTCAGCCAAATACTCTCCAGCAACGTTTAACCTATCCAGCAAGAGAGAAACGTTTGCCCCTGCCTCTTCCGCCTCAGAGACAGCCTCATAAGCCATGGTCACAGCTTCTTCAGCTTGATCAATAACCTGAATAGCATCATCCTCATTAGCTGCGCATACTGGTAAAAGAGGAACAGTAAGTAAAACGATTAAAAGAACCGAAACAAAAAACATCTTAGAGTCCAAACTCACAAAAACCACTCCAACCGCGCGCGTGCATGTCCATTCCTTGTCATCAAACACTTTAAACTACTTAGAGCATGAGGTGTTTGTCCCAAAAAGCTACAGCTTTGTCCGATTTTATGTTTTATGCTAGTGTTGACTCTTTGCACATTTTCTCCAGCATCAGCTTCTGATCTTCAACATGATTAATCTTCTCTTCAACAACCTCACGAGATTTCTTATACTCATTGTATCTTTCCAGAAACTTCCTTCCCTTAGATGTTAACCTATAACAATTATCTCCGTCACATACCACCAAATCCGCACCAATAACAGCATTCAAGTATCGAATTAAGAGATTATAACTCAAATATGCCTTATACATAATTCGAGTCTTCTTAACCACATTGTCAGAATCAATCACAGAAAGAATATTTGCTAAAATTGCCAATTTGGTTCGATGCCTACCCATTTTTATAAACCTCAAATTATTTAGAAATTCTACGAAAAATTCTTGAAAGTAACCACATCAACTGCGCGCGCGCATTTAGATGCTGATTGTCAAGGCAGATAACTCCGAAACTCTGACGCCCGACTTTCCATAAAGGAATATTTACTTGGATGGTTCATGGAGCTACGCATGTTAGGTAATTGATGGTTTTGGTAAAAAGTTAACGTAAAACAGGGTAGATATTCTCCACTCCAAATTCCCTCCTGATTGGAGCGGATTAGAATCGCGCTTTGAGACCACGTTTCAAGTGGCTGTGTATAATAGTCTGCCATTATATAAATTATGAAGAAATTGTTTTCTAGACTTTAACTATAGAGGATAAATCTAGAAAATGCCGGTCAAAAATATATGTGCTCCAACCTAATGGTTATCCTGCCGAGAACCTGTTGCTAACCATTTGTCCGGTTCCAGACTTTGCAACAATCTCTCCTCCATCTATAACCAATCGCCCATTCACAAACGTCTTTACCGGTTTACCTTTAACCAGTAATCCGTCAAAGGGAGAATATTTGGCTTTAGAAAAGAAAACCGAAGAATCAATCTCATATTCCTGTTTAATATCCACCACCACAATATCAGCCCAATTTCCTTCCTCCAAGTTTCCCCTCTCACTCAAATGGAATATCTTCGCCGGCTCTGTGGCGGTCAGTCTCACTAACTCTGCCAATGACAGACGACCCCCATTCACCTGAGTCAAAAGAAGCGAAAGAGTTGTTTCAAGCCCAGGTATACCCGGTTGCGCTTCCCAAACCGGCGCGACATCCTTCTCTTCAATAGTGTGTGGAGCATGATCCGAAGCTATCGTATCGATGAAACCTCCCTTAAGGCCACTCCACAGAGCAGAGACATCTTCTCGTTTTCGCAAGGGAGGATCGGTGAGAGCAAAAGATCCTGAGCGCTTATACTGTTCAGAAGACAGGAGTAGATGGTGGGGAGTAACCTCACACGTTACAGGCAAATCTGCTTTCTTAGCCATTAGAACAGCTTTCAACCCCAATGCTGAACTTAGATGACAGAAGTGAACTCGAACACCAGATTTCTTCACGAGCCGAATAATGCGCTGTATTGACTGGAGCTCAGCCTCCGGAGGATGAGCCTGCACATAAGCGCTAGTATCGCTCCGTCCCGCCGTTTCCATTTCTCTTCTCCGTTCCTCAAGGATTTTCCGGTCTTCAGCATGCACCGCAACTGGAACTCCATTTGCCATAGCCTCCCGAAAAGCTGCAAGAAGCAGTTCATCATCGTCAATGTCGATCCTCCCAATCCTCTTTGACAGATAGACTTTGAATCCCACCGCCCCCGCTTTAACTACTTCAGGTATTTCTCCCAGTCTCTTGGGAAAAGCCGAGTTGAAAGCGACATTAATTAACACTTGCTTTTCGGCTAGTTTCATCCTTTCTCTAAGGGAATGGGAGTTGAGGGTCACGGGTTTATTGTTGGGCATGTCGACTGCTAGGGTTACACCACCTGCTGCTGCGGCAGCTGTTCCGGTGAAGAAGTCCTCTTTGTAAGCCAGCTGCTGGTCTCGCAGATGTACGTGAGAATCGATGAGGCCTGGAAGGGTTATGTGACCTCTTAGATTTATTTTTGTAGATGCTGGAGGGAGGTTTGTCTTCTTAGCTATTTTGACTATTTTTCCTTCTTCTATAGCAAGTCCTGCTTCAACAATATTTCCTTGAATGTAGATTTTGGCATTATGGAGGACTGTGTCGACTAGCAAGCATACACCTACAAGGAAGTTAAGCCTATTAAATCCCTTATAAATTCATCAGGCTACGAGCTTGCCCTTTCTAGAGGTCCATCTGGCACTCTTCACAGAGATAGGTTCCTTCGACTTCTTCGAGGTTTTCGGACCAGCTGCCGCACTGTTCACAGTATCCTGCCGAAGGAGTAGGTTCAGAACTCTCTTCCTCCACTTCGGTTTCTCTCTCTATACGGGCTTTCTCTTGCATGTTTTCGAGAAGCTCAGGCGTTACAGCTAAAATGTCCTTGCTCGAAATTATCCCCACGAGATTCCCTTTGTAAATCACACCCATCCTTCGAACATCAAGTTTACTCATTCGCCTCGCGGTTTCAGTAAGAACCTCATCGGGGTCCACAGTAATCAACGGCGCTGACATAACTTCCTTAGCGGTTAATTTTCTTGGTGTTAGATTTTTAGCCAAGACACGTCTCACAAGATCGCTTTCGGTTATGATGCCGAGAGCCTTCCCATCTTTGCTGGTTACGATGATACACCCTACTCGATTTTCATTCATGAGTTTAGCTGTTTTATCAACTGGGGCATCCTCTGGGACGGTGATTGCGGGACTGGACATGACGTCCTTGACCAGCATTCGAGACCTTAAGCCGATTTCAGCCATGATCCACCAACCTCAATATGACATGATTTGAAAGGACTATTAATCTATTGCTGCTTTCAACGAGGGAGAATTCCCTCGCAATTTCCCTTATTTTAACATTTTTAAAGGTTTCCTTCCTCTAGTTATCACCAATACTAGCGCTTTCTTCTCCTGTACAGATCTTCATGTTGCTTATAAGAGTAAAAAGACATAAAATATAAACGATAAATATAGACAAGGTGTGAAAAAAGATGAAATGGAGTACTTTCATCATCTTAAATCTGGAAAAATTTTGCCTCGCATTAAGGCAAATATCTGAGGTTACCGGAATAGAAAGGATGTCTAGAATGGGGTTATATTTAACGGAGAAGATGGCACACAAGCTAATGTTGGAGGGGAATGTAAAAATTGGCTGAATTTGATCCGGAAGGTTTTGTGGAAAAACAGGTAGAGGCGATTAAGAGAGTTGTCGGAGGAGAGCGAGCCCTCATAGCGGTTTCAGGAGGGGTGGATAGCACAACATCTGCTGTGCTAACCCACCGCGCCATGGGAGAGAATCTTCTCTGCGTCATACTTGACGACGCCTTCATGCGAGAAGGAGAAGCTGAAAGAGTTGCACATATTCTGTCTCAGCCTCCCCTGAACTTGCCCATGAGAGTGCTGAACGTTCAGGAGCGGTTTTTAGGTGAAATGAAGGGTTTGCGGGATGCTGAAGAGAAGCGCAAAAAGTTCAGAGAAACCTTCTACAGGGTCTTGAGCGAAACTGCCGAAAGTGAGGGATGTAAGTTTCTGGTTCAGGGAACCATCCAAGCGGACATAATTGAGACAAAGGGAGGCGTCAAAACTCAGCACAACGTTCTGTCTCAGATAGGAATAAGCCCAAAGGAACTTTATGGGTTCCAAGTCATCGAGCCCGTTGTCTCTCTCTATAAGGGAGAAGTGAGAAAGGTAGCCAGATACTTGAAGATTCCCGCAGAACTTTCGGAAAGGCAGCCTTTTCCTGGTCCTGGCCTCTCTGTGCGGGTAGTTGGAGAAATCAGGAAGGACAAGCTGGAGACGCTCACGAAAGCCACTGCCATAGCTGAGGAAAAATTCGCCAAACATAGTCCCAGCCAATACTTCGCGGCAATAATTGATAACCTAGAGAAGCCCCCAGATCATTTCATAATACACATACAGGAAGCAGCGACAAGATTCCTCAATGTTCCAAAACACAATCTATCTGTAAAGGTGTTCGAGGATAAAGCTACTGGCGTAGAGGGAGGGGAACGACGCTACGGAGAGATTGCTGCCATCACTGCTCAAAAACCTGAAGGCCATATCCATCAGATGCCAATTAATAACTTAGTAACTCTTCAAACCAAGATTATTACAGAAAATCCCCGTTTCACAAGAATCTTATATGCCATCCAAGAGACTTCTGAGAAGCAACCCTTTGTAATCTCTCTGCGAGCGATCCAAACGCGTGACTTTCTGACCGCTGAAGTAGCTCCGATCCCTTGGGTGACCCTCTCTGAAATAGCTGAGAAGATTCTGGAGAGTTGTCCCAAGGTTTCAGGTGTTTACTATGATGTGACGCCTAAGCCTCCTGCAACCATTGAGATGGAGTGAGCGCCTCTTTAAGAAATGTATAAAGCTTCTGAGCGTCTAATTGTTAGCTGGGGTGATTTATGTGACGCGTGTCAGGGTTCAGAAGATTGAATCTATACGGGATCCTGAAGGTAACCTTGGTAAGCGGATTGAGCTGATTGAGGATCGGGTGATCCCTCGGTTTGCGGTTAGACCTGAAACAGATGAGGCACGAATGGTTCAGGAAGTAATGAAGACCTTACAGCAGCAGCTTCCAGTGCTTGCTACCCAAAGAACCCAATTTGCTCTCCCGAAAATGATCCTGTTTCTCACTGAGAGAGAATATGAAAAGCTTGGTATCAGCTTTGATGTGAATCAGATTTACGAGCTAGAGCAATCAGGACAATCCATCAAGTTCAAAAAAGTACCTTAACAGAAAATGCACCTCATACTACCTCTGGAATTCTCCGTTCACTTAGTTAAATGTCCTTGCGTAGATCGCTGAAGTTGAGGAGAGACATGAAGGTTAGAGGCCACGTCTTCATAAGCGGTATGGTCCAAGGCGTCTTCTTCAGGGTAGAGACCAGTTACAGGGCAAAGAAAAGAAACATTGTCGGTTGGGTTCGAAACATATCTGACGGTAGAGTGGAAGCAATCTTTGAAGGGGAGAAGGAAGATGTGGAACAACTGATTGAATTCTGCAATAGAGGACCTTCAGGAGCTAAAGTTACAAAAGTAGATGTTAAATGGGAGGAATACGCGGAAGAGTTCAGAGACTTCCGAATCCGGAGAAGCAATTTTTTCTAGTGCCCATATTTTTTGAAGAGTTCTCAATTCCCTCTTTTGTGTAATGCTAAACCAGAAGCAAGGGAAGGAGGGGGACTCGGCGCTTGCGCGCAGATGCGCCGACATTCTGCCCAAGGAGAGGGTAGGTCTCTTGGCGAATGGAGAATAGGGGTATTTTCTCTGGGTCCCCTCCCCATCCATCAAGAGCGTCAAAATGGCATCATATAATATAAAGTTATTGCACATGAACTATATAGTTCAATGGAGAGACACCTAGATGCAGACTTGTAATAGTGTTTGGCGTTATTACTTTTCCTTCTGTGAAGGCAGTTTTCCGCGAGTCACCCTAAGATATTCGGGCAAAGACAATTCTTTTGCTATTGCGTTTGCGGTTTGAGTTTGGTTGTTGGTTTTTGATTAGGTCATAATTATTTTTTGCCAACTTGATCGCAGCGATGTATTCGGTAAAGTCTAGGTTCGCTGAACTCTGATAGCTCTTGAAGGTACAACCAACTTTCTTAAAGAGGGATTTCATTATTCGAATCTCAACTAGTTTTGCTCCGGTTCCAAACATTCTTTCAATGGCATCAGTGAACTCTTCAATTCTATAAGGAATTTCTCGCCTTTCGATCTTGAAGGTTTTTTCTAAGTGAAAATATATTGCCACTTTTGATGATTCTCCGAGCAAAGAGAGCTCTTCATCGATTGCTTCAAGTAAAAGTTCTTCAAAGCTCATTGTTTTATATTCGCCCTCCAGTCTCGGATTGCGGTATCATTTTCCTCGTTTGACCCGTGAACGTTGGTTTCTGTTCTAGACCTTTGTGTTTGTGATTTTTGGTGAAAGTGTGTTTTGTACAGGTACCAATTTGTTGTGAATACTTTCATGTTTTTTTACCTCTTTTGTCTTTATGTTCAATTGTTCCATTGTTCTACTAGGAAACATATTGTGTCTTGTTACTTAATATACTCTATTTCACTCGTGGATATATTACGAAAATCGATATATGTCCACTCAGCAACACATAATGAACTGTCAGGACACAACAATTAAACGGGCGGCAGTGAGTAACAAAGTCCTGAACAATCCAGAACGTTTTTGGGTTTTCCCTTACCAGCCATTTAGGTCCCTCACTATAACCTTTCACATCCGAAACAAAAACAATTTCCGAAGCACAAGAGTACCCTAAAATAGGGTTAGTTAACTGCAAAAATACTTTATCGGAGAATAAGACAGTTTTACGCTTTCTCTTTTTCTCTATATTGTAGGGGAAGTTTTGTTGTAAATAAATAAAGAGTAAAACTTTTACCTATAAAGTGTTTTTCAGCTCTCTCCCTTCTTGGCAATTCCCCTCTTAAAAACTTGCGCGCACTTAATGCATGTATTCTAGAAGATAATTCCATATGGTTTTTTAAGTCAGTTTAGTATGATTTATACACGGAGGGATAATTTAAAGTGAAATCTAGCCTCTTATTGCTGCCTCTTATTCTCCTAAGTCTTTCCTTGATCGCTTTACCTACACAAGCGGTGAAACCTGAAGTAATAGAAGCAGAAACAATTATAACAGAAACTCCTATCGAACCCGGCGGAGGGATTCCGATTCCTGTTATTCTGACAATGCTTGAGCACGCTAATAACGTTGTGAAACTTAACGGTGAGTATGCTCATTTAACAACGACTTTACATATGGTTCAAAGACTTGTCGATACAGAAGGCAACTTGTTAGCGGTAGTTAACATACAAGTAACTTACTCCGGAACAGTACTTTCCTCCGATATGAGTTTCTACACAGGAACAGTGACACTTAAATGGCAAGTCATAATCCTTGAGGGAGGCGAATGGGTTTCTGATTTGGTGCCTATCCCCGAGCCTCAAGGAGCTCGGAGCGTCAGGTTCGTTAACGGAAACATTGTACACGAAGGCGGATTTGGAGACTATTCGTGGTTTGGGGCATAATCTCCCTAATCCCCATTTTTTTAACTTCATTTTTCTCTACAATCTACGTTCAATAAATTTTCTTTCCCCGCTTCACAATTTCCCCAGTATATTCGCCTCCAGCTCTGCGACAAACAGCACAGAAACCGCTTCTCTCTACAGCATCGTTGTGTTTCTTAACGTGAGTGTATGGAGTGCGTGAGCTTCTCCCCAACTCTTCAGCAATTATGTTGTAACCCTTCCCCTCATCAGCATAAAGCCTAACGATTTCAATGTGCTGTTTATCCCCAACTGTCTTAAAGCTCCCCATGTCTTTAGGCTTCTTTAGTTCCTTCCCATACTCAATTTTTAATCCCACATTTTTGACAATATTTTCCTTCTCTAGTTTATGCCAAGTGTGAAAGGGGAAGGTTCCAATTCCTAAGCTTCCACTACGACAGCATAACAGAAATTCCCAAGTCTTCATTGACCTGATCCATGAAGGATTGAAGAAGTGATATAGAAACTTCAGGTTATCGTCTAACCCATCTAAACCCATAGCCTTCAGAAACAAATAATCCACATGACTTCTCAAATCCACATCTATTCCCAAAAGCCTCAGAGAATCCAGAGCTAAACTTACTCCTAAATGTCTCATTTCCCTGAGCATATACAAAGCTTCATTCTTAGCGTCACTCTGGCTTTCAGAAACTTTGATTCGTGAATACCAAAGACTAGACGCTTCCCGTGCGACTAAGCATAAGAGACGCTTCCAATGAAGACGTTTATACAGAAGAGAAATTAATTTTCCTAGACTGTAATACTCATAATCTCTATTCAAATAAAGAGGCCTTGAACTGATTATCAGATCGTATTTTTCTAAGGCGTGAAGCCCCAAGTTTTCAACTGTTTTAACGTCAAACTCTGCTTCAACATCCACATTTTCGCCTCGAAGCAAAAGAACCTTTTTTTCTTTAATTAGGTCACTTCTTAACCAAGCAAGATTTTCCGCATCTGCACTTCCGTAAGCGTCAACTATTACTGCGTTTTTCTTCATATGTTCAATAGCAATATTTTCCAGGAGAGAAGATTTTCCGCTTCCGATTTGACCTAACGCAAAATAGGTTTTAGGCTTGTCGAAAGAGAGACGATCGTTTCCTCTACGCCAAAAAATTTTCATTCTTAACTCCTTTTCCTTCCAACTTTTTGTTAACGAAAAGCTTCATCATTTCATCATAGGTACTAGGTGAAATCAAGTTGCTCAATACGTTAATTGCATCCATACAGAAGCCTTTAGCCCAAGTCTCAAAACTTGTTTTCAATGTTTTATATCCGCTATGAGTTAAGCATCCACTTGTTTCAAAGAATAGCTTCCATCTAGGTGCGCCATAATCAATAACTAGAATCGGTTTACTGTAAACGTTACATTCATACCAGATGCCTCTAGTCACAAGACAAATTTGTTTATTACATTTAGGGCAATTTTTAGGTAACATTTTTTTTAGGTATTTTATTTGTTCTCTTTCACTTGCATCTTTACCAACCGCCATTTTGGATAAATAATTAAACCTGAAGAGATGTTGTTTGCAATCATGGTAAATGTCGTAACCACCAGTAAGACATAACTTTATGTACGGTCTCCAAAAACCTGGAATATCTCTAAACCAAGGAACAATGAAAAGTTCATAGTTTTCTTTTGTGGTTTCAAAAGCCCAAGATATTGAGTAAACCCATCTTCCATAAGCATCTTTGAATGAGGTTGCATTTTCATTTGGAACGGTTGATCCTGATCGAAAAATATGAATTGGCCCTCATTCGTAAATCCTCCAGCAATGTATGGTTTCCTAATTATGTCCTTTGCTTTTGCGAAACCAAAAAATTCTTTTGGATGGTTACGGATTTGGTAGACCACGCTCGGGATTATTTTCACTAGATTCTCGAGTTGAATATCTTGGAACTCTTCTTTTCTTTTACGTTGAGTAGTTGTTATTCCAGAGAGGTTAGGTAAAGAGTCGAGAAGTCGGTGTCCAACATAGAAGAGTTTAGTATTTGGTTCTATGTTAGGGACAGTTATTGAATTCTCTAGAGAAGAATAAATCGATTGAAGTTTTCTGTCAAATTCGTCTGGAGTAAGTGAAACTAGGTCTATGTAGTTTACATTGGGTTTTCGTCCAATTGTTAGGTGAGCGTTAACAATTCCTTCTTTTTTGAAGAAAGTGAGGTAATAAGGCTCTTCTCCTTTTGGAATGAACGGACCAGTTGAGAAGCCGTCTGTTGTCTTGCTTGCCCAGAATCCCATAAGGGTTCTATCATACAGGCTTAATCTTAGCTTGTATCTGTTGGGAAAACGAGTATTGGCATTGGGATTGAGATCTGTCACTCTCCAAAGAGATTGGGAATTTGGACTATAAAAGCGCTTTCAATATTAACTTAAAAAAAAATTCTTATGTTTTACATCTCTTCTCTAATATCGAGAGTATAGATTGCAGCTTCTGAAATATTTTATCGGACTAAAACTTGACCTTTCTGAATGGGATGAGCGCACTTGCCATCGGAATTCATCCCAGATAGATCCTTGTGTTAGCACTTGGTCTATCGTTTTCCGTTGTGTGCGCTCGTCCCCCATGAGAACAGTCATCCTTTCTTTTCCACTATGATGTGGCTGTTATCAACCCACAAGTGGAATCTTAACTTCCCTCTCTTTTTTTTGTAGCCAAATAACGCGCACATCATCCAACTTTCTGCTTTCATACGCCTAGAACCATTTAAATAACTCCGCCAAATTCATGATGCTTATAAGGCGGATATGAAATGCCTAATTCTGAAGCCTCCATACGGATCGAAAATGTCGTGGCAACTGCTACTTTCAATCAGAGGATTGACTTGAACGCTGTTGTTAAGGGGAATCCTGGAGTTGAGTATCGTCCAGAAAGTTTTCCGGGCTTAGTTTTCAGGTTAAAGAGGCCTAAAACGGCAATCCTAATCTTCAATTCTGGGAAGATGGTTTGCACCGGAGCAAAGTCCGAGAAAGAGGCAAAACGAGCAATCAGGAAGGTTATAAAGGAACTGAAAAAGAGCGGAATAATCATCATTGGAAAGCCCGAGTTGAAAATAGTGAACATGGTTGCTTCAGCAAATTTGTCTGGCTTAATAGACCTCGAACGGTCCGCCCTCACTCTTGGCAGAACCATGTATGAACCCGAACAATTTCCGGGTCTAATCTACAGAGTGGATGAACCCAAAGTTGTTTTTCTTATCTTCGCCTCTGGAAAACTGGTTTGCACAGGCGCCACCAAGGAAGCAGACGTTTACGAAGCGGTTGGCAACCTTCATAAGAAACTCGAAGAAAACGAACTTATTTTCTACGAGTAAACGACATGGTGTTTAAGGCAAAGGAGAACTGCTTGGTCATGGAGGACAAGTGAAAACTTGGGGTAAGGTGCAAATCGAGTTGGAGAAGATATTAGCTCGAGAATTGATGGAACGGTTTCCAGACAAATTCACAACAGACTTTGAAAACAATAAAAAACTCGTAGAATCCCTTACCAACATTTCATCAAAAAAGCTGAGAAACAGAGTAGCTGGCTACATAACTCAGCTTCAGAATCAGAAAAAACTTACCACTAAACAAAAAGAGATTAACTCTTAAACTAACAACCACATCTGGATTTCCACTACGCTTGTTTCTTAATAAGATTCGTTGCTTTTTTAATCAGTTTTATGGCTTTTTCTTTTGGTAAACCTGTTGCTTCAGTTATCTTCTCAGGAGAGGCCTCAATCAGGTCTATGATATTTTTGATTCCCCCTTCTTCGAGACTTTGAGCGGTTCTTGGTCCTATGTTCTTGATCTTTGTGATGGCTGGCACTGCCATCTTGAGGAATTCAATCCTCTTCTTCAACCTGTTCTTGTCCGCCTCTAACACCGTTATCTTATCCTCTAGCTCACCGATGCTCCTTTTCAGGCGATCCCTCTCCCTTAAGACCTTTTCATAACTACCTTTCTTCACATAACCAAACCTTTCCATAAAACCCATCTCACAATTTCATCCTGAATGTAACTCTCTGGACACAACTATTTCAATATTCACAAGTCGTATTTTTCTTCTTTTTAGGTATTGGTTTTTGCATCTATAGTTTAGATTTTCTCTTCGTTAAACATGACTGAACATTTAACGAAAATATAAATATTTTATGACAAAAATAGTAAACGTGGATGGATGGAGGAACATTAGCAAAGTATCCTTCAATACGTTCTAGAGTTTGAGTAAAAGGCAATCTCCCCCTTTTTTTGGGTTATCTAAATAAAATACCGTTACTATTTTCTAGGTATGACATGTATTAAACAAATTCTTTCCCGGAGAAGCATCAGAAAATTCAAAGACGAACCTGTGAGTAAGGATGTTTTGAATAATATTTTGGAGGCGGGTAGATGCGCACCTTCAGCAACGAACAAACAACCATGGCATTTTGTTTTAGTAAGAGATCAAAAAGGAAAAGAAGCATGTGACTTGGAAGGATTTAATCGTTGGATTACTAAAGCCTCTTTTGTGGTTGTCGGTTTTTATAGGCAATCTGAGGTAATTATGGAGAAGCTAAGTTTGATGGACGTAACAATTGCTCTTCAAAACATGGTAATAGCAGGATGGGTTCAAGGAGTGGGATCATGTTGGATGGGTGCTTTTGATGAAATAAAACTTAAAAACACCTTAAACCTACCTCCAGATTCGAAAATAGTTGGAGCCATTGCTTTTGGAATACCTGATGGAATCCCAAGTCAACCCCCAAAGAAATCAATTAATCAGATAATTCATTTTGAAAAATGGTAATATCACCACTGTGTTTTTGCAAACATCCCCCTTTTTTGAGAATTAAGGGTTAAATTTTAACCCCAAACCCAACAACTATCTCTCTAACTCCCCCTCCTACTCTCCTACTAACCCTCTCTCTAAAAAAACAAGAACAAAAAACACACACGCAAACGCCCAAAGAAATATCTTATCGCGCGCGCATACTTTTCATTAACATCCATCCAAAATAAACCGCAATACTGATACAGAAAACACAGGTCACGTACTTAGTAATTTTGTTCATTGCCACTCTAGAAAAAGATAATGTGATTTAGTAGAGGTAAATATTTTGTGAAATTGAAGTAAATATTCGATATTCCTTTATTCCGTCTAAAATGGACATATCGCCAAGAACTTCCCCTTTTTTTGGATACTCACATATCGGTTTTCAACATATGTCGTTGGAAGAAATTTCCCTTTTATGGTATCGAACGAATTGTCCTGTATCCTAAGGAATGAGACTGGATGGGCATCAGTATATCTTTTGGCAAAAAACGGAAGTTTCGGAAGTTAATAGGCAATTACGTCAGAGATAGAGTAAAAGAAAAGAGAGTTTTTAACGAGCAATTAAAACGGCTCGATGTTCAGCTAAAAGACGGGAAAATTGAAGAGCAAATCTACGAGCGATTAAGAGTCGTTCTTGAGGCTAATTATTACCAAGAACAAAAAGAAGAATGGACAAAGATAAAAAACAAATTCTATAATCCCCTCAAATCCTAAACTGCTTTGAGCAGGCATTTGGGTTTTGGCGCGCGCGCACAATCGGTTGCGCGACCGGGCGATGCACAAAATTAAATAGTTGTTTAGCATAACCAGTATTATAGAGGTATAATTTTGAGCTGGGTTGTATGGTTTGTTGGTGGTCTGATAGCAGCAGTAGTGGTGATTGTTGTTCTGGTATTTTTGAACTATTATAATCGCATAAGAATTCTATACAATCGGATTGAAGAGGCATGGGCTCAAATTGACGTTCAACTAAAAAAACGCTATGATCTAGTTCCCAATCTAGTTGAAACTGTAAAAGGTTATGCCAAACACGAAAAAGAAATCTTTGAAAAGGTTGCTGAAGCTCGGCAAGGCATGATCAGTGGCAGCAGAGAAGAGCGAATGAAATCTTCAAATCAACTAAGCAGTACACTAAAATCTTTGTTTGCAGTGGCAGAGAACTATCCGGTTCTTAAGGCCAGTGACAACTTTAAACTGCTACAAGAACAACTTGAAGGGATCGAAAATAAAATTGCTTATGCTCGTCAGTACTACAACAGTTCAGTGTTAAGCTACAACAATATTATAACAACAATTCCAGGAAGTTGGTTTGCCGGTGACAGAACGAAACACGCTTTCCTGACAGTTCCTGAGGAAGAACGAAGCCCTGTTAAAGTGAAGTTCTGATGGCTAAAACCAGTTTTAGAGACGAAATAGCTAAGAACAAACGATCCTCTCTCCTTTTGGCAGTAATTGTCTCATTGATCCTCTTTTTTTTGGTTTATATTATAATATTTTTTTTAGTTCCTGAACTTGTTCTTGTCGCTCTACCTCTTTCGTTTCTATTCATTCTCGTTTACACCTACAGCTCTTACAGGTTTGGTGATAGCGTAGTACTCTCGGCAACCAATGCTAAACCTGCTGAAGGAAGAGAATACCAGTATTTGCGGGACACTGTTGAAGGCTTAAGTATTGCTTCAGGGATTCCGCCACCAAAAATTTATGTAATTGAAAGTGAAGATTTGAATGCCTTTGCGACTGGACGAAATCCAGAAAATGCTACTATTGCAGTCACTACAGGACTTGTTCGTTCCTTGAATAGACAAGAACTGGAAGGCGTAATTGCTCATGAAATCTCTCATATCAAAAACCGGGACATCCTTTTCATGACTCTTGTTGCAGTGCTGGTGGGTCTTGCTGCGATTGTGAGCCATTTAATTTTGCGGTCACTTTGGTTTGGGAGTCGAAGAGATCGTCAAGATAGAGGAGGTATCATGGTTCTCTTGCTTATTGTTGGCATTATTTTAGCTATCTTCGCGCCGATCGTAGTACG
Source organism: uncultured Candidatus Bathyarchaeia archaeon (assembly GCA_964623205.1). Classification (GTDB taxonomy): domain Archaea; phylum Thermoproteota; class Bathyarchaeia; order Bathyarchaeales; family Bathyarchaeaceae; genus Bathyarchaeum. Next base: position 20,068 of record CAZUQX010000006.1, on the reverse strand, counting down.
TCTGGTACAGTTTGCTATATCGCGTAAGCGCGAATATTTAGCAGATGCTTCGGGGGTAAGTGTTACTCGTTACCCTGAAGGATTAGCGTCTGCTCTTGAAAAAATAGCCAATACGAACCGAGGAAAAATAAATGCAAGTGAAGCAGTGAGTCACCTGTTTTTTGTGGATCCTAAACAAAGTTCATTGGACAGCCTCTTTGCGACTCATCCTCCAATAAAGGAAAGAATAAGACGATTAAGAGCAATGTGACTTTACGGTTATCTATATCATAAATTCTACAAAAAGAAGGGGATGCGCGCAACCTTTAAAGAAAGCGAAACAGAAGAACATTAAAAACAAAAAAGGTTGGGTTGGGGTTAAATTTTAACCCCCAAACCCAAAATTACTTTCATCATTTTTACCTTTCTCTCTCCCCCATTTTCCTTGTCGTTAGAACGCTTGTTTTATATTATTTTCAGTTGAAGATTGAAACAAAACCAAAGTTGGGAGTAATTAGGATGGTTGTGTCGATAGCTTGTAGCTGTGGTAAGATCCTCTTCAAGGGAAGAGAAGTTATTCAACCCTATTATGTTCGAGCAAAACACAACTGTAGATGTCCCGATTGCGGGAAAAAACTTTCTCACACTCCAATGAGCGCTCAACTTGGCTTATTTAAGAACTAACCTTCTCGTTTTGGTGTATAGGGTTGGGTTTCAGTGTTGTTTGTCACGGATGCGGAAAAGTTCTCTATGAAGGGAGAAACATGATTCCCCTTTATCGCCTAAAACGAAAAACTGATGGAAAATGTCCTTCATGTAAAAGAAAACTTGCAGTTGATCCCCTGAACATCAAGATTGGGGAAAGGGTGTTGTGAAGGATTTATGGATAAATTTCTGTCATGAGATAAAACTTGATTTTAGTTTCTGTATTGCCTCTTTTGGTCTTAAAATATCTCCAGCTCCCATTTTCACGAGTGCAGATTTTTTTGATTTTAAAAAAACGGTTGTCTGTTGTTACAAAAATATCTCCTTTATACCAGATATGGCTCCACATAGCTAGAACATCACATTTTGCGTTTACCCATTTTCTCCAAGCTTTAGGATCATCAAGTTCATACACACATTTTTTACAATAATCCTCATATTCCATTTCAAAGTTAGGATGAATAATTTTTTGAATTCTTTCTTCAAGCTCTGATGATTTCTTACCATGCAAAACAAAGTAGCCCAGAAAAGTTATGCCCAAGTAAGCGAGTGGTTCCAGGATTTTTGCCTCTGAAAGCCCTACATCCTTAATTCGTAAAAGAAAATCTTTAAAATTAGTCAAATATTTTCCGTTAGGTAATCTCTCGGATGCGCTAATAGCCACTACACCCAGAGCAATTTTTCCCTCTTTGTGCATTTGAATGAGTTTCCTAATAGAGGGTGAAAATTTCTCTTTCTTTTCAAGAGCAATAATGCAGTTAGTGTCCAAAGTAACACTCTTCATAAATTTGACACCGTTTTTCTTAATCAGTCATAACTTTATATATCCCAGTTTTATGTTGTGAAGAAGAGATAATCCCCTTTCAATAATATCTCTCACTTCTTTCTCATCCTCCTCCAATATTTCGAGGAGGTTTTCATGCTTATGTACTAGATTGTTTCTCTTCTTGTTGAATTTTTTTAATTGATTCCATAATTTGAAATCCCAAGCACCAACAAGAAAACCTATATCAATAATTTTACTCTGACTCAAATTGGTTTTCCAAACAATTTCTTTCAGATCACTCCAGATGAAAGCATTTTTCATTTTCTTCGTATGTTCATCTACAACTTTTCTGATTTCCACAGGTCTTTTCTCCATAAGGAAAATTAATAGTTTGGTCTTACAGTAATGTTCAACAAAAGCTGAACTAAGTAAAAAAGACGCAATAAGGTCTCCTTTATCTCTTTGTTCCTTTACAGTTTTGATCGCATAATCTTCAAAAGGGGTCTCCACTATTTCACTTCCTACATTACTAGTTTCTCCCTGACTATTTCAGGGATTCTTTGAGCATCAGCATAATTTCATTGAGCTTCTCTTCAGTCTTTTGAAACCGTTTCTGAAACTCTGTATTCTTCAGTTCTAATTTAGCCACTTTGCTTTTCATCTCAAGGTTCTCAGTCGTTAAACCATTCACTAGAGTTTGAAGGGTTGTATTGCGTTCTTCCACTTCTTTTCTTAACTTAGTGACTTCCTGGGCTTCAGTGAAAATCAATAATGCACTTTCGCCTTTGAGATAGAATTTCTTCAAGTCTTCCAGAGAGTAGCGTCTATAAACTTCAGTCAGATAACCTTCATGACCCATTAACGCCTCTACGACATCAATGGGAATACCTGCAGCTCCTAAACGGGTCCTGAAGAACTTACGCAAAACATGAGGATGAATCTTCTCTCTTCCAGTTGATTTGTCTTTTCCGTTTAATCCAGATTTGTGTAACGCTTTCTTCCACATTGAATAAGCTGTAGAGGGATCAAAAGGAAAAATCCGGGAATCTTCAGCATCCTTATCATACAGGTGACTTTTACCAACTGCAGCTCTGAGATAATTTTTTCTAACCTTAAACCATTCTGTTAAGGCTTCTTTTGCTTCTTTACTGAAGAAGACGTGTCTAGGGTTTCCAGTCTTTGTGATTTCTCCCCTAATCTGAATTCTAGCTGGTTCTTCACTGAGATATAAATCGTCTATATTGGACTTGAGAGCTTCCCCGATTCTTATGCCACTAGATTCGAGGAGAAGAAAGAGAGCCTTCCCTTGAATTGGTACGTGCATAAGAAGTTTCTTCAGTTCATCGTTTGTTGGAATCCTGTCAAGTGTTAAAGCTCGGCTTCCCTTTATTCTACGTTTAACGTTTCTCCAGAATTTTTCTGGAAGCTCTACATCATTTTCGATAAAGAATGTTTTGATGTTGCTTATTCTGAGTTTAGTTGTGAGTGGAGTTAAATCGTTCAAAGACTTTATGAAACTCTGTATGTCTTTTGTGTAGTCTCTCTTTTGGCTAAAGTATTTTTCAGCCATTTCATCTAAGTTGTCAGGTGTGGCCTCTTCGTAGATGTTTCTGAAGAATCTGTTTATTGCGTTCAAGTGATTCTTTCGAGTTCCTATGTTTTCGTAGTTTTCCAGAAAGTTTTTTACCTTAGACATCTCTAAGTCTCCCCATGGTAAATAAACAAAACTGGGATTTAAGTATTATGGTAGTTAACTACCTGAATCCCCTAAAATAATGGGTATTCTATTTAATGCAACCGAGGAACTGCCTTGCCAACCATCCTAGTAATCAATGATGACGGCATCAACTCGATTGGCTTAAGAAGCCTGAGGAAACAGTTAGAGAAATTGGGGGAAGTGATTGTTGTCGCTCCTGGATCCGAGAAGAGCGGCATCGGAAAAGCCCTCACCATCGGTCACGTAAAAATAACAGAAGCTAACCTCGGTAACGGAATAAAAGCGTATGCAACAACTGGTACACCAGCTGATTCGTTTCTGATCGCAGTGAACAAAATTTTGAAGCGCATGCCAGACTTGGTTGTAGCTGGAATAAACTTAGGTCCAAACTTGGGAATAGACGACCTGCTGACTTCAGGCACCTTAGGAGCCGCCATGGAAGCCGCCATCCACAATGTGCCAGCCATTGCCATCTCCTATTGCATACCAGAGATCACCGAGGGAATGTTCGAGAAGGAGCGAGTTACTGTGAAGGACTTGAAGCTGACCGCCACCATTGCTTATAGAGCCGCTAAACACATTTTGGAGAAGGGGATGCCTACAGACATGGACATAGTCTCGATAAATGTGCCGGAAAAAGCTGACGGTAAGAGGGTGAAACTTACCAGTCTATCTTATGATGGTTACGGTGACATACACGCTGAACGAGAGGAAGGGTACAAGATTATAAGTTGGGCGATAAGTCGCTATCCCGACGGAGACCACGGAACAGATTTACACGCCGTCAAGACGGGTTACATTTCGGTTACGCCTATCAGATTAGAATTTCTTCATAACACACCGGCAATGAAAGACCTGCTGGATTCCCTCTCAGAAAATATTTAAATACAAAAAACAGGAAGTAAAAACAGTTTTTTGAGTCTGGTGTAAATGAAATCTGTGTGTCATAACTGATGCTGCCATGTACACATGGGAGATTTCTTGAGAAAAATTTAAACGCACGATTGAGGGATTGAGTTGCTATGAAATGTCCAAGGTGTGAAACCGAGATGGTTGTGCGAAAACTGAGGGGGAAAAAGCAAACGTTCTTTTCGTGCCCCAACTGCCATTACAATCGTACATCAAGGACATAGCAGTTATTCTGAGTTTGGTTCGTTAGGGTTTTTTTGGCAGGTTAGATACTCTTTTCGCATTAAGGCAGGAATCGGGGGCAGTATTCCCTCTTTCTTGAATTCTTTCTGTATCAATTGAGTAATGTTTGATTTTATGAATTCCTCATTGGGGGGATTGTTGATCCAAAACAGAACCTCAAGGTCGTTTGCCCACTCACGGTTGCGTACAATAAATCTTATTTCTCTTCTTCGTTTCTTGCTAACGATGACCGCTTCGTGATTTTTCAGGATATTTTCTACTATGGCTTTGGCTTTTTCAGCGTCCGAGGTGTAGTCGATGGCAAGCGTTATTGAAGCCACAGCTTCAGATTCTCCGCCTGTGAGGTTGATTATTTTTTCTTTCATAAGCACAGAGTTTGGAATTATTATCTCGTTTCTATCGTAGGTCTTCAACTTGGTTGTTCTAAGAGAAATGTCCGTGACTGTTCCGGTCAGGTTTCCAATTCTGATTACGTCGCCTATGGTGTAAGTTTTTCCAGAGATTATTATAATGCCAGAAACCCAGTTTTCTATCATGTCCTTCAGGGCAAAGCCAATAACTAATGCTCCTACTCCAAGACCTGCAACTGCCGTGGTGATGTCAACTTCTAAAAGGGAAAGGACTAGGATAATAGCTACGAGATAGATGAGTATTTGAAAGAATCTCTTCAGGTGGACAAGTGCGCCTTTCTTTAGTTCGCCTCGCTTCTCAATTCTGCCCACTAACTTGTTAAATATGTAAACAACCAAGAAGGCGCCTATTATTGTCAAAACTATCTCTAGAAGCAGGATAGGATTGGCAATTAGATCTTGTAGGGTGACGGGCATGCCCTTTTCCTCGATATAATCTTAGAAGTCCATGTCTCTTTTTTAGGTTTTCTGAACTTGACTAATCGCTCCCCTAAAGACCAGATAGTGGACCCCATTTTATTATTTAGTGCGATTCCGTCTTGCGGATAGAAGAATTTGATATTCAGGGTTCACTTGGTCGTGTCTAGATTTGATGGTGGAGCTAATTTTGCGCCAGTTCTTTGCTATTGTAGGCCAAGATTCGCTAGTCACTTGTTTCAGCACGTAGTCTTTCAATGCTTTTTCCCGTCTTATTGTCCTTTCTCGCCAATTAATGCTAATTAAGCCTCCACGACGCAGATGATGAAGGTGGTTGAGAACTTGTTCAGGTTTAAGAGGATACCTCATAGTCTTAGCTAAGTCGTCAAGAAGAGATTCGATAGAAATTTCACTTTCAACTCGTAGACATATTATTGCCACAATATCCAGCAAGCGTAGCTGAACTGGAGGTACAGTAAAGATTTTGGGAATTATCAGTTTCTTGAAGTAGGCAAGCTTCACTACTTCGGTGGCGAACGTATATCCCAAAACAACAAGCATTGTGATTCCAAGCAATGATAGGGGTAGCGGCGTGAATTCGAATAGGCTGGTAATTGGAAGATAAATTAACGCAAATGTCAGCAAGACTGTTCCTATTGAAGCAAAAACAAGTTGTTTGCTTGGACGCGTACCCCGCAAAAAGAATTTTTCTGTGCGTATAACAAATAATACAAGTACTTCGGACAGAACGATTTCTGCGAAGAGGACGGTTCTGAAGAGAACCTGATCGGCGCCAACCACAAAGAACAGCAACATAATCAGAAGTACATCAAATACAGCGCTTACCAAGCCAAGTAGACCACCAAGTCTGAAGATGTGTTTTATGTCCCATCTTCTTGGTCGGATTAAATCCTCTTTTTCGACGTTATCAGTTGAAACTGCAATGACTGGTGTGTCAGTCAAAAAGTTTGCCAAAATAAGTTGAGAAGGGTGGAGGGGCAGAAAATTCAGGACTGTTGACGCGGCTCCGATGGCATATAGGTCTCCGAAGTTTCCCGAGAGGGTGTAAAGTAGATATTTGACGATGTTGCTGAAGGCTCTTCTTCCTTCTCTGATGCCGTCAATTATCACCTTCAGACCTTTTTTGAGCAAAACAATATCCGCAGCGTCTTTTGCGATGTCGGATCCCTGCTCTACGGCTATTCCAACATCAGCTTCCTTGAGTGCCAGCGCATCGTTGATCCCATCGCCCAAGAAAGCTGTTACGCGCCCCCTTTCTCTGAGCGCCTTAACTACTCGATATTTATGTTCTGGAGTTACCCTCGCAAAAATGATTACATTTTCAATCTTCTCTTGCAGTTCCTGCTCTGCAAGTTTATCAACCTCTTGGCCAAGCATTATCTCGTCGTCTTTAACATTCAATCCGACTTGGCGAGCGATCTCCTTTGAGGCTAGCGGACCATCACCCGTCAAGATTTTGACTTCGATCCCCATCTTTTTGCTGAGCCTAATAGCTTGCTTCGCAGTCTTTTTGGGCGGGTCTATGAAGGCAATGTAGCCGAGGAGGGTAAGTCCGGATTCGGACTCTTTTGTAATATTTTCTGTGTCTTCCACTTCTTTGTAGGCAACTGCGATCAGACGGTATCCCCTGTTTCCGTATTCCTCGTACAGTCTCCCCGCTGCCTTCTTGTCAGTTAACAAATGGGCTTCACCATTCTGCCAAACATGCGTTGAACTTTCAATTATCGACTCGGGGGCTCCCTTCGATATGAGCAGCAGCTTCCCATCTGTTTTTGCTACTGCACTCATCTTTTTCCGAGTTGAATCAAAAGGCATCTCCTTCAGAATAATGTAGTCTTCAAGGCTTTTTGTGCCAAATTTTTCTTTTCCATAGTTCCACAGAACAGTGTCAATGGGATTTCCTACATCCTTTTCTTTCCGTACCGAGTTGCAAAGGAGCGAATAAAGGATCACTTTTTCTTCGGGGTTTCCGTCAATGTCACAGTAAGTTTCTAGAGTCAACTTGTTTTCGGTTAGAGTCCCTGTTTTGTCGACACAGACGATGTCAACATTTCCAAGGTCTTCAACAGAGACCAACCTTTTGACAACAACACTCTTTTTTGCAAGCATAAGCGCTCCGGAAGACAGAGATATCGTTATAACTATCGGTAGTGCCTCTGGAACCATTCCAATAGCCAGTGCCACAGAAAATAGGATGGTGCTGATGATATCCCTCACAAGAAAAGCATTAATGAGAAAAATTATTACAACACTAGCCAAAACGACTTTCATTAGGGTATAACCGATTTTCTCCATGCTCTTTTGAAATTCGCTTTTCCGTTTTATTGCCTTCAAGAGCTGAGCAGTTTTTCCAAGATACGTGTCCTTCCCCGTTGCTATAACAACACCAGACCCTTGTCCATCGCTAACGTATGTTCCCATGAAAGCGATATTCTTCAAATCATGCATTGGAAGAGCTTCACCTGATAGTTCAGAAGAGATCTTTCGAGCAGGATATGCCTCTCCAGTCAAGGATGATTCGTCAATAGATAGTTCATCTACACTCAGTAGCCTTATATCCGCTGGAACCACATCGCCAGTTCCCAAAAAGACTATATCGCCAGGAACCAATTCTCTAGTGTTGATGACCCTCTTCTCTCCTTCTCGCATGACTTTCGCCGTAAATGTAATGTACTTTCCAAGTCGTTCTACTGCCTTCTCGGACCGGTATTCTTGGAAGAACCCCAGTGTCCCGTTGATTGAAACAATAATTAGTATTATTATTCCATTTGTCATCTCACCTACGAGGGCTGCAACTACGCTTGCTACCAACAGAACTAATACCAAGGGATTCTTGAACTGAGACAAAAAGATGAAGATGCCAGCCCTGACTTTCTTTTTGCCTATCTCGTTGATCCCAACGCGTGTAAGTCTTTCACGTGCCTGATTAGAGCTCAATCCCTTCTCAGAGCTTTCTAATTGATCAAGAACGTCGGAGCTTGTCATCGACCAATATTTTCGAGAGTACATTCTTACCTACTTAGAGGGATAACACTCAAAAAGTTTTAAGCCTATTGACAGCTTCTCAGCCTTCACAGAACACAGTGGATATTGCCTTTTAGACGATAAATACGGAAATCCCCACCTGTTGCAGGATAAATAGACCGTACACTAGGCAGAGGAATATGGCTCCTTTTCTAGTTATGTGTTCACTTGCCCCTACCATGTACCAAACGCTTAATGACGAGAGCAAAACGTAAAACATGATACTCTGCACAGCTACAACATTCACGGGAGAAAACGAGATCAGCGATGTCACACCCAGGACGAGAGTGATGTTGGTTATACAGCTACCCAGCAGATTTCCAAGAGCCATCTTTAAAAGGCCCTTCTTGAGGGCTTGGATGGTTGTTGCAAGCTCGGGCAAGGAGGTTCCGAGACCGATGATCGTTGCCCCTACAATAGAAGTGGGCAAACCTATGAACTCTGCGATGTCCACAGAACTGTCCACAGCAAACTTCGAAAGAACTATTACAAGTCCAACACCTACTAAGAATTTGATTCCGACAATGGCAGTGTTTCCTTTGTATGGTGTTCCAGTGAAGTTCGAGTCTCCAGTTTTGCGGGAAACTGTCACCCCAAAGTAGGCGAAGAGGATCATGAGTACGATTCCTAGTACTGGACCCAAACTGCCGCGTTGGACAATGAAAAGGGGGATTATGGAGGAGATGAAAAGGAATTGAACAAGCTCTTTTTGAGATTGGCCTTTAACAAAAATAACTTTTCTGCTGAAAAGGATAGCTAAACCAAGAATCACCGTCAGATTTGCGATGTTTGAGCCTAAAACGTTACCTACCGAAAGACCGCCCTCGCCAGCGATGGAGGCGACGGTGGAGACTGAAAGCTCCGGCAGTGACGTTGTAACAGAGAGTAGGATGAAGCCTGCAGCCATTTCAGATAGACCGAAAACTTTGGACAAAACTAGCACGTAGCGAATGATTCGGTCACTGACCAGCATAATCAGCAGCAATGATACAGCCAGTATGGCTGTGCTGTAAATGATCATTTGCGACGCACCCGCTATTGTTTATGGTTATGGCTTTAACTAAACTGTGATAACGCTTTTAAAGATTCAACCTCAATTCTCTAGCATGAACCCATTCGAGTTCATTAATTCCTTAGGCGACTGGGCTATAACGAACCTTGCTAGCATAATCTTTTCGCTAGTTTTAGTGATTGCTGGGTACATCATTTCCAGGGTCATCGCTAGAGAGATAAGAGCTCTGAGAACACAGAAGAGGCTTGAAGAACACGCCGCTTTCACGTTGAATAGAATCCTGAAATGGGTCATATTTATGGTAGTCTTCTCAATTATTCTGGCGCAGTTTGGAATAACATTGGGCGCGATTTCTGGACTGCTAACGCTTCTCGGTGGCACTATCGTAGGTTTTGCAGCCATAAACACCCTTGGAAACGCAATCTCCGGCTTGATAGTTATGACCAGCAGACCCTTCAGGGTTGGAGACAGAATATTCTTTAACGGTAAGTTCGCTGATGTCGTTGCTATTGAATTAATCTACACCAAGATGATTACTCTTGACAACGTCCTAGTTTCGGTTCCAAATCAGGAGTTATTAAAGGCTGAAATAGACAATTTCGGAAAAAAGAAAGTGGTTAGAAGGCATGTCACGGTTACGCCTGGATTCGAGTATGGGACGCAAGATGTGGAGAAAGCCTTGTTAGAGGCAGCATCAAAGGTTTCCCGCGTTTTGAAGGAGCCTAAACCATATGTCTGGATAACCCAGTTCAAGGATTATGCTGTTGAATATGTTCTTTATGTTTTTATAAATGACATTAAGGGGCTCCCTGAAATAGATGCTGAACTTCACCGAAAGGTCTTCGAAACATGTAAGGAGCATGAAATTGACATTAGCACACCGCTGATCATTAGAAGCTTAAAAAATGGCAAAAATGAAATTGAAACCTAGTTACTTGCTCCGCAGATTCAGAGTGCAATAGTTGATTCTGTGGTGCAGGTTTTGTTGAGGTAAAGTCTATTACCACAAAAACTGGAGACATCTCCCGCACAATCCCCCTTTTTTTCAAAGCATAGCATGGGGGTTCAATCAGGTTACTCGTAGGAGATGAGTTCATTTTCCTCGAGTTTCTTATGAAGGTTGCCAACCGCTTCGTAAACGTCTTCTTCCTTGGTGGCTCCTGTGCAAACCAGTTTTCCAGAGGCGAAGAGAAGAAAAACAACTTTTGGTACATCCACTCTGTAGATGAGACCAGGAAACTGTTCAGGTTCATACATGGTTCTACCAAGAGTGAAGGCGGACCGTTCGAGGTCTATCAAGCCAGACAAATTCGCTGAAGCAACCATGTTCACTATTTTCATTTCGGCTTTGCCAGGAATGATTATTCCGCTCTTCTTCAGTTCCCTTATAACCTTCATCACTGCCCTCTTTGCCTCTTTCTCGGACTTTGCTCCGGTGCAAACCATCTTCCCAGAATTGAAGATTAGGATTGCCGTTTTAGGCCTCTTTAACCTGAAAACTAAGCCCGGAAATGTTTCCGGACGATACTCAACTCCAGGATTCCCCTTAACAACAGCCTTCAGGTCAATCCTCTGATTTAACGTGGAGGTTGCCACGACGTTTTCGATCCGTATGGAAGCTTCAGAATTAGGCATTTCATATCCGCCTTATACGCATCATGAATTTGGCGGGGTTATTTAAATGGTTCTAGGGTACTAGGGCAGAAGTATGTATTAACTATATTTCATTAATGTGATTTGTTGCCCACACCAAATTAAAAAAGAGAGGGGAAGTAGGGTGTTTTTGCTGTTGACTCCGGTTTAAGGTTGTAACGCCTTGATATTTCATCCAAAACATTGTTTTCAAAGTAGACGTCCGCGAAACAGCATCCTCAATCAAAGGATCCAAGAGACTTGTTGAAGATGGATTCGAGTACGTATGCGAGATTGATGGAGAACAGCTCTTCAGAAAAGTTAAGCGAAAAACATCGCATAAACACTAAAAGATAGGACTAAATAGTTGTTCAAGCGAAGGATGGAGATATCTCCACATTTCCCACACATCCCTCTTTTTTTCATTGTTAAAATTTTTTCAGGGATTCAAGGGATTCCCGAGTCTAAGGGATTTGCTATGCAGCGGTATCCATGAAACTATGGTGAATTCAATAAAATGTAACCTTATTTTGCAAAATTGGTGGTCGCTGTGAGTAAGTATAAGCATGGCAAACAGACCACTCCGATAAATTTTGAAGATTTCAAAAGAATTATGGATGAAGGAAAATTTGTTAGACCGAGCCACAAAACCTTTCTTGCCTTTTTATATTGGACTGGAGTGAGACAGAGCGAAGCTTTAGAAAGGATTAAAGAAGACTTCAAAAAGGAAGACGGTTTCTTAATCATATATTGTCCAGCAAAAAAGCAGGGTAAACGAGAATTTTTGAAGATACCTCTAGACCTACCATATGTGAATTTGATAGTTGAGCAAGTTGAAAAGACTAGGAAAACCCGAAAAAACCCAACTAGAAGAGTTTGGAACATAGATGCTTCTACGGCATGGCGTATAGTCAAAAGAGTTATGCCAAACCATTATCCTCACTTTTTTCGATTGAACCGAGCGGTCAATTTCTTGAATGATCCAACCACTACAACACCAGAAATGTTAGCTTGGTTCGGATGGCGCAACATAGCTACTATAAACAAGTATCTAGGTTTTAGTGAGAGACATTTGGATAAACAGGCATCGCGTTTAAGGAAAGAAGTTGAGCATTCATAGGTTCTAATATTACGGCTCACCTGCGCTCACGCGTGGATCTCCCCCTTACTGAAAAACCTTCTGAGCGAGCTTCGAGTCTGCTAAATTGAAACTTTGTAGATTCTAAAATAAAAAAGCAAATCGGACGATAATCTTTTGTGCAGTTGTCCATTAATATCAATTAATGAAAAACAAATTAGTTCTTGTCAGAGCAATTCTGTCAAAAAAGGTTGTCTCTTTTCTACTGTTATCAATCTTATTTATTTCATTATTTTTAACCATTGGAATTTTTGCAACATCTGAAATAATTCCCCAAAAAGCAGAATTGACAATAAACATAACAAATAGATCTGACGAACAACTCAGTGATCTCTTACATGTTTATGTAATTGACCTAGAAAATCGTTCTCGGATAAACTATTCAAACGCGACAGTAAGCATTGTTGACCATGAGGAACTCAAAGTTGAAAAAATTGAAAATTCAGGCATTCAAATTCTTCTTGATGAATTAGACTCCAATGAAACTGTTCATATTAAAATGAAAGGCATATTACTCAGCTTAGATTTCCCAATAAACTTGAAAAATATACTTGTTGAATTTGAATCCCATGATGGTTTAATTTTCAATTTTGATTGTGATATTGTTTTTTTGGTCTTGGCTAAAACATATTTAGGTTTTTATTCAGTAGCAAGTATAAAGAACTGGAACTACAGAACAACTGGAATTTTAGAACCAATAGAATATAGACGAAATCAAGTAATAGCTTTCTTATGGATTTTTTCTGGATTGTTTTCTTGTCTCTTCGTATCCATAGTATTATTTTTTAGGTATGAATCAATGCGATTAAAACTTCCTATTGTGACTATAATCATTGCACTCTGTTCGGTTTCAATATACAGTTTCTTTGGATCAGGATATGAAATTCTCGCCAATATGGAATCTCCTTTGTTGAGGATGGTTACATATTTTTCTAGCTATTTATTGCATGGATATGACGCTCACTTGAATGGCAATCTCATATATTTTGTCATAGCGTCTCTGTTAATGGAATCATGGCTCGATATTAGGAAAAGCAAAAATGAATTTTTAATTTGGTATATCTTTCCAATAATTCTCACTCTTACCACTCCGTTTATGGGATTGGGTTCAAGCATAGGACTTTCTCTTTCCATAGAATCACTTACATGGGCTCTTTGGATTAGAATTATCTACTACAAAAAATGTTCAACCAAACTTGACAAAGCAATGTGTATATTTGCTGGATTGCCGTCCTGGATTTTTTTTAATTGGACATTTAATCAAATTCAAGGGTCTTATGAACTGTTCAATGAGGTTTTAGCATTTAACCACATAATTTATGGACTAGTTACAGGAATAGTTATTTTCGGAATATTTAGTATTTGGTGGTTCAGTAAACACATGTTCGAGAAGGACATTCGTGCAATTGCACTTGTTTTGGCAGGCGCTTTTCTCGGTACAATTCCGTCAATTCTCTTTACTGGCGTAACATTACAAATTGTCGGAGTAATTAGTCTATTGGCAATTGTGGGTTTCTTTCTTTTAATATATGGCGTCGGAATCCCACAAGATTTGTATAAACAACATGTTCTATCTAACCGCTGGAAAAAGCCTTTGAAAATAGGCATTTTATTTGACCTTAAATGGGATATTGGAGACACAGAGACCTATGCATGGACTGATATTAGTCCAAAAGACTGGAAGGCAACTCTTGAAAATTTTGCAGAGAATAAAATGATTGAAATTTCAGTTGATTTAATAAACATTAAAACTAATTTTGATTCGTACACGGTGATTCTAAATCCATATGGTGGAGTATATCCCGAGGCGGATTTAAGAACACTATCAACACTTGATAAAATAACTGAATATGTTAAAAATGGTGGAATATTTGTAAATGTTGCAGACATTCCAACCTATTGGGCTTACAATCCTGAAATAAGAAGAAAAGTTGATACAACTCCATCAGTCTTCGAGGCAATTCCAACTCAAGCAGGTACTCAAATGCAGCAAATTAGACCGTTTGCATTAACTCCTTTGGCAAAAACTCTTGGTTTACAGATTTTGAAACTTGATAAGGGTATTGCACAAGATTTGAGGGGTATACTCGGACCCAATATACGAACACAAATAATTTCTAAACGAGCGACTATCGTTGAATCTAATGTTGAGAGTGGTATTCAACCAAAAAGCCTTACTTTTAATGATGAAAAGATAGGTGAAATGTCCGCACTTTTCTTCGTAAAATATGGCGAGGGGTATTTTCTAATGTCTTTAATATGGATAACTGATCCAGAACATGATGACCATGCGAAAGAATCTCTTAAAAAAGCAATTTCAAAACTAATCATTAACAAGCTATCTTCTCTGACTGAAACTTGATTGGAGGTGTGGTGCACGCGCTTCAATGGAAATGCGCGCCGCATAAATTAATTTTCGATGGTTTTCTTAAGTTCTTCATACTGTTCTTTTGAGATTTCCCCCTTTGCTAATCTAAGCTTCAGGACAGCAAGAGCCTCATCTTTTCCTCTAGTTTCATCAGAAGCACCTTCTTTGACTCCCTTTGTAACGTTTTTTCCGAGCTCTCTAAAAGGTCGCATCTGCCATTTGTAACCCCAATCAGTTAGACGTTCAAATCTGCTTTTCTTCTTTTTCGTATCTTTATCTCCCATAGAAATAAGCCTCTGATCCCAGAACTAATGACCCTTTGTAGAGTTTTAACTCTTTGCTCCCTTGCAGTCATTGCTAAGAACACAAATAAAGACCTTAAGACAGTGGCAACAGCGTCCGCATTTGGAGAGTTGCGAGCGCAGCACTTTATATTTAAATAACACTAAAAGTCATTACAAATTTTGGAGATTGTGGTCATGTCACCTGATTTTGGAGAATGCCCAGAATGCGGCAAAATGTCATTGGTTAAATACAGAGATGATGATGGTAGCATACGGGTCAAATGTGCAAATTGTGGCTTTAGAAGAAGAATAAAACGCTAAATATACGGTATAACTTCGGATTAAATAAATCGCGCGCGCATCAAGAATTAAAACTAATATTACAAGTACTTGCACTAGTACATGTGATTGTAATGCTACAAGTAGATGACGTTACATGAAAAACGTTACTATTAGTCTGTCAAATGACCTTGTACAAGTATTAGATAGCTTATGCAAGGATTGTGATCTCAGCCGATACGCCTTCGCAAAAGAAGCGCTCCCAGAAAAAATTGAAAGACATAGTAAAAATGAGTTGAAAGCTAAAGAGTTGGATCAAGAGGACATTAAGAAAGCTGTAAAGAATATCTCGGAAGAAGAAAAAGCGTCTCTACCTCCCTTCATAAGAGTTTCTTACTAATCGGATTGCGCGCGCATGTCATCGAATATTTTTAATCTCAGTTCGCACCAAATCAATAAGCTAGTATGTCTATCTGTCAAATCTGTGGAAAAAAGGTGCAATTACCCTTTATCTGCAAGTACTGCAATGGAAAATTCTGTATTAAACATAGACTTCCAGAAAGTCATACTTGTGAGGGTCTTCCTAAAGAAGCATCTTGGCAAAATAGAAAGGAAATAACAACCAAGCGAGAATATCCAATTGAGAAATCGGCATTCGCCAGTGAAGATGACTATCATTTTGTAAGAGAGACAGAAGAAGACGAAAAACCGATAAAAAAACAAAAGAAAAGAACCTCCAAAAAAAGAGTTGTATTAGCCATCGTAGGTTTTTCATCGATTGTTCTCCTTCTTTTTGTTCTTCTTCAATATCCAATTTCTCTACCCACCATAAAATTACCTGATTTTCCGCCGGACACAGCTGAGCCATATATCGATTCCCAAGATTCTGCGCTTGAAGAACCTACGCCCGATACCTCGCCCGACATAACAGAACCAGATTCTTCACCTAATGGGAGTTCAGAAGTATTACCAGATGTAGATTCTCGAGATTTCTTACCAGATGAAGTGGAAAACAGAATCTTCGAATTAATTAATGAAGAGAGGGTTAGTCGAGGTTTTCCAACTTTGCTATTTGATACAAATTTAGAGTTTATTGCTAATAAGTGGAGTGAAGATTTAATAGATATTGGAACTCTTACACATGGTGATTTTGAACAGCGAATAACAGAAATAGGATATTCGCAATATCAGTGCGGTGAGATAATTGCATGGCAATCTGGTTGGACGCCAGATATTGCAAGGGATTTTGTCGATGGTTGGATAGATTCGATAGAACATTATCGAATAATGACAACTCCATCAAGTGGATATATGGGGGTTAGCGTTTCAAAGAGTGGGTCTGAATTTTATGCTGTTGTAGATTTTCGGTTTAATTGATATTACATAGAACACTTGAGTAAAAGCGCGTGGCATCATTTAGTGGCAAAGTCTAAAAACAATCGAGCTAACGAGACAATTTGATCTTGACCTGTTCGAGTGAATAGACCTAATCTTGTTGTCGATACTATCGATAGTTATCCACTGGGCTAGTGACTATATGGATAGAATGTGATTAGAATTATGGTTATAACCATATGATACCATATGATATCAAAATTGCACCCATACTTTGATACCATACTTTGAAAGTATGCTTTGATACTATACTTTGACAGTATATTTTGAAAGTATTGATACCGTATGATACCATGATATCAATATCATAATGAAGAGTGACACTGTTAAGTTTCTTTGTCATGAGCTAACAATATGGTAGAGAGGTCATAACTACATCAATGTAGTTCCGTAACCAACAAAAGGATTAAAAATTTCTAAATATTCTTATACGAGTTTTAACACAAACGAATTAGGTCTGTAAGGTAGGGTTGAATAGTCCTCTGCCTCCTTTGGGATCAGCAAAGGTCACCAGAGGCAACCTCACCCTACAGGGTGCACCATTAAGAACTTATGTACACTATCACTTTAATCTGTAACCCTCAAATTAAGAATGCTTTTTGCGCGCGCATAACCCATTATATACTAATTGAGCATATGGCGCGCGCAAAGCTTAGGGGAAGCGGAAAAATGCTCAACTGTCCTGAATGTGGCTCAAAGAAAGTTTGGAAGGACGGGTTTCGCTATGTTGGCAACATGGCAATTCAAAGATTTCTATGCCGAGTCTGCGGATACCGCTTTAGTGAGCCTAGTGCAAAGGTCAATGTCAGAGATGAGAGTGGAACTCTTGAGTCTAGTGCGGATTTGGCTAAGACCTCTGTCAGTAAGAGGAATTTTTCCTTCGAAAAAAGCCTGAATGATTTCCCGTTCTCTAGGTGTAAAGATGTAGCTTCGCATGGTGTTACTGATACAGGAAAAGGATTAAATACTTTACGTTCCTATGATAGTAAATGCCGAATCAGCGTGTCCTTGGCAGAAGGCACGAAAAATTTGGTCAAAGTGGAACCCCAAATAGAAAAAGCCATGTGGGAAGGCACACAAGAGATCAAAGGGCAAATCATAGGTTTCTCCTTTCATCTGAAAAAACAGGGAAGAAGAGAAACAACAATTCGTACCTACAGCTACTATGTCTCACTTATTCTGAAGTCAGGCGCCTTCATAAATGATCCCGAAACAGCAAAGTTAGTAATTGCCAATCATTTCAAAGACCAAAACACCAAAAGACTTGCTTCATATGCCTATGACGCTTTTCTGAAGTATCTTGACGTACCGTGGGATAGACCACAATACAAAATGGAGCATAAACAACCCTTTATTCCAACTGAACAGGAACTTCAATTAGTCCTTAACTCAGGTTCAAAAGAAAACATTGTTTACCAAAATCTACTCTATGAAACAGGAGCAAGAAAAAACGAGTCTTTAAGACTTGAATGGACAGACATTGATTCTGAAAGAAACAAAATTTCAATCAAGGCATCAAAGAATGGCAACGCAAGAATCCTTACAGTTTCAAAGAGATTAACAGAACAACTATTGGCTTTGCCAAAGAGAGGAGAAAAAGTATTTCATGGTAAAAACAGGAAAACACTTGAGACGTCTCTAAACCATCGTATGAAGAACCTTGCAAGAAGACTTGACAATCCAAGATTCCGGAAAATACATTACCACACTTTCAGACATTGCAAAGCTCTACGAGAATACCATAAAACCAAAAGCATCTTGCACGTTAAGAAGGTGTTAGGTCACAAGTCCATAATGACAACTCAAAGATATGTAGAGCTTTACTGTGAAATCTATGGTGACTTGAAACCTGAAAACTACATTTGTGAAACAGCAGCCACAGTCAAGGAAGCTAAAAAGCTAGTTGAGACGGGATTTGAGTATGTCTGTGAGATTGATGGTGAGCAGCTCTTCAGAAAAGTCAAGTGAGGGAAAAACGTATGCCTAAACTGGAAAACATATGCCTAAATAGTTGTTCAGGCATATTTACTAACTTCTCTGCAACCAGTCACTATTGGAGGACTTGTGCTTGGTTAACAAACCGCTAGTTTCAATCGTGTCAGCAGGATTATCACAGTTCGGTAGACTGGAAGGAATGTACTGCAGAGAAATCTTCGCAGAAGCAGCCAAAGAAGCATTCAACAGATGCCCTAACCTAGACCCAATTAAAGACATCGAAGCTCTCTTCGTGGGTCACATGGGTGAATCCTATGAACATCAAGGACACACAGGACCAACATTAGCTAACTGGACGGGTATGCTGCCAAAACCTGCAGTAAGAATTGAATCCGCCTGTGCCTCATCAGGAATCGCCCTGAGAACAGCAGTCCTAGCCATACTCTCTGGCCTGCACAAGATTGTCATGGTTGGCGGGGTGGAAAAGATGACTCACCGAACCACAGCCGAGGTAACGGAGTTCTTGGCTATGGCCTCCGACATGCCCTTCGAACAGTGGCACGGAATAACTTTTCCAGGACTGTACGCCCTCATGGCTACAGCTCACATGCACGAGTACGGCACAACCGAAGAGCAGATGGCTCAAGTGGCAGTGAAGAACCATCACAACGGAACATTAAATCCAAAAGCCCACATGCAGAAAGAAATAACCGTGGAAAAAGCCATGGCGTCAAAGGTTATCGCATGGCCCCTAAAACTTTACGATTGCTCCCTGATAACGGACGGAGCCAGCTGCCTAATTCTGACTCATCCAGACATTGCCAAAAAATTCACTGATTCCCCCGTTCACATAATCGGTTCTGGGCAGGCCAGCGACACTATTGGCCTCTACGAAAGAGAGAAACTTACAGCACTCAAAGCTGCAAGACTTGCGGGACAAGAAGCTTACAAGATGGCTGGCTTAGAGCCCAAAGATTTAGATGTCGTAGAGGTTCACGACTGCTTCACCATCGCAGAGATAATAGCCTACGAAGACCTCGGTTTCTGCGGTTCTGGAAAAGGCGGGAGCCTAGTGGAGGAAGGAACAACTGAGCTTGGAGGAAAGATTCCAGTCAACCCAAGCGGAGGATTAAAATCGAAGGGACATCCTGTTGGGGCAACTGGAACCGCTCAAGCCTACGAGATTTACTTGCAACTGACAGGACAAGCTAAAGAGAGGCAAGTGAAAGGAGCTGAGACAGGCTTAAGCCACAACGTTGGAGGTTCCGGAGCCACCGCTAGCGTACACATTTACAGGAGAGATTAGAAATGTCTGAGAAACCTCCCCCCTTCACAATATCAAGCTTCTACAAGTTTGTAAGCGAAAAACAACTAATGGCAGCAAAGTGCAACGAATGCGGAACTGTACTTCTACCGCCAAAACCAATGTGCACCAAATGTCTTTCAACAAACCTAAAGTGGATAGAACTCAAAGGTGTCGGAAAGCTGCTCAGTTATACGATCATCCACATTGCACCCGTGCAGTTTCAGTCCATGACACCCTACACAGTTGGCATCGTGGAGCTGGAGAACGGTCTACGCCTACCCGCCATGATCCATGACGTGGACCCTAAAGAAATCAGAGTGGGAATGAACTTAAAAATTGATTTTGACACATCAACATCTTCCCAGTGGCCTGCATGGCCCAGATACTTCTTCAGACCCCCATAACTGTCACTAAACTACTTATCAATTTGATATGCTAGTTTTTCGTTTTTGGTAAGCTTCGGGATTGTCATGGTGAATTGTGCTCCTTTGCCGGCTATGCCTGTTTCTTGGATGGCCCAGCCGTAAG
>CAZUQX010000005.1:0-123198 GCA_964623205.1 uncultured Candidatus Bathyarchaeia archaeon | reverse complement strand
GGGAGAAGTCGTAACAAGGTGGCCGTAGGGGAACCTGCGGCCGGATCACCTCCTATGTCAGCCAAAACCGGCTGGAACAGGGAAAAAAGCGCCAAACCCATAAAACATCTACTTTTCAAATACTTATTTGGATATATTGGGAAAATTTTAAACTAGTTATAGCCGTCGAAGAAGATAATGGAGCTGAGAATAATGTCTAAGGAAGAAATTCGATGTGTTATCTGTGGAAAGAAACTTCGAGGCAAACATTTCAAGGTTTACAGAAGCCCAACAAATGAAGAACTGAAACTCTATGTTTGTTCTGAACACGTAGACTACATAAAAGCCTTGGACACTTTAGAGTTCCCATCCAAAGAAAACAAACCTTAGTCTGTTCATATTTGTAGTCTAATAATACTTCATTGTTGAAAAACAGCTTTTTCACAGAAAGCCAGAGTAATGCTTCCAAATTATATTGTCAAAGAATTTGCTACATTTTATAAAACGCAATAACACTAACAGAAATGTAAAGATTCAGTGAAGGAGCCACCATATGAAGCAGGGGATTCTTGTCGAAGCAGAGAGTCTGACAAAAACCTTTGACGAACTCGTAGCAGTTAACGGCATCAACTTCAAAATCTTCAAAGGCGAAAGTTTCGGTTTTCTTGGCGCCAATGGCGCCGGAAAAACTACAACAATGAAGATGATTAACGGCGTCTCACCCCCAACGGCAGGCAACCTAACCGTAGCTGGCATGGACGTTTGCAAGAACGGTAGAGAAATAAAGAGCATGATTGGTGTGGCTCCCCAAGAGGACAATCTGGATCCAGACTTCACGGTTTTCCAGAATCTAACTGTCTATGCCCGCTACTTTGACATCCCAAAGGAGGAGGCAAAAAAACGAGCAGAAGAACTGCTTAGGTTTGTGCAGTTGGAGGAGAAGAGAAACGTCATAATCAACTATCTTTCTGCTGGCATGAAACGTAGATTGATTCTCGCCAGAGCTTTGCTGAACGAGCCCCAGATACTGATTCTGGATGAACCTACAACAGGCTTGGATCCCCAAGCGCGTCATCTCATATGGGATAAAATTCGAAACCTGCAAAAACAGGGTGTCACCGTAATACTGACTACACATTATATGGACGAGGCAGTTCAACTCTGCGACAGAATAATCATCATGGACCACGGTAAAATAATCGAAGACGGCAATCCCATGGAGCTGATTAGGAAGCATGCGGGAGAAGAGGTTCTGGAACTTGCCTACAGCGAAGAAGTGATGAAGCTCCTAGAACAGACCTTCAGTAACGCCAGAATTGAGGTTGTAGGTGACAAGATTCATGTTTTCACTTCTCACCCTAGAGGCGCCTTCTCCAAAATGTTAAAGGCGGATTCTTTCAAAGGGGCTGTAATCAGAGACGCCAACCTTGAAGATGTCTTCTTGAAATTGACTGGAAGAAGGTTAAGGGAATAAGGATGGGTAACGTAGCCTCGCTCTTTAGATTACCTAAGCTCAGCTACCGTGTCTGGAAGGTTTGGATGCGGAACAAAGACGTCTTCATGAAAACGTACAAAACAGGTTTTCTTCCCCCTCTATTGGAGCCAGTTCTCTATCTGCTAGCCTTAGGCTTAGGACTCGGAGGCTTTGTTCAACTTATTGATGGTGAACCGTATATCCAGTTCATCGCCCCCGCTTTGGTGGCTGTCTCGATGATGTTCTCCTCATTTTACGAGTGTACCTTCGCCTCATTCGTGCGCATGTACTTCCAGAAAACCTTCGACGCTATAATCTCTACACCAGTGAATATCGAAGAAGTTATAACAGGCGAACTCCTTTGGGGCGCAACGAAGAGCCTCATCAACTCATCAATAGTGTTAGGCGTAATATTCGCCTTTGGGTTAGCTCCCAGCCCCTTCTTATTGCTGATTCCCCCTCTCTCCTTTCTCGTGGGGCTACTGTTCTCATCCATAGCCATGTGCTTCACAGCCATAGTTCCAAACATTGACTCTTTCAGCTACCCCAACTTTCTCTTCATAACACCCATGTTTCTTCTTAGCGGAACCTTCTTTCCCTTAACTGCCATGCCAGATTCTCTGCAGGTGGTTGCCCAACTTTTTCTGCCCCTCACCAACGCTGTAGCATTAACTAGGGGCTTAGCCCTTGGCAGACTTGAATTCGCCCTTCTTCTGAACCTAGCTTGGCTGCTTATAGTAACGCCTTTCTTCTTTATCCTATCCATAAACCTGATGAAGAAAAGACTCATCAAATAATAGAAGTGGAGAAATGGACCAGTGTCGGAGTGGAGTGCTGAGCTCATAGAAAACGTCCAATTCATCTACGAATTAGCTCTTGCCGAACACGAGTTAGAAGCCTTTGATGTTGATTTTGCGGTTAGAAATAGCTTGCGGGATTTTGTGTTAAAAAACCCGCCCAACATTGATCGTTTAGTTAGAAGATTAGCGTACTTCAAAACCGTGGGAGATACGATAACTGACTATTACCGATTGACGAGATATAATCGAACGAGGTCGGTCAATCAGTATCTGACTCATTGGATATACCCGTATAAGGGAAAGTTTCATCCCCAGATGATCAGAGCTCTCCTCAACATTTTGAAACTGAAGGAAAAGGAAACGGTTCTAGACCCCTTCATAGGGAGCGGAACAACCGCAGTTGAGGCTCAGCTGCTGGGCATAAACTGTGTAGGACGAGACATCTCCCCTCTATGTGTTCTCCAGTCCAAAGTCAAAACTAAGTCATTCCAAGCTCTTGACAAAATCAAAGAGCATAGAGAAGAGGCGACAGCAGTCTTCAAACGGTCAAATAACACTAACAGTCCCGCTGTTAAGGAACCAAACGAAAAGAGTTACAAAGAGTTTTTAAACTCCATCAATGACGAAAAAGTCAGAAACTTCTACCTAATGGCAAAGTTGGTAGCGGTCAGTGACAGCACAAGGAGAAGACGCGACATAGTCAAGTCTTTTGTCAAGAACTTGGCATTAATGATCGCCTCGGTTGAAGACTACCGAAAGGCAAAAGAAGAACTGGGCCTTCAGCTTGGAAGCGTTGACATACGTCTAGGGGACGCTCGCCATCTTCATCTGAAAGATAGTAGCGTACAGGGCATAGTAACTTCTCCGCCCTATTCTATAGCCTTGGATTACGTTGCAAACGATGCCCATGCCCTCGAAGCCATGGGTTGCGACCCTGATAAGATGAGGGAAAAGTTTGTTGGTGTTAGAGGCAAGGGAGTGACTCGCATAGGGCTTTACAACGAGGATATACGAAGAAGTTTTCATGAGATGCACAGGGTTTTGGAGGAGGGGCGATACTGCGCCATAGTCATCGGGAATGCTACCTACCAGCAGCGAAAAGTTAAGACAATTGAATTCGCCATAGAAGAGTGTGAAAAGCTTGGTTTCACCCTTGTGAAGAACATTAGCAAGATCATATATGGACTCTACAATGTCATGCAGACGGACAATACCCTGATCTTCCGCAAAGACAACTAGTCTTTATCAGCAGATGCGACTTGGATTATTTTATTAAGTAACGTTAAACAATTTTTAGTGTCGTAACAATCGACACTCACATATGAGGTAGCATCCCCTTGCAAGCCAGAATCATAATGTTGGTTGACTTGGACTACTTTTATGCTCAATGCGAGGAGAAGCGAAATCCATCTCTTAAAGGCAAGCCCGTAGTTGTCTGCGTGTATTCTGGACGCACCGAAGACAGCGGAGCCGTAAGCACTGCAAACTATATAGCCCGAAGATACGGCGTGAAATCCGGAATTCCAATATCACTAGCCAAAAAGATACTCAAGGACATAGACGCGGTCTTTATGCCTGTGGATCATGAGTTTTACAGAGAGGTTTCGGGGAAGATAATGGAGATTCTGAGGAGTCATGCCGGCGAGTTCGAGCAGGTTGGGATAGACGAAGCCTACATGGACGTAACTCAGAGAGTTAGAGGAAGCTATGAAGAAGCAAAGGAGCTGGCAGCAAGAATAAAAAAGGATGTTTGGACCCAACAGGAACTCACCTGCTCCATAGGTGTTGGACCGAACAAACTTGTCGCCAAAATAGCAGCGGACATTCAGAAGCCTGACGGTTTGACATTGATTGAATCCGGAGAAGTTGGACGCTTTTTGTCGCCCTTGCCAGTCAGCCGTCTCGTCGGCGTGGGGAGAAAGACCGAGAAGAAGATGGAGAATTTGGGAATCAGAACAGTGGGTGATCTAGCGAGGTTTGACGTTCAGCGGCTGGTTGAAGTTTTTGGGAGAAAGTTGGGAACCTACTTTCATAATGCATCTTTGGGAATAGACGATGAGCCAGTTCAAGAGAGGGGAGAAGCCGAATCTCTGAGCAAAATCTCCACTCTCAAAGAGAACACAAGAAAATTAGAAGTTATCCTAGAAGAAGCAGACAAGTTATGCGCTGAAGTATATGCCAAGCTAGTGGATCGGCGACTCAGTTTCAGGTCAGTGAGCATATTTGTGGTTGCCTCAGACCTTAGCGTTCACACCAGATCCAAAACAATCGAAAACCCAACAAAAGACATGGAAGTCTTCACGAAGACAGTGAGGAACCTCTTCGCTAAATTCCTCAGCGAGTCCGATGTTGAAGCTAGAAGGGTAGGCGTCAAAGTCTCGAATCTTACCAAAGAGGAGCGGAAGCAAAAACAGATAACAAACTTTTTCGGATTATCCAGCTCTTAGGGCTACTTTTTAGGTTTGGGTTTTCTTTCAACTAACCATGTTCGAAAGTGGAACTTAACCACATCTTTTGTGCAGGCGTTAGATGCCAAATATTCTCTTAAGGATAAGCCTCTCTCTTGAAGAAACTCTCGGAAAAGAGACTCTTCATCAAGTTCGGCGCCAGAAAAATCGCCTTTAACAACGTATTGCACCCTGAAACTCTGTGGACCAGCCTGTTTAGTCTCTTTTATTTTCACTCTGAAGTTTCTGCTCAAGTCTTCCAGTTCGCAGATGAAGTCCTCAAAGTAGTCTCTCACTCCACAACCCAAGCAGAAAGCTCCCTCAAACTCGATGACAAAGCTATCCTTCTCCATTCCAACAAGCTTCGCTGTCGCTTCAGGACTCCGATACCTGTTATAAACTTCTATGGCTCTCAAAACGAGTTCATTCAAATGAGCGCCCGTGACACCATCCATCAAGATCCCTAATATCTCCAAAACTTTTCCAGATATTAACTTTTCCAAAAGCGGAAAAGGCTCCGTTTTGTGTGTAATTTTTTTAAGAGAGAAAATAGAGGTTGTTTATTAGCCTTTGAGGGATAACGATTGCCCTACTATGTTTACATTCTTCGTTGCAAGGATGGCAGCTACTACACTGGGCACGCCAAAAACGTGGAAAGGCGAGTTAAAATGCACAAGAAAGGGCAAGGGGCCAGATACACCAGAATGCACGAACCCGAAAAACTGGTGTACGTTGAGACGTTTGACAGCCGTGGCGAAGCCATGAGGCGAGAAAGACGAATTAAAACGCTCAGCCACAACAAAAAACAACAACTAATAACTAATCATAAAAAATCGGGCGCCTGCTAAATCAACCTGTAACGTGAATAAACATATCTGTCTACTGCGTTGGAACCATGACAGTTCAAATTTACTAAAGGACAAAAACAGCAGAAACAAAAAATTTTTTAGCAGGTGTTTCAGTTGTGTGTTTCAACGAGGAAAAAGAATATGGCCAAAAAAAGTAAGAAAGAGAAAGCCGCAGGACTGGAACAGCATAGGCAGGCTCAAAGAGCAAAAAAGATGCAGAGAAAAGAGAAAAAGAAAGTCGAACTTCCCAAAAAACATAGAAAAAAGTAGGTTTATCCTTCTGCTAAAAATGGGTGAAGTACACAAGTTCTTCTCGTGGCTCGGCACTCATCCTTCGCTTTTTATCTTTTTCCTAGCCATCAGTTCGCCCCCCGTTATTGGCTAAGATGTTCTTGTTGAAACATGGAATATTTACATCTCGTTCCGAGAATGTGATTCCAAAAGTTGCTGTTAACAGAAAAGGGGCAAAAAATGTGATTCTTTTTTGCTTTATATGCTGAAACATCAGGAAATGTTTCTGTGTAACCAAAAGCATATAAAGTTGGAGAAGTTGTTGGGGCTACGAGAAATATGGTCCTTTATGTGGTGTATAGAGCCCCCAAAGAATCGACGGGTAGAAGTGCTCTTCCCCAGCGTTTGAAGAACCTTGGCTGTCAACAGTTGCATAGAGCTTTCTGGAAAATCGATGAGGAGAAAGCCCGGAACGTCCTGAAAGTGCTTGAAAATAATCAGCCGATACTTCTGAGGCGGTTAAGGGAGGTCAGGAATCCCCAGTTGGCTAAAAAGAAGCAATTCACTGGTCTCGGAAGCTTAATTATTGTGTTGTTTTCGGTTCCACAGGGAGCTAATAGGGAGAAAGTGAAGAATTTTCTTAGACGAGCACCTTGTCTACGTTTACGCCGTTCCGTTTATGCTTTTTCCCAGAAACATGCCTTTTATGACAAAGAAAGGAAGCTTGTTGATGCTTTGAAATTCGTTAATTTCATTAGAGATATGGAAGGAGAAGTCAAGATTCTTTCACGAGTAGTGATCATAAACGCGAGTTCTGTTGCAAGACTTGTGGAAGAAACTAGAGAACGCGTTGAAAAAAGGGTCGTTGAGATTGTTAAGTCATGTAAAGAACTCTACGGAAAAGCCCTCGAAGGAAATGCCCCAGCCGTATTAAGTGACCGTTTTTCGAGAATCAAAAGGAAATATTTAATCCTGAAGAAGATAGCTGCCTTTTATGAAGGGTGGTTGAAAATGGACTTTTCAAAGAGCCTAATGAGAGCATATCATGCTCTAAGAAAGGTTAATTCGATTATCAAAAAAGAATGAAAAATGAAGCATAATCCTAGTGCGCCTTAAGCCATTTTAGATAATGGTTAAATGTAGTAGTGAGCATAATATATGTGAGTCGTCGAAGAGATTGGGAACTTCACCTCTTCTAGCTTCTCGTTTAATCAGCGGTCATGCAGGATGAAGATGGATAACAAAAAGCTGTCAAACAAAATTAGGGTTGTTTCAAATCGTAAGAAAACTGCAAGTTGCCCAGAAAAACGCCTTCGGTTTTACACAAAATATGCTTCTGTAGTTTCTGTGACTTTAAGAAAACCTCTGTTCCAGAGATTCCTCAACTGGATGATTAAGAGAGAAAACATTGAAAAAAAGGCTGTCAAAGATATTCAAGTCAGGGTTTTCCCGTTTCAAAAAGAGAACGGAAACTCCCTCGCTGGAAGATGCAATACTGAGGGCATAATCCATATTTTTCCAAAAAGACGGAGATTTCTCCAGAAAAAGGTGGGAAATTATGGAAAAGAGAAAGTTCGGTTTTACATCAAAAGCAGAGCAAGGGCTGCCTTGATACATGAGCTTCTTCACGTAAAATATGAGGGCAATGAACGTAAAGTCAGAAAACTTACAAAGAAATATTTCGGTATTTTTGTCCGTCACCAAAACCTCTCCACTCAGAAAGTAAATGGACTTCAGAAGATGTTTTTCACCTCTTAGGACACATTTCGTCTATTATTTTGGTTCCCAAACAATTGGCACCAGTCAATCGTTTGCTACCTTCCCAAATTCAGAAGTAATTCGCTTGATAAGCTAAAATTAGTCCTCTAGAGACAAATAACGAAATAAAAATCGCCTGTTTTAGTTTAAAGCATTGAATATTTCTATTTTTGCCATAATAAACTATTTTCAGGTTCTATTCCTAGAAAAAATCGATTTTTACGCCATTTTTCAGACGCATAAATCTTATTTGATTTTTGTGCAAGTCGATCTCTCAAGGAGAACCGAGCACTCGGAGGTGAAACGGCATGTTTGAAGAAGAGGAATGGGAAGATTGGGAAGAAGAGGATGAAGAAGAGGAAGATTGGTAAATACTCCCAAGCTAGTTTCATTCCCGAGAGGGAACAGTAGAGAGATTTTTTCACTAATTATTTTTCATATCAGAAGCGCATTATCAAACCAGTTGAGGAGCTAAAAGAAGAAACGAGAATAATATAGCAAATAATGTGCGTTATCGTCTTCTGTATAATCCCATGATTTCAGCTTTTTCAATGGTATGCTGCTCAACTATGTCGAAGAAGTTGCGTTCGTTGAGACCCTCTAGGCTTTCGGTGTCTAGTGCATAGATGGTGAAGAAGTACCTGTGAGTTCCTGAGGGAGGACAGGGTCCCCCATAGCTCTTTCTGCCGAAGTCATTCACAACCTCTATGGCTCCGTCAGGTAAACTTGCCCGCTCAATTTTCATCAACTCCTTAGAAATGCCGTAGACAAGCCAGTGAATCCACGTTCCTCCCGGCGCATCCGGGTCTGTGGCGCTTAATGCAAAACTCTTCGTTCCCTCAGGAACGTCTTCCCATGAAAGCTGGGGAGAAACATTTCTTCCGTCACAGGTGAATTCTGAGGGGATGCTGCTGTTATCTTCAAAATCTTTACTCTTTAATTTCATTAAAATGCCCCTGACCTACTGGGTTAGGTCTCGAATAAAAAATTTGCTGGGGTGTATAAGCTGTAAACCTGTGGGCGTGTGACAAATTATATCTAGGAGCAACCGATTTAGTATTAAATATCTGGTGTTGGGGGTAAGATTTTGATTGAGGAGCTTCGAGAAGTTGGAAGGATTTCACATTTCTTCACAAAGATAAATGTGGCGATTATAGAAGTAGCAGATACCATTTCGGTGGGAGATCGAATTTTCATCAAGGGACCTACCACAGACCTTGAACAGACTGTAGATTCTATGGAGATAGAACACGCGAAGGTTCAGCAAGCAGAAGCGGGTCAAAGCATCGGAATGAAAGTTAATGCCCGCGTGAGAGAGAGTGACATCGTCTATAAGATAGATTAACAATCTTCAAAATGTAACATAAGTCTACGCTACTAAACTTTAATTTCCTCATCGATCCTAGTTGAGCAAAGAAAGAAGGTGATTCTAGGTTGGAGAAGATTACAGACTCAAGCCTCCAGAACATCATCAAATTCTTGGAGATAACTGGCATGTTAAAACGAACACTGAGAGCAGGATGGGTCGAAGTTGGAATATATCAACCCGAGTCTGTTGCAGACCACACCTTCAGAACAGCCATCCTCTGCATGCTATACGCCGACATGGAAGGCTTGGACCCCCTAAAATTACTGCGAATGGCGCTGATTCACGACCTCCCCGAAGCCGTAATAGGGGACTTGACACCATCAGAAAAGACAGCGGAAACCAAAGAGAAAGAAGACACAAGCATAAACCAGATATTAAGTCTATTACCAAAGAGGCAAAGGGAAAAATACATAGCAGTTTGGAACGAATACCGGGAAGGAAAGACGAGAGAGGCGCAAGCCGTGCGTCAACTTGAGAAGATTGAGATGGCTCTACAAGCTAAGGAATACGAAAAAGCCGGATCAGCAAGCAAAAGTTTGGAAAGGTTCATTAAATCCGCTGAAGAGGCTACTGTATGGCCAGAGCTGAAAAGACTTCTCTCATTCGTTTCGGAGGAATGATAACGTGAGCTTTAGGGAAAGGTGGACAAAAGAGTTCGCCAAGATGCTAAACGAAGACGAAAGAAGAGCTTTCGATCTATGGCTGGACTTCTCGCAGGGAAAAATCTCAGAATCCGAATTTCAATCTAAGATGGATGTTCGAATTATGCCTAGGATGCTCGGTAAGATGAGCGCAGCGAGAATGAACGCTTTGGAAGACGAGGTTGAAAGCCTGAGAAAGAGAGTGGCAAATTTAGAAAAGAAATCACGAAAGTAAAAAGCTGACTGTGCTTGTGGGAAATGCTACCGTTGGCGAGACTGCTGCCTTTCTCTTCTCAGGAAGTCGCCTATGTCCAGAATATTCTTCACCACAACTTTATTCGCATCCTGTTCCTTACGGATGTTGCACAATATTTTGCCGAATCCTAAGCATTCATTATGCTCATTCAGAATCAGCGTATAGTCACCCTTTTTTGAACCATTTGCCTTGAGTATCCCCTGTTTGAATATGTCTCTTCCACAAATGAAAAGCCATGCAGTCTTCTTGTCAACCACTATCTTGTTTGCTTTACTTTCTGCCATCATTGTTAACAAAAGGAAACTTGGAAAGAAGATTGCACCTTTTAGTTTTCCCAGATAAACTCCTGCATGGAAGAAGTCTTGGTGTATTTGCTTTTTCAAATTCTCATTCAGAAGATAATACCTGTTTTTCTTCTGGACGATAAGTCTCTCGTCCAAGGCGATACTTGCCCTAAATTGCCCCACAAAATCTCTGATTGCTTTCATTATCCTCACGCTTGCTTCCCGAGTTTGCAGACGAAGAAACCTTGAGTTTGTTCAGGCCAGATTCTCTTGCACTTTTCAATGGAAGGATCAAGTTTTCTGCCAAAAACTTCTGTTAACCCTTTTTTTCCGTGGCACTTGATTTCTTCAACTTGGAGATTTAATGTTCCTATTGCCCAGTCAATGTTTAGTTCGTTCTCTTCGGGCTCTAGTGAACACGTGGCATAAACTATTTCGCCATTATCTTTAACAACTTTGACTGCTTCAGTCAGTATCTGCCTCTGACGACGAGCGTTCCTCTCCACATCTTCAAAGGTTCTTCTGCTGAACCAATCCTTATCGGTCACGTAATTGCCTGAACATGGAACATCCAGAAGAACCCGATCGAATTTCATGTTCAGCCTTGACATCTCTCTTGCATCCATCAGGTAAACTATCGTATTTCTTACTCGACTTCGTTCCAGCTGGTTTGAGAGTGGAAATAACCTTCGTCTTTTAATATCGAGAGCCACTATTACACCGCTGTTTTTCATTAAATTAGCTAATTGAACAGTTTTTCCGCCTGGAGATGCACAGGCATCAAGAACCGTTTTGTCTTTCAGTTCAGTGAAGAGTGTAGCAGGGATTTGAGCAGCTGCCTCCTGAATCGAGTACAAGCCCAAAAGGTATTCTGCTGTTGCACCAACAGAAAAATCGGATTTAGTAATCCAGTAACCATCTTTAAGAAACGGAATCTTTTCCAGCACTATTCCCAGAGATTCCAGTCGGTTTACAACATCATCCCTGTCCGAGTTCATGGTGTTTATTTTGATTGATGGCTTGGGCTTGAGTTCCTTGTAGGTCCAACCTAGTTCCCTGTAACGATCAACAAAAAATTCTATGCTAGACATTAAAGATAAGAAGATAGTTGTGCCAATAAAAACTTGGTGTTGCGGAATAGATTAGAAGAAATGATAGAATGCAGTGTCTCTGACTTTAACTTCGCCTTCAGAGCCGTGTCTTCTACGTAAACGGGCGATAATTACGGCAATTACTGAGATTATCCCCCATATAATCCAGCATATAAGCAATAGACCCAGATAGCCAAAAATAACTGGATCCACTGATAGGAAATTGATTTCATAATAGTTGTTGAATTCTATGTTGTTGGCGTCGTAAGTTTGCATTAATTCGTCAATTTGAGTGTCGCCGTAGTTAAGAAACACGAGTCTTTGAGTTGATATTGCTTCTAGGACGTAGGAATCGGGATTGTCTAATGAGAAGTACTTTTCAGGTTTATCAGTTAGTCTACGTGCTTCTAGGGCAAGACCCCAACCAGGGAGTTGAACAATCTCTATTATTGCATATATCGTAAATGCAGAAAGAATCACTGCAATGAGCATAAGGAAGAAAAGATAGCGTTTCGTTTGTTACGCCCCCTCCTAGCCAAACCGGAACCTATTCAAGCATATCTTTAAGTTAGCTCCTAAACAGTTCTTCTTATTTGTATCCCCTTCTCAAGGGCTATAACGTTAACCAGGTCTTGTATGCCTGATGTCTTCAGCTTTCTCTCCAGTACCTCTTCGATCTGGAAGACACCTGCAGGATTATCCATGCTCACCAAGATTTGAACAGGTTTCTGTCTTCCTTTCTCGATTTCCACCTTGGTTATAGAGAGGGCGGAGAGGGAGTGAATATCCACCTTTCCGGTTCGGTAAGGAATTCTAGCCCTTCCCCGAGCCATGTCAGTTCCATCAGCTATCTTTGCCGCTCCAGCCTCCACACTTAGGCATTCAACTTCCTCTTCATGAGAAAAAATGGAGTGCAGTATCTCCGACTTCAATCTCACTGCCAGAGCCGCGTCTTCTGGATAAACCTTCTTGAGAAGCCTGTCCAATATAGGATTGGCTATTATACAACCATGAATATGATGGTCAACCCGATGAATGCTGTTTCCCAAGTCGTGGAGATAGGAACCACAAAGGACAATAACCTTGGCATCTTCGAGGGAACATATGTTGTTCTTGACAGTCGTAGGCGTGACTTCCTGTGTTAATAAGTTAAAAATTTCTAGGGCGCTTCCTGAAGCTATTTTTGAGTGAACCGGACCATGGTCATTATATTTCAGCCGTTCCACAGCCATCACGTTGGACATGCGAAGAGTGCTCTGTACCTCCAAATCGCTTTCCAATAATCGAAACATCTGCTCAACCTTTGGTTCGTTCAGATGAGACTGTATTAGATTTAAGGAAACTGTCACCATTCTCCATTCACCATCTTACACTATAGACGTAGCACATAAGAATCTTAAGCAACACAAGCCCTCAAGCCGAGACTCAGCTTCCCAAAATTCATGTTGTTGAAGCAAAGAGAGACCTTTTTTCCAAGTAGGTTGCAGGGTCAACCTCCCTAACGGCTACCCCATCCACGTCTATAATGTAGATCGTGTGGATGCGAGCGTTCCTGATTTCGTCAAGACTAAC
This sequence comes from uncultured Candidatus Bathyarchaeia archaeon, assembly GCA_964623205.1. Lineage (GTDB taxonomy): Archaea > Thermoproteota > Bathyarchaeia > Bathyarchaeales > Bathyarchaeaceae > Bathyarchaeum. The sequence continues at coordinate 110,448 of CAZUQX010000005.1, read as the reverse complement.
GGGCGGGTTCCTGTAGTAAAGGTCACAGAGAGTTTTGAGATATTTCAGATCTTCCATAGTTCTGTCCCGAGGAGGTTTAACTAGGATAGTGGGAATCTGGAGCAGGTAGTATGGGGGTACGCCTAAGGCAAACTTGTCTGAGTGGTTGCCATACCTGATTATTTTGCTGGCTATCCTCGATTTACGGTAGTTGGCGGGGTCAAGGGCGTGACTTGGGGGAATGAAACCGGTTTCCACCTCGACGACATGGGAGCCTAGCCCCTTCACGCCGTACAGGTCACATACCAATCCATCTATGGGGCGTTCAATGTCCACTTCGTAGCCCCTGAGGATCAGGTGTTTGGCGCATACGAGTTCCATAACTGAATGGTTGATTTTGACTACGTTTTCTTCGTTTAGCCGAATCAGCTTGTCCTTCAGAATATTCAGTTGTTTCTCCGTCTCTTTATCGGCGTCGCTGTTTAGTTTTGTTAATAGAATTCCTAGGTCTCTTTCGAACTTGTTCATGGTGATTCCTTTCAAGTATTCTGCATTGTTTGCTTTTCTGCGAATAAGTTGATAGTACTCATCTGTCAAAAACGTTTATGCACACATACACCTAAAAAATCCGAAGCCTTGTTCATTAGGCATGTCCGTCAGGTGAAAACTCGGATTTATCGCACTGGGACGAAAACCGCGGGGGCTTCCGCTGTTATGGTGTTGGTAACGTGTTGGGGATGAGATGAAACATGCGTTGATGGTCCTGTGAGGTTTCAGTCTTTTATGGCTTCAAGTAGACTCATGACGTTCCAGAGTTTCACTCTGGTGTAAGGGGGCATGTTGGGGTCCTGCAAAATATCGTCGAGAATAGATATGGCGTTGGCGGCTCTGACTGCGGGGGTGTTTTCGGAGATTTGGAGGGCTGCGATGGACTGTTTTGCGGCTCTTCTTATGTTTCGTGGAGTTGTAGTGTCTTCAGAAACCAAACCAAGAACATTCATAGCTTCTTCAATTCTTCCCTCATATTCCTGTAGTTTCTTTTTCCGCACCATATAGAAGCCTCCAATAACATTGCTTAAACAAGATGGAACCTATTATTCTTATCCTATACTTAGGCAGCGATTTATACCGTTTACGGAGCACAGATCATTCAGCGATTCAGATTCAACGTGAAATAGGATGTAGATAGTTAATTAACCGGAGCAAAAATATATTCCCTACCTGTAACGTTTATTCAGAAGGGTTTGGTTTGTCAAAAGACTCCACGAACATCAAGATGATGGCGGATTTGCTTAGGCAGGGTGCCACCCTCACGGAACATTCCTGCCCAGCCTGTTCTTCTCCTCTCTTCAAACTAAGGAGCGGAGACCTCTGGTGTGCTAGTTGCCAAAAGCGAGTGATAATTGTGAAAGAGGGAGAACCCGAACCAGAGGCTACTGACCACACGTTTTTCTCCAGCTTAGAGGCAACGATTCTGGTTAAGATTCAGGAGATAGAGAAAGAACTTAGGGAAGAGAAAGATGCGGAAAAACTGCAGAACCTTGGAACAACTCTGTCTACGCTCCTCAAAAATCTTGAAAAGATAAGGAAGATGAAAAAGGCATCGTAGTCTAAAGCGAAAGGCGTTTGGGTTGTTTGGACGCTACGAAAATTTCCCCGAAACTGTTCACGGCGTAGCCCTTTTTAATTATCAAGACCCAGCGAAGAGCATTCAACAGGCGATTCTCTGTGCGCTTCACCACTTGAATCATGAAGTCTACGATTTGGGTGCCGTAACCCCATATTTGAAACAAAAGTGTGAGGTAGGCTTCGAGTTCGGTGTGGCAGAAGGCACTGTTTTCAATTTTTTAGATGAAAAGGAACTTGATCAGTGTCTGAACCGTGTTGCCGAAAAAGAGCTGCAAACCTTAGATTTCTTCTTTGTTGCTCGCTATCATGCCACCAGCAATGAGGGAAAACGGGTTCCATTAAGGTTTGATTATCACGTGCTCCGCTACATATTCCAAGAAGGCTGCTTGGAGCTGCGAATCCGTCATGAAAAGGGAACCCTGCGGATTCCTCTGGATGACATTATAGATTTTATAGCTAAAAGGATAAACGCTGAACTCTCTCGAAGAAGGCTAAATCCTTTAGTCTTGACGAATTTCGAGAAAGTTAGATTACAGTAGACTGGATTAAGCTGACAGTATTTTAGCTAGGTTTAAAGGTAAGTAAAGCAATTTCCGCTTTACGGAAAGTATTGCCATGGACGACAATGTTGAACCAAAAGAGAGCAAACCGAGTAGGCTAGGAATTTCTCCTAGTTTCGTGATTGTGATGACGACATTCGTAGACATGATTGGGTTTGGCATGGTCATTCCCCTCTTGCCCTTTCACCCAGCAACTGTTGAGGCGGGAGCCCTTGCTCTAGGAATGCTGATAGGCTCCTTTTCATTAATGCAGTTCATCTTCTCTCCTCTCTTAGGGCGGTTGTCAGACAAAGTGGGAAGGAAACCCGTTCTCCTTGTATCCATATTTTCCTCCACCCTAAGCTTCATTCTCTTCGCCCTAGCAAACTCCTTCCCAGCGCTCCTTCTCTCACGAATCACAGCAGGAATGGCTACCGAAGCCGCCGTAGCACAAGCCTACATAGCCGATATAACCACCGAAAAGGATAGGGCAACCGGAATGGGCAAGGTGGGTGCAGCCCATGGCGCAGGTTTCATAATAGGACCTGCTATCGGAGGCTTCCTGAGCATCTATGGATTTTCAGTGCCCGGCTTCGCAGCTGCTGCTCTGAACGGGATAAACCTTCTTTTCGCGTTCCTTTTTCTACCAGAGTCGAATAATCCTGCCTCCAAGATTCAAGTGTCAGCAAAATCTCATGATGGCTACTGGCGCAAACTTGCAACTGCTCTAACAAAACCGCTGATAGGCGCCGTTTTCACAATTCTCTTCATCACAACTTTGGCGTTTTCAGCCATACCTGTCATAGTGCCATTACTGGGAATATCCTTTTTCGATTTTGGCGAAGTTGAAATGTCCTATTTTTTCATGTATATTGGAGTGGTGCAGATTATCCTTCAGGGCATATTGATTGGAAGATTGACTAAAAGGTGGGGAGAGGAGAACCTCATGATCTTAGGTTCTCTGTTGATGATGCTTGGAGTATTCATTATGCCCTTGACCCCCAATATTATAGTCTTTTTTTCCTCCCTTACAATGATATCGTCCGGCATCGGCACATTAGGCACTGTTCTTATTAGCTTCATTTCGAAGAGAACCGCCGCAGATGAGCAGGGGGGTATGTTGGGAGTCGCCCAATCTGTGGGAAGCATCGCGCGGATTCCCGGTCCTCTGATTGGAGGTCTCATTGCCGAAATTGCTGGATTAAATATCGCCTTCTTTACTAGCGCAGCTCTTCTGATGATTGCTTTTGTTCTTGGATTAAAAGTGTTTCAGGCGCACCGTTTTCGTGGTCGATCCGGCAGAAGCGGTTAGGATGTAATTGTTGTCGGTTGAGAAGCGAAAAGGTTTATTAATATCGATGTTGATATCTATTTCGATATCAATAATGATTGCTGTTAGGTGAATTAGAAAAATGTTTGGACCACATCCCCATTTCGGTCACTGGATGAGGCATATGGCTGCCGTTCCAAAAGGCTTCCTGAGATACTACGTACTAAGGCTGCTAAATGAAAAGCCCATGTCAGGCTCAGAAATTATGAGTGAAATTGAGAAACGAACAGGTGGACACTGGAGACCCAGCCCCGGCTCTATCTACCCCCTCTTGGCATGGCTGCAAGAAAAGGGATACTCCACAGAGCTGCAACAGCAAGAACCGGGAGTGAAACGCTACGCCCTCACAGAACAGGGCAAAAATTTTTTCGGAGAACATGTTAAGAGGAAGAAAGAGCTCCGAGAAAGGATCGGTTTCTTCGCACCCCCATTCATTGGATCCAGATGGTTCGACCAACACCCCAAAAATTGTCGAGGTCTTATCGAGGCAGGAAAAAAACTCGTGAAATCCAGCTGGATACTCCTAGATAATCTGCGGCAGGAGTATTCAGAGGAGGCGGCTGCCCAAGCCACAGAGATACTGGATGACGCCGCCAGAAAGATCGAGGAGATAGCTAAAAAACTGGAGGGAGAAGGAGCATAAAGATAGATGGCTTGTTTGCAGCAGAGTTTCAAAGAGACCGGCTATTGAGGGACAGAGAGCCTGAGATAGGAAAAGAATTCTCCGATGTTGAGAGCTTTAGGTCGAGGATTGATGAGGCTGAAGGGTTCAGCGGAGTCTGGGAGATAGTTAAGGATACCGTCAAGGCTTCTTTAGGCGAACAGAGACTTGGTATGCTGCTCTTCTTGGACGATCTGCCTCTTCATTTAGGTGCATACCACCCTCTGGGCACCAACAATATAGTGCTGAACCGAAGTCTGGTTAGCATTGTTGAGGCAATAACAAAATCAAGGAGACTCGTGAATGCCTTCGTCTACAGCTTGCTAACTCATGAGTACCTTCATGCGTTGGGGCACATCTCAGAGGCTGAAGTTCATTCCCTAGTCTACGATGTATCCAGAGCCTGTTTCGGAGACGATCATATAGTCACCACTTTGGCTGAAAAGAGTCCGTGGGTTCTCATCAAAGGCATTCCATTAAACAGAATGGCAACACCTAAACAAACCATGGAAATCGTGAAGGACTTCGAGAAACCAAACCACGGATACATCGTTTAAACGGTTAAAAAAAGAAGAGAGCGGGCATGCGCGCTCTTCCACTTCGCTTTGTGTGCAAACATGTATTTTTTTGGACATATATCGGTTTTTGGAATATATAAATGCGGGAAATAAAGGGTATATTAAGTAATAAGATATGATATGTATTGGAGTAAAACAGAAGAACAATTGAACATAGAAACAATAGGTGAGAAAAATGGCGGTTTTTACGACAAACTGGTATCTATACAAAACGCATTTTGATCCAATTTCCACAAAATCACAAATACGAAATTTTAGAACAGCAACTGAAGTTTACGGATCAAAAACGGAAAAGGTGATTCCATTCCGAAAATGGAGGTTGACAGAAAAAAATGAACTTTGAAGAACTCTTGCTGGAAGCAGTAGATGAAGGACTCTCTTCAGTCGGAGAAACGTGTAAACAAGCAATCTATTTCCATATCGAAAAAAGATTTAACCTCAATAAGAAAGACATCCCATGTAGAATCGAAGAATTTACAGAAGCTATCGAGAACATTTTTGGAGTGGGAGCAAAAGTCCTTGAAATCAGAATAATGAAGAATTTATTCAATAAGATGGGTTATCCTTTTCCATTAGTCCATAATCAGGAATTCTTAGAATTCACAAAATATCTAGAATCCGCAAGAGTTAACATGGGCGCCCGTATTTGTGTGGGCGCGGTATGAAATACGTAGAATGAAAGTTCACGCGTTTTTTGTTTTTCTGCGCGCACATGCACTAAGCGGCGGCAGCAGCAGCGGCTGCTTTAACCGATGACGGTGTTTTCTTGCCTTTTTCTCTTTCAAATAGCAAGTAATGGTTAACGATGGTTGCGGAGCCCTGAGCTTGATAGGTGTGTAGACGCCACCCATCATCTTCGTATTCCTCAATCACTTCTGCAATCCTTTTGTGATGAGTAATTTGCACACAATCATATTCTTTCAACCTAACCATCACCCCCTTTACCTAGTGATATACTACATACAAAATTACATCCTGCACTTAATAGTCTAATGCACGCGTAAACGCTACACTAGTTTGTCCCTCGAAAAAACACCTTGGTAACCAACTATACTGTGCAGAATTCCAAAAACAGAAAAAGGAGAGAGTGCAGGTTAACTCTTCCATTTCTTCAGCTTCTTCAAGTTCGTGAAAGACTTTTTTGGCTTCTCGCCTTTTCTTGGCGTTAAATCGTCTTTTCTTTCTTCCAGAATCGTCGCTATGTCCTTACCATACCATTCAACAAAAAGCGTTATCCCTCTTTTCCAAGTAGCAGAAGCTGACTTTTTAATGCCGAGAGAAAGGTCTCCGTAACACTACTCGATAAAAAAATCACTCTCCTTTTATGGTTCGTGAATGTTTTGCCATCGTTGCTTTGGTTTCCTAAAAGTAAATAAGGGTATTTGCTGATATTAGGGAAGCAACCAAAAAAATTGTCCCAAAATGGTGTTTGACTTGAAGAATGCGTATACGCTCAAAAGAATTTCACTGATGCTAGTAATTTCTCTTCTGGTCGTTTCAACATTATCGCTTTTCTCGGTGCAATTATGCCCAGTTAGTGCCCAAACTCCCGAGGCAAGTCTTACTGGCACAATCTACGATAGGGGAGTGGATACTGATGATGATGGACTCTTCAATTATTTAGAGCTTGGAGTCGAGGTTAACGTTTCCACTGCAGGAACATTTCAGGTGGAGGTGACGGGACTTGTTGATTCATCATATACTGTCATCAACGTCTCAAACCAGAGTTCTATGAACTTTGATGTGGGCATTCAGGTTTTATACGTCTCCCTAGATGGCACAGACATCTATAGTTCAGGCATTAGTCCTATTTCGGTTTCTATCATCGACCTCTACGCCGAATCTGACGATCCAATCGACTCTAAGTATGATATTCCCCTGACAGGGGATTATTATTACAGCGATTTCCAGCCCGAGCCCATTATAGTCGACTACCAATTCGATGAGATAAAACGAGAGATAATTTTAGGACCGGGGGGAAGCATTCACATTACAAACACCTACTCTATGACTAACTTTGGGGATGACATAGATAGTGTTGAATTTGGTTTCCCTGAAGATGCCTACGACGTCACGGTGCGGGACGAGATGGGTAATCTTGAGGTGTACTTGGGAAGCGGAACGATAATTGTGTATCTTAGAACATTTTTCTATGCAAACAAAACAGCAATGCTTTATCAAAGTTATTATGTTCCGTGGGAAAACTACATCACTCAACAGGATGGACTTGACTACAACTTACATTATACCTTCTATGAACAATTCAATTGGACGATAGGAGAGTTAACCGTCTCCATAACTCTCCCTGAAGGCGCCGAGTTCCAATCCTCCGATCCTAGTGACACTCACAGCATCGAAAAAGGTGGTCTTAAGGACACAGTAACCTTTGCTTTCTCTGAGGTGACGCCGTCTGACAATCTCAACTTTGATATCAATTATAGGTATCTTGTGTTCTGGTCTTCTTTCTACCCCACTATGTGGGTGGGGGTCTTGGTTGTTATCGTATCTGCCTTTGCCTTTCTCTGGAAAGCTCCCAAGCCCATTACAGCTCCGATAATTGCGGTTCCACCAGAGGACATCAGGAGATTCGTTGATGCCTATGAAGAAAAAACAAGGATTAAGTCAGAGCTTGAATCCATGGAAGAGCGGTTACGGAAGGGAAAAATTCCTAGACGCAGATTTAAGATTCGGAAAAGAATGCTGGACGGACGTCTCTCCACGATTTCTAGGGACCTCTCTTCTCTTCATGAGAAGATACGGGCTGCTGGTCCCAAGTATGCAGACATGATGAGACAGATCGAGGTGGCTGAAACAAATCTTGAAGGAGCGGAGAGGGATATTCAACGAGTAGAATCTAGATACAGGCGCGGTGAGGTGTCCAAGGGTGCGTATGGAAAGCTTATGGACGAATACACTCGCAGAAGCGAAGAGGCTGAAGCAACGATTGATGGTGTTCTTCTGAGGCTCAGAGAATGAATCCGATAATTACAAAACGTTTTTATTTTAATGATTTCTTTTGATTAGAATCTAAAAAGAGGAGTTGAGTATCTCATGGTAGAAATTATAGTTGATAAGGAGAAATGCAATGGATGCGGAACATGCGTCGATGTTTGTCCTGTCGAAGTTTTCGAACTTAATGACGAAAAATCGGTTCCAGTAAATATCGATGACTGTCTCATCTGTAGAGCATGCGAGATGCAGTGTCCCGAAGGTGCCATCCAAGTCATCGAAGAGTAAAAACAGGCGCACCAATTAGAATGCCCACTCGGGGAAGAGTATCCATTTCCCCAAACTTTTCTCTCTTCCATGAAGAATCAGGATTTTATGTTCCAGAACGAAGATTGAATCTTCTTCACTTCTTCTATCGTTTTTTCTCCTTTTTTCCGTATTGCAGAAACTGCCCCCGGACGCTCATCCCTGATGGAATAGGATATTCCAGCCATCCTAGCAGTTACCGCAGCTGCAAGCTTTCCCAGAAATCTTAGGTTGTACCCACCCTCCAGAACTGCCACAAGTTTTCCTTGACACAATTTTGATGATGACTCTAGAATTGTATCGAAGATTTTGGTGTAGCTATAGGCGGATAATGATAATTCAGCCACTGGGTCTGTGTGATGGTTGTCAAATCCCGTGGAGACAAGAATGAATTGTGGTTTGTATTGCGTGATTATGGGAACCGCAATTTCGTTGATGGCTCTGAGGTAGATTCTGTCGTTGGTTCCGAAAGGAAGGGGGATGTTTACCGTGTATCCTAATCCTTCATCTTCGCCAATCTCTTCTGCAAATCCTGTTAAGGGAAACTCGCTGGGGTCTTCGTGGAGGCTGATGTAGAGAACCTTGTTGGTTCGGTAGAAGGTTTCCTGTGTGCCGTTTCCATGATGGGCATCTACGTCTAAAATCAGCACTCGATTAAGGTTGAATTTTTCTAGGATGTGAGACGCGGCTACTGCAATGTTGTTGAAGACGCAGAAACCCATGGCGTAATATGGTCCAGCGTGATGCCCCGGAGGTCTAACAAAAGCGAAGGCGTTTCTAAATTTTCCCTTCATGACAAGGTCAACCGCTTTCAAGGTTCCTCCGGCAGCCAAGCGGGCTACCTCATAACTTTCGGGAGAAACCACTGTATCCCCGAGGTCCAATAGTCCACCGCCAGACATGCAAATTCGTTGAACCAACTGAATATAGTCGGATTCATGGACCAACTCCAAGTCGTTGACGCTGGCGATTTCTGGTTCAACGAGAGAGCATCTTTCATTTTTTAGAATTCCGCTCTTGTTCAATTCTCTCATGATCACTCTGAGGCGGGAAGGGGACTCGGGATGATGGAGCCCAGTTTTGTGGTTCAGATACTTAGGTGAGTACACCACGGCTGTATTTGTCATCCTTTGCACTTTCCAAGCGAAGAACGGATTTGCTTCTCCGCTAAGAGGATTATTTGTTGTTCTACCTAATTATGGATTATTAATCAAGGGAGGATAATTGCAGTGCTATTCGGTTCTCAAGAAGTAATTGGGTTTTTGGGGGAGGCATGCCCGTATCAAAATTTGAGGGTTTGGGGAAGTGCTTTCTCTGTCCTGTAAGAATTTAGAATCTTAGAAGATACTTAATGTTAATTGCTAGTTTGTTTGGTAAATTCGAGATTATTGAATTAAGACTTTGCCAAAAATGATTGATTAGACTCTTCTTTTCTTGTGTCTGCTACCGGCACTTCTTGCAGCAATCAAACCAACCTTTTTTCCCGGAGGAGCATTCCGCGACACAGTTGTAACCTTACGCCCCCCTTTCTTACTGCTACCATAAGGATGCGAAGCAGCCACCATAGCGATACCCCGAGTGCGAGGATACATATGACCCTTAGCCTTCATAAGGTGAAACTTGTTTCCCGCCTTGAGAAAAGGCTTTTCGACACGACCAGCCCCTGAGATAACTCCAACTGTTGCTCGGCAAATATCATTCACATACTTAGTGCTCCCAGAAGGAAGCTTCACAATCGTTCCGTCAGCCGTGTGTCCAACCACGGTTGCGTAAGCCCCAGAGGAACGGACTAGTTTGCCCCCGTCGCCAGGAGAAAGCTCAATGTTACAGACCATGGTGCCCTCGGGAATCCTGCCCAACGGAAGAACATTTCCTATATCCACTGAAGCTTCGCCGCCGATTTGGGTGGGCTGCCCCTCATAGACGCCCTCTGGAACCACCGAGTAATATGTTTCTCCAGTCTCAAGCTTTATGGATGCCATGGGAGACCCTCTTCCAGGGTCGTGGATTATAGCCTTGACTTGGCCTTGGATGACTCCTTCCTGTTCCTTGGCGGAACTTGGAGGATACTGAACGGGAGCCACCCTCTTGTGAGTTGATGCCCTAAATGTTGGAGTCCCTCTTCCGCGTCTTTGCACTCGAATACGTTTACCCAATATGTTACATCTTCCTTTGGAACATTCAGGTTCTACAGATATGAACCTTTTTTAAATACTTTTAGTTTCCTTCTTAGCAGTGTACCTTCGTGTGACAAGCCAGTACACTATGAGAATTGTTGCCATCACCGCAACTACTGCCAGCAAGACGAAGTTGAAAGTTGAAAGCGCTCCCTGAAGCTCTGAGGGTATTTCCCCGTATTTTTCGTAGTGATCTATTAGGTCTTGGAACGTTACTCCAAAGAAACCCCCCAGAAAAGCGTAGAAGAAAGCTCGAGGAAAAGTGCCTATCACAGTAGGAATCATGAAATTCTTTAACTTCATCTTAGTCAAACCTGCACTGTAAGATATTGCGTCAAAAGGTATGAAAGGCGCGAATCTTCCCAGAAGGACTGCCCAAGCTCCCCACCGATTAAACCAGTTATCCGCAAACTCGATTCCTTTCTCGCCAACTAACCGGATGGCAAGGGACCTGCCTCCCCAACGAGAAATGCCGAAGCCCACGAGAGCAGCAACTATTGATCCTAATGCTCCAACGAGCCATCCCGAAAGGAGTCCAAAGGCTAAGCCTCCTGCGATCAGAACAAGCTCAGAGGGAATGGGAATAGCTAAGGCTTGTATAATCATCATGACAAACAAGAGGGGGAGTCCTCCGACTTGGAAAGACTTTATCACCCAGATTAAAATCTCATATACGAGTTCCGGAAAGATGAGAAGAGTCAGAGAAGCTACGGCAACCAACAGAAACACTATAACGGGAAATATTTTGGAGGACAATTGCATCTTAAACCCAAAGAGATTGATTCGTGATTATAGGATTCCTAGTTTAATAGCTACGTCCACTGCTTTGTAGTCGGGGTGAAGTTTCACAAAAGCTTTTTTCTCGCCTTCAGGAGTTATTGTCGAGTTGACTTTCTCCACAACCACGTCATAAAGCTCCTCCACCGCCATCTTGATGTCCCTTTTCGTGGCCTTTTTGCTGACAATGAAGACGAGCTTATTTTCCGCCTCCAGTATACGGCTTGTAACCTCTGTCATGACAGGATACTGGATAGTTTTGTAGGGATCCAAACTATCTTCCTCCAAAGACCTTCTCCACTTTCTCAAGAGCTGAACTCGTCCAAACCGTCAGTCTTCCCGGGTGGGTTCCGGGAGCCAAAAGTTCAGCGTTTAAGTTTTCCACTGAGGCGACTTCTATTCCGGGAAGGTTTCGAGCTGCCTCAGCCACGCCTTCGTTTTTGGTTATGACCAGCAGAGGTCCAACAGCCTGTTTCATCTTTCGCCCCCGCATCTTTCCTTTGCCAGCTCTAACCTTACGGCTCTCTTTGGCACGAAAGATGTCAGGCCACACTCCAAGGTTCATGAGAGCTTCTTCCACATCTTTGGTTCTTTTCAGGCTTTGAATTTCGTCCATTACAACTAGGGGAAAGTCGGGCACATCGTCCACCATGTGTCCTCTGGAAGCTACGATCTCTTGGGATCCTGTGGCGGCGACTGCTGAACGTAAAGCTAAGTGCATCTCCTTTTTAGGAATCTTCTTTTTGATTTTCTTTTTAGCCTCTGGAGGATGAGCTGATCTGCCTCCCACAGTGCCAGGAGCAAAGGCGGCTCGTTGGCCCCTTTCCTTCATTCGGGGCATACGGGAGATTCCCATTCCGGTCCCTCGGGACTCTGCTGTGTTTTTCTTTCCAGCCATGGGGTCTCGGCCTTGGGGTTGAAATCTGTGAGATTGGATGGCAACTACTGCCCGCTTTATCACATCTGGTCTATTGGGAGTCTTGAATATCGGGGGGAGACGAACCTTATCTACCTCTTCGCCTTTCAGATCAAAAACTTTAGCCGAAGTCTTACCCATACTTACCACCAATTTATTTTTGCATGGACTCCAACGAAATGTAAGTGATGTTTGGAGGAGATTCAGGAGCCTTTTTTGGTGGACGAGCTGGATGTCGCAGCCGTATGAGACGTTTAACAGGACCGGGGAGGCTTCCGTCCACGATAACGTAGGTTCCTTTTACAGATCCATACTTCAAGAATCCGCCCTTTGGAGTAACTTTTTTCCCGTCGATGCCTATTTTTAGAATCCGTTTATTGTATTCGGTTCTTTGGTGGTAGCCCATTTGGCCAGCTCTGGGAACCGTGTATAGGACCCTTGGGGGTTTCCACGGTCCGATGCAGGCTACTCCCCGCTTGGTCTTATGAGACTTGCGAGGCAAGATTTTGACTCCCCACCGTTTTACTGGACCTTGAAAGCCTTTTCCTTTGGTTATTGCCACCACATCCACAAAACGGCCTTCTTTAAAAACGTCTGTAACCGAGACGTTTTTTCCTAGTAGGCTCTTTGAGTATTCAATCTGTTCTTTGATTGAGCCTCCGTCCACCTTAATTTCCATTATATCTGGCTTTTTCTTTGGAACGCCAGCGAGTCTCGGCTGCGTTGCAGCAAGGAGGCGAACCTCCGCTATTTTATCTATGCCCTCTTCAACCTTCTTTAGACTCTCTTCAGTGTTGAAATGTTCAGGCAAAACAAGGGCTCGGTCGAAATCCTTGGGGGGATCTTTCATCCAAGCTTCAGTAAATGTTTGTAACCCGTACTGATTTTTAATGTAGGCACGAATGGCGAAGACTATGATTGGTGGAACGTCCAGAATGGTTGCTGGATGTGATACCTCTTTGCCCAAGTTCATGGAACCTGGTTTGTCTTCCACCATTTGTATGTGGGTCATTCCGGCTTTGTAGCCCATGAACCCGAGCAGTGTTGGCCCCTCTTCTACTTTGGGCCAGAACCGGATTCTTCCAACTGTTCGTTTGGCGCGTCCTCTAGGCAGATAGGCTAATGAACCGTGTCTGGGTGCATGTTTCTTTCTGTGACCCATTCGTGGTATCCTTCTTGTCGTGTTAGTGCAAATTCGTCTTTTTCAATAAGAACGTTAAGTTATAAACCTTATTGTAGGGTAAGATAACTCTTCTATGGATAACACTAAAAATTTCATTTCTCCTAACATATGAATGGTAAATGTTTATTTAACTAACCAAAGAGCAGAATTTGCTAATGGTTTTTGTTTGGTCAAAGTTTCTTGACTATTAAAAGGTGTGTTTTGGTCAATGTTTCTTGACAAAAACCCTTTTCTGTTTCAGTAAATAGTGTAGTAATGGTGCCCTTGGTGGGGGATAAGCGGGTAGCTCTCTTTCTGCTGCTGATTCTATGTTTTATATTAGTTGCTCTCCCAAATATTGAGACGGTTAGGGCAACTGAGGATTCTTGGACAACTATGGAGCCTATGCCTACAGCAAGAGCTTGGCTTGGGGTTGCTGTTGTAGACGGGAAGATATATGCGATAGGAGGGAGTTATGGCTCAAACGGTGTTGAAGAATATGATCCAGTTACAAATACTTGGTCTACAAAAACGCCGATGCCAACTCCAAGAATTTTTTTTGGAATAGCTGTTGTTGAAAACAAAATATACATCATTGGAGGAGACAGCGGTAATTGGACGGCTGGTGAGACGCTCACCAATGTGAACGAAGTCTATGATCCTCTAACAGACACGTGGGAAACCCGAACTTCAATGCCCACAAAAAGACTGGGATTATCTGCAAGCGTTGTAGACGGCAAAATCTACTGCATAGGCGGGTACTTCAACGTGAACGAGGTTTACGATCCCGCCACCGATTCATGGACTACAAAAACGCCAATGCCGACTGCAGTTAGTTACCACGCGTCTGCAGTTGTTGACAACAAAATCTACATTATGGGAGGTGCAGTTGGTGTCACTCTCAATCAGGTTTATGATCCTGAAACTGACACATGGAGCAATGGTGCTCCACTAACCACTGGCGTGGATCAAGCGGCTGCGGGCGTAACCGCTGGAGACACGGCGACAGAGAGAATCTATGTTATAGGTGGGAAGGAGAGTCTTGATGGTGTCAACCTAAATCAGGTCTATGATCCTGAAACGGATACTTGGGTTGCTGGTCCCGCAATGCCGACCGCCCGTTTTGGTTTAGGTGTTGCAGTCGTAGGTGATAGTTTATACGCGATTGGAGGTCGCGAGGGCTGGTTTGGATCTCCCATCTCCGCAGCAAATGAACGATACACTCCAGCCGATTTCATCCCAGAGTTTCCTTCATGGATTTTTCTGCCTTTGTTCATGATAGTTACACTGATGGCAGTCATAGTCTACAGAAGACTGTTGACAAAGGCTAGCAAGTCACAACGCATAAAATAGCTAGCACCACGAGTTCTATTTGAAGCCTAATCACAGCAGCATGTTGAAAAACAGCTTTTTCCTGAAAATCTTGCTCTATCAATCATTCATGCATCTTAATTGCCCAAGAACCATCGCAAACAGCGGAATTCAAGCTGAACCCTTCTCTGCAGCATCCAAATTTCAGGTTGTTTTCTTCAGCCAACTCTTTCACCCTTTTCATCAAGCTAAACCTTAGATCCCTAGGTAAATATGTGGAACGACCAATTCTCTCCCCCTTCTCGAAATATAATGGTCGCAATTTCTCCGCGACTTCCGGAAAATTCTGGCTGAATCTCCTCCAATTATCAGGCTTCACCTTATACGATGAAGAGGTAATATGCAACACACCTAAACTGGCAACGGCTTCCACAAGCCCAGCCAATTCATCATTCAGAAAAGGAATAACCGGATCAATTCTCACCGTAGTAGGAACCCCCTCATTAACTAGAGTTCCTACCGCCTCAAGTCGTCCCGAAGAAACAGGAGCGCCCGGCTCAAGTTTCCTAGAGAGCCCATCATCTTCAGTAAGGATAGTAACCGAAACCACACAAGGAACTTTCCTTAGGATGTCGATGTCTCTAACCACCAAGTCAGATTTCGTAACTATCTGAAGCCTGCAATTGCTCTCTGCCAATATCTCTAAGCATCTTCTCGTCAAACCAGTCTTTTCTTCAAGCCGCGGATAAGGATCCGAAGAGTTTGATATGGAAACCAGCTCGCCCTTCAATCTGGCAGCCTCCCTCTTCAACCTAGAGATCAGGTCCTTCTTGGGTCTACAATCATAGAAACGGGGGATGTATGAGGAAGCGTAGCAATAGAGACACCCATGATCACACCCAGTATAAGGATTAAAAGTCAACTTGTCAGGGCATGTGCACAACTCGGATTTCCATGGATCAAAAGCAGTGATTAACATAACCGAAATTCCAACAAAAAGGTTACTTTTCCAGTTTTTCTTCTTGTTTATTCAACTGGACTAATTTGTTATTTACAGTCTTCAACTCTTTTTGTAGCATTGTGATCATCTGTTCAATTCGGTTGCGCTTTAACTCCAAATCTTCTAGTCTGTTTTCATGTTTTTCTTCAAGGAAAGCAAAGAAAGGATTCGGTATTGGCGGCATTGGCAACGCCTTCGTTTCTACAGCCAACACATCTCTTGCATACGCTTCAAAAAGGGCACTCATGCTGTTTGCAATCTGACTCTGCTTGAAAAGTGCTCGATCAAGAATAAGCCTACCAGACTCGGTTATTCTATAAATCTTGCGTCTTCTCTTTTGAAGACCCCATTCTCCCTTTATGTATCCTGCCTTTTCTAGACTCTGAAGAATTGGATAGACACCTCCAGCAGTTGGTTTCCAAAAGCCTTCGGTTCTGTCTTTGACTTCTTTCATCATTTCGTAGCCGTGGTAAGATTTTTTGCTCAAAAGGATTAGCAGAGCAATTCGCATGTAACCTTTTTGTGCTTCTTTGAGCCACTTCGAGGCTATTTTTTCATCTTTTTCTAGATGCATCGTCGTCCATTCCATATTTGTGCATCAGAATATTTATATTTTAGTGTGATATATTGCACCAAAATATATTATCGCGATGGTGACCCCGTTTTGGAAAGCGACACCATGATTGAGGTTAAGAAGCTCACGAAAAAGTTCGGCAAATTCACTGCCGTGGATCACGTTTCGTTTGACGTGAAAAAAAGTGAAGTGTTTGGTCTACTTGGCCCAAATGGAGCGGGTAAGACCACAATTATCAGAATGCTCTCCACTTTAACTAGACCCACAGAGGGCACAGCCACAATCGGCGGGTACGACATAATAAAGCACGACAACAAAGTTAGGCAATTAATCGGTCTAGTTTCCGAAAAAATGATAATGTATGACCGGTTGACAGCAAAGGAGAACCTCCGGTTTTTCGGAAAACTCTACAACATACCAAAAAATCTTCTTAACCAGAGGATCACTGAACTGTTAGCGCTGGTTCAACTTAGCAAGTGGAAGGATTCTAAAGTTGGCACATTCTCAACAGGTATGAAGCAAAGAATGAACGTGATAAGAGCAATGCTTAACATGCCAAAAGTACTGTTTCTCGATGAACCTACATTAGGGTTAGATCCTCAATCCACAGTTGAAGTCAGAGAGTTCATTAAGAAAATCAACAAAAAGAACAAAACAACGATTATCCTCACAACGCACATGATGAACGAAGCCGACATTCTCTGTGACCGCATAGCAATAATAGACCATGGGGAAATCTCCACGCTTGATACATCAACAAATCTGAAAAAACTTGTTTCAGGAGATAACACAACTGTCCTGAAGTTAGATATTCCAAATATCACTAAAAAATTGGTCACTGCGCTGCAATCCTTGAAATGCGTCAATTCAGTCTCTCAGGAAAACGCTTCTCACATAAAGATTCATGCAACAGGTGACGAAGCATTTGACACAATAATTGACGCCGTAAGAGCAGAGAATGCCAAAATAAACTCGATCGAGAATCTCCAGCCTACACTCGAGGATGTTTTCCTGCATATAACTGGGCGCGAAGTTAGAGATACGGCTGACAACAAGATACCGATGCGTAATCACGGGCCTCTTAGGCCGAGACGGAGGGTAAGGTGATCTGAATGGGTGCTAAAACCATGATTTCACATAGTTTCAGGATTGCTTGGAAGGATTTAATGGAGTTGTTCAGGAACCGTATGGGGCTGGTTTTGCTTATATTGATGCCGATATTCATGATGACGATGGTTGGTTTCATTTATCCTTCCGAGACCTCCATAAGCAACGTATCCATTGCTTTGGTGAACGAAGATGACGGATTCGGCGATTATAGTGCAAGCTCAGCTTTCATTATGGCTTTGGAGACAGTTAATGACAACACAGGTATGATGAAGCTTACTGATGCTTCGAATCTTGATGAAGTTAGGGAGATGATTCAAACGGGAGATGCTGAAGGAGGCATAATAATCTCCAGCGACTTCACTTCAAACCTTATGGGTGGAAAACAGGGAACAATCACAATTGTAACAGACGAATCCAATCCGCAAATGTCGGCAATGATACAAACCGTCTTGGGAGAAGTGTTTGAAGAGATGGGTACAATTTTAGCTCAAGAAAGCGTTAAGGGATTAGGAGTTGATCCGAACGCTTCGTTAGCGATCGTGAAGCCATATAATGTTCAGACAACAGGAGCTGTTGAAGGCGAATTCAGCTATTTCGACTTCATAGCCCCGGGAATTATGGCGATGACGGTGATGATGAGCGTTATGACTGGACTTCCTGCAGCAATTTCTCAGGAGCGAGAAGTGGGTACTCTAGACGGAATGATGGTGGCTCCTATCAACCGGCTTGCGGTGATACTTGGGAAAACGCTTGCGCAGATGGCTAGAGGTATACTTCAGGGAGTCCTCATACTCGTGTTAGCTGTGGCATTATTTGGCGTTACCGTCCACGGAAACATATTGTTAGTCTTTGCTTTGCTGCTATTGGGTGTGTTCAGTTTTGTTGGTTTGGGTGTTGTGTTAACGTCTTTTGCGAAGGATCAGGAGACAGCCGTGATGCTTATGACTACCATAATGTTCCCTATGATGTTCCTTAGCGGCGTGTTCTTCCCGATAGAACAGATGCCGTGGTTCATGCAGAGCATCTCAAAAGTTCTTCCGCTAACATATGTTGCCGACGCTCTGAGGAAAGTCATGGTGCTTGGGGCAGAAATACCTGCATTAACTACCGAACTCTCTGTGCTAATAGGGTTCGGAGTAGTCATGACAGCAATAGCGGTACCAGTATTCAAAAGAGCCATGACCCGCTAACCGACAGATCGACTAGAAAACTCAAAGTAGGAACCACGACCTTAAACAGTGTGACAGCAACCACATTATCCCACTCCTTTCATCACAAACATGTAAAATAAAAAAGATTGTGAAAAAAGTCATCCAGTCGATCAGCACTATTCGCTAAATGCCTGTTTTGTGTGTGTTGCTGTCAGGTTTAAGCTTCATCAATGAATTTGTTTGCTTTAGGTATCTCTTCAGGCAGTCCCCTTCTCTTCCGAATCTCCGCAATGACATCCATGGCAAGGCTTTCAGGAACCTTTTCCCAATGATCAAACTGCGTCTGCCAGAAAGCATGCCCAGAAGTCGCTGATCGCATATCAGCGGAGAGCCCAAAAGTCTCCGAAACCGGAATGAATCCCTTGATCATGGTCACCGGCCCCTTCTGTTCCGAAGCAGTTACTCTTCCTCTTTTACGGGTTATTAATCCAGTTACTTCGCCAACAAATTGTTGAGGAACTGAAACACCAATTTTGTATATTGGTTCAGAGAGGATCGGTTGGGCTGTCAGGAAAGACCCCCAAACAGCTCTTTTCATTGCCGGCATGATCTGTGCTGGTCCACGGTGAACTGGATCTTCATGCAGTTTTGCGTCCAAAAGCTTCACCTTGACTCCGCGTATTGGTTCATCAGAAAGGGGTCCATTTTTGGTTGCCCATCTGAAACCTGAATTAACTGTCTCCTTCACTTCTCGAAGGTATTGAATACCCTTCGTCATGTCCAATAGGATATTCTTATGTTCTTCCAAAGCCCATACGTTTCTCGCTTCCTTAGCAGACCAGCCTGCTTCCGCGCGTAGAACGCCGTCGATCCGCTTTTGTCCCATCCCTTCAAACAGCTCACCTTTTTCCATCAGTTCAATAACATTTTGGTCAAGAGGTTCAACTTGGACCCAGAATCTGCTGTGTTTGTTGGGGCTCTTTGCCATCGCTACTACCCCTTCGCCAGCTATGCTTTCCCGGTAGACGACTATTGGACGGGATGTTATAAGCTCTAGTCCACCACCATATTCTTTGAGGAACTTAACAGCGATCTCAAGATGGAGTTCACCCATTCCGCTGAGAAGATACTCGCCAGTCTCTTTGTTAATTTTAGTTACCAAGTTTGGATCGTCAATAGCTAACCGACCCATCAAATCTACGAGGCGCGGCAACTCCCTAGGATGCTTTGGTTCTACGGCAATGGTGATAACGGGTTCAGAGACATACTTTATGCTTTCAAAGGGCATCATAGCGTCTTTGTGGTCAACATCTACAAGGGTTTCTCCTGCCCTAGCAAGATCCAATCCCAGAATTGCAGCTATGTTTCCGGCGACTATGCGACCGACAACCTCTCTGAAGGCGCCCATATACATAGAGACTTGCTGAACACGATAATCCTTCTTGGCGCCCACCAAATAAACGCGATCGCCTTCCTGAATGACCCCTGAAAAGGTCCGTCCCGTGGTGACTAAGCCTGCATGGGTATCCATCTGGGCTGAAGTCAAACATATAACTGTGGGACCATTCTCGTCACAGTTAATCATAGCCTTTCCAATCTCGGAGTCCAGCTCACCCTTCCAGACTTTGGGAACTCGATATTTCTGAGCTACTACGGGGTTTGGAAGATTCTTGACTGCCATGTTCAGTATTGCGGTGTGAAGAGGAACAGTTTCTGAAAGTTCTTCATAGCGTCCAGTCTGATAAGCGTCCACAACGTCACTGAATTTTATTCCTTTCTGCTGAGCTATGTCAAGCGTGAAGCCCCATTTGTGCAGGGCAGAACCAAAAGCTACTGTTCCCTTAGTTGCGTCGACTTTCCATTGTTCTTTGTGTTCTTTCTCTCCGTACAATGAAATCAGGTTGTTGAAGTCTCGGATTATTCGGAGAAGTTTGGATTGCACTTGCTCTGTGTTGAGTTTCAGTTCTTTGATTAGGCGGTCGACTTTGTTGATGAAGAGGACAGGTTTGACTCGTTCGTTGAGGGCTTGGCGGGTGACGGTTTCTGTCTGAACCATCACTTCTTCGACTGCGTCTACAACTACGACTGCTCCGTCGATGGCTCTTAGGGCACGTGTTACTTTGCCTGTGAAGTCTACGTGCCCAGGGGTGTCTATGAGGTTAACTACGTGTGATGTGCCTTCGATCTCGTGGAGGAGGGAGATGTTGGCTGTTTTTATGGTGATTCCCCGCTTCTGTTCCTCCTCAAGATAGTCGAGGGCTCTTGCTGCTCCTGCGATTTTCGGTGAGAGGAGGCCTGCTTCGGCTAGAAGGGAATCTGACATAGTTGTTTTGCCATGGTCTATGTGGGCAATTATGCCGATGTCCCTTATGTCCTCTTTGTTGGTCATGAGCTTTATGATGTCGCTTGTTTGCCTGAATTTGGGCACCTTGATGATTCTCCTAATTGTTAATGGACAGCATGCTAGATGAAAAGCTAACCTATAAGGGTTATCGTAGAGTAAGATTAATCGAATCAGACGACACCAAATTCCATTTATCAAACATAAGAATGGAAATCAATTTTTTACTAACTAAAGTGCAGAGGAGATTATCCATACCTATTACTGAATTGATTTGATTGTCCTCTCAAATTCATAAATGTTAAATTCATTTTGATTTTTTAAACTTGAAGTAAAGAACCTTGGAAGTCTTAGTTGTTGAATTTTCTTCCCTATTTCGCTATACTAATACTCGCTATTTCATCGTTGATCTTCTTCATAATTATAAGGAGAAATAGAGTCAAAAAGCTCAGAATAGAACTGGATGCAAAACGAGAAGATGTTCTCAATGCAATAAATTCTTTTCGTTCAATCTTGAGTTCAAAAACATACATATCCAAAAGCAAGTATCTGGATTGGCTTGATCAATGGAGTTACCTCAGATCCATAGTAAACGAATATTCCAAGAATGAAATACAAATTGATTTTGAAGATGAGCTAAAGGAGCTAAAAATAGCACTTGAAAATGGAAAACACCTTATTGAAGAGAAGAACCAGAATTATATTACTCAGGAATTAACTAGAAACAAAGAATTTTTTGACAATATAGTGTCTCATCCACTTTCTGATGAACAAAGACGTGCAATCGTAACAGATGAAAAACATGTATTAGTAGTGGCTGGAGCTGGAACTGGAAAAACCAATACCATAGTTGCAAAAGCAGGTTATTTAATCCACAATGGCTTAGCCAAACCTGATGAAATTCTATTGCTCTGTTATGGAAATAAAGCAATGGAAGAAATGGAAAAAAGATGTAATGCTTTTTTTGGAAACATGCTAAAAGTGAAGACTTTTCACAGTTTAGGTTTGGAAATCATTGGTAATGTGGAAAAGAAGATACCCTCTGTTTCCAAACTAGCTACGGATGAGAAGCTGAAACTTCCAAATGCAATACAGGATTATATAAAGAAAAGATCTAAGGATCAAGATTTTCTACAGAAATTAACTAACTACTTTGCCTACCATGAAACCCCTTTTGTTAGCGAATTTGAATTTTCATCTAAGGGAGAATACATAACTTTTCTCCGTAATAACCAAATTCGTTCCCTAAAAGGAGACCTAGTGAAAAGTCTTGAGGAATGTCAAATAGCCAACTTCCTTTTCACAAATGGTATTGACTATATATACGAAGCAGATTATGAAATCCCTACTGCTTCAAGAGATAAACGTCAGTATAGACCTGATTTTTATTTACCAAAATATGGAATTTATATTGAACATTTTGGTGTAGATAGAAATAACAATCCAGCTCCATTTTTGGATAAGAGAAAATATCTTGAAGGAATGGAGTGGAAGCAGAAAATTCATAGAGAAAACGGAACGAGATTGGTGAAAACATATAGTTGGCAGAAACAAGAGGGAATCTTGATTGAGGAACTTGAAAAAAATCTTGCGTCTCTAGGAGTGCAGTTTAATCCGATTGATCCAGAACAGATGTTTGATCAAATAAATCAGATTGGATTGCTTCATCCTTTTGCTAAATTGATTGCTACTTTTCTTAATCTGTTTAAATCTTCAGGGATGTCTATTCCTGAACTATTAAACCGTTCAAAAAATTTTCCTAATTTTCAACGATCAAAAATATTTGTTGAAATCTTTTCATGCATCCTTCACGATTATAAGGAGAATCTTGGTGACGAAATTGACTTCAATGATATGATATGCAAGGCTGAAAAATACCTGAAAAATGGAAAGTGTAATTTAAGAATTAGATATATTCTTGTTGATGAGTTCCAAGATATATCGCAAAGTAGATGTCGTTTACTGAAGGCTTTAGTTCAACAGAATGAAAATGTAAAACTCTTTTGTGTAGGAGACGATTGGCAGTCCATCTATCGTTTCACTGGGAGTGACATCTCCTTGATGACTGATTTCGATCAGCATTTTAATCCTTCTGAAAGACTGAGTCTATGCACTACTTTTAGATTTGATGACCAACTGTGTGAGTTCTCAAACAAATTCATACTTAA
Source organism: uncultured Candidatus Bathyarchaeia archaeon (assembly GCA_964623205.1). GTDB lineage: Archaea > Thermoproteota > Bathyarchaeia > Bathyarchaeales > Bathyarchaeaceae > Bathyarchaeum. The sequence continues at coordinate 87,790 of CAZUQX010000005.1, read as the reverse complement.
AAATCCTAATCAAATTGAAAAACTTTTGAACTCTAATCGGAAGTCTACTAACCCTTCTGTGACACTCATTTGGAAAGATCCAGTGGATGATAAAATTTCAGCAATCTTGGAAGAAATATCAAATTCAGAAAAAAGAGCCAAAGTGTTCATAATTGGGAGATATAACCATCAAGAGCCAACAAACATCCATCAACTCAGAGAACTGTATCCTAATCTGAATATCAGGTTTACGACAGCTCACAGTTCAAAAGGCAGAGAAGTTGATTACATAATCGTTATTGGGCTAACTTGCAAAGGCTATGCCTTTCCCTCGCAAATAGAAGATGATCCAATATTGGAGATTGTTTTATCGAGAAAAGAGATGGTTTCCAATGCTGAAGAAAGAAGACTGTTTTACGTTGCTGTAACACGAGCAAGAAAACATGTCTACTTGATTGCCAATGAGAAAAATCCTTCATCTTTTGCTCGTGAGATTGAAACAGGAGATTATGAAATTGATATTGAGGGAATTAGCGAAGGAAACGTTACATGTCCTGAATGTAAAACTGGTGTAATTCTATCTCGAGAAGGAAGACATGGAATGTTTTTTTCATGCAACAACTTTCCTTACTGTCAATACAAACCCAATTTATGCTCACAATGCAAAAGAGGCTTTCTTCACAAACAAGATGGAAACCAGTTTGCAGAGTATTATGATTGTTCAAATTCAGAATGTTCCTTTAAAACAGACAAATGCCCTTGGTGTCAAAATGGATACCTTGTTGAAAGATCAGGAAGATATTCAAAATTCTATGGTTGCAGCAATTATCCCACTTGCAAATATACACGTTCATTCTGAAAAAAGTCCAAAATACCGTAACCCACGATAGGCTCAAATTTCAATGACAGTTCAAAGCATTTTGAAGAACTGAAAAGGTTATAGAAAATTTAAGTGAAGTGAATATCATTCTTAATAGTAAGGTTTGTTAGATAGTTCATCGTGTGCAGGTTCAGATTATGGCAAAAGAAGAAATACCTGAAACTGAGGAAAATGTGGAGAAATTAGTAAGACGTTGGGTTAGAAATAATTACACAGAGTTTAACGAGGGAGGGAAGCCTGATGGCAAACCCCTATATCGTGAAAACATATTCGCTAGATGTGAAAAATTTCAAAATGCTCCTGATGAATACCTCAAGATGTGGATGAAAACCTTTCCTGATATTGTAAAATGGTATCTGAATATTCTGCAAACGGTTTTTGCAGCTGGATTAATTGCCATTTCATCAGCTCTTCTATTCTACACTCTCAACAGCTTTTCAACATGGATTAAAGGTTCAATCTGGATCAAAGACTCGATATGGATTTTAAAGGGTTATCCACATCCAGCAATCCTTCTTTGGATTATTCCAATGATTATCTTGGTGGCAATTGGATTATTGGCTCTTCTAACAAACAAGAAATCTCAGAGCAAATATCTCTCATCTTTCATTCAAAATAAATCGGGCATACTGCAAAACTTGAAAGAAATCCATATTGAAACCTATTACATCTCAAAAATCCTCGAAATTCGAGAAGCTGCCAAGAAAGAGAAATCGATGGTGATAGACTAAAAGCTACACTAAGAATTTTCCGTTTTTTCCTAGCATAAGATAGCTTTCATTTTATTTAACTATCTGAAGAGCAGACGACAATGAAACTAGGGCAAGAACCAATTATGATGGGTTTTTGCATATTTTTAGGAACTTATACTATAATATTTATGAACTTATACTATAAGTCCTAATATGTTTTGAATTTATCACAAACTTATTAAGATAATTTAGACATATTCTTTATGAAATGATCGAAAAGGATCCAGATCCGAGAAAGTTGAAACGTGACAACCCCAGTCACTTTAACTATACTAGAGGATTCTCTGATATTGAAAAAGAAATCCTTGAAGAGGTCAATAGGAGTGCTAGTTTAATAACGCCAAAAGAAATAGCCTTAAAAACGAAAATTAAGCATTCCACCGTGAGAAAAACCATTCTGAGGCTATTTAAGAGGGGCTTCATCGATAAGGTTTACCATGGACACTACGCATCTAATGGTTATTCAGTCACTTTTGGTGGCAGCATGCTCAAAAGTGACGCTGAAATTTTCTTTCCCAAGATTCATTCAATTCGATTTACGGTTAGAGATGTTGACCGTGAAGCATCAAAGTGGCTACTGAATCTGGATATTATCAGGATTAAGTTCATTGTTTACGAAAATGGCACAGCTCAAGTTTTCATTGACTGTGAAGGGGATTACTCCTTTGATTATGTTAGTTTCAGAATCTTGGTGGATCGAGTTTTGAAAGAACTTAGTGTTGATGATTGGGATCAGGTAAGCATAAGTTCTCCAGAGTGGAATTTGGACTACGAGGGATGGAAACTCGATGGAGTTAAGGCTCTTACTCTGAAAGCCTTTGATAACAGTTTCAGAAGAATTTACAACAAGAAATTTGGGATAAGGGATGAAGTAAAAATAAAGGGAGCTATCCCTCTTGATGAGGCACTCACCGTTTTGCAAGGTGGAATTTCCAACTACAATCTGTTGCAGACATTATACCTTGCAATGAGGCAATCAATCCAACAGAATGAACATTTGGACAATAGAGAGAAATTTCTGGCTGAAGCAGTTGGCTCGATGAAGAGATTAGCTGACGTTGTTGTGGAAAAGGTTCCTAAACAGACAGAAAGGATTGAGCATGTTGAAGCTGAGATTGAAAAGCTAAAAGAAGTTCAGAGTTCATCTGCTTTACAACAGCTTAAGAGACAGAATCTATTCATGAGGATATGTGAATGGCTTAACCGTGATATTTCGTTCCTAACTGTGAATTTAGCTGATACCCATCCATTGAAAAGGCTTGGTTCATGGATGAATAAAGAGGTCATAGTAACGTAAGAAAGCAAAAAATAAGGGAAAGCTAATGAGTCTATTTTCGTGGCTGAAGAGACGACAACGAAAAAGAATATTGAATAATTGGGCTGAAGAACAGACTACTCGTCTAACTCTCTTAGAACAGGAGACCTTAGTGAAAACTGCAAAAGTAAACCTGCAACTTTCAGAAGTTCAGCTTAAGCTCTTGAAGAGAGAAGAAAGAAGATCTCGAAAGAAACCTCATTATATCGAGTAGGTGATCATGGATCTTCAAAGGTATTTTCATAAGAAATGAAGGCTAGATATGCTCAGTTTTTGTTGTCATCTTACTGATTTCCATCGGTAAACTAACGAGAAACATACTAGACTTTCTTTTCAACAATGCCCTCTACTGAATGCTCAAGAGTAGATTTTAGCCCTAACCTTGTCCACCGTAATATTGTTTACCGTAATTTGTGATAGACTCTTCGTAACTAATCTATGTGATATGTGGTCATTTGGACATATATCGATTATTAGAATATGTGGTGAAGGGAAATAAAGGGTATATTAAGTAATAAGATATGATATGTATTGAAGTAAAACAGAAGAACAATAGAACATAGAAACAAAACGGGGTAAAAAAACATGAAAGTATTCACAACAAATTGGTATCTATACAAAACACACTTCAACGTAATCTCCACAAAATCGCAAACAGAAAAGCCTAGAACAGAAACCGATGTTTATGGATCAAGAGAGGAAAGTAATATTTCAATCCGTAAATGGAAGGTGACACTGGACAATGAGCTTTGAAGAAATTTTGCTAGAAGCAGTAGATGAAGGACTATCTTCACTCGGAGAAACGTGTAAAAAGTCAATCTATTTCCACCTAGACAGAGAATTTAAGCTCAGCAAACGAAACATCCCATTTCGAATAAAAGATTTTGCAGAAGCTATCGAAAGCATTTTTGGAATGGGAGCAAAAGTCCTTGAAATCAGAATTATGAAGAATCTATTTCAGAATATGGGATATCCATTTCAATACTTCCCTAATCAAGAACACTTAGAATTTACAAAATATATAGAATCAGCAAGAGTCAACAAAAACCGTTTGAACTCCTTCAAGAAATTAAAAAACTAGAACAACAAAAATTCTAAGCACAAGCTATGACTTTTGCATAATCTTGTTTGTTGCAATAGTTCATCTACTGTTTTTTGTAATAGCCTCTTCGTGAGATTTAGTAGAATCTTTTCAAAGGCACAAGTAATTTTCCAAAGTAACTTTGCCATCGCAAGTGGATGTATGAATCAATATTGCCACTTGCAGGGATTCCTATCTGACCAAAGACAGTTCTAGCAGTCCAGCCACTATACAACGTCAAATCAAAAGGCTCGAATTGGTAGTATTCAGTCAAGTGTGAAAGTCGGAAGTGCCTCAAGATGTTTTTGGGAGTAGAGTTTCCCTTCTTAGGCATGATGCCTGAAAGATGTTCTCGAAGGATGTTCCAAAACTGTTTCCTTGTGATGCTGAAATTAAGACGTGGTTTCTTCGTCTTGTGCATCCACCGTATGAGATCCAGAGTCCAAGGCTCGTAGGCTGCAGATGTTGGAAGAGCCACAGTCTTCAGGTGGACTTTGCCAAGCAGAGCTTTGACGAGCAGAGGATTCACTTGAAGTTCTCCTGACATCACTCTGTCCAAGAGGTCAAGCTCTCCATACTTAGTGAAGGCATCGGTTATCTCATGATCAGTGACTTCAGTTAGAGCTTCCTCAGTTTCGTTGTCGTCTGTTTTCTTCCCAACTTTCTTTCCTCGTTTTGCCACACCACTCTCAATAAGAAGGACTTTCTCAATCCTATCTATCTCATCTTCTGACTTTGCTTTTATTGTGTAGTCCTGAAGTCTGCACTTCATGAAAACTCCATAGCCTTTTGAAGCATTGTTTAATACATCATAAGGTGAAGCATTGCAGCAGACTTCACTATTTCTAGCAGCAATCAGATAGGCTGTTTTCAACAGGACAGAATCTCTCTGATTTTTGATGGCATCAATTTTGTCTCTGAATTTTTGTAAAGAAATTGTCAAAGACATTGGACATTATCCCTATTTAATGTCAACTTTTCAACATAAAAATGTTTACTTTCAGCATGGTTTCTAGGCTAACTCAAGATTTAGCAGAGCAGAATGTTACCTTAAACATTGTTAGGAGCATTATATGTCGAATAGGTCAAGCTCAAACTTGACATTCTGTATGGAATGTCCAATTTATGATGCTTGACAGGGGAAACTCGTCAATATGAGGAGTTCCTGAATACTCTAACTAATAACTTAGAATGGGGAAGGTAGAGAGTTTGGGGAGACATTCGTTGGATTGTATGAACCTGCACTAGCTATTCTTGGAGAGAAAGGGGAGAGCTTAGGCATTGTCTCTAGGAGAGGTCTTGGTGTTGTGTAACCAAGCTAGAGCTGCAGGTGAATGGTGTTATCTTAGGCTTCAGGGCTATGGCTGCTCTGTGTTGTTTGAGAGGGAAGAGATCCTTCGTAGGACTTTGAGAAAGAAGAGAGCTTGGTGAAAATTTAGGCTGTGCTTTGGTCTAGGTGGTAGGAAGACTCTTCGTTGTGGTCTTGGTAGGTGTTGCGAAGAGTCTCTAGGTAGGTAGCTCCTTCGTAGATGTGGTTTCCATATTAAGCTGAGGGTTCAGGGGAAGAGTCAAGAGAAAGTTACTGGGATACTAGAAATTCCACAACAGAAGTTAGTCCTCAATCTGTTCCATTGTCAATTCGTTCCAATTATTTGTTACATGAACTCGCAAGTTGCTCGTTAAACTTTCCCCACTTTCCGTGGTTACAAGCAATTCAAAATCGGAGTCACCAACACCAAAACCATCTTGTGCCCTGAAGAAATTTGCAGGGATCATTTTAACAGTTTCAGGTGTGGAAATAAATGCAAACAAGTCTGCATCAGCAGGTATCTGTGAACCTAGACGGCTATCAGAAAGAACAACATACAGATATTCTGTCCGTTTTATTCCTATGTCTTTATAGGTTTCTCCAGTTTCCCAGAAAAGAGTTTTGGGTTCTAATGACGGATTCCTCGTATCGTCAGTAGCCCTCTTGAACTGAAGAGTTGCTCTGCATTGTTTAGCTACTTTTCCACCATTATTTGCTATGCCCACTTTGAGGAACTTTCGTGATATATTGAGTCTTTGCCCAGTAATGTTTACCATTTCCAAAATTGGCTCGAAAAGATGTGGATTGATTTGTGGTTGGTATATCATTTCAAATTCCACCTTTTCACGTTTTTCTTTATACCACTCCTTAGCAAGTCCTAGTAATGCAGTTCCTGAACCCAACCAATTTAGGAACGCAAAAATAATTGCTGCTCCAACTAAAAGCTGTATTTGATCTTGCATGAAAAGAGCAAGATAAAAACCACCAGCCAATCCTATCAGTAAGACCATGAAACAAAGTAATATTGTTAGACGCATGGATAAACTATTCATGTTCATTAACTATATATCATTAACGATGTGGTCAAGGAGAGAAGACTCTTCGTGGTTATGTCCATTGCAGGGCTCTTCGTAGATACTACCTCGTCACTTTGTCTTCTCTTTTAGTTTGGTTAGGGCATATTCTATAGCATGGCTTCTGGATGCAAAACGTAGTTTCTTAACTTCGTTATCCATCCACACAACCAATTCCTCTCGAATCGTTGCATAAACTCTTTTCTTAGGCATCTGATTCTCTCTAGCTGTTTACAGTAACCCTTATTTTCTAACTTATCCACATTAATACCCAAACATACACAAATCTGTTTCATCATAATGGAGTGTGAAGGGTTTGAGTGACGAATCAGAGATAACTATTACCTTTGGAAAATGTCCTAGATGTGGAAAAACAGATGTCCTCATTATCGTTAAGGGCTTGAAGCCATTCTGTAGAGTCTGCTTCAAAATTGCTGCAGAGATCCTTGAGGGAAAGGACTTCTGAAAAAATTAGGAATGGATCCCCAAGTGTTTTCTTGGAGATCTGCAATTTCCACAGACAAAATTGGTCTTTTCATTTTGGGATCCACAGTAAGGGCAAGTCCAGACGTTCTCATTTATTGGAAGGCTCTTCGTGGGGATCTGTTCCATCTCTGTCTTTCTTGTTGATGGCTTGAATATTTGTAGGCTCTTTCTGATAGCTGCCACTGCCATCAAGGCTATGACTGCAACAGATCCTGTAACAGTGGCTATGGCTATAGCGTAGCCAAGGGTTACTGAGATGTCCACCGTTATGCACTCTCCTTCTTGGCAGCCTTTCTCTTTCTTTCGAGAGCATCTAGCAACAAGATTCTGCCCAAGGCAGGATTGACGTATTGCAGCAGCTCTTGGACTCTATCCACATCGTAACCTAGCTTCTCTGGATACCCTGTCTCTAGCCCTTCTTTCTCCAAATCCTCTATTACCTTGTCGAAGTCTTCTCCTAACTCCCCAGTTCTCCTGTAGACTTCCCCTGACTTGACGAGCAATTTTGAGAAAAGTTCCAGCTCTCTTGAGTTCTCAAACATCTCAGTAAATTTGGTCAGAGGCTCTAGCTTTTTCAAGACACTATTGAACTGTTTGTCTCTCTCTTCCAGTTTCTCTCGTGTCTCATCCAGTTGTTTTCTGAGATCTTCGATCTGTTTCTCAGTTTCAGAAGGAGTTTTTGTTTCAATTCTGAGATGTGGAGCTGCTTTTTCAGCATACAACTTCCTATGATATTCTGGATCCCTTGTGATATAATGCAGATCAACTCCAAGGGAACTTATGTGTCCTAACCAAAAATTAACGTAGTCATGTCCTGCTTGTCCTGCATGTTTTCTGAAGAATTTACGGAGACTATACAGTCTTAGTTCACTAGGCTTGTCCTTTCTCAGTTCAAATTTCAGAACTCCTTTTTTCCTTAGCTTTCTAACAGTTCTGTTGAACTGAGCAGAAAAGCCAACACTAGTCATAGGTTCATTTACTGTTCCAGACTTGACGAAAAGGTAACTCTCTGAGTTAACAGCTCTTGTTTTAAGGTAGGACTTCAGACTTTGTATAGCCTCAGAAGATATGAAACTGAAGTAGTGATCATACTTTCCTTTGGCTGCCATCAAGGGAACATCAATCTTAACAGGACTCTCTTCCCTTAGCAGTCTGTCATACTCTATGTCTTTGATCTTCAATTTACATAATGAAGTAGGTCTTAATCCGCTTTGAGCCATAACCACATAGAATGCTCTATCTCTGACTAGGCACGTATTAAGAATGTCTGCAATCTCTTTTCGTGTAATGTCTCGATTATGATAAACCACGTGACCACGAGCCATTGGGATGAAACCAATTTGGATTCTGTTATATTTCAGGAAACTTTGAACTGCTCCCACCATAGTTTTGATAGTGCTATCTTCTAATCCCTCTTGCCTCAATGAAATTATCCAACTCATGATCTGATCAGCAAATTTGTCTCTGAATCTTCTAACATCTTTGAAGTCTTCCAAGGCTTCATATTCTGACAAGATCTCTGTTGCAGTTTTTTCAGTAAAACTCAGGAACCTGCCAAAGTGTTTTCTATAGTTGGTTTCCGTGTCTTTACTTCCACTTTGGGAATAAGCAACAGAACCAAGCCACTTCTCGACTGGATCAGCCAGTAATTTGGCTGCACTCATTCACAATTCCCCAATCTGTAGAGAGAATTAGGCTATCGAGTATAAAAAGGTTTACGCTACAGTAAGCATTACCTATTAACCTTACCCTAAGGGCAAAACAAATTCTCATAGGCGATAATGAAAATTCAATTTTTCTGACACAAGTTTCCTGACGTTTTATTTATAGGTCTTTTTCTCTGAACGAGTTTTTGACAGTAGATTGGTTTGGTCGAGGGTTATTGACAAAAAGACTTTTCAGTTATGTAGAGATAGCTGTTTTTAGGTTCCAAAAGATGGGGGAACGAAGAACAGCTCTAATTATACTGTTGATTTCTTCTTTTTTGCTATCAACTATTGCGGTTCCTACTGTTTTATGTGCTGAAGATTTTTGGGAGACTATGGCTGACATGCCCACAGGAAGACTAGGACATGGAGTTGCTACCGTAAACGGAAAAATCTACGTAATCGGAGGGTATGGTCAAGCTGCACTCGATGTTAATGAAGAGTATGATCCCGCTACAGACACATGGACCACAAAAACGAATATGCCAACAGCAAGAAGCTATTTCGCCATAGCTGTTTACCAGAATAAAATCTACTGTATAGGTGGAGGAGGAGACTTTGGCTCTGAAGAAGTTACTGGAATAACTGAAGTGTATGACCCCTTGACAGACACTTGGGAAACGAAAGCCCCGATGCCTACTGCAAGGAAACAAATGGATGCAAATGTTGTTGATGGAAAAATCTATGTAATAGGCGGAGACTCGATCGTGAACGAGGTTTATGATCCGGAAACAAACACATGGAACACGTCGACAGCTCCTCCAGTTCAGGTTTCTAACTATGCATCTGCAGTTTATGACAACAAAATCTACGTATTCTCTGCATCTTTAACTCAAATTTACGATCCACAAACTTACTCATGGAGCAATGGAACCGCTATGCCTAATCCAGGAGGGGGCGCGGCTGCGGGCGTAACCACCGGTGTCTTAGCTCCAGAGCGAATCTACGTATTAGGTGGCTATCCAACTCTTAACCTGAATCAAATCTCTGATCCAGAAACAGACACTTGGACTACAGGCACTCCAATGCCAACCAATCGATATGGGTTAGGTGTTGCAGTCATAGATGACATAATATATGCAATTGGAGGTCCAGGCGCCCTTGCAATGGTAGCAAACGAACGATATACACCAGTTGGCTACGTCCCAGAGTTTCCATCATGGATAATTCTACCAGTATTCTTGACTGCTACTTTATTTGCAATAGTGATCAAAAGGAAACTGTCCCATCCACGTTCATAAGAATAGCAACGTTTTATTTAACTTCTAGAACTGAAAGTTTCTTCCAAAATCTTCTATTAACCCTATTCTCTGTTTTGACGTATCGAAAATCAAAATAGTCATTGCCACGATTCTTTTTGTGAGAGTTGATTACATATTGAAGATAGAGGCGCACCACAGCTTTAAGCACAAGATGATAGAGTTGAAGGCAAGAGTCGGTGACCAGGATTTTTTGAGAAAGAAATTGTCTGCCCTAGGAGCACAATATGTGGGAGCCTTTCGGCAAACGGACCTCTACTTCAAGGTGCCGGAGGGAAGATTGAAGCTGAGAGAAGTTGAGGATGACCGCACAGCGGAGTTGATCTATTATGAGAGAGAGAACATCCCGGGACCAAAAAGAGACACTGCCTTCATTATCAAAATCAAAGAACCAGAAGACCTGAAAAAAATCCTCAAGAAGATTCTAACTCCACTAACCGTCATAGAAAAAGTCAGAGAGATCTATCAGTATCAAGGAACCCAAATTCATCTGGACACTGTGAAGAAACTCGGCAAATTCGTCGAATTCGAAAGAAAAACCTCTGATGATCCAAAGGTGGTTGAAAAAGATCGACAACTTCTAGAAAAACTAATGATTAAGCTGGAGATAGACCCAAGCAATCTTGAGATCCTCTCTTACAGCGACCTCCTCAGACCTAAACACGAAAGAAGTGCATGTTAACGTGTGTTATAGAAATAGGGGTGTGACAAGTAACTCTTGCCTAGACTGAAAAATGTGGCACTTGTCATTGTAGCCATTTCGTCAATTGTTGTTCTTCTATTTCTTTTGCGACATCCAATTTCTTTAACGTTACCTGGTTTTTCGCCAAAAAATTATAGTCATGAAGAATTGGTGGATTATGCCCTGTCACTTATTAACAGTGATAGGCAGTCGAATGGACTACAAAACGTAACTCTCAGCGATACCTCGTCTGGACAACAACATGCAGATAATATGCTCAACCAAAAATTCTACAGCCATTGGGACCTCAATGGTCACAAACCATATATGCGATATACGCTTGCTGGCGGTCAAGGTTCAGTTTCAGAGAATATTGCTTGGATGTACAGTTCTGGTTTCATTGACCCCAAAGAAGCCTTGGAGGATCTGCAATGGGAGATGATGTATAACGATTCGCATGCCGACTGGGGACACAGAGACAACATTCTGGACCCATTTCATAACAAAGTGAGCATTGGCATCTCATACAATGACAACAACCTTTACTTTGTCCAAGATTTTGAGAATGATCACATAGAATGGGAGACACTGACCGTTATCAACAGTGAAGTCACCATGGAGGGAACAATTCTCGAAGAAGGATTATCTATTGAACATGTTGTCATCTACTATGATAACCCAGCCCCTCTTACAGTTGAGCAAGTAACGAAACCACCATACGATTTTAGCTATGATTCAGGCACTTTTGTGGGCATGGCGCTACCTTCCGGTTGGGAAGTATTGGAAGGAATTTCCGTATCAGCTCAGGTATGGAATCAAACAGAACAAAACTTCGAAATACAATTCAATCTTTCAGAAGCCTTCACCACTCACGGTAAGGGAGTGTACACTCTATGTCTCCAGACGGAGGATAATTTCCTCACAACCTACTCGGTCTGGTATGAAGGCTGACTGGAACCGCGATGTCGGAGTTTGAAGAGCACAACTACTATCACGATTACCGCTACCACTAGGGCAATATATAGGATAATGTTCATGATGTGAAATGTTGAGGTTGTCCAAGTTTCCCCCGCAAGGTCTGGAAGATCGGTCTCCACTGTCACCTGCTGATAGGGGCTCCAAGAACCAAATTCCACCTCGTAGACGCCCGGCTCAATCTCCTCACATATTTTTCCATTCACGAACGTAGTTGCGCCAGTAACCGGAGCTTCATCGTAAGCGTAAGCGACCTTCACCCTCACCTTTGACACTCCAAACGAAGTCGAGTCGACTTCGATATCAACGACAACTTTGTCCCAGACAATGTGGGGACTTTCAACGCCTACTCTGTAGCTAGTCGCTTCCGACTGCTCAAAGTCTGTGATGACCCATGAGCGTTTCCCCACCGTAGCATATGCAATATTGAAGCTTACCCATCCTGTCCCATTCGTTATATGCTCCGTTCCATTCACGTAGACGCTAGCATCAGCCACATCTGTGTCATCCTGTTCCCAACTTACGTGAAAACCAATTGACTGAACTTCGTTGACGCTACATTTTTCGGCACTTGTGAACGTTTGATCTATGACAGCAACTTGTCTACTCAGAGAATACCAGTTGGTAACGACGTCTTGGGCGGGCTTATTTTGTGGAGTGTGATTAGGATCGTCAAGTCCCCCTTTTTCTGGGTCATGTATCCAAGTCCACCAATAAAAGCCGTAGAACCAACTTCGGTTCCACAGCGTCTGGAAGGCAGCTTCATAACAGTCCTGCTGTTCTTGAAGATCAACAGGCATGTCAAGCCAATAGTTAGATGGAGCAAAGTTTGTTCCGTCACCGCTTCGGTAGCCGATCTCCGTGAAGATCACAGGCTTGTTTACTATGGAAATCCATTCTTCAATATCGTTTGCATGGTTGGTCCAAGCGGTCTTCAGCTCATCAAGGCTAGGATTATACTTGAAGGATAACGGAAAGTAGGCGTCTATTCCCACGTAGTCCACAGAATCCCACCATTCGATGTTTTTATAGTTGGTCCAGTCAGCAGCGTAAATAATGGGTCCAGAGTAGCGTTCCCGCACTCCTGCGATAACCTTTTCCCACTCCTCTTTCGCCCCAGTTGTTCCTTTTAATTCGCACCCAACAGAAAAGAGTTCTACATCATTTTCTTCAGCAAACTCGGCAAAAGAATTAATGAAGTTGGAGTAACTCTCAAACCATTCAGCAGACGGCTGAATCTCACCCCTCCACACGGTCGGATATCCCTGAGATTGTTCCTCTTCCAACGTATCAACCATGGGCTTCAACATGACCTTAAAACCTAAACTGTGGGCTGTGGTTATGGCATGTTGAACTGACTCGGTGGTTGCCGTGCGGACAGGGTCAACGCGGATGTCATATGATTTAGTGTTGGATTGAGCCCATGCGAAACAAATTGCTATCCATTCGGTATTAGTTTCAGCTAAGAGCCTTAGAGACTCATCGGATTCAGAACTGCTGAAGGCGTCGCCGGACCAAGCCGAGTAAGACATCCCCTTCTGGTAAACGGGGTTTCCATTAGACACCTCAGCTTCTGGAAAGCAAGAGGCTTCGGCAACTCGATTAAATTTTTGGTTCAAGACAAGGGAAAAAACAGGATAAGCAAGAACCTCTAATGTCAGAATGAGGATTAACGAAGAGAAGATTAACGATTTTTCTAGTTTTCTCATGTCTCATCCTCAGATTTATGATCAGATTTTCTCTTCTGACTTATATGAGGTCGATGCCAGTTGTCTTGTTGGTAAGAAGGGTTATAGCTTGAAGCAGATTTTTCGCAATATCTAGCAGATTCACCGAGGCAATCATTAAGAGAATGATAGTTATATCAACTGTCAAGTTTACCGGAACGTCCATAAAGGGTAACGTTACACTAAAAACACCGCTTCCCGAGACAACGAAAAAATAGGCAATTATAACAACAGCCTTTGCTATTCCAAAGCCGCATCCTAGAATGGTTCCTGAAAACAGCACCCCTACCACAGCGAAAAAGACGGCTATTGCCGCGAAGTTAAACAGCTCAGTGGTGTAATCAACAGGAAGAATCTCTGAGGGATAGAGTATTAACGGCAGGTAATAGACGAGTGCATAGGTTAATGCACCCCACACCGCAGCCTTGAGAATTCGCGGGGTTGATTTTTTCACGATCAATTTCGTATTTCGTTCAACCATATGGTTCCTCCCATTCCACCAAAAACATTGGAGTCTCGAAAATCATGTGAACGTTTCCACTGCTGTTTAGTTTTAAAATGTCTTGCTGCCTCGGGTATGAGTTAATTTCACCATCATAACTTTTCCCGGATGGAACATTAATGGTAGTCTCTCCAGAAGCTATCAGTTCTCGCGAAGCGCTGTAGAATTCCATTTTCAAGGTTCCTACTAGGTCAAGAACCGCGTGATTTTCGAAACTTACAGGCGTTGTTGCTTCACCATGGGTGCTGTTGAATGAGGAAACGGAAAGTTTTCCAACAGAGAAGTGGGATAAGGGGGCTCCCCAAGGTATTGTCGCGTTCGTCGAGATTTGTATGGGTATGGCTCGGGCAAACTTGAGAGCTGTAAAAACCTCGATTTCAAAGGAGCTGTCGTTCAATAGGAGGGGTACATGATCCATTGACATGATTGTATCGAGGTCTATGTGAACTGTGTGGGTTTGGTTAATAGTGGTGCCTTGCGGTATTGACAAAATCGTGGTATTGGACTGATCCAATACCGTTCCATTGAGGTCTGTGACGCGGGTTGTCAAGTTTAAATCAGCTAGTTCGTAGTAGCCATTGTTGGCTATGGAAAAAGGTAAGGAAAAATTGATGCCCTCGCTGGAAGGAAACATTTGAACCGCCCCAATGGTTAGACCTAATTGCAGGACTGAATAGACAGATGTGACAATGAAGAAAATTGTTATTATCCAAAGGATTATTGTGGCTATACCAAGCATCCTTATAGCGATTTTCATCTATTCTGCTTTCCTTCACTGTGGCCTCAGTTTACCCGACTAAGATTTACCAGTTTTTTTGGCTTTTGAAGGTTTCACGGGTTCCGTGACTGCGGGAGTCATTGACTGGACTTTGATGGTGGCTAGGCGTTTGAGTTGTGTAAGAAGCTGTACTCCTCGTGATGTTAGTATCGCGCTTATCCATCCCATGACTCCGAGAAACATTATTCGAATGGACGCTTCAATCAGGGGAGCCAAGGAATCGCCAAAAGTGTCTATTAGGTCTGCTGATGCCGTGATGGGTTGGTTGTTGACGAGGAATATGTAGGCGCTTATGAAAGTGAAGGCTAGTAAGACGATGCCTGTTATAAGGATGGCATATGCGATAGTTAGCGCATTATCTTTCATATTTGGACCTCCACGTTACCAGAAACAAATGCTTACATACAATATTAAATCTTGTGCCTCACTAAACCACATTACCTTTAATTACCCCATTCCAAGGTCCAAACAACCTTAAAAAATCACAGATTGAACAGTTTTATCTTGAAGAATCAACCAGTTTCTTCGTGTATTCAGCTGTTCCCTTTTCTTTTTAATGCACGAAGGTAGTTTGATGCTTCTTGAACAGTTTTAACGTGTGCAACCTTTTTTGTTTTAATTATTTTTAACCGAGTTTCACAGTATGGGCATCCTTTAGTTTTTTAGGTGCTCTTCGCCAGCAGAAATCGCCCGCAACCGTAACAGACAACCACCACATACATTGAGGTACACCCGTTTATAGCGAAAAGCTTTTTCTTAGAACGACTTAAAGTGCTGTAAGAGGATGCAGATAAATGAGTCGGTTTTCCTTAGCAAATCTTGCTGTTAAATATTTTCGGCAAAACGGCTACAAAATAGAGAAAGACGCTGTTCTAGAAGGTGTATCTGGGCTTTCTCGCAAGTTTGATTTGGTTCTCCGGAAGGGCAGAGAGAAACGTTCAGTTTGGATTAAAGATTGGAGGAGAACCGTTGGAGTCAACATGGTCATAAACATCGATAAAGCTGCGGAAGACGTTGGATTTCCCAAACCCATAATCATCTCCGGAAAATTTAGCGGTCACGCCAAGTCCTACGCCAACCGCCGCGGCATCACTTTGCTATCAAAACAGCAGATTCTAAGGATGATGGGGTAACCTTCAGAAATCTCTCAGAAACTCTCCAAGTCGTCCTTCATTCTCCAGTTTTCCTAACCAATCAACTATTCCGGACCGGCAAACTTTTCTTTTTTCCAGCACCAAAACTATCTCTTCCACCACCTGCTCTACTGTTTTACCGCTAACGTCTATCTCGCAAACTTTATCTGCGCCACAAGCTGATAGGGCGTCTAATAGGCAAACATCCAATATTTCGGCGGCTAGATTCTCCCAGAGCTTCTTTCCCTCAAATCCGCGCTTCTCCAGTACACCCATGAGCTCGGTGGGATCACGTCTGAGGACAAAAACTGTGTTCACCTCTTTCTTTGATACGACATCAACAGCGTAGTGACCCTCAATTACGATGTTGCCCTTGGAAGACTCGAGGATTTCTTGCACTCGTTTTGACACTTTTTCTGTGTCTGCAATCAACGTTCTTCTAACATCGTCCACGCTGGCGATTAACTTCTCCTTCTTAACGAGGTCAGTTATTCCTATGTAAAGTGCACCAAGCTTAGAGGCTAACTTCTGGGAAACCGTAGTTTTTCCCACGCCAGGAGTGCCGGTTACCAAAATGACTTTCTTGATTTTTTCACTCTCCCTCACATGGTTTAATAAAGGGTTTCTGTAGTTTTTACAAGCTTTGTGGTGGTACATGCTTAATTGTTCCAAAAGTTATAAACAGTTTCTTGTAATAAGTTAGTGTGGAGTGGGATTTCGGCATTGAAGTTATTAGAGGATATTGAGAGGGTTACGCGAAAGATTGCGCCTGGACCTGCTCCAGCATTTAATGAAGCTCACGTAGTTAAGGCGTTGGAAATAATTGGGGATCACGGAAGCGTGGGCAGAATAAGGCTGTCTAAGGAACTTGATTTGGGGGAGGGCACAACGAGAACCCTTCTGAAACACCTGAAAAATGAGGGAATAATTCAGGGTTCAAGAAGGGGAATTTCTCTCTCTGAGGAGGGAAAGGCACTGTTTTCTAATCTGCGCGGTAAGCTCAGCGAAGGAGTGGAGGTTCCCAGCAGCCGCCTGACGGTTGGACCCTTTAACGTTGCGATTCTTGTCAGGGACTCAGCTCGAGCAGTGAAGAGTGGTATGGAACAGAGAGATGTAGCGATTAAGAGCGGAGCGTCAGGAGCAACCACCCTGATTTTTTCCAGCAACAAGTTATCTATGCCTACTCGTGAGGATGACATTTCCGTAAGCATGCCTTCTCTGCACAACCAATTAGTGACCAAATTTAAACCAAAAGAAAACGACGTCATCATAGTGGGAAGCGGAGAAAACAGAGAAATTGCAGAAATCGGGGCAAAAATGGCAGCCATCAAACTGCTAAGAAACACAAACTAGTCTTCACATAAAGCTCCAGTTCCATCAACCAGAAATTGAGAAAAAGACTGGTTTTCAACATACCGCTGTTAATAGACTCCAAATATGATTTAGGATTTAAGCCTAAAATTTATGGATTCCTTGCAGAAGTTGCTTTGGGTTTTCTACTTTTTGTGAGATGCCGAAGTGTAAGAAGGCTCCAAATTTATTCTGGTAGGGGGGACCTTTCCTCGAAAAGAGAGTTAACACTTTTCCGCTGTGGTTTATTTTGTATCCTTCTTTACTCGATTCGTGTCCTCTAATCAATACTTTGACATCAAGCATTTGTAGAAGCTTGTTTGTGATGTCTTCACCGAAAAGCCTACCAGCTCCCCTAGGCGAAGCGATTGTTCCATTTATACCCTCCCAAGGATCACTCCACAAGATTTCCTCAAGATGGCGCTCTCGCGGATGCTTTTCATGGGCATAAGCGATATCATTAACGTTGATGGCTCCGCTTGGAGCTCCTCCATGAAGGAAAATATATCTCCCTTTTATGAGTACAGCCGTGTACAGATGATTGAAAAGCTCTCGAACCTTCAAATAAGCTTCTGAACCCCTCTCACCGAATTTCTGGTTCATGTGAATTGGCAGGTCGTGGGGAGAGGCAAGTAGGTCAGGGGGACCTTCATGGTTTCCCCTCATCAAGACGACGCGCTCAGGAAACAGTTCCTTAAGATTCAAGACAACATAATAGACTTCAGGACAATTAGAGCCGCGGTCTCCGTAATCTCCAAGAAAAATTAGCAGAACATCTTCCTTACTCTGCGCCTTAAATAGAAAATTGCTGGCTTCCAAGATATACAATAGACTTTTCAGGTCTCCATGCAGGTCTCCAACAACAATCGCTTCTCCGACTGGCGGCGCTTCAACGAGTCTCCCGGTTATTCGTAGGCTTCCAACTCTTCCGTTTTCTTTAGCCAAAAGCTGAGAGGTTTTCGTGGTGAGTTGGAGAAACTCCTCGATATTCGATTCCATAGCCAATTTAGCTAGATTGGAAGAACTTTCAACGTGAGAAGCCAGTTTCCTCACCAATCTTTAGCTCTAAAATGGTGGCACACCCTAAAATATGCTTTGAAAGAGCACAGTTACGGATTAGACTAAGTCATTAAACTAAGAAAATGAGGAGCACCCTCCGATAATCCGAGAAAGGCTCTATGATTCCTTGTAGTTTTGTGCCCCTTCGATAATGGGCGAAAAATTCTTGTCTGCTCTGCTCTTTTTGAATTTAGCCAGTTTGACAACGTCTTCTACGTTTACATCTCCTTTGATGCAATCAGCGTTCTCCAGAAGCCTTTTTCCTGTATCTGACCGCACTATCACTGTTGAATAACCATCATCGCTTCCCACTGAACCAACAGAAACATCAGCGATTCTGCCAGCGAAGTCGTTACAATAAGCACATCCGCCTTGAATTGCATCGTGGAACTCCTTTACCTTCGCAGAATATTCGTTTCCATCAATCTGCACTATGAACTTCCCTTTCTGGATTTGAGTTTTTTCTGCCTTGTCCAAATCAACGCCCAACAAACGCTGTGTCGCTTCCTTCAGCTTCTCGTAATCAAAGGCTTCAAAACAGAATAACCCCACTATGGTAATCTTTAGGTCAGGATATTTACTCAGTAGTTGCTGCTGAATTTTTCTTCCTGTTCGAATCTCGCATGGGGTACCAACAAAGGCAATCTTTCTTTTGCCTTTCTCCACCATCTCCCCGATTTTTGACATCATCTTAACCCGTGAATATTTCGTTCTTCGAGCATTCAGTATTTCATCAGCTGTCTCTGCGATAACTGCCTCTGCTTTGTACCCCACTGTTCTCTTAACGACAATAGCGGCATCAAACAGACCTTTTTCAAATCCTGAAAGGAGTAGAGCAGTAGCCATTCCTCCGTCTTGCCCGTCAATAGTGCTTTTTGCTGCAAAAATCTCTTTATAAACGCCTAAGAGTTCATCTCGTGTTCCGTTCAGAAACTGTTCCTCTGCTTCCCTGATGTCCTCCTCTAGCATGGGATAGGTGTTTATTCTGACTTTTTTCGAGTCTGTTGGACATATAATAGCACATGCACCGCATCCCACGCAATCATCGGATATTGTGTGATAGGGAGCAGTAACTTCTCGTTCCACGCCTCGATTCGCAAAATTGATAGCAGAAACGCCAACTTTTTCTTCACAGACGCGAGCGCACAAGCCGCAGAGGATACAATCCTCCTCTGGATCACCTACCCAAAAACTTGGCTTCTCAATGCCATATTCCCTTGCCAAATCCTGAATCTTCTTAGCATTTGGACATCGAGCAAGCAACAGCTCAAGAAGCAGTTGACGGGTTCTGAAAACCTTTTCAGATTTTGTCTCAACTACGAGCCCATCGAAAACCGGATAATTGCATGAAGTTACAATCTTTTTCCTTCCTCGCTTGTCAGTAATTTCCACCGAACAGACACGGCAAGCCCCAAAAGGTTCAAGAGCCTCATTATGACAGAGTGTAGGAATTTTTATGCCAACTTTCTTTGCGACATCATAGATGCTTGTTCCTTCTTTGGCATTGACATCTATACTGTCAATCTGCATCGTGATTTCTTTTTCACCGCCTTCCATTCGTTTCAACCCCTTATTTTTGCTTCCCTTTCCTCACTCTTTTGATCAGTCTCTCTTCTTCTGGAATGGGCGGAGGAACTGGTTCACCCGATATTTTTTTCACTGCTTGGAATCTAGGCGGACACAGGTCATAGCAACTTCCGCACTTGATGCATTTGGTTTGATCAATGACGTGAATTTTCATCTTCTCTCCGATTATCGCATCAACTGGACAGTTTCTGTGACAAATCATGCATGCTTGGCATTTTTCCGGGTCAATATAATAAGATGTAAGGTTCTTACAGACTAGTGCTGGGCATCTTTTTTCATTAATATGTGCTTCGTATTCGTGTTTGAAGTATCGAATGGTGGTTAATAGTGGATTCGCAGATGTTGTTCCTAATGCGCATAGGGAAGCAACGCTGGTTACCTCTGCGATTTTTCCAAGTTTTTCTATATCTTCCTCTGTTCCTTTACCGCTAATGATCCTGTTCAAGATTATACTGGCTTGTCTTAATCCTTCCCGACAAGGCGTACACTTTCCGCAGGACTCGTCACATAAGAAGTTGACAAAGTAGCGGGCTAATTCTACCATACATGTGTCTTCGTCCATTACGATCATCCCGCCAGAGCCCATCATTGAACCTAGCTTGGTAAGTTCGTCAAAATCAACAGGAGAATCTAAGTGCTGCTCAGGGATGATGCCTCCAGAGGGACCGCCAGTTTGAACCCCCTTGAATTTCTTTCCATTTCGGATTCCGCCACCAATTTTGTAGATAATATCCCTTAATGATACGCCAAATGGAACCTCTACTAAACCAGTGTTGCTTACTTTACCTGCTAACGCAAATATTTTGGTGCCTTTGCTGCCTTCGGTTCCAATTGATGCAAACCATTCAGCGCCCTTGTTGATTATAAGGGGTATGTTAGCCCATGTCTCAACATTATTCAGTGCGCTCGGCTTGTCCCAAACTCCTTTTTCGGACGTGTGGACATATTTTGGCCTTGGCTCGCCCACTTTTCCCTCTATTGCAGTCATTAGAGCGCTTGACTCACCGGACACAAAAGCACCCGCTCCCCTATGTATCTTAACCTTAAAGTCAAATCCCGAACCAAGGATGTCTTCACCCAAGAGTCTCAGTTTTTCTGCTTGTTTAATGGCCATCTCCATATTCTCTACTGCGAGAGGATACTCTTGACGCACATAGATAAATCCCTCATGGGAGCCTATCGCATAAGCCCCTATGATGAGCCCCTCAAGGATTGAGTGAGGATTACCTTCCATCAGTGCCCGGTTCATGAAAGCTCCTGGATCGCCTTCGTCACAGTTCACGATGACATATTTGGGTTCTCCCGGAGCATTTCTGGAGGATTCCCATTTTATGTAGGTTGGGAAACCACCTCCACCCCGACCCCGAAGCTTGGAGTCCTTTACTTCGTTCATTACTTGCTCTGGGGTCATTTGGAAGAGAGCTTTTGGTAACGCGGTGTAACCGTCGATTGCTAGATAATCCTCTATCTTCTTTGGGTCGAGTTTACTGTTGCTTTCCAGAAGAAGTCTGTTTTGATACTTATAGAATGGAACATCAGAGAGATGGAGTGCTTTTTTGCCAGTGATTGAGTCCGTGTAAAGTAATCTTTCAACAATTTCGTTTTTAATCAAAGTCTTCGATACGATTTCGGGTACATCTTTTGCCTGTACTTGGAAGTAGTAAATCTCTTCAGGATAGATGACTATTCTTGGACCCTTTTCGCAGAAACCCAAGCACCCAGTCTCTTTGATGTCCACCTTTCCTTCCAAGCAATGCTTCTTGATTTCCTCATTAAACGCTTCAAGGACTTTTTGGACACCAAGAGCCTGACAGCCTGTACTTACACATGCTGCAATGGCCAACCTCTTAGGATTTTTTTTAGCAAGTATATCCTTCCGGAGCTTTTCCAGATCAGAAGGAGATTTTAATGGTTTCATAACTCTTCACTTCTTCTGTTAATCATAGCTAGCTAGCAATTTCTCGAGCTTTGCGGAATTGAGCTTTCCAAAATATTGCCTATCTATTTCAATAACAGGCCCCAGAGCGCAGCAACCCAAACAATTAACGGTCTTCAAGGTGAACTTACCATCCTTTGTTGTCTCACCGGATTTTATTCCTAATTTAATCTCGAGGGAATCCAGAATTCTTGGTCCTCCTCGAACATAACAAGCAGTACCGACGCAAACTCTAACAAGATGACGACCAATAGGCTCCAAGCTTAGCGCAGTGTAAAAACTTGCAACCCGAAATATTTGACTGTAAGGAATCTTGAGCCTCTCACTTATTCTTTTTATCGCTTCCTTTGGTATCCAATTAAACTCACGCTGAATATCTAAGAGTAACTGGATTAAAATACCCTCTTCATCCACATATTTATCGATAATCTGGTCAATTCGATCCCCCTGCATGTCGCCTCACATCGGTCATTTTTTGAAAGGCTAGTTTAGTATCCTACTAAATAAAGGTTTACAGAATATACAGAGGCTCCTAGCATAGAATCAACTTTGCAGCTAATCTATGATAATTTTAACATTCTGGCTGGTCAGTTCAAAAACCACTCTTTTCAATTCTTTTTTCTGCTCTTCAACTCTAGCGCGTACCTGCTGGTTTTCCTTCTCCAGAGCAGCTTCTCTAGTTTCGAGGAGTCTCTTTTTTCGTTGCAAGTCTTTCAAGTTTTTCTGCAGCGTTTCTCTCTTGTTTCTAATCTCGCCTATTGCACCAGATGTTGCTAACTGGCTTTTTTTGTTGAAGGCTTCTCTGCAATTCTGATGAAGAGAGAGCAGAGCGGTTTTGTTGAGAATGTTATCTATCTGATCTTTCGCCTTTCTCAAGCGAGTCTTCTTCAGCTTCAGTTTACCCTTTTCCATAGCGTCCTCAATCTTTTGAAGAATATTTCTGAGGAGAGGATAGCCTTCCTTCTCTGTTGCCAAGGCCTTAAAGGGGTTCCTCAGGTATTCGTCAAGCTTCTGTGTCGCTTCTGGGGAAAGACTGTAACCTGGGCTGTTAACTAGAGTTTGGAATTTCAGAAAGGGTTTTTGCAGATGTCGCAAGTCGTGTTTTACGTTTTCATCCAACTCTTTAATTCTCGCGTTTATTTGAGCGAATTCAACTACCGCATCTTTGCTCTGTATTGCCCGCATGTTCTGTTGATTTTCGGCTATCTTCTTCTCAAGAAGTTCTCGTCTCAGCTCTCTCGTTTCTTTAGCCTTTTCCGCTTCATTTAACTCCATTAAAGATTGACGTAGCTCTTCAATCCTAGAAGCAACACCTTCAGCACTCTCAGCTTTAGCATACTCTTCTGAGGTAAAGGTTTGAAGATTTCGAGATGTATCAACTGCCCTCTTTAAGGCTACATCAAATCTTCGACGAGAAATTATGAAGTAAGGTGCGATAGCGCGGAAATATTTCATTCTCTCTTGGCTTATTGTTTCAAGTATCTTTTCTATTTCTTTAGAAGCCTGATGAAGGCTTTCCCCAGAGATTTCATCGGGGATATTGATGCCATCTATTAGATTAGCAAAGTTTCCAGAGATTTTTTGGAGGAATTTTGCTCGGCGGTATGTTTTGCGGCTGCCTTTTGCTAACTCTTTCTCTGCATCCTCTAACAGTTTTTCACTAGCCTCTAAAAGATCAGCAAGCTTGCCTTCTGTATCTTCAAGTAGCTTTCTCGCCTCCGCCCTCAGGGGTTCAACTATAGAAACAGTTTCTTTCTCCACCCATTCCCCAAGATCATTAAGTCCTTTTTTTAGCGCTTCTGCCATAAATGAAATTCACTCAAGATAAAGACAAGGTTGCCTCATTAAAATTTTTTCCAAAAAAATGCAATGAATCTGTTGCAACAGTTTTCTTGGTTATGAAGAAGTCTCAAAGTTGCTGGTTAATCCAGTTTTTCTAATGCTTTTTATGCAAGCGTCTGCTTGGCTTTCAGCGAAACTAAGTGTTGTAGATCATTGATGGTGTCGATGTCGAGAACTATTTGCGGTGACACGTAATATCGACTGCTTTCAGTAGGATCAAGATTTCGATTTAGTTCCGTAACTGACAAAGAAGTTGGTGATAAAAGTGCTGAAGCCACGGTTTCCCACTAGAGCAGCCATGAAAAAGCTCATAACGAGTATTTCCGCCCATGCTTTCGGTAACACGAAAACAAGTATGCTGAAGCCACCGCCTCCTATAAAATAGGGTAATAGAGTTACAAAATAGGCTATTGTATAGATAAACTCTGGAATGTAGGAAACAAGTATCAAAGGAACGGTCAAAACTGATTTCCGATGCCTCTGATCCATACCAAGACCTTTATAGAGCAAACCTGCTGTAAGTCCAGTTAGCGCCTTTCCGATGGGTAGTCCTATTAGACCAAGCCAAGAACCGGTACCTAAAGGTCCGTAGTAAATCCCTGGAAAGATTCCAGCGAATAATCCTGTGATAAAGCCTGTTGCGGGTCCTCCATATAGGGCTGCTATGAACACCGTTAAAAGGGAAAGATCAAGTGAAACTCCTTGAGTGATAGGCCCTACATGATATGAGACCAGGAATAGGATGTTTGCAAGGGCTCCCATTAAAGACATGAATGCTATCTTTTTTGGGTCCATTCTCAATCGTCCCGTTGTAGGTTCGAAGGCTCTATGCATTATCTTTCTTATTTAAGAGTAACTACTCGAAAATGCGTAAAGCATTTTTACTAGACATGATACGAATACAGCTTAAACATTTAAGAGAGCAAATCATTTTTTTTCAAGCGTCACCCAGGTGTCTCAAATGAGGAAGATAACCTTGAAAGGGAGAATTTTCAGCGGAGAAGGAACAGGAAGCCTATTTGTCAACCTTCCGTGGGCCAGGAAGCAATTCATGGAGAAGCTCGGCTTTAACCCCTTTCCCGGAACATTAAACCTGCAACTGTCACCGGGAACGGATGTTAAGGAGCTGAGAAATCCAACGAAGGGCATCAAAATCAAGTCCCCAGAAGGTTTCCACGAGGGACGGTGCTTCAAGGCTCTGATAATGAAAAAACTATGGGGAGCTGTGGTGGTACCTGACGTTCCAGGATATCCAGCCGATCTCTTGGAAATATTAGCCCCGGTAAATCTGCGAAAAACTCTTGGGCTCAAGGATGGAATGGAAATCGAAGTTGCCATAAGAATAGACTAACATTCTCACAGCGTTTGGAACTTTATTGATTTCTTGAAGACTTCCACGTCGATTTTTCCGGCGCGGAAGGTTTTACCTGTTTTGGAGTTGTTGACCACGAAGACTGCTGGGGCGAACAATCCGGGGTCAATCTTGTAGAAATCGTAGTTGGCTTCTTTGAAGATTTCCATGAAAGGCTTCCCATAGCTTTTAGACGCTGAAGCCGGCGCCCTATCTAACAAATTCTCCAACTCTTCATCATCATCAGAACTTACCGTATAGTAGGCAGTGCCGGCGTAAATTATCGCATCATTGGTTCTCCCCATGGCATGAGCCAATTTAGGATGCACAGGTGCTATGGGCGCATATCCACAGCCGTGAGTAACCAGTTTTGGATCAAAACCCAACTCCGTCAACTTGTGCAAGCCAGTCTCCACAATCCTTCCTGAAATTTGCGTTGAGCCAGCAACGGATGAAGTTGGCACCAAAACTAGAAATAGGTTACTTGGGTCAACTCTACATTCCTCAGAAATCTTTTTCACAACCTCTTCGGTGGGCTCCTTGGAAGTTTCGAGAACCAGCACGCCCACATCTGCTGAGTCTTTATAATTGATCTTTTGGTAGAGTTCCTTTGGCTTCAAAGATAAGGCACGGGCTGGACCAGAACCCATAGCAACATATTTTCCCACCTTGATTTGCCAACCAGCAAATTGGGACCCCAAAGTCGATATAGCTGGATAATCTGTGTAAACGAAGATTGAGGGAAGCTCAAGATCACCATACCTTTTATAGAGTATTTCTGCCTTGCCG
The DNA here is from genome assembly GCA_964623205.1 of uncultured Candidatus Bathyarchaeia archaeon. Lineage (GTDB taxonomy): Archaea > Thermoproteota > Bathyarchaeia > Bathyarchaeales > Bathyarchaeaceae > Bathyarchaeum. The sequence continues at coordinate 62,239 of CAZUQX010000005.1, read as the reverse complement.
AGACCCCCTAGACAAATTTCTGTTATTATCTGACCTGCAGCGAAACCTCCCTTAGCAGTGATTCCAGCGTCAATCAGAGTTGCCCCTGACTCCACCTCTTTGACAATAACTCCGAACTCGTCTGCACGATCACACAGCCTCTTGACAAGACTGTAAGCAGCACGGTTAACGCTCAGTTTCTGGCTTGGCACATTTTTTCACTCCCATTCATGAAATACGATGCCAGTCTTTATTCTAGGTACTTTTCGTAGGAGCTCAGATGCGGGTTCTTTGTCTTGGAAACAAGCAATTTCCCTTTACCATCATCAGCTAAATCGCCGATAAACCGGTAGAATGGACCTTCGATTTTTTCTCCGTCAACCTTGACCTTGGGCTTAATGCTGTCAATAGTGAAAGTAGGCATTACAGCAGGAACCTGACCAGCTATAACGATTTTTCCGTTAATCATTTGCGCGCCAGCTCTTCCCTCAGAGTTGCCTTGAACGAAGATTGTTCCATTGCCCATGTGAATGCCAGCGAACAATCCTACATCTCCAAGTATTTTGATGAGCCCGTCTCTCATGAAACATCCAACTTCGTATCCAGCGTTTCCATGCATGATGATCTTTCCCCCGCTCATCCCTTGGGTGCTTCCACGATACGACGCACCAATATAATCGCCTGCGTCGCCTTTGATTTCTATGGTTCCGCCCTTCATCTTTGACCCGGCCCACGAACCTGCGTTGCCAGCCACTGTTATGGCGCCTCCACTCATCTCCTCGCCCACATGCATGCCAGCGTCCCCATCAACAACTATGCGCCCCATGGACATGCCGGCGCCAATATTACGCAACTTGCTGGCGTCTCCCTCAATCTTTATAGTGAATTCTTCCGCAGGAATGCTGCTGTCATTTTTTATGCTGAAAAGGTCGCCGAGGAGCCGTTTCCGGTTTCCTTCCCACAGTTGCAGAGCCGCTATCTCTTTAGATGATCTTTTGGCGAAGATGTCAGGACTGATATTCTTTGCTTCTATTGGAAACTTGAACGTCCGTCTTGGGCTGAGGGATATCAAGTTTTTAGACCTCCGCCTTTACTGGAATAGGTGAAGAAGCGTGTATGAAGCCCTCTGGAAGGGGATAGTTCTCATATTCTACTGTCCAATACTCCCTGAACTTCTTTTTTATGTCATCATTAATTTCGTGGGGCATGGAGGTTGTAACATCGATCCAGTAGGTCTTTCCGCTTACTGGTTTCACAATTTCTCCATCCTTTACCACAACTTCTCCGTCTTTAATCGTGTAAGCGGCATTTTTGAAGGCTTTTCTAGCAACCTTGTATTGTTTAGAGATGTCAAGTTTGTGAGGGTTTATCTTATAGATGGCAACATCGGCGTCCGCTCCCACTCCCAGATGTCCCTTCGGTTTCAGGCCGAGAACCTTAGCTTGACCTGCCCGCGTTACGATAGCTAGCTCGTAAAGACTAAGTTCCCTGTCGATGCTGGGCAACAAACTTTTCTTCCTAGCCCGCTTGTTGATTCTGCTTAACGTTTTCTCTCTCGCTGCTCGGCTCGTGAGCCATGCAAGGATTTTGGGGTAAGAAGTGAAAGGACCACCGTTAGGATGGTCTGTTGTCATGAGAATTTTCCACGGGTCCTTGATCAGAAGGGCAATTTCAAGTCCTATGGACCACTGGGTTGCATGAACAGCGCTTGAGCGTTTGTATTTGAAGGGCACTATTCCGCCGCTTGTCTCTGTTTCCACATCGTGATTCATCCATTTGTTTCCAGTAAGATGATAGAGACCATACTGGAATGGCCCGTCAGCCGTCATTGTGGTCGTGTCGCTAAAGATCACCTGCCCCATGTCTAGGGTTACGTGATTATGGTTATTGACGTACTTCGAGATTTCCCCTGCTCCAGAACTTAGACTACTCCAATCTGAGCCCTTGAAGGCACAAAACTGGATGTGCGTAATATGGATCACAGGTTTGTCTCCCTGTGCCAAATCTTCCACACACTTCATGGTCTCTAGAGCTGTGACGTAGTTGCCAGGCTTTCCAAGGTTGTTGGTGTGAACGTGAATTGTGTGGGGAAGGTTGAGAAGCTTGTTCACTTTGCATAATCCGCGGATGATTTCGCGGGGGGTTATGTTGAAGTGGGGTACAGTATCATCAAGACCATTGACGTTTCTTCCGAAGCCCCATGCTTCTAGACCTCCAGGGTTGACGATTTTGATGGCGTATCCTCTTGTGGCGTGGAGCATCCAGGCTATGTGGGCGGCGTTCTCTTCGATTAACCCGTCTCTTATGTGTTCTAGGCTGAACCACCAGTCTCCTAGGAGGGGATAGGCTGCCTTGTCAACCATGGGGATGTCAGCTAGTTCCTCATGGGTGTGGCGAGCCTCAAGGGGAGCCATAGAGGGGTTCATGAGGGTTGTGTAGCCCATCTTTGAGTAACGATAACCTGTAGTGAATGTAGATGGAATCGAGTAGCCTACTCCAGAACGGGTTAAAGCTGTCTTAACCTCAACGTCCTTAACGTGGTCTTCAGGTCTCAGGAGACGACCAGAATTAACTTCGCCGCCTGCTATGTGAGTGTGGATGTCAACTCCTCCGGGCATCACCACCATGCCTGAAGCGTCGATGATATTCGCTTTTTCCTTAACGCTTTTTACAATCTTTCCATTCCTAATGGATATGTCCATTTTTTCGCCGTCTATTCGGTTTAGGGGGTCGTAAACAAATCCGTTCTTAATGATGAGTTCTGTCAATTCGTGTCCCTCCTTAATTCTCGAACTTTTTGAAGAATTCTCTGCAGGATTTCCTTATCTGAAAGACATGTTTCTGGGGGCTCTACCACCTTTTTTAGGGGCAGTGGAACATGGTCCATGCGGTAGGCTGTTCCCTCAGCCTCGATTCCGACGAAGGCGGGAGGGATTATGACGTCTGCAAGCATCGTTGTGGGGGTCACCTCTGGGTCTATGGCGATAAGAGGATGTTTTGCTATGTTTTTGGAGGCGGCTCTTGGGAAATGGGCAACGGGGTCTGAGGCGATTACCATGGTGGCGTCGGCTTCGTCACGAGATAGAATGTCAACCGCCGAGGTTTCTCCGGGATTGTATCTTGGGTAGCCGTTAGATAGGTCGACAGCAAAAGGGTATCCGGTTTGCCATGTGAAAACTATGTTAACTCCGGTTACGTTGTAGTGTCCTCGCATGGGCATGATGAGGAATTTTGTGCGTTTGTTTAGGTCGCGGGTTAGGTTGATGGCGGCGTCTATGTTGCGGTGTTTTCCTTTGCTCATGGTTAATCCTAATCCGAAGAAGATGATGCCTAGTTTGCAGTTTATCAAGAGGTCAGCGAGTTGTTCAAGGGTTTCAATGGGAATTCCTGCAGCTTCATCGACGTCTAGCTCTCCATCGTTAATGAGTACACGCAGAGCTTGAAGAAGTTCGTAATCGGTGCCCGGTTCAACTTGAAGGAAACAGTCTGCTGCATCTGCTGTGCGGGTCTTGCGGACGTCTATGACTATTGTTCTACGTCTCTTCTGATGTACACTAGAAGGAAGACCTTCTTCAACTTGAGGAGCAAAACAGAAGTCGCGTTTCAAGACCAAGTTGGAGGCTCTTTGAATCTTTTTCTTGGACATGACACCTCTTAATCGTGAAAGATAGCTCTTCCATGTGCTCCCTTCGAATCTGCCATCTGAGAACATAGAATAGCGTTCGGGATGCCGTGGATGTGCGCTCCACGGATTGCTAGCCCAGTAGATTATGAGGTCTGCGCGATGCCTTAACTGTCCCAAGGTTGCTGACGGTATACCAACGTCTTGTACACTCAGGATGGAGGGTCCGTGGCAGACAGTTGAGGTGTTATCCATAACAGCACCAACCTCTTCCCCCAGTTCCAAACCCGTACGAATTGCTTCGCAACTCGTGTTGCTCCAACCGTACATTAGTGGATAGTTTGCGTCAACGAGGATTTTAGCAGCTTTTTCAACAGCTTCATCCATAGAAGCTTCGACTAATTCACCGTTTTTTCGGATAAGAGGTTTCTTTGTACGGTGAGCAGAATAATTTAAGAATTTGGCTGCTCCCATAGCGCACGCATTTCGAGCTTCAATAATATGATTGTTGTCATCAACAATTATTTCGATGTCGTCACAGAAAGTTCCGCAGACTGGACATGTTACCCCAGTTATAACTGTCAAGTTTATTCCTCCATTTTGAGTTGGTTAACTAGTTCCTGAATGCTTAACACCTTCTCGTCAGGTGCCGGTTCAATCTCTGCAGGAAACCCCTTCAATGAGGGCATACCTGTCCCATTGGTCCGAGGGTCGCTGATGACGCTTGCCCATGGACCGTAGCTAATAAAAATCATTTTGGGATGGGGAGCCCGAGGCGATTTCACAGCTTTCAGAACCACACTACCAAACTTGCTGGTGACTCTAACGTTGGTGTTCTGCCTCAGTTTGAGAGTTTTCATGTCTTGGGGGTCGATGTTACATTGAACTACGTCGTCTAAGTATACTTTTGATAGTTTGCCCATCTCTTTTCCTTTGCCCTGTTCAATGGTGCGACCGGTTAAAACTAGGACATTTAACTTTGGCATCGTCCTCACTTTGAAAAAGTTACTACCTTATAGCAACCTATTAACGTTACTGGTTTTCCTCCCCGCTTAATGCTCTATGTTGATAAAATGTGAGAGAAAGCAGAAAGCTACTTTACACGTAGAATCTTTCAGTTCTCTCTTCTTGTTTTTTCTTTGCGGCTTTCTTTGGAGTTTTTAAGCCTTTCTTGACTCCTAAGCTGGTTATTTTTATGTCATATTCTACAAAGGACTGGGTCAACTTCGACAGTCTTTCTGTCATGTTTTTCAGATCTTCTTGCGTGAAAATTGTCATTATGTCAGGATTGTTTACCCACTGCGTCCAGCCGAGCAGGCTTCTCTGTAATACGCTCATTATAAAACGTAGTGACCGCACTAGCTCCAAACGGTCTTTACCTTTGGTCTCTTCAAGACGTTTTAACTGAGCAAGAATCTTCTCAGAAACCCGAATCCACATCTCACTCAAAACTGCGCCCCTTCCCCTTTAATTGTTTCAGCTAACCCTTTCATGGGCTTTCTTCCGATATAAAACTTAAGAGAGCAAACTCGATTCTCAGATTGGGTTCCGTTAGTCGATTAACTTCATCTGCTTTTTTGTTGAGAACAGGTTTGAGAGCCTAACGCCTATTAGACGGATTTTCCTGTCGGGGCGCAAGTATGCTTGCATGAGTTCTCTGGCACTCTTCTGTATATCCCTAAGTCGGTCTGTGAAGAAGGGCAGTGATTTGCCGTGGGTGTGGGTTTCGAAGTTTGCGTATCTTATCTTCACTGTAGTTGTCTTAAACGTGAAATCGGATGCCGTTAGTTCCGCATGCAAATCTTCTGAGATGGCGTCTAAGGTCTCGAAGATGATGTCAGAGTCGGATGTGTCCTCTTCGAAAGTTATTTCTCTGCTCATAGACTTCCTCTCCCATCGTTCTTGAACCTCGCTATTGTCGATTCCTTGGGCTGAAAGATACAACTGGGTGCCTGCAACACCGAATTTCTCCACCAAAATGGATGCGTCGTAGCTTGCCAGGTCACCGATTGTCTTGATTCCCATGCTGTTGAGTTTGTTCTCAGTCTTTCTGCCAACCCAAAGCAGCTTACTCACCCGTAGAGGCGACAGAAACGCTTTCACATCCTCTATTCTGACAACTGTTAGACCATCCGGTTTCTTGAAGTCGCTGCCTATCTTAGCTACAAGCTTGTTCGGTCCAACACCTATCGAACAGGTCAGCCCCTCCTTTTCGTAAATTTCATTCTTGATTTTCTGCGCCAGTTTCTCGGCTTCCTCAAAATTTTTGACCCGAGATGTCACATCCAGGAAAGCTTCATCTAGGCCCCAGGGCTCAAACTTGTCAGCGTAACTCCGCAGAATCGTCATGATTCGAGCAGAGACTTTCCGGTAAAGACTGTAGTTAACTGGGAGGTAGACGGCGTCGGGACATAACCTCCAAGCTCTTGTTATGGGAATACCGGACCTGACACCGTACTTGCGGGCTTCATAATTGCAGGTGCTGACTACGCCTCTTCCGGTTCCTTCTTTTGGGTCGGCGCCTACAACAACTCGTTTACCTTGAATTTCAGGGCGTTCTCTTTCTTCTACGGCAGCAAAAAATTGATCCATATCAACGTGAAAGATTATTCGGTTCCTCTTTTTCGCCACATTCAAGGACCCCCTTTTCAGAAAATGGACTGCAGAACATAGTCGATGGCTTTTAGTTTCACTAATGCCCCTTTTGAGTCCTCAGCGCTTAACCCTTGCTTTTCTTTGAGTCTAACCAATCTTGAGACGGTTTTATACAACGAATCGAAGGCAGCCTTAACCTGAAGGTCATTGTTCATGTTCTCCTCAAAATCTATCGTTATTTTTTTAACTAGCTTCTTTGCTCTAGCGCTAGATTTTTGTTCTGCGCCTTCAGCAACACTGAGGTTCTGTACCATATCCCGAAAATTTTTGAGTAGACGGCAGACTTTGGTGTATTTTTTGAATGTAAAGTTCAGTTTTCCTTTATAGTGACCGTAGATAAAGAAAAAACGAATATGATTCCATATGCATTCGGCTTCCAAGAGACCCCTTGGATATTCTATGTTGCCTTTCCGCTTAGACATCTTTTCTCCCTCCAGAAGGAGGTGGCCTGCATGAAGCCAGCAGCAAACAAAGGGTTTACCTGTTACCGCCTCAACCACGGCGATAATGTAGTCGTGATGACGATAAGTGCTGTCGATTCCGCTGCACCAGATGTCTGCCTTGAAGTCAAAAGTTTTTGGCATCATAGCGGGGTCTTGAATGTTCCATGAGGGTCTGCCCTTGCCAAGTTTTGTGTTCCAGTAGACTTTGTCGCCCTCTTTGTAGCCGTGCCATAAGATGAAGTCGCCTTTGTTCCACCTGTTTCCGGTGTAGGTGTCTCTGTGGAAGCGCCGTTTTTTCTTAGGCCACTTGCTCATGTCTAATCCGAAGAGTTTGCCGAATCCATCAAACTTCAATGGGTCATAGTAGATGTTTTTGCGTCCCTTGTATGTGTAACGGTAGGCGTAACCCTTCTCGAGCAGAATCTCGATAAGATGGACGGCTTGGTCAACGCTGGTTGAAGATCGCGGCAAATAGTTGGGAATCCTGACTTTCAGTTGTTTCAGTTCGCTGATGAAGGTTTCGATGTTTCTGTCGGTCAGTTCCTGTAGATTTATGCTTTGATTCTCAGCCTCAGCTAAGGCTTTGTCTTCCACATCAGTGATGTTTAACACTCGCTCCACTTTGTAGCCGAGATATTCAAGGTAACGTTGAAGGATATCTTCAAAGACAAATGTGCGATAGTTGCCGATGTGCGGCAACTGATAGATGGAGGGCCCACAGCTGACCATCTTAACTCTTCCCTTGTCTAAGGGCTTGAAAATCTCGATTTTTTTGGTTAGCGAGTTGTAGAGTTTGAGCAAAAAATGTCACCTAGTTTCTGATGATTACAAGAACTTGATTGTATATTATATTTCGTTTGGTTTGCACTATTACCGTAGGTTCGGGACATCGTAATATCACATAGAGTGAGACTGCATTTGCAAATGTCGTTTTGGTGCAGCTATACACATTCTTGCAAAAGACATAAATCGCACTCCACAAAATACCTTGACAAAAATTATGAGGTTATGAGCTTTGTCGAATAATTCTCCGCCAAAAAAAAGCCGAAAAAAGGTCATTATATTTCTTGACACTGATAAGCACGCAAGTCCCTTCGACATCTTGATTGCCATTGATTTATTTCCAGAAGCGCAGATTCTCAGTTACAGCGACGTTGACCTCCGGGATGCAAAAAGAATAATCCAAGACGCAATGTTTCCCCGCGGACCGGGAGGCGCTAAACACACTAAGATTTTCATCGGAGGCCAAGATGTTGAAAAAGCCCTCGAAATCCTGGATGTCGCAAAGAAATCCATGTTTCCACCATTCGAGCTGTCCGTAATAATAGACCCAAGAGGAGCATACACAACTGCCTCAGCTGCAGTGGCGAAAACCCTAAAACTCTTCAAAGAAAAAGGATTCGGCGATTTCAAAGGAAAGAACGCAACAATATTGGCAGGAACCGGACCCGTCGGGCAAGTTGCTGCTCGCTTATACGCCATGGAAGGAAGTAAAGTTGTCCTCACCTCGCGGAAGCAAGATAGGGCAACGGCTGTTGCGAACAAAATCAACGAAGAGCTTGGCACACTGCAGGTTTGTGGTGTTCAGGCGGCTGCTCCTGATGAGACAGGTGAGGCCATAAAAGAGGCGGACGTAATTTTGGCTGCTGGTGCTGCTGGCATTCAACTTTTGCCTCTGAGCGTACTTAGAGACTACGGAAAGCAATGTAAGGTGGTTGGGGACATCAATGCTGTTCCGCCTTTGGGCATTGAAGGGCTGAAATCTACCCATGAGAACAAAGAGTTTCTGCCCGGCAAATTTGGGATAGGTGCCTTGGCGATAGGACCCTTGAAAATCCAGATTGAAGCCGAACTGTTCAAGCGAGCTGTGGAGTCTCCGAAGGGCATACTGGATTACAAGAGCGCCTACGAAATCGCAAAATCGATAGCCTGACAACAACACAGGTTATGGGAAAAAGAAGACAGGTTCCAAAATTCCCAATTCTCCTTTTTTCTAGTTAATATTCAGAGTTAATATTCTCTGTTCATAGCCTTTTTCTATTCAACTAAGATAAGGTGACAACAGATGAAAGATGAGAGTTTCAGATAAGATTCTGTTGATGTGGCTCGCGTTCATGTGGATTATCTTCTCCATCTGGGTGGTTGCAATTACTCCTTTTCCGCTCAACCTCGGTTTTGTAGCGGTGCAATCTTTGACCGGTTTAGTTCTAGTGTGGACAATGATCCCCAGAGATGCTTTTTAGAAGTTAGTGTGCCGTCGGAGTAACTCTGAGATTTCATCCTGATGCGTCAAGCTAATGCCTTCTCGTCATCCGGCACAATAATTAATGTTCAAACAGAAATAAAAGGTAGTTGCTACGGAACTTGAAGCTACCGATATGAACCAGTCGGCTTGTTGATTGATATAAGTTTTAAAGGAACAACCGATATAAGAATTATAGAGAAGAGATTCTGAGATGACCCAGTTTTTCAAGAATCTAAGTTTTTAGGAAGGAGATGAGAACCATTAAAACAGAAAAAGAATGGAAGAAAATTATCTCCCCGGAAGAGCACCATGTGCTGAGGGAAAAAGGAACCGAACCAGCCTTTACCGGAAAATACTGGCAAAACAAGAAAAAGGGAACTTATGCCTGTGCTGGTTGCGGAAGCGAACTGTTTTCTTCAGACACAAAGTTTGATTCCGGCACAGGGTGGCCCAGTTTCTGGGCTCCAGTTTGTAAAGATAACATCGAAGAAAAAGCAGATAATCGCTTCGGAATGCGAAGAACCGAGGTGCTATGCAAGAAGTGTGGTGGACACCTAGGACATGTTTTCGACGACAGACCTAAACCTACGGGTCAACGTTTCTGCGTAAATTCGATATCTCTCAGTTTCAAGGAGCAGGAAGATTCTGCAGAGAAGTCAAAGAAGTAGGCTTTCAGTAAATAGTGCAACGCTTTAGGTTATTACGAATTGGCAAAGTTTAAGGATGCCCTTTGTAAAGGTAAAGATATTCATTTGATTGGCAAGGCGCAACCAGCATGGTATTTCCATTAAAGGAACAACTAACGAAGCTCCTTTTCGGAATGAAAAAACTTCTTTTCAGAATGAAGGAACTTCTTTCCAGAATAGATTGGAGCTTTCTTTTACAGACCGTCCTTGTTTTTGCAGCTTTTGTTGTGCCACTGGTCATTTTTTATAAATTAGACGCGAAGTCCTTTGATTTATTGTGGAAAGGCAGAGCCCCGTACCTTCTCTTTCTCTGGTTATTCTTCTTAGAGACAGCCCTTGGATGGCAAAAACTCAAAAAAGAACACGCCACAGGTTGGAGCAAAAAAACCGTGCTGACCGCAGTAATCATGCTTTTGCCCACATTGTACGCGGTGGGTTTGAATTTCGGTTTACATGCTGGAATAGTGGAACTGGGAAGAGCCGTTGGGGTACCCATCGTAAATGGAGACGAATGGTTTTTGACACATTCTTGGCCTCCCTCTTTTGAGTACATACTCTTCACAGTATTCTTTGTAACCTCGATTTTGCTTTTGTATGGATTTCGGGGGCTGAAGCACTTCGCTGTCTCGTCAGTCTTTATTGGGGGCGTAGGTGTCTTCTACATGATTGACACATTCTATCCGTATGGAACCTTCACGGCTCTGCAGTTCCTTGTTCCCGTAACCACATCCGGAGCTGCGGCAATCCTAAATCTTTTAGGTTACGAGACTCGAATATCACCTGCAGGCGACACTGGTTTGAATCTCACTGCTAGTATAGGCGGTGGGAAACCCTATGGTGCTACTGTTGCATGGTCTTGTGCAGGAAGCCACAGCCTCTTCTTATATTCATTCATGATCATGCTGTTTCTCAGGGGCACCAGCATATCCCGCATGAGAAAGATAATCTACGTCGTAATAGGAGCAGTTGGAACATTCTTTCTCAACATCCTGCGAATTGCAACGATTTATGTAATAGGGGTCAATAGCGGAATAGACCCGGCTGAACTTTTCCATGAGTTCTACGGAGAATTCTTTTTCATCGCCTGGATGTTCATCTACCTCTCCCTTATCTTCCTCATCGAAACACGGCTCATCAACAAGATTAAAAGCATACGCAGATCAAATAAATCTCGCATTGACACGGCACAACCACAACTGCCACAACAACCCGAACAACAAGAGACCCGAACAGATTTTTTGTGCGGTTATCAAAGATCACAGATACAAAATACCGTAACATCTAAAAGTGTAAAAGAAGATGAGAACTTCTCAAATCGGTTTCAGATATGTCACGGAGCGGGACAAAGTAAAATCTAATGGAGCGAAAAATGATGGCAGACCTTAAAGTTGTAAAAAAAGAAGGAAAAGATTTTGTTGTAAAGGTGCCTGAAAGACAGGATTCACTGAAAATAGAGGACACTTTTGCCGAAATGTTTCCCATGTGGGCAGGCAGAATATTGATAACTGCAGCCAACGAGAAGTGGGCTTTAATTGCAGCAAGAACCGCAACTGGCTTTGCATCTTCCATCATTATGTCACCAGCAGAAGCGGCATTAGAAGGCATGGTATCACCCAAAGAAACCCCGGATGGACGTCCAGGAGCCATTATCCAAATCTACCACACAACGAGAAACGGACTCAAGACCCAGATGAGCCTGAGAATCGGACAATGTATCATGACCTGCCCAACCACAGCAGCCTTCGACGCTCTCCCCAAAGCTAAAAGGAGACTGAAAGTTGGAAGGAGCCTGCGCCTCTTCGCCGATGGCTTTCAAAAGACCGACGAGATTGCGGGACGGAAAGTTTGGCGCATCCCAGTTATGGAAGGTGAATTCGTGGTTGAAGACAATTTTGGCGCCATGAAGGCTGTTGCCAGCGGAAACCTTCTGATCTTGGCGAAGGACTGGAAGGCGGGTCTTAAGGCGTCGGAGGATGCTAAGGAGGCAATTAGCCAGAATGTTCGGGGGGTGATCATGCCCTTCCCGGGTGGTATCTGTAGGTCAGGCTCTAAGGTGGGTTCCATTAATTACAAGCTTCCCGCATCCACTAACCATCCATTCTGTCCCACAGTGAAGAAACTTGTATCAGACACTGAGGTCCCGGACAATGTTGAAAGCGTCTACGAGATAGTGATAAATGGCTTGAACCAGAAAGTTGTGGAAAAAGCTATGGCTGAGGGAATAAAGGCGGCGGTTAAAGTTCCAGGCGTTGTAAAGATTACAGCTGGAAATTACGGCGGCAAGCTTGGTCCGTTCCGAGCCTACCTAAAAGATGTGCTGAAGCTGGAGTAGGCCGCTAGAGGCTAATCCTGCAATTTTATGTATTCTTTGCCCTGGCCTTCAGGAGAACCGACCAGCACACGATACTGTTCTCGGCAGGTTCCCCTCTCCAAAACCCGTTCAAGTTTGCCCCTAGCCACTATTGATTCGCCGTTTTCAGCTAGACTGTCATAGAGACTCTCGTAAGAAACTACTTCGGTTATCTTCCCTAACTGTGGACCTTCCAGAACCTCCACTTCTTTGAGCTGATATACTGAAGGAAGAAAAAGCGAGTTTGTATTGTTGCATACAACGGCGCGGATGGTTACTTGACCACATGGATGGTAGGTCTTTTGTCCGTATTCTTCAGCAACCTCGGTTTCCAGCTTAACTGGGTGAATAGAGAACCAAGTATCCTCAAAAAATCCGAGGTTCCACTTCCGTTCGTAGATTTTCGATGCTTCCGCAGGCGTCAACGGATATTGCTTAGCTTTTTTGGCGCACCACTCTTCGAGAGGTTTTCCCGCGAGACGTTTAGTAGGCATTTCAGAGTTCTGTTTTTCGGTTAAGGTGTTTCTCAGTTTCCAGCTGTTCTTTACTCCATATACTGTAACGTCGAGGTCCGAAAATACGGGTTGATGAATATCAAGAAGAAGAGAGCCGGTTACTCCGAAAGACCCGCTTGGCACACCACTTGTTTCTTCCAAAAACCTTGTGAATCTGATCAGTTTATCTTGTAAAGGATCTAATTGCGAGGTTAATTTCAGTTGAGCCAGTTTTTGTTCTGGCTTGAAATGCGCTTTTATGTTTTGGTATGGGACTGCGGTTAGAGTGATGTTGTCCGCGGGGGAATGGAACAGATAATGAGGATAGCTTCGCTCGAGGAATCTGAAGGTTTCCAGCAGGTTTGGAATCGTATATTTCTGCAATATTCGGCTGAACCTTTTTTCGCCTCTTCCCCAGACACCGGACTCTGATGGGACATATTTGAGATAGGATATGACTCGTTTGGGTGGATGTAAGGGTCCGATTACACAGAGGAAGAATCCTTCGCTGGTTTGAAGGAAATCCCGGTCCCTAAACCCTCGCATATTCATAACAGCCCTCATTGTTCTTTAGACAGAGGCAAAATAAGCTATTGATATGGTTATCGCGTCATACAGTCCATGCATCCAAGCTGAGGTGGTGGTGTTTCCATCAGTTTTCTGCCACACATAACCCAAAACCAAACTGAGAACAGATACGGGAATTATAGAACGCAAAGAATTGAGTCCATGCAAGAGCCCGAATAAGATAGAGGCAAGCAACAAACCTGCTGTTTTTCCAAACGAATTTTCAAAACCTCTTTGAACGAATCCTCTGAAAGCTAATTCCTCGGCTGGTCCAACTAGAGCTATTGAGAGACCGATTATGGCAATCAGTTGAAGCAAGTTACGCGGCAACACAGCAGTCACAAGTTCTTCTGCCATGGGGTCTCGACCAAAAACAACTTCCTCAAAAATAGCGATAGTGCCAGCAAGCAGAAGAAGGAGTACTGCAGCAACCGAGACAAGCAAAAGAATTTTTAGGCTTGGCTTTTTCAAACCCAGTTTTCTCAAACTTGCACCTTTATGTTGAGCAAACAGAAGCGTGATTCCCAAGATTATGCCTTCATTGATTGGAAGAGATATGAGTGCAACTGGAAAAGTCAATTCTGGATAGTCAAGCCCCACGCCAAGCAATATGATGGCCACTATGATGCTCCCCAGAAAAATTCCGCCAGCCAATGCAAGATAACAAACGAATGCTATTTTCGCTTTCCAACCAGAATGATTCTCCATCTGCATTCCTCCACAGTAAATTCCAATTAGTTGTTTTCTATTAATAGTTACCTCGCTTCTTGTCTCGAAAACAATGCTTTATCAAATTGGTCATATGAACGGAAATCGCCTATTTCTTTGAATGATTGTTCACTTATTTTCTAGATAGAGGCGTTTTTCTTCAGTTATAGGAAAAGATTTATATATAAAACTGTAATATTTCCATGTTCTGTTGAATGAAAGGTGCATAGAATGGAAACTGTAAAAAAAGAAGATACGCAAAGCGAGAGCAAGATATTGGCAACAGTAGACGAGGAGGCCGAAAAACTACGGGCTCTACTCGAAAAATCTGTGAAGAAAAACCTTACAGAAGACATGCTGTTTTCAGGGGGTATAGACACAAGCATTCTAGCAACGATTGCATCAAAATTCGTTCGCTTGAGAGGCTTCACTTGCGCATTCGAACCAGCCAATGCTTTAGACATTAAATACGCCAAGCTGATGGCTAAGCGACTCAACATCAACCATTACCTTCACACCTTCGGCGAAAATGAAGTCTTCGAAGTAATCCCAAACATCGTAAAAACCCTAAAGTCATTCGATCCAATGGAGGTTCGTAACAGCATCACTATCATGATCGGACTGAAATTTGCCAAATCTCATGGTGTAACTTCACTAATTACTGGAGACGGAGCAGATGAACTCTTCGCGGGCTATCACATATATTACCGTCATGTAGGAAACAAGGAAAAATTGAGTTCTAAGCTAGAGAAAATGTGGGAGATAATGCAGTTTTCCTCGGTTCCTCTTGGAAAATCCATCGGCATCGAGGTGAGAGCCCCCTTTCTAGACCCGGAAGTCAAGGCCTTCGCCATGAACTTGGATCCTAGATACAATGTTCAAAGGGAGAGGGGAGAAGTTTGGGGCAAGTGGATTCTCCGTAAAGCCTACGAGGATGTCCTTCCTGAGGAGGTCAGATGGAGAGACAAGAATCCCATTGAAGTTGGTTCAGGCACAACGATTCTTCCCAAATACTTGGCAAAGAAAATCTCCGATTCAGAATTCGCGGAGAAAAAGAAAAGGTACCTAGAGAGCGACAAGGTAGTTATCCGCGATAAGGAACAACTGATTTACTATGAAGCTTACAGGTCTGTTGTCGGCGTACCCCACGCTGTTGATTCGGATGCTAGAACATGTCCCCAATGCAATTCTAATGTACCAGAAAACGCCATTGTATGCAAAACTTGCGGAGCATACCCAATAACAGCAAACGGAACCTCAGTAACCTCAGATACTAAATACATAGAATAAATTCGTACCCCCTTCAGTTTTTCCACAGAACCGAGTCCAGTGGATAAACTAATCTTCTTTTTCAAGGCCAAGTTAAATTAGAGTAATCTGCATTCGATTTTTTCAGGAAAACTTAAAGATAATAAGGGAGGGAAGAGTGGAAGAGGAACATGCCCTTAGTGGTTGTTGCACTTTACTTTGGGGATAGACAGTTTGGCGACAAAAGATTGGGTTCCTAGGGACGGGGAGACGCTTCTCACGAGGGAGGGCTATATCTTCTACGTTTTTGGGTATAAGCATCCGGGCAATCGAGTGTTCGCTTTTCTGAAATACATTCCTTCTAACTTGATGTCCTATTTTCCCATACGGTTTCTCAGGCAGAAATGGAAGCTTGGAAAAATAGAGCTCGCCAGACCAGAGAAACTCTATACAGCCCAAAACTATCAAAGGTTTTTGGGAACTTTTCGAGGTAGTTTTCCTCAATACCTGTATTTTTGTCCCTATCTGAACAAGGAAGTTTTGAGTGTTCCCTATGAAAGTATAGACAAGGTCTATTTGCCAAGCGTGTGTCTGCAGAAGCTTTTCAGAAGAGATATGAAAGATGGGTTGCAGGAAGAAGCTGTGGAACTTGTCTCACTTCTCTCCAACGAATCGCAGGTGCCCCTCGAGGATTTCGGAATCCACGGATCCGTCGGGCTAAATATGCATTCACTGTATTCTGACATTGACCTTGTGGTTTACGGTTCCCAGAACTTCAGGAAATTAGAAAGAACTGTTGATAGGCTCGTTGAGGAAGGCATGTTGAAGTATGTTTTCACCAAGAAGATTGATAGTGCAAGGAAGCATCGTGGACGCCATAAGGATAGGCGTTTCGTGTATAATGCGGTGCGAAAGTCCGAAGAGATAACTGCCGAGTATGGAAGATTCAGGTATATGCCCATTAAGAACGTCACGTTCAGTTGCATGGTTGTTGACGACAGCGAGAACATGTTTCGACCTGCAATCTACCAGATCAGGGACTACCAACCAGACGATTCAGCGTCAGAACTTACGAAAGACCAAGTTCCAACAAAAGTTCTCTCCATGATCGGATACTACAGAAACGTGGCTCGGCAGGGAGAAGGCATCAAGGTTTCGGGAACCCTAGAACGGGTAGAAAACGTTGAAACAGGCAAAGCATGCTATCAGGTTGTGGTGGGCACTGCCACACGCGAGAAGGAGTATATTGAGCCCCTTTTACGCTGATTGGGGAGATGATTGACGCTTTGAAACTTAGAGATCGTGACGCCATAATCACTGTGGACGGCATAATTTTTCGGGTGTACGGCTACATCCACCCCTCTAACGCTTACGTCTGTGACCCAGAATACGCATCGTCGAACATCTTCAAGTCCTTGAATCCCAGGGCTCGTAGAGGAAAAAATGAACCCTTTTACTACAAGTTCTTCGCAGACGAGGGACTAAATTTTGTTCGAGATAAATATCCACAGTACACAATTTTCTACGAACCCTTGCAGAAATCGCTAGCAGGAGTAAATGAAGACGATATTATGGAAGCCCGTAGACCAGAAATCGGATTACAGAAGCTGATTGCAAAGGAACCAGAGGACACCCTTCACAAGGCATTACAGGACCTGTTTGCACAGGTTTCATCCAAGTCAGGATTATCTGAAAGAGATTTCGGGGTCTTCGGTTCCCTCCTTCACGGATTCTACCACCCTAACTTTTCGGACTTAGACCTTATCGTTTACGGCAGAGAAAAACTGAGGAGGCTCTGTAGGGCGTTAGATGACCTTTATCGGGAAGACGATTCTCTGCGGAACGAGTTTGACAGCGAGAAAACAATTGAAGGAAAAAGTTGGCAGTTTGTGAATTACAGTCCAGAGGAGTATCTTTGGCATCAGCGAAGAAAAATGATCTACAGTCTCTTCAAACCTAGAGCTGGAGGCAGAGTCGTTAAGGCAGAGTTTGAGCCGGTGAAGGACTGGGGAGAAATCTGCAATGAATACAACACGGATACACGGATAATTAATGTAGGCTGGATCAAAGCAAAAGCCAAAATATCTGGCGACGATGATGCTCCGTTTATTCCATCAATCTATCAGATTGAGGTTCAGGATATCTTGGAAGGACCGAAAGTTGACGAGATTAAACGAATATTCTCCTATATGGAAGAGTTTAGGATGCAGGCGAAACGTGATGAGCAGGTTCTGGTTGAGGGAAATCTTGAAAAGGTAGTTACCAGAACCAAAGTATTCCATCAAATTACGTTAACTTATGGTCCCCGCTACTACGAACAAACCTTAAAGATAATTAAATGACAAATTAACATGCGTATATTCCATTCGCATTAATTGTGATGAAAAGGAAAGATGAAAAATGTCAGCAAAATCGCATAAGAATGAAAGCTTGTGGTTTGACGAACTGAGTATGAAAGAAGCGGAGAAAGCGGCTGAAGAGGGAAAGGTTGTAATTATTCCCTGCGGAAGCGTCGAAGAGCATGGCAGTCACCTACCGCTTTGCACAGACAGCCTTCAGGCAGAGCATGTTGCTTTGCAAGTCGCCCAGAAATCCGGTTGCTTGGTTGCGCCACCCTTGAGGTATGGTGTCTGCAGTTCCACAAGAAACTTTCCCGGCACTCTTTCAATAAGCTTTGATTCGCTACGCAGCATAATGACTGATATTTTGGAGGAGCTCATCCGCAATGATTTCAAGAGATTGCTGATCTTAACTGGTCATGCAGGTCGATCACATATGACTGCGCTCAAACTTGCAGCCAAAGAGGTTGTAGCTAATCACAAGGGCGAAGACGAAAGACCCCGAATTATGGTCTGTTCAGATTATGACTTCGCCTTCGACCTCAGAGGCAAAGACTTTGATGAAAGAGATTCTCACGCTGGAACAATCGAAACTTCAAGAGTAATGTCGATTCGATCAGACTTGATAAAAGGAAAGGGAAAACGAAGCTTTCCAAAACTGCCAAGGTTCGAGATTGTTCCTGATCCTGAACGATACTTCCCAAGTGGAGTGATGGGCGACCCGACAATAGCATCAGCTGAGAAAGGACAACGAATAAATGAGCATGTGATAGAACAAATCGTAAAACTTGTCAAAGAATTAAAGCGTTAAACAACATGTATTGTTTTGTAGTCAGTTCTCGTTTTTCAGCAACATTTATTGAGTCTAGTAAATATAGACTTCCGATGAAGCACCATGATTGTTGGCATATGTGGAAGCCCTAGGAAAGGTGCAACAGAGCACGTTTTGAGAGAAGCCCTAAACAAGCTGAAGGAAATTGGATTCGAAACACAGTTTTTTACAGTCAGAGACAAAAAAATTGGATTCTGCACCCACTGTGATCATTGCCTGAAACATAGCGAATGTATAATAGTAGATGACATGAACACCGTTTATGCTCTGCTAAAGGAGGCTGAAGGAATAATCTTTGCCACCCCAGTCTACAATGGAGGAGTCAGCGCCCAAACCAAAGCCATCATGGACAGATGCAGAGCCCTCTTAGCCGCAAACCCCACTGTTCTCAAATACAAGATAGGCATGGCAGTGGCAGTTGGGGGAGACAGAAGTGGAGGACAGGAACTGGCAATCCAGCAGATACTAACTTTTTATATCCTAAACGGGGTCATACCCATAAGCGGCGGCTCCTTCGGAGCAAACCTAGGAGCAAACTTCTGGTCAAAAGACACACTAGAAGGCGTAAAAGAAGACGGGGAAGGGTTTAGAAGTCTAAAGAAGACAATTAAAAGGTTCGCCGAAGCCCTTAAGAAAATCGAAATTAAAGAGCAGAAATAGAGTGGTGAAAAATGGCAGTCGGAACCGTGGAACTGGAAAAAAGGGGAAAAAGGAAGAGGGTTGCTTGGGGAATTACAGGTAGCGGAGACCGACTTGCTGAAACAATTGAAGTCATGAAACAGATTAAGAAGCAATATCAAAATGACGTTAGAATAACAGTCTATCTCTCGAAGGGAGGAAATCAAGTATTAAACTTTTACCAGCTGTTCAAGGATTTGAAGGAAAATTTTGATAAAATTCGGGTTGAAATTAACTCGAATGTCCCCACCCTTGCGGTCCAACTGCAGAGCGGGAAAATTGATTTTTTGCTGATTGCTCCAGCAACAGGGAATACAGTTGCAAAGATAGCAACAGGCATAGCGGACACTTTGCTAACGAACTCGGTAATAATGGCTCTGAAATCCTTTATACCAGTCTATATACTGCCCTGCGACTACAAGGAAGGAGTGACAACCACACAACTTCCTGACGGAGGAGAAATGAGAATAGGGGTGAGAAAAGAAGATTTTGAAAACGTCAAAAAAATAGGTTCCATGGACGGCGTCTTTATACTGGAAAAACCAGAAGAGATCCGTCATGTCTTCAAAAAACACTTCAAACCAGAAAGTTGAAAAAGTAATATTTGCAACCAAAATTTTTGACCTTGCGTCCAGAAAATTCGTTTTTGCGCGCGATGAAACAGTTGAAAGCCTTTTTCGAGTCGAATGTTAAAATTCCAAGAATAAGACACTGTAAAAAATAAACATTTGAGACGTTAATTAACGAAGAGGCTTTATTGTTGGCTAAGTTTCTGAGGGGTGAACGGAAAGAGTGGAATCCGAGAATAGCCAACATTAACTAGTAGACTTTTCTTCTCAAATTATTCCTGAAGCGCGCTTGGCTTATGAAGTTTTATAACAAAACATGGGGAACTACTATTGTAACAGAGAGAAGGAGGTGAGAAAAGAAGGTGACAATTCTGACGGTTGATAAGTGGATGGTTAAACCTGAAAAGCAAGCGGAACACAAAAAGCTGATGCAGAAGTTTCACAAGTTCATGAAAGACAACGCAGAAATGTTCAAAGAGATGAGGTTGGTGGGGGAGTACACTCAAATGTTTGGCGGCATCAGTGGCATGTACGTTTGGCTTGTGGAATATGATAGTCTAGCAGACCTTGAAAAGCTTAACAAGAAAATGGAAAAGGATGAAGAAGCCAAAAAGCTTATGGCAGAATGGATGCCGCTCATAGATCCCGCTTCAGTATCAACCAATGTATGGACCGCTGTCGAGTAACCAAGATGCGAAGCCCAATACGCGCGCGCACAGTCTCATGAATTTTAAAATAAAGCTAAGGATGGCAAGGTAGGTAAACTCAACATGCATTCCAAGTTAACCCAAAAAAACTTAGAGTAGAAGATCAGAGAAAATCTGGACAAATTGAGAGGAGGTGATATCTATGACTGGGAAACCATTTGAGGACCGGGAAGAAGTAAAGAAAGAGATTAGAGTCTGGTTCAATATTAGTTTGGTTTTAATTTGTCTCGGCTTATTATTAGCTCCGATAGGAATCATTGCGGATGCATTAGATAGAACTCTTGGCTTGGAAACAATGTCTTGGTTCCTGCTGGCAATTTTTTTCAGTGTGTCTGCTGCAGCTCCTCTTGTAAAATCAGCGGTTGCTAAGTCTTTGTATGGTATAGAGTCTGAAAGTAAAAATAAATAGCGAGTTAAAATCTCTCTTCCTTTTTTTATTTGGTTCGCACAAAAAGCACTGAGCATTTGTCTCTGCATGCTCTTCTTTTTCTTAATTTCTTCTTGGGTTTGTCAAGCGGATTATTGTATTTCTGTTTTATGTGAACACCCTCAATCCTGCTTTTTTCATAAATTTCTCCAAGTCTTTCTTGACCAAAGTCCGTGTAGTAGCGCGCGCGATTGTAGACAGACTGAGACAGATTGACTGACAGGGGGAATACACGGGCACACGCACGGGCACGGGCACGAACAGACATACACGCGAATACGCGAGAGAGAAAAGGTTAAATTTTAACCCTAAATGCGCGCGCGATATTGAAGCTTTAACCGCTTAAACTCTAATTGTTGCGGTCATGGAGCGTCTGCATCTGGGCGCGAAAACTCCCAACAGACATTGTATCTCCACACATCGCCCAAATTGGTCAACCTTATCTCTTGCTCGTCAACCTCGATTAGACCATTTTTCTCTAGCCTGCTGACTACAGTTTCAAAAGCTTCTTCCGGCAACATTCCGAAGCGCCTTCTAAACTCCTGTTTGTCCACGGGCAGACGGATATATAGTCGCATCATCATCTTTCTCATCTCATCCTCCATTGACGCCATCGAGAGTTTTGCTATAGGCAACTTTCCACGATTAACCGCATCAATATACGCTTCAGCAGGCTCGATGTCGACATAAGAGAACCTTCCCAGAGTTCCCATGAAGAAGCCTGCACCGGTGCCAAGGGTCTCAAAGCAGGGGTCTTTGAAGTCTTCTGCTATTCTTGAGAAGCGGTTGTGACACGTTGGCTTATAACCCGCCTTCTGGAATGCGCTATGTGCCCAAAGATACATCTCTGTTTCAGCTTCTTGGTCTCCCCTCGGGGGCAAAATACCAGACTGAAGTTGTTCGAAGAGTTGCGTTCCCGGATATACGTCCAAAGCATAACAGTCGGCGCTTTCAACATTCAACTCTAATGCTCTTTGAACATCCTTACTCCAAACGTTTAAGGTCTGTCCAGGAAGGTTATACATCAGGTCAATGCTTACACGAATCCCTAGCTTATGGGCGGTCTTGATGGTTTCCTCAGCCCTCCTTGCCGTATCTCGCAGATTGAACATTTTTCTTAAGTCATCGTCAAAGGTCTGTATTCCCAGATCCAGCTGATCCACGCCATATTCGGACAGCGCCTTTAGTTTCTTGTAATCGAAATCGTGAGTACATCCTGTTATTTTGATTTCCAGATCCTCGCTTACATTAAACTTCTGTTCACAGAACGACAAAAGATCAATTGTCTGCTGGGTCGACATGATGCTTGGGGTTCCACCGGCCAGATATACCTCGGAGAACTCGCTTGTTCTAGCGTATCTTGTTTCTGCGTAAATGGTTAGACATTTCTTTAATGCCAAAAGATATTCTCCCATCTCACTGTTTGAAAGCAGTTCTGTGGGAAAATAGCAGAAGTTGCATTTCATGGTGCAGAAAGGTATCCAAGGTTGCAACCCTTTCCTCTCACTGCGGGTATTCTCGGTTCCTAAAAAGTCTATGAAGGCACGGAGAGTCTCAGGTGTCACATCGGGATAGTCACGATATGTGTAAGGTGGCCAATGTTCGGCTTTTTCGTAGGTAGATGAAGTTTCAGTGTGTTTATTTGTCATTCTCCTAGGATATCTCCATGATCTTACTCTTCAAAACAGTAGTGGTGAAGGGGCATAACCCTTTCGGATAGAAAGACGGATGACTGAATTTTCTTCGTGCTTTTATGAGAATCACCTTGCTGTCTCTTGTGAATTTTTTGGTTCTTAATGTCTTGCTACTTTTTTAAAGCTTCGGTTAACAAAGCCTTTGACTAACCATCACCTCAGAATCTAGTAGTCAATAGTTACGACGCGCGCATTTAAAGATGTAACAATAAACTATATGTTAAAACACCCCAAAAAACACCCTAAAATCCCCCATAATCCATTTTTTCTAAAAATAGTGAAAAGACCATCGACAACCATGTTGTAAATGTGTACGCAACCTCAAAAAAACTGTAACCAACCTTATGAAAGTGAAAACCCCAAATTAAACCGCTTTAATAAAAACACTACGTAACGTTCTTGATTTGACGTAAACAGAACTCGTTCCACCAAAAAAATATGGTCCAAACAATTGAACAAAAAGAGAATCAGCAATTATTGCAGACACCTTGATAATCATAATGGGTTTTTCAATTTATGCTTTCTATTTTGAATAAAATTCCATGAAGTTGACTTCAGTGCGCAGTTTAGGGTTCTGCGCGTGCACATTATGAATTTTGATTTCAGTTTCATAAATAATAAATTGGTTTGCACACAAAATCATTAGAAATGTTGAGTATTGCGGTTTTTGTCGTATCTTTTCTCTGTCTTTTCGGATTCACTGTAATGGTTCCCACTCTTCCTCCAGGAGAAATATTATATGTTTTTTTGGGAATTTCGGAAATAACTTCTCCAATTTCTGGAATTTCTGGGGTGGTTTTTGTAAATGGAATAATAAACGGTTTCTTTTGGGGAATCATTATTTTGATGATTTATGGTTTACTCACCCATCTTTCAGCAAGGAAGGCATTTTTTCCTGCGGGGGTTAGCAATTACCCGAGTTTGCGCAAGTCCACATCCGATTATACACCGCCAAAAACGTTTGTAAAAAGACCGCGCTACAAGGCTAGAAAAAGAAAGACGTATGCCCCTTTGGATCAAAATATCGAAGTAATCGAAGGGGTGGGGGTTATATATGGAAATAGGCTCAGAAATTCAGGCGTGAGGACCTTAGATGATTTATTGAGTGAGGGCTCTACCAGAAATAGACGTTACTATTTAGCCAGAAAGGTTGGTGTCTCTCATTCAACAATACTTAGGTGGGTTTATCGGGCAGACTTCTTTCGAATAATAGGTATAGGAAAGCAATACTCTTCTCTTTTAGAGTCAGCTGGAGTCAATTCAGTGACTGATCTCTCGAGAAGAAATCCCGATAAGCTCCATCAAAAGTTGATAGATACAAACGGGGAAAAAAAACTAGTGAGACGGACTCCACCCTATAATATGGTTGAAGATTGGATAGAGAACGCGAAAAGTCTAAGGCCTATAGTCACATAATGAATTATCCTAATTTTCTAGGCGCTTCTTTTTTTGATTTTTTAATTTGGGTTTGGGGTTAAATTTTTACTTTTCTTCTTCGTGGATAAATGACAGCTTACCTCAAACCAAGTGCGTTGTAGGTAACTTAGGTTATCCCTATATGGACACACGTACCGTGACACACCCTATTTTTGGGTGTTACCTTTTTTATTGTATTGTTGTATGCAACATGAAACACCCCGAATTGAAACGCGCGCGACTGGACTGCAATTCTTTTAGGGAACATGATCACCATATTCGGATAACGTTTAAAACGCAAAAAGAAATGAAAGGTTGCTGGAGGCCTTTACTAAAGTTGCGGGAAACAACGCCTAGGAGAAGATGTGTTAACCCTTGTAGTGGAACTTCTCCACTTCATTCAAAGAATTATTTTGGACTGAAAAAATGTTCGTAATAGACGTTTCTCTCCTCGATTCCCTGCTAATCTTTTGTTTGTCATTCTTAATGGATCTAATTTTTGGCGAGCTACCAGACAATATTCACCCAACCTTGTGGATGGGCAAGGTCATAGCTTATTTCAAGCCTAAAATTAAAAGTGAAAATTCAAGGGTTGAAACGATAAACGGTGTCCTCCTCGGCATATTTGTCATCATACTCTTTGCAGTTCCAGTCTACTTTGTGATTTTTTTGGTTCGTGAATTTCTAGGCTGGATACCGTATATTGCTGCATCGGCCTTCTTGCTGAGTACTACCATCGCTATCAAATGCATGAAACAGTATACTTTACCCGTAGCAGATTGCTTGGAAAACGAAGATTATGACAAAGCGAAGGATTTATTGCCCTTTATTGTAAGACGGAATCCAACTGGGCTAAATAAACGGAACATAATCTCTGCGGCAGTTGAGACAATAGCTGAGGGAACTACGGATGGAATAACTTCGCCCTTCTTCTATTTTGCTTTATTCGGTGTTCCAGGTGCGGTTGCGTATCGGGTTGTTAACACGTTAGATTCGATGGTTGGATACAAGGATCAAAAGCACGTCAACATCGGCTGGTTTTCAGCGAAAGTTGATACAATAGCCAATTACATTCCAGCTAGGCTGACCGCGATCTTGATGGTATTGGCTGCACGTCTATTGAAGGAGAATTGGAGGAAATCTTGGAGAATCTTGCAGAGGGACAAGAAAAATACTGCGAGCCTTAACGCTGGGTGGACCTTATCAGCCATGGCTGGAGCATTAAGCATTCAGTTGGAAAAGCCAGGTTTCTACAGGGTAGGAGACAATGAGGATATATCGGTGTCACATATCAGAAGAGCTTTACGGGTAATGGTGTTGACAGACATTCTTTTCAGCATCCTCATAATTCTACCACTTTTAGTCGTGAAAACGTCAATCATAATGTTTCTCCGATGACTAAAAAGTCTTGATTAACAACGCTATCAAACGATTTATGCATAGCAACTAAGATACTGCTGATTTCTCTGGGTATTTGGAGACAAACCCGTAGTAAAAACCATTATTAATAATTGAGAGAGCAAAAGATTCAGACTATGTTTCAATGCTGCAAAATATTGGAATATGATAGAAAGCCTTTTTTCGAAAATCAACTACTTAGAAGCATGAATGTTGTTGATGAATTTGACTATAGAAATGCAAAGGGTATACTAGAGAAAAGATTTCCAGCTATTTTAAGAGAAATCTACAGCATTTTAAACAATCCAGAAAACGAAATAAATCTGGCAAGAACTGGAGCTCAGCGATCCCTCTCTGCTCAGGTTCAGAGATGGTTTACTGTTATGGGTTGGAGAAGAGAACAGCCTGCGTTTTCAATTCAAGAACTAAGATATGATTTGCTCAAAGAGAACATACCTATTGAAATTGAGATAGGACATCAAAGATTGGTCTATGCTGATTTTTTTGAATTTTTATCTGATTATTCAAAAGGATACATACCACTAGGAGTTATGATAGTAACAGGAGATCCAAACAGATTTGGACACAGCTGGCACAACTCTTTGGAAAGCACAAGAAGAAAAATTTTTAGCAATAGAAGAATCCTTCCTAGTCCCAATTCTTGTTATTGCCGTAAATCCTTAGATGTATATTTTAATTCTGAATTTGTTGTTTGATCACCTAAAAATAAACGGATTGTAGTTTCTTTTAGTTTCTTCCGTTTCATAAATCACTGTAATCCTATTGACTGCAATTTCACTCCATTCATCTTCTGTCAAACTTCTTCCTTCCATCATATTATAAACATAGCTTGGAGCTTCTTTTTTCACAAATCTCTCTTTTTCGTAATCAAAATCTCTAGTTTCTGGCATAAACCTTGAAAATGCTCCCATAATGAAGTCAAATGCTCTAGATGGCAATGCTCTACTATTTATGGAGAATCCTACGCAACAAACTAAACAACTCCAAGGATACATAATTTGTGAAATATCTTGTAGTTTATCGCTTCCGTGATTAAGAATTGATCTCACAGACTGAGCTTCACTAACTGAACATCCAAGCATTTCTACTGACTTAGGATAGGTTCGACAAAGCCATGGTGGATCAAATTTTGAGACATTCCAATAATTATAGAAAATGTAAAGTGGTATCTTTGGATATTTCCCCTTATTTGAATAGTTTATCAGTAAATCTATTTGCCTTCCATTGACGTTTTTATGTCCCAGATGCTTATATTTCATTTTCTGAGGATCCAAAATTTTTGCCTGAATCCTTAGCCCCAACCAAATGCCTCTGGAACCCAACCACCATTCCCAATCAGCTCCTTCTTTCGATTCCCTTGGTTTGGAAAATTTGTCTGTAAAAATTTTCAGAGGATGTGTGATTTTCAAATCCAGAAGATTAAAATCTGTGATCGATTCCTCGAGAACTTTCAATCCCCAGAAATGACCATATCGGATTCGATGCCATGTTTTAATTGCCAAATCACAAAAATCTCCACACAAACTCCCAGTAGTCTGATACAAATTTTATTCCTCTTCAATACATTTTAGGGCATCTTCTGGAATCAAAGCTTCTATATGATGTGCTGTTGCTATTGACTCGTCTTCTAGTAACCTAATGAGATCTTCATCTGTAGTTATCAATAACTTATTAGAATCCCATGCAGCGGCTGTAGCAATAACCTCTCTGTCATGTTCAAGACTCTGAGGAAGCTCAATGTTTGCCATTTGATTCTTTATAGAAGCTTTATTCGAATCTTGAATGAGTAATATGAAATTCTTTATTGCTGTGGGCAATTTCTTTAACCTCTTTTCGAGACCTTTTGCTTTTTTGTAATAGGTTTTCATTAGTTCTGGTGAAAGAAGGATTGTTACAGAATCTTTGTTTTTTACACTCTCCACCAAACGCAGTATTGTGGCTATATCTTTAGGATCACCTGCAGCACAGCTAATAATGAACTCGTTGAGAACGATTTTCAACTAGATCCCTTGGAAAGAGCCTTGATATACTCTAGAGAAACTGATAATTCATGGTCGAAGAAATTGGTTATTCCCTCAACCACTTGTCCTTTTTCATTTATTTCCAGCTTTTTAGTCTTACAGGCATGTGCACGGGGAGTTTTTGAGAACGAAAATATAGATACTTCTGTAGGTGATAGTTCACCTTTAGCAATGAGCGTTAATAGTGCAATGACAATGTGTTCACTATGAGTTGTGATGAGTATGCGTTTGTTTGATTTTGCTACTTCAGCAAAGACCTTAGCCAGCTTGGTTTGAGCTTGTGGATGAAGTGAAATTTCTGGTTCCTCTATGGCTATTAACGATCCCTCTTCAGCAGCTTTCAGAACAGCAAACATGTAAGTAGCTTGATTTAGTCCTAGACCTTCATTAACTATTGTTGGAGCAAACTGGCGTGCTCTTGTAACTAGGGTAATGTTAGGTGGAATGGGTTTCGCTCTAACTTGGACACCAAAAACCTCTTCAGTCCAGCTCATTACACTTTCTTCGATGTCTGCGTCCTCCAACAAAGATGCTATTTGGTCTTCAGTAATCACCGATGTGAATGGAATCGAAGGCTTTTGGCTTTGATGTTGAGGTTTTGTGAATCCACGTCGAGAAAGCAAAATGCAAATTTTTTGGATCTCACTTTTATGTAATCTAACAATATCTGAAAATGGTTCTGCTTCAGTTGATGGTTCTATGACTGCATTAAGTCCATCCCAAACTAAAGTCAATTCCTTCTTTCCATGGTAGAAGTTTTCTCTCTTTGGTGTAGGAGAAAAAGGTAATGTAATAGAGCTTTTCATTTGAACCGATACAGGTTTTCTCCATTCAATTTTTGTAGAGCTATTCTCAGTTCCCAGTTCTACAACAAACTGTAGATCATTTTTTCCTTTGGAGATGTCTAATCCTACTTGGATGGTTTCACCTTTTTTATGTGCAAAGATGACATCTTTGAATTTTCCTAGATTAATATAATGTAGATCAAAAAGGGCATCTAATGGGCGGCTAGCTGCCTCAACAAAGCCCTTTAACACGGCTAATGCTTGAAACACTGAGGATTTTCCAGATCCGTTTGCTCCTATCAATACAGTTATTGGCGAAAGCTGCAAACGCTGTTCTTTTATGCTCTTGAAGTTTTTGATATATAAGGTATCGATCAAATCCTTCACTTCAACTGTAAAATAGATTAGTCCTATTCACATATTTGTTTTTGGTTTGGTGCAAGCATTACTGGTAAACATGTCTTCTTCAGATTCTATGTTGTAGCACAGAGGTTTAAAATAGCTCAGGGTAGGTTTTAATTAAATGATGTTCCATGAAATGTCCTAACTGTGGTCATGATCTGGAAATAGAAACTGAAAAGAGAAAAGAGTTTAGCGAAGAAACTAGAATAAAATGCCTTCTTTGGAGTGATCGTCATTGTTGTCTTTGTGGGAAAAGGTCTGGAACTGACATTGAAATCCATCACATTGATCGTAAAGATGATAATTCACTCGAAAACGCAATACCATTATGTTATAATTGTCACGCAGAAATCTCAAGATATAACGATCAAGTTCCTATGGGGAACAAATACAAGCCAAGAGAACTCAAAAGACGCAGAAATCAAATCTATGAGAGATATACACAGCATCTTCTCTCCCCTACTCCATTTGAAATAACACAAGTGGTTCATGACAATCCCACAATGCCTTTCCGTAAATTACCAAATGTCGGTTTCAATATTCAGCATGTTGGAAACACGTATCCTCTAAGAGCATTGGTCAAGGCTAATGTTTTTCTTGGAAAGAAAAATGTTGGATTTGTTGGATCAGGGTATTATAATGGTGATATAGCTTGGCATCTCAATCCTCTTACAAAAGTTTATGGCAATTTCACTGTCATGGAAGAATGCTTGAATAGTGAAGAAAGACTGACAATCGAAGTGAGCATTACAGTTATCGATATATATGATAAATCTCATGAACTGCTTCCACTATGCTATTCATATGACAAAAAAGGTAATTCATGGTTCTTAGAACCTACAGAATATGAGCAATTAGCTAAGAAATAGAGAACATCTTCAACATAGACTAAAACTAAGAGCCTACTAGACTCTTCGTAACACCTTCTTTCCCCATTCTAGATTATTAGTTAGTATATGAGGGTTTTATGTTTACATTTTGGAGTTTTCCCTCAAACCATTCAAAAAACTGACATTCTCCTTAGAATGTCTGCTTGGGATCACACCTATTCAGCCTATTTATGACATTCCAACAATACAAAGAACATTTAAACATGCCAAATTAGGCTGAAATGCTGCTGGCATTGTTAAAGACAAGGCTTTTATGTTGAAAATACAGACATTGTATTGGTAAAATGTCATATGAATATGACAATTTCATTAAATAAATTTCGACAAGCCTTGGATAACATCAAGGATCCTAGAGACAGTGCAATGTTGAAACTTGCTTATCTTGGAGCCTATAGAAATTGCGAATTATGTTCTAATGTATCTCCCTCAGAGTTGCTTCAGAATAGATCAAAACCTTATGGGAATTTTCTCAAAGTCAAACTTCAGAACTACATAGTCAGCCCTGCAACAGACGACAGGGAAGCAGTTATTGAGAAAGTGCTGCTGATAACTTCAGCCATAGCTAAGAGAGGAAAACGGATCAAAAGAAAAGGAGTAGAGGAAGACAACAAGGAAACTTTATCATCTTTCTCAGAGCAGGAGATTCTGAAAGCCTTTCAGAAGTTTGGGCAGCTAGATCTCTTTGATCAGGTCATGAGTAAAGAAGTTGAAGTGAATCCTCAGCTTATCAAAGTCCTCTTGAGTAAGATTTTTCTCAAAGTAATAGCCCTACCTACAACTCCTGAATATGAACCTTGGACTATGGACATAATCAAATATATGGTAAAGGTCAAGAAGAAACAAGACCTATCTTTCAACATAACTCGAAAACATTTCTGGAAAATTCTCAGGGATAATCTTTCAGGCATACTTCCTTCCAAAGGAAGGAACAATATCAAGAATCCGTTACGTCACTTCAGACTCACCCATCTCACAGAATACTACCAATTTGAACCTTATGATCTAACCCTTATATCAGGATGGACTGTAGGAACTACCTTTGGAGCTTTAGGAATTAGAGCCTCAGCTAATATTGACAGCTATGTGCATCTGAGATGGCAAAGTTATTTCCCCAAATTATTACAGCCCATAAAACAGTTCTATTGATACGAAGAGGCTACCTTTAATCTAGCCACTCTTCCTCTAACCCAAATAACCGATGTTTTTATTTTAGTTTCTTTTTGTCTCGTTCTGCTTCCAACTCACTAAGCACTGCCTCGAAGGAGAGCTTTGGTTTTTTAGCCTCTTCTTCCACTTCTTTAAAAATCCTCAGAGCCTCATCTTTATCCAAATGATTTATCCAGCAAAAAAATGAAAGGTCATCCTTGAAATACTTCCGTAGATCCACCGTAACTCACACTAATTCAATGGACATACGAGGGTTTCTTCTTTAACCTCTTTTCGTTCATCTTCAGGAGCTTCAATTGGATTTTTTGGATTTGCAGGTTAGTTTTCAACTCAAGCATAGAAAGACGCAAAAATTCTTGCTCACACCAAGTTTGGTAGAGTTTACGTTTATGCCTTCTCTCAATCCAGCCAAAAAGCAACTCCTTGATGAGGGATCTCTTCTGCTCCACTATCCCATCCTTCAAGCATTTGCCTTCTGATTGAGTCATGTTAGAAAAACATCTCCCTAGCTCTGTCACCAAGAGGTTTTGGGGCAGTTACTCTCTTCATAAACTCAGTAAACTGCCTCGTCTGTTGGGTGGAAAGGTTCACAACCTCACACATCTTATTGAAAAGCAGCTCATTCCGTTCTGCCCAATCTGGATAGACCACTTGAAGCTCAATAGACGTTGGATGTGATGTGTCCCCCATAACAACTATGACACCATTGGAATCCTTCAGCATACCTATTCTGACATAAGGCAGTCTTTCCCCCGTGTCTTTAACAAGATGGAAACCCTTGAGACGGAAAGAATTAGCCCACTTATTGAAGATATTGATGTCAAAGATCAGCCCTGTTATGTAAAAGGCATTACAAAGAAGCTGCTTCATCTTCCCAACAGATGCAGGTTTGCTAATCCAAGCATTAATCCTACCTGTTGAAGGAAACCATTCTATTCTTCCGATCCGTTTTGGATCATGCCAAATAATCATTCGATTCTTAGCTTTAGTCTCTTCCCAACTTACAGTCAAAGCAAGATGCCAATCAAGACTTTTCAGGGCATAGCCCCAGAACCTAACGTTGTGAAATTTTAGGGCATTTTGGGCTTGCCTATTTTTACGCTTAGATCTCCATTCAGAACGGTAGCTATACATGGTGTCTCTATAATAGTGATAGTTTAATCCCAGTGCTTTACATAAAGTTCTAACTTTTATTTTTCCATCCGTCTCATCTAGTTTTAAAAAAACAAGGTCTTTGAGTGTAGCTGATATAATTGGGTAAATCTTAGTATCTAAGTGCTGAGATTTTAACTGTTGGCTAGTATGAGAGTCTTTGACAGCTTCAAAGTTGATATAAGCTACCTTATTGATGGATCCGTTGTTTTGCCCAGAAGAAGGGCAGCCTTTCCTTCTTTTACGGTTTTCTTTCCTTTCATATTCCACTGACAGAGTTCCTGCAGGTTTGGGTAGGGCTTTCCTACAGCCCTGCTGCCAACCTACAGACGTTGCCCACTGTCATGGATCTAGGAGCCAGTGGCAACGCAACGAGGACAACTCTGTTCACTAACACTTGGACAGGATTGACAGAAATAGATAGGCTAAGAAGCCATTTAGAATTTTCGATGGGAAGTGATTTTTGATTATCTCTGAAGGTGGACATATCAAAAGTTGGATTTTTAACAATGTTATATTGTCGTCTGTTATGTTTCATTGTCGTCTGCTCTGCTCTTCTAGGATGGGTTTTGCTACATTACAAAATTGATAGATTTGTGTCAAAAATCCATTGTTAATTTTGATGTTAGGTTCAATCTTTCCAAAAGAGGCTTAGAGGCTTTTCGTAGATTGTTATTTTGTGACTCTAACGAATATCTTCAAGTTCAAAAATATCATTGATTAATCGATTTTCATCTTCCATGTTGCTCAGGTCTATTGGGTTACAATCCACTTTGCCTGTTTTGCTGTCTCTTATGAGATGGAAAAATTTCAGCTCATTTGCACGTTCATTGACTTTTCCTTCTTCAGGTCTGAAGTGATACCAGAAATATCGACAGACCAGATCGCTATGTGTGGTTATGAAAAGCTGAAGTTCATTTTTAAAAGCAATTTCAATCAAAGTATCAATAAGTTTTCGTAGAGAGGCTGGATGTTGGTGGCTTTCAATTTCTTCTATCAACAGAGGTCTTTTGTTAAACAATTTGGCTGCTGTGAGAATTGAGAAAGCGTATCTGAAGCCATCCCCATAATCGTCTATATGCATAATTATTTCTGGAAGGGCTGAAAATAGTTTGAATCTGTCTCGTTCTCCCCTGCGATCTTTGTCAAGATGGTAGGAGCTGAAAGTGAAATGCTCAATATTGGTTTCATATAAATCATTTAGGATTGAGGTTACATCTTTGTCAGTTCTTCTCTTTTTCAACATTCTATTCCAAAAATCTCGTTCAAATCTCTCTAAGCTGTTAATGAAATTGGCATCTATGAGTTCAGTTTTGCTAAGAAAACGAAGGTTTTCCAGATTCCTATCCCAGATATTTTTAAAAACTCTCACATCTTTTCCAGAAACATAGGTCTGATAGTTTCGTCTTATGTCTTCAACAATATTCTGACTTTGACGTTTATTCACGTCATACCCAAATACAGACCTAATTTCAGAGGCTGAAGTATTAACATGATTCCTTACTGTTGCAAAACTTCGAGTTCCTTCACCTACTGAAAAGCGTAAATCAGAATCTATCCATTGTTCACCACAAACTGCTTCTATAGGAATTGTTTGCTTGTCAAAAGTGATTTCGAGTGAAATCCTATTATTTGTGTCATAATTATAAACAAGCTCTTCCATGCTGTAAGCCCTTCTTTTAATTCGTCTGTCAAATAATTGCTGCAATACAATTCTACCAATCTCATCAGCAGGTTTGAAAGGCAGTTTAGCTAAACACAGAGCTTCCAATATAGAAGATTTCCCAGAGTTGTTTTTTCCAATGAACAGATTAACCTGTCCTAAACCTTCAATTTCTGCTTCTTTAATCCCTCTGAAGTTAGAAATTGAAATTTGATTTATCATGTTGCTCACTCATCATTTTGAGTTCAATGCTCAATGTATTGTGTGTGTATTCAGATTTAGGACTTCCGTTTTTGCTGTCGTCTGCAAAACCCTAAAAATCTTGAAGCTAAAAATAGATCCCCTGTGATTTGAAATGAGCGATCTTGACACAACAGATGGAAACAACTGGACTGTTGCAGTATTCAAATGTCCAAGGAAAAACTGGACTGAAACTCTCAGCAAGATCTTCTCTGAACTTGACAAAAACGAGCAAGTTTTGATTCCACATTATACACTAAGAAGTTTTGAAAAATCCACCGACTCTTTCACTATCAGTCTCAGAATCCTTAGAAAACAAGAGAGTGAAGAAAACATCAAATCTCATATAAAAAAATGCCTGAAAGATTATTCTTATGAGATTGATCCAAAGGCAGAAAGTTACTTCTTTAATTTCCATCAATGGATTGCTCATGGAAGTAAATCTGAGAAATGGACAAGAGAACAATGCAAAGTTTTGAACAAACTGAGCAGATTTGCTTTGAAAATCATCAACTCAGACACAACACTAGAAGATAGGTTATCGTGGACACATCTATTCTCCAACATGATTGCAATATTTGACTATGAAAAGAGCGTCTATAGTTTGGAAACGTATCCAAATATTCTTCCTCTAAAGTATCATCACAGCTAGGGCTTGAACTTTGGTTAGTTAAATAAAATGACGGTTCGAGTCAGGCTAGACGAGTTTGTTCATTTGGAAGTAGAAATTCTGGGGTAAGAAACTTATCAGGAATTTTTTTCTCCAAAGGCAAGTATATGGAGACTGGAATGTCTAATTTAGCCATATACTTGCACATCAAAGGTCCTACATCTTTCCAGTTCAAATTTCCAAGTCCACAACCTAACGCTGGAAGAGCCAACGATGTAATTCCACGTTTATTGTAGTTATTTACTATCCATTGAAGTCCTTTCTCAATAGAATTAATGTCGCTATCGTTACTCCAATGCTTTTTTGTGGCAAATAAAAGAAACCAAGTTGAAGAATTAGCGTTTTCTAAGGTTTCTGGATCATCTGCCAATTCAAAATCTGTGGAGAACTCACGTTTATACAGATATGGTTTACCCATCTTTAGGTAACCATGACGACAAGCATGTTGGTAGATGACATAAACATCAGAAAATTGCCATTTTGCCCTAGAAGCAACTCCTTTGCCCATAATTCCAACTGTGTTTACACTTATCGTCAAAGTTTGTGCTCTTGAGAAGAACATATCACCTTCTTTGATGAAAAGATTAGGTCGAAGTTCGATGACCTTTGAAGGCTGGAAAAATGTATATGGCTCACGCATAATTGAACGATTGCCAAGTTGAGAAGCTGGCAGTTTCTTTTTCAAATTTTTTCTTGCAGCAAAATTAGAAACATATAGAGATATTATGTAACTTGGAGAGATAGAGTCAGGAATCAGACATTCTGCCATCATTCTTCTCTTTGAGCCATCATAAGGACTCCAATATTTCCTCTGAGTTTTTTTGAAGATTCTTCTCACTGTAGATTCTTTATTTGGGAAAAATTTTGTTTCATCACATGCAGCGTTCCCATCGCTTATGATAATATTTGGTTGCTTAAGGACTAATGGGGAAATTCCTA
This sequence comes from uncultured Candidatus Bathyarchaeia archaeon, assembly GCA_964623205.1. GTDB lineage: Archaea > Thermoproteota > Bathyarchaeia > Bathyarchaeales > Bathyarchaeaceae > Bathyarchaeum. The sequence goes on along the minus strand of CAZUQX010000005.1, from coordinate 27,232 downwards.
GCAAAACAATGTCGTCTAGGTTTTTTTCACGACTCACTCTGAATAACATTGGGTTTCGAGCATTAAAATAGAGATTACTGTAGCTCCAAAGACTCTTTCCATCTGGAGTCTTTATGCTCTTTCTTCGTGTAACAATACCTTCATCGTAAATTACTTCATGGGGTATTTTTTTTTGTTCCATTATTTCATGAGTAAGAATTCCTTTATTCAGTATTGATCCTAAATTGTCAATGTGTGTAATATAGTATAGTTGTCTAATTGCACTAGGCTGTTTTGAGCTGCCCATCAACTTCCCTATCCTTAGTTTGTCTTAGTTATTATTAAATATCTCATTTTTTTAGTGATTAGAGAGAAGTTAGGAAATTGTTAATACGATCTCATTTTTCGACTGAAAAATTATGACCTTTCTCTAAGCAATATTGATGTCGGTTTTTTTACGTCATTTTTGGTTTAGCCTATGATTATGTAACTAAGACGGTCAGCCTTTTTTCTCTGACTCATCTTCAATTTCTATGCCATATTCCTCTTCAATAGACTCTCTAGCTGCTTGAATGGCTGCTTGGAGAATATCTTCGTCTGTTATTCCAGTTTTTTTGGCTAGAAGCTGTTTAACTCTTTCTGATTCCTTTTTTATTATATCAGAGATTGCCTCATGCAACAGTTCTTTAGCTTTCTTTGGGAGCAAAGGCATATTTTCAGCTCTTTCTCTAGCAACCAATGATCTTTCTTTGATAGCCTCAAGAAATTTCATCATAGCATCTGGGCTTTCAAAGGAACTAGTAAACTCAAGCATTGGCTGAAGAGGATTCAAAATATCTTTCAGTAGCTGCAGTTCTTTCCTAATTACCAAATTATCTTTTCTGAATTTCTCTGTGGTTCTCTTATGGTCAGCAATCTCCTTGTTCAAATCAACGATTCTAGCTTCCATCTTCTGAATATCTTCTTTTATCTCTAAGCTCTCTTCTGTTTGACCATAAACCGTGAGAAATGGTTCAACTCGAAGATATTCCAGCTCCAGTTTAGCTTTTCCCAACTCGCTATAATCCTGTCCCATATGGTTTCTATGTCCCATGAAAGCATTTGTGTAAAGCTCTGGTATACCTGCTGTATCACAAGCTGTCCTGAAAAGATGCCTCATCCTTTTTGGTCTTAGAGGATTATATTCACCATTCTCCCATTTTATCCCCATCTTTCTTGCAGCATCCCTGTGGATTGAAGACAGATTATTTACTGTCATCCTCTTTTCAACAGAAACACGTTCTACCCTTCCATCACGATGCCTCTTCTTCCGATATCGTATGTAAACAAACAATGGATCTTTAGCATCTGCATCTTTTCTTTCCTGTTCCAAATATTTACGAATAAACCTCGTTGCTTCTTTGGATAGGAAGGTACGGAAAAGAACTCCAGTTTTATTACGTGTTCCTTCCAAAAAGATTCTTGTCTTCCCTTTCTGTTCACGGATGTCACCTACATTCAGCTTGAACAAATCTCCAGAATCCTGAGAAGTAGATAACAATGCTAAGGTGATTGCAGAATCACGAAGTTTGAGATTTGCCAGAAACTGTTGCATAAGCTCCCTGTTAAACTGGATAGTCTTGGTTTTTTCGTCAACATCATAGAAAGTGTAAACCTTGTCTTTCCTAATTGCCTGTTTAGGTCTTTCAACTTTAGGGATTCGTCTAGTCCATTTTCTTTCAAAAGCTATGTCAAGGTTCGCAAAGAATCCACGAAGATAACCATAAGCACGTTGATTTGCAGAGCTTTCCCTCATTTTCTTGCCACGTTGACGATAGCCTTCAATCTTTTCGTTTTGGAGCCAAATATAGAAAAGATCCATTTTCTCTTGTATCTCAGTAACATCCTTTTTTGCTTCAAAGACGACATCATCAATAGAAATTTCCTTATCCAAGCCTTCTTTGCTATTTACAAACCGACGGAATTGCCTCAATGAAGATAGGTAATTTAGCTGACTACTCTCTGATAATCCTTCAAAAGCGTCTCTTACAAAGCCTGACTCTTCCAATCTTGCCTTGGCTTTCCCCAACTTTCTTCCCAAAGAAGAATGGGTGTTCTCATATTTATTAATATCTGGAAAAAACCTGATGTTTGGAGACTAATAAAAGAAGATTGTTGAAAACAGTACTTTTCGGAAAATCAGTGAGAGGGTTAATCTTATATAGTTAATGCAAAAATACTGAGTGTAAAAAATTACACACCGATCAAAACTTTCAGACAGGTGAAAAATATGGGAATGATCAAGTTAACAGCCCGTGACGTAGCCTTTGTTGGAGTTTTTGCGGCTCTATCCGTAGTCGTAATCAGAGTTATCCCAGGCTTCCCGATTATCGGTCTATCTGATTCACAAATCAAATTTGATGCCGCAATAGCTCCGATTTACGGCATGATTTTGGGACCTTACTTAGGTTTCCTCGCTGCATTTATTGGAGGCATCGTCCTAGCTAATGGCTGGTTCTCTGTTCTAACATCCTTCGCCCCAGCAGTTTCAGCGCTTGTTGCGGGGTTTCTAACACAAAAGAAAATTACTTCTAGGAACAGCAGTTTTCCAGGATGGGCAATAGCAGGCATCGTCATTGGTTTACTGATTTTGGGATGGTACGCAACTTGGGTAGGCCAAGAAGCTTTGCTTTATCCGGTACTTCACATCTCAGCATTGCTAGTAATCTTACTCTTCAGAGGGCGTATCGCAACCGCCTTCGAAAGCAGTGAAGAAACACGAAAAGTGTGGAACTTTAAGCCAAATTACATTCTCCTAGGCATCGTAGTTATTGTTCTGGCATACATCCTTCCAAAACCATATTTGAGCGAGATAGAAATCCTCTCATATCTTTCGCTTCCCCTATACTTTCTTGGCGCCATCATAATATTGCACGGAATTTTCGGCGGTGAAGAAGGCAAAATAAACTTTGTGGCTGCTGTTTCCATGGCAAGTTACTGTGGCATAATAGCCGATCACATGATTGGAAATCTATCCTACATAAGCCTACTTGGCATAGTTATTCAGCCCGAAAATTTGGCAGCTACTCCAGCAGTCTTCATGTCCATTCTGCCGGTTTCTGTCGTTGAGAGGCTAGTGTTTACAGCGATTGCAACAGTTTTTGGAGTCGGTTTGATTCTTGCTCTCCGTAGATCAGGATTGTTTCCCCGAAAATTAAATGCAAGTAGATCAGAATGAAAGTGAAAGCACGTGAAGGTGACCTGCTCGAAACTATCGATAACATCATTTTTGATGTTAAAGGCTTAGTTCATCCTCTGAATAGAGTTGTAGCTTTCCTCCGTTATGTTCCCGGCCTAAAGGGCAATCGAGAAAGAGGTGGAATGCGATATAGCAAGTTTTATGCCCTCTCTAAACGTTACGCCCTGCTGAAACAAAAGTTTCCACAATACCTAGTAAACGACCCCGTCTTCAACACACTACTCTGCGAAGTCCCACATCAGGACGTTAAACAACATTACCAGCCTGCTCAAGGTTTAGAGAACCTCCGGAACAGAGACAACTTAGACGAAACCGAGACAACAGCTTTGCAGTTCATGGAACTTCTCAAGGAGAATGCAGGGGTTCCATGGAACAAGCTAGGCATTTCAGGCTCCATCTTGGTAAGGCTTCACACTCCTTCATCTGACATTGACCCCATAGTTTACGGATCCGAAACAGGCTACAGAGTACATTTAACCCTGAAGAGAATACTAGAGGATAAGAAGAGCCCTTTCAAGCCCTACAATAGGGATTGTTTGAAAGAGCTGTTCGCTTTCCGTTCGAAGGACACCGTCACATCTTTCGAAGATTTTGTTCGAACCGATTCCCGAAAGGTTTCCCACGGCAAATTCATGGGAAGAGACTTCTTCATCCGTTTCGTAAAAGACTGGAACGAACTCAGTGAACAATACGGCACCATCATTTACAAGCCAGAAGGCCGCGCAAGAATCAGAGCCACAGTGATAAACGATTCAGAAGCAATCTTCACACCGTGCAGCTACAAACTCGCAAATGTGGAAATCCTTGAGGGACCGGATGTTGAGCCAATTGAGGAGATCGTGTCCTTTCGAGGAAGATTCTGTGAACAGGCAAGAAGCGGCGAAACTGTGATTGCAGAAGGAAAAGTTGAAAGAGTGCAACCAGAAGGAGACCGTGAACACTTCAGATTGCTCCTAGGAAGCAAGATCGCGGACCACATGATTCTAATCCCCTAATCGACGACTATCCTTTCATTCCTGAACTGCGGGAAACACTCTGAGTTAAGAAAAAACCTGCTGATTTGCAAGGGCTCTAAGCCTCTTTACTGCTTGAAGTTTCTCTTTGCTGCCAACCTTGGCTTGTTTCACTGCGTTATCTAATATCTCAATTGTTTCGTCGTAGGTTTTCCTGTCCACTGGGTAGGGAACTCCATCCTTTCCTCCCACGCAGAAACTGTATTTCACCGGGTCCTCCCAACTCGGTTTCTCCCCGTAGACCAATTCGGACACTAAGGCTAAGGCTCTGACTGTTGCAGGACCTATTCCTTTGACACCTATCAATTCCTCGTAATTTTTGGGCTGAAAATCATATGCCCGTTTGACAGCATTCCAGTTGAGGTTGCGAGGTAAAGAGAAGGCATCAATTTCGTACTCTTTTCCGAGGGTTTTGGGAATCCACTCCTGCAGAGACTTCTGATGGACAGGACGAATCGATAGGAGCATCTTCCTAAACTTCCTTGGCTCTTCCTTGGCTATGTCAGTTGAAGTCTTTCGGCAGCCTTCACTCGCTCGTGCAGTCATGTCCAACGCCACATCCCTTTTGACGTCTCCAACAACTGCATCGTGGGGCTCAACCACAAAGTCCTTGACGTTTTCGGATAGCCAATGCTACCTTAATTTAAAGTTGTGTTTATGCAAAAACTGATATATGAGAATGAAGGAAAGGGGTGATTTGGAAGGATGGAATTGAGTGTAAAAGAGTTTCTGGACTCGTTGCAGAGCAGGAACACAAGAAAAACCTACAGGACAGGATTGAATAAATTCTGTGAATGGTATGGCAAATCTGCTGCAGAGATCTTGGAACAACGGAAAGACGATCTAACTCAGAGAGATGGAGAGAACCTGATAGACTATCGTAACAGGGCATCACGATTCGAGAAGGAGATCGAAAAGTTTTACAAGCATCAACTAAGCCTAGGGCTGAAGAAGAACACTGCACGATCACACACCTTAGGGATCCGTAGCCTATTTGACTACTACAAAATGACAGTGAAGATCAGGAACGGAATGATCAAATCCATTAAGACAACAAGGAGCTTTCCCCTGAGAATCGAGCATGTGAGAAAGATGTATCAGGTAGCTGACCTGAGAGAGAGATACATTCTCTGCATGGCAACAGATCTAGGGTTGCGAATCAATGACTTTCTGAACATCAAGAAGAGTGACCTGCCAAATCTCGATCAGGAACCACCTATCAGCTTTGACGTTATGACAGAGAAGGAAGACGTTGTTGCTCAAGGATTCTTAAGCCAAGAAACCGTTGAAATTCTGAAGCTGTATCTGCCAACTCTCAAAGGTAAAAATCCCTATCTCCTACCAAGTTGGAACGGAAACAATCCAGTTAGTGACAGTTGGCTAGGAACTCTCCTGAAAAATCTCTGTGACAAGGCAGGAATAGACACCAACGGAAAGCAGTTCACTTTCTCATGCTTCAGGAAGATGTTCCTGTCTAGCAGCATTGATAGTGGAGTTGGACTAACTGCAGGAAAGCTGATGTGTGGCAAGACTGTCCCAAAAGCTGATGCTACCTATCTCATAACGGTTCACCTAAGAAAGAAATTCATCCAACTCAAACGGTTCCTCATAATCTCAAAGGAGCCAAGAGTGGAAGTCCAGAAAATAGAAGAACTGACAAAAGCAATTAATGCCCTGCAGGAAGACGTAAGCAACCAAAAAACCATAAACTATGTAGTCAGCAAGAAAAACAGTGAACTATCAGAGACAGTTAAAAAATTAGACAGCCAAATCAATGAACTGAGCGAGAAGCTAGAGTCCTTTGAGATCTACAAAGGCATTTTCAAAGACGACAGGGAAATGGAATTGTTTGCAAAAGACCTGCTCGTTGCAGGAGAGATTGATAGAAGAGACTCCCTAGGACAGAGCTACGAGAAAATTAAAGAGGATCTCAGAAAGGAAGGCATTTTGACAGGTTACAATTTCAGTTCAGATCGAGGACAGGAACTAGCGAATAAGGTGAATACTGTCATAGGCAAAATGCTGCTCGTTGATCTAGCTCGAAGAAGAAAGGCTGCCAAGAAGAAGGAGAGTGCATAGCAATGTCATTGCTAACTTTTCGTCTGTGTATGCTTGGGCTAATCAGGGCAGGGAGTCTAATCCTAGTTTCGAGTCTATGCCACAAGGAACCATAGAGACTCTTCGTAACACCCACACCATAACCCTGTGACGAAGAGGCTACCCACCTACCCTGAACACTTTCACCTAGCTCTCTTCTCTCTCAAAGCCCTAGCCTCTTCGTAAAGGTCAGGGATAAGCTAGTGTAGGTTCCAGAGATCCAATGAAAACTCGACAGGATCTACATTCCTTCCCCATTCTAAGTTATTAGTTAGTATATTCAAGAACTCTGTATATTTACGAGTTTCCCCTCTCAAGGATCATAGATTGGACATTCTGTAAGGAATGTCTGCATGGGATCTCGATTGGTTGTCATATATGGACATTTCAACAATAAAAAGTAACATTTGAATATGGCTTCTGATGTTCAGACTTGGCTGAGAACTTCATATATTGTTGAACCAACAATCATTTATATAGATAATGCAGACATTATAACTGTGGAATGTCACATGAGTTTGGAGATCTCTATAAAGAAAATGCGTGGAGCAATGGATGAAATAAAAGATCTCAGAGACAGCACGATGCTCAAGTTAGCTTATCTTGGAGCCTACAGAAACTCAGAGATCTGCACTCAGGTATCTCCATCAGAGCTGCTGAGAAATTCTTCAAAGCCTTACGGTTGTCTGATGAAGATAGACCTGAAGGACTACATAGTGAAACAGGCAACAATAGATGAACCTGCTGAGATAGTGAAGGCTTTAATTTTGACAACAGCAGTTGCAAAGAGAGGCAAAAAAATTATGAAAAATAAGGATCAGGAGAAAGAGCAAGACGACAAGGAAACTCTTCAAAGCTACACTGACGAAGAGCTTGTTGAGGCTTTCAAAAGATTTGATCAACTGGAACTTCTGGATGAAATTTACAGTGGAGAAATAAAGGTAGAGCCACAATTAATTAAAATATTATTGGGAAAATTGCACTTCAAAATTGTTGCCTTGCCCTGCAGCTTGGACTACGAGCCTTGGACTTTGGACTTGATTCAATATATGAGTAAGGTTAGGAAAGCAAAAGACCTTTCATTCCCCATAACTCGAAAGCACTTTCATACGATTTTAAGGAAGAGCCTCAAGGATATTTTGCCAAAAAAAGGAGCAGCCAAAGGAAGCCATAACCCAAAGAACATTCTGAGGCATTACCGATTGAGCCACTTGACTGAATACTACGGTTTTGAACCGATGGATCTCAGCCTCTTCAGTGGATGGAGCATGACTACTGCATATAGTCAAGTAGGTGTTAGGGCTTCCCCAAATATGGATGCCTATCTGCACCTGAAGTGGCACTCGTATTTCCCCAAGCTTTTGACACCGATAAAGCAATTTTACTGAACAAACAATAGTAGAGAAAGGCAGTAGTGGGCTTCGTGTTGATTAGAATAGACAAGAATATGTAAAAGATTTTCCTGAATCTACTGATTAATAAACAGTAAGATGTAAAGACCTATAATTTTCATCGGTAATTTATGGCTTTGAGACAGTAGAATCCCTAGTGAAAGTGGGCATACTTAGCCTATATTGGCTGTCAAGAAACCCTCATGCTTACGGATAACTTTGTTATTTTGTAGGGAATATCGTTTACCTCTCCCTAGATGTAACATGTTCACAGATAACTAGGTTACGAATTAGCGTAGAGGCAACAACAAAACAATACAGGTTTAGCCTAGGCTAGTAACCGTAACTTGATTAGAAGTAGTCTCAAAGAACATTGCGTCATAGCAGACTTTATGGTAATGATGAGTCTTCCTTGTTGTTTTGCTAACAATGACATCACCAATAGAGAGGGGTTTACTGCAACGATAGCAGTTTTTGATGGCTAGACGTTTAATTAATTGTAGGGTTAGTATAAAACTGTGTGTGTTTGTCATCCTTTTAACTACCTATTTATGAAAGATCTTGAACAGGGATCCTGCAAGGGCAAAGCCCAACATGAAAGCAGCTACCCACAGACCTGAAGCAGGAATGAAAGCCCATAGTAGGCTGCCTGAGCCACCTAGGATCCAACTGAGCAGAAGTATCATTTTGTAGCTGCCATGCCTGATGATGATGAGGGTTGCCATCCCTAGATATAGAACTGACCAAAACAGGTTGCCAAGTAGCCAAGTCCAAGGAACAGAAATAAAGCCAAAAAAATCCTGTCGTTTAAGCCTTGCATCAGCTATTCTCCAAGGATCAGCCTTGTTGCAGTTCAGAAGCATCCTAGCATTGTTGCTTTCTTGATCCCCAAAGTGAATGTCCAGAGAATCTTCTGACGTGAAGTTCAGGTAGTAGTAAACGGCACAGGTGGCATTGCCTAAGTCTAGGTAATATTTAATATCATCATCTCCACTTCCTGAAAGGAATTGTGCTTTGGAAACGTATCCACCACCATCAGCCTGAGCATAGATTATGACTTTCAGGTGATCAATGATGTCAAGAAAGTTGGTGCAGTCAAAATAGCCCACAAATGCTTCTATACCTGAGCTGTTAGATGATAGGTGAACCACAGCTTCAGGGCTGCCACCTGTTAGCTCAGTGGCAGTCTCAAAAATATCGTAAGTCCACACTCTGACTCCCACATCAATGTTGTCGTCACCTGCACCAAGAGACACACTTACAGACGTAGATCCAAAGGTGTTAGATCTCATCAACTTGTAGCCTAGTTCATCAGAAACAGTCCACAGGTCAGATCTGAAATAGAAAATGTCGTCTGCAGTTGAAGTGTCAAACGTCAGCTCGTAACTGTGAGTTGAAGCAAGTGTATCGGTTATGATCACGTTGTTGCCTGTAACTTCCCATGCTGCACTAGGCACACCATCTATCGTTAGGCTTTGGGGAATATATGTGGCAATGAGGGCTACTGTTGTGTTTGCTGATCCTGTTCCAGTGAGATTCCAAGAGAGAACTCCGTTTTGATATGGATCCATAGCCAAGTTGGTTACATTACCATCAACGGTTTCAACAGAGGGCAAATCATAGCCTAAAGCAAGGGTAACAGAGGTAGAGATCAATGAGTTGGAAAAGTCAGCCACAAGCAATGCATCTTCATTAAGCTCTGTCAGAGTGACGTTGCAGTTTTCCCCACTAAATTGTAGGGAAGAAAGTTCATCACCTGAACCCACAACGATGTTAAACCATTTGTAGTAAGAGCTGCCTGTGCCAACTTCAAGGTAGTTAGCAGAGAAATTGTCTTGAAAAACAATAGTTGCGTTTGTGGATGGACATTCAAATATGAAGTCAGCAGCAGTCCAAGACCAAGTGTATGAAGCAGAGGTAACAGCAATCGGAAACAAAAGGAGAGAAATAACAACTACCGTAAAAAAGAGAGGTAGATGATTCTTTAGCATTAAGGAACCCACGTAGTTATGTTATAACAACTCGCAACCTTTGTTGTAGCAGTATTGTTTCCGATGCCACCTGTATTGCCTTCCCATGCGTTTACCCACCCAATAGTGTTGTATCCACCTGTGTTCACGTTTTCATACAATCCCCATGCTTGATCAGTTCCATTAATTTGAATATTCAACACACTACAAGCCTGAGCTTGATAAAGCAGGATTCCGTTATACCATCCAGTTCCAGCCAATGAGTTGTCTTGCACAAAACAGTCGTGGATCATTACTTGATGGATCCTATAGGTGTCGTTGTAACCTGCAATGCCTATGCCAGTGTTTTGGTTATTTACTACATTAACAGAGAGGTCTATGTGGTAAGGATATGGGTAGCTATATGTTGGCAGAAACCCACTTATGTAAACTCCTTCCTCACCGTTGTTATTTGATGTTCCCTGAATTTTTATGTGGTGATTGGCTGCATCATCAGCAAAGGCTTGGTTTCCTGCCATTATTACGATCCCTCTTTTAGCGTTGTTGTTAACGGATACTTGGGCAAGGTCTATGTAGTGGTTCCCTCTTGTGAGATATAATGCCCAATCGTCTGCACCTGTAATGTAGATGTGGCTGCCACTGACATATTCTGTATCCCATAGACTGATGCCATACCTTGCAGGGTTACTAACATGGATGTTTAACAGAGTGATGTCATGACAATAACCGTTTAGTTCACCTGCAACAATTAGCCCATCAGTGTCAGAACCACTGCCACTTCCCTGCCCTGAATCGTAGAGATATACGTTTGTAACGTCAATGGTGTGGGATTCATAGCCAATGTAGATTCCTGCAGATCCACTTTGATGCGTCTCGATGTATGAGATTTTTCCGTCACAGGATTCATCCACGATGTCAATTCCTTGATGGTATGTGTCTTCGATGTAGATGTTTTCAATGAGAAATCCATATACCCCTTCAAATCTTATCCCAGATACCCCAGTTCCACCTGCTTGATTCGCACTGTTGCCATCAAGGTAAAATCCTGAGATTTTGATGTTGCTGCTGCTGTTTGACGTTATTAAAGGACATTCTGCTGAATTTGCCAAATAAAGTATTGTGTTTTTGCTTTGTGCAATTAAGTCAGTGTCATTTTGGAGAACCCAACTATGAGTTACAGTATATGTTCCGTCTTTGACAAAAATTTGTCCACCACTAGCCCCGATGGTTGCAATTAATGCTGAAGAGTTTGAAGAAGAGGTTACTTGCCCTGTGATCCCACTTTTAGCGTAATAAGTAGAGCCGTCAATACTGAGAACGTAGGCTGCTGTGTCTGCAAAGCTCCCTGCAGTTATCGTGATAGGATCATAAACTGTAGTGAAGGCATAGCCAAAGTCACCATTATCATCAGTGACATCTACACTCAAGGTGATGAAGTTGCACGGTTCTTCGAAATGGAAGATTATGGCATTGTTGTTTTCTCCATAGATGGTTCCGTTGACTCTCCAAACGTAGCTGTAGGGTTTCATTCCACCTTCAACGAGGGCAGTGAAGATCTGATCCTCACCAACAGCCAACTTGACATCCCTAGGACTGATGGAAACGAGTAGCCTAGTGTTTACAGGCAATGCAAAGGCAGGTGCGTATGTGACGTAGTTTATGAACAGAGCCATTCCAAGAGAACATAAAAGGCATCCAATCAGAAAGAGGGCGTAGAACTGTTTTTTGTTATCCGTTTTTTCTTTTAGCATTTAATCTCCACTGTTAAGTATTTTTAACTGATATATACTCCTTTGTTTCAAATACTGCTAACTAAAAATAAAAGTATCCAAAAAACACAAAAAACATACCTATTCCACACAAGCAGAGAACAGCTTAATGGTGTTGGCTTTCCTCTTCCCATCCAGCTTAGCTGTGAGATCCTCAAACTGTTTAGTGAAGTCAGGCTGAGGCTGTGGGTTCTTCTCTCTAGTCATTTCTTCAGCAATAACTTGTTTTACATGGTTAGGATCGAGATGATATAAATAACAATAACACAATAAATCCCCTTCTGAAGTGTTTGGAAAATAACGTCTGAACCTAGCCCATTGGCTCACTTCTTTCTTCTCCTTCTTCTGCCAAGGATGTGTTTGGAGAGAGGGCTTGACGTTTTCAGGCTGCCTTTCAATCCAGTAAAGGCTGTGAATCTACGAAACGGATACAGTTTAAGCTGCTGTGACCACCACAGATCCTCAGGAAGAGCCTCTTTTTTTCCAATTCTTCTTTTGCGTCTAGGTGGAAGCCTTATGATGGTGGGATACAGGGATGGAATAGACGGAGCAGAGCTTGTTGATGGCTGACTTCCCTTCGAAGGCTGAGAAGGCGTTGATGGTTCAGATGGGATAGAAGGCACTGAAATCTTTGACGATTGAAGGCTACGTGAAAGCTGAGATCTTCTTGAAGGCTGGGAAGGAGCAGAAGGAGCTGAAAGCCTTGAAGCTCCACTCCTAATTTCTGAGGCTACGGATCTCGTTGAAACTGTCACCTTGATCTTTGACGATTTGGCTTCTTTAGCTGCAGTGGATCCCTCTTTCGTTGTCGTCTCCTTGAGACTAGCAGCCACAGCTCCAACAGGAGATTGAACCGTGCTTTTTGGGATACTAACAACAGTTTTCTTCAGATCAGCAGAATAGGCAGAAACATCAACAGCTTTTGAGGGAACGGTTGCAGCCCCTTTAACAGGCTTGAACTCCCCAAGAACAACATCGAAAGTGGAGTATTTGCTGAACATAGTTCTCAAGATGGGAATTTCTCCCAACCTGCCCTTGGGAAGCTGTTTAACTTGGAAGGTTCCCACTTTTCCCTTAGCCTTGAAGATCGTTCCTGCAAGATCCTCTCCAAACCGTTTGTAGGCTGTCGTGGTCACTACCTGCCTTTCTGTTGAATATCCCAAGACGTTTTCGATGGGGATGGCAGTTAGCCCTGAGGCTTCAGGAACATACTTAGGAGAAACCAAGCTGTCACCTGTCATCAACACAACAGATTTCCCACCAAACTTGACTACAACCTCACTAGAAGAGTAGCCTTCACCAACACCTAGATAACCACCATAGATGTTTGCAAACTCATCAGACAGATCAGAGGGAGCAGAATATAATGGGTAAAGTTGGGCTGCCTTGCGAAAACCTCTTGACTGTGAAGGAAATCCCTTCAGCAAGGTTTCTCCCCTGAGATTAAACACTTCCCCAGAAGGAGTAGCGTGGGCTGTTATGATCTGCTTCCCCACATATTGACTATAAAGCTCATCATATTCTGCAGGATTCAATGTTACATCAGCAATAACACGAAGAGGCTTACCCTGCAGCTCTTCAAGAGGCTCAGAAACATAAGTTTCAACAGGCATTCCACCTTTTCCTGTAACCGTTTTCCCTGACTCTAGCCTCTTTGTGCTAAAGGGAACCTTAGACGGCAACCTAGCTCTGATCTCATAAATCAAAGGTCTTGCTAGGTAGTCACCTACAAGACTGAAGCCAAAACCAAAAACTGCACCTGTCTTGGCAGCCTCAACATCTCCACCTGAGTAGAGATAACCACCTGCAGCTCCCAATCCTGAAGAGATAGCAGCTCTTCCAACTCCGTGACTCACGATTGTTTTGCCAACTTGAGGAACGAGACTGACAGCTTTGAAAGCTCCTGCAGAGACTAAACCAAAACCTGCACTCTGAACTCCTGAGGAAACTGCTTCTTCTGTTGTGAGAAACCTTTTTTCCGTCACCCCTGTGATAGCCTGTTGAACTCCTAGACCAATTCCTGCAGACACTAAGGCTGCAGGTGGATTAATGGCAAGAGCAACTAACCCCAACACTTCAAGACCTTTTCCAGCAGAATAGCCAAGGGGATCTCTCTCGAATTTTGCAGTTTCTCTTGCCTTAAATTCTTCCACACCTTCTGCTGCTTCAAAGATTGTTTTAAAATACATAACTTCCCAACTTGCAGGATCCGTTCTTGGATCAAGAGCCTTCTTCTTTATTCCCTCTGCAACATCTCTAACAGCCTTCCCAAGTGGAGACTGCTGAATGCTCGTAGTAGGTGAAAAGAATAGGCTTGGAAGTTTTGCTTTCCCACCTGCCTTCTGATAGCCTTCAGGTGTTGCCTGAGGAACAGATGGTGTCGTCTCCTTTCTTGTCCATACCACTGTCTCTTGAGCAGGTTCTATTTGTTGCATGGAAACAGATAATCCTGCAGGTGTCTCTTCTATTGAAGTAATTTTGTAGCCTTCAGGAATTGTAAAAGGCTCATACTGCCCTGCATATTTCTCGTAGCCTATTGACTTGTAAAACTTAGTGGACTCAGCCACTTGTTTTTTATATGCAGCCAACTCGAAAACTTGTTTGTTGTATTCTTGCATTGTTGTCCATGTTTCAGAAGGAACTGTTGGTGGTCTTTGACCTTCATAAGGCTCTTCAAGGATCACTTCTTCAGGTTCAGGCTCAGCAGTTTCAGCCTTTTTCACAATAACTTTCATGGGCTTCTGGAAAGGTTTTCCTCTTCTGAATGCTTTTGACATTTTAACCATGTCCTTCTATCGGTCTTTGTGCTATGAAACTCAGGACAGTGAAGAAGAAAGGCACAACAAGAATAGCCATTACTCCTGCACTGATGTAAGAAGGAATGCCCATCATATTCATGAATCTTGGCAGCCCAAAGAGGATCCAACTGACGACAGGGCTGAATAGCGTCAGAGCAAAGATGCCTACACCTAATGTCCCACCAAGAACTAGGCTTCTTGTAGCCCATCCAATTATAACAGAAAAGATCAATCCTGTTCCTGCAAGGAATATGGTTCCAGTTGAAAAGTCAACGTAAAGAAATTTTGTGGAGATATTCTGGGGATCAGTTACGAAGCTGTCAGGGTTATCCTCGTCAACGAAGGATACAGGTAACACCTGAGAGGCTGTGATGAAGTAGAGGCTCACATTTAGGCAAATTACGAAGATCATTATCGTTTTTGCTGATGTGTCATATCCCATGTTTTATCCTGTCTCCCTTGTTTTTCGTTCACTGAAAACAAGCAGTCCACCAATAGCAGCAACTATGCCTACCCAAGCCCAAGAGATAAGTAGAAATCCAAAGTAAACTACAAGAATTGTGGCTAGGATCTCAAGAATTATTCCCCACTCAAGATGATACCAACTTATTGCACCTGCAATCACAAGCAACAGAGCTACTGCAGGAAGCTGTGCAACATCGAATGGAAAATCACCAAGTTGCCTGAGGAACGCAAAAGGATGGTTATCGTAGGCTGCATCTTCACTCTGTTCATAGTAAGGCAACGAAAACGTTCTCTTAACTATGCCTAATTCTGTAGAATTACATTCAAGAACAGCTAGATAGTCTTTGGGTTCTGGGTATGGGTAATAAGTAGAAACTGTGTCAGTGTCGTCATATTGAGCTGACCATTCTGCAGTTGCATTGTTGCTTTCGTAGAGGCTAATTTTGAAGTAGTCTGAATCAGTGTAGGCATTGGAGTAGGTAAAGCTGATCTTGTTTGTAACGTCATTTCTGATAGCTGTCATTGTTAGGTTGCTGATGTCGGAAGGAACAGAATAGAACATCGTAGGAGTTATTGAAATAGTGGCTGTCTGTGTTGCTCCTGCAGTAAATGTGGGAAGAGTGTATGTTCCACGATTGGTGACAAGCTCAAGATCATAGGTCTTTCCCCATACCATAGTAATTGGAAGATCACTCATTGAAGTGAGATCCCATCTCTCGATCACTGTTTCTGTTCCATTGATAGGCAACTGCAATTCTAGGTATCCCCAATCAAGCCCAACAAAATCTACTATGGAAAAAGTGTATGTGTTCCAAAGCTCTGACGAGAAGGGAATAATGCAATAAACATCTTCTGCAGCTCCATTAATCGTATAGTAGATCCTTGAAGTGTTATAGCCAAGATCAAAAGAAAAAGACACTGCTGCATCTGTAGCGTTGAAGAGAGTTGGAGTTGTGTAGTTGTAGCCAACTCCACCTTCCCAGATCTGCATGTGAGTAGCATTAAGAGCAAATCTGATTGGGGTTTCGTCTTCCAAAAAAGCTGTTCCCCAAGTCAGATCTTCTTCCCCTATTCCCCATTCAGAGAAGCAGCCATAGAATGTGTATGTGGTGGCAGCATTTACGGTGGACATTAGGGCTGCTGCTATGAAGACGACAAGGAAAATCAAGGCTGCAACCCTGACTCTGGATCTACTGATACCTGTAAACATCTGTGTCACGTCTAGCTGAGTGAAGAAGACCGTAGATGAACCATCCCACAAGGGCAATCACAGGATGGATCTCGAAGGCAAAGAGGCAGCCATCAATTACAGCTTCCATCATTGCTGTGGCTCCTGCAAGAGTTACCTGAGTCCTCAGGGCATCAATTATGTAGATCAGTGGCAATCCCATAGTGAACCAACAGATGAAATAGACTACCATGCTGATGAAGATCGCTCCCCAAAGAGCAACAATTCCCCTTTGATCTTCCTTCAGCCTTTTCAGGAATTTTTTAAAACCCATGAAAATACCTCACTACCTTTTTTGCTGCCGTCTCCTTCGTCTCATGTATTCCCTCATGTAGTCTCTATAGCCTTGGGGTGTAGTGCATCTGACGATTTTTCCCTGCTCCTGCTCAAGTTTTTGGATAATATTATGACGTTGCCTAAATTGTCGTGATTTTGGAATTGGTTTGATTTCAAGAATTTTGATCTTGGCTGTTTTCTTTTTGGTTGTGGGCATTGCTATTCTTTCCACTGTTAAGTATTTTTAACTGATATATACTCCTTTGTTTCAAATACTGCTAACTAAAAATAAAAGTATCCAAAAAACACAAAAAACATACCTATTCAGATAATCTTTTGAAGCTGATCAGCTCTGGATCGTCTTCAACACCTTATTTGCTACCTTTTTTGCTGTCGTCTCCAATCTCTCATGTAGAGCTTCATATACTCTCGTTTACCCTGTTTTGTTGTCGTCTTATGCTTGGTGGGAAACATTCTAGTGGTTTCATACGGTCTGGGCTTCAAGTTTCCCCATCTCCTTCCTAGTCAATTTCTCCAAAGTTAGGTAGAACGTCACCAAGCCCTGCTCATTAGGCTGACTCCACAATTTACCCTCTTCCTTTAGTTCATAGACTCTTCGTATAACATTGGCAAGGTTAGCCCTAGGATGAGCAATACCATATTCTTTCAGGATCTCCTTGGAAGTCAGTCCAAATCCTACAGGAAGCCCAACAAAGATCTTCATCAGCCTATCCTTGATTATGTCAAAGAACTTTTGGTTCTCTTCATATTTGTTACGAGTCTTCTGGGATTGTTGATCCAAGATCATTTTCTGATACTTGTTCTGCCTACGAAGAGCCTCAATAAGAGAGTCCTTGATTTGGCACTCTTGACACTCAAAGACCTCCTCAGCCATCACCATCAGCAATCATACATCCTTTTGGCTTTATCACGAAGAGGCTGAGGCTTACCCAAATCTCGTATGAACTGTAGAAACTCTTTTCTCTCATCTCTCGACAGCTTCACTTCTTCCATTGCAGATTCAACGACTGATTTGAAGTCTTCAGCAATCTGCTTTGTCTGTCGTTCATTTCTCTCTGCCCAATCAGGATAAGTCACTTCAATTTCGATACTTGTTGGATGTGATTTGTCACCGATCTTCACAATCACTCCATTGCTGTCCTTGAGCATCCCAATTTTCACATAGGGCAGCCTTTCTCCTGTATCCTTCACCAAATGAAAGCCCTTGAGCTTGAACTCTTCCATCCAAACGATAAAATTGTCAAAGTCATAGACAATTCCGTTGCGATAGAAAGCATCACTGATGAGCTGCTTTATTCTTGCCAAGAGTGCAGGTTTCTTGACATAAACATTGATCCTGCCTGTCGAAGGAAACCACTCAATCCTTCCATACTTATGCACAAAATAGACCATGCCATTCTTAGAATCTATTGCCATCTTCCAATCGGTATGCTTGACAGCAACCTCAGGATCCATTGAGTTCAGGGCATGATGAAACAGATGGACTTTGTGACAGGATAGGCTTTTTAGCCCTTGCCTATAAATTTGTTTACCTATTCTCCATCGGTATTTGTAGGTCTTAATGAGGCTACGATTTTTATATGTTTTATTGATTTCAAGAAGCTCACAGATCATGGTAGGTGATGAATGAGGACGTTTTTCGAGAACAGCCCACACTGCTTTTTTCTTGTTTTGCGTGAAATCTGGATAAGGTGAACTGTGTAAATGTTTACCTTTTTCATTGTCCTGTTGGTGTGCCTTTTTCAGAAGTTTATAGAGATCTGTGGAGTCTGTTGGCTGCTTAGCAGGTTTTTTTCTTTTCCTGTTTACGGCAGCCAAACAGCAGTCCTTCGTTAACTTTTTGTTAGATAGATTTAAATATGACTCGCATATTAGTTTTATGTAATACATAGGAGTATGTTAAAGTGTTAGTATCCAAAAAAGGTGTGAAATATGCCTAAACAAATTGGGGAGCTTGAAGAGAAAATATTGAGGGTTCTTGCCCTCGAAGTTGATGCCCAGAAAGGACTTAATACCCAAGAAGTCCAGCAGATCCTGAATCATAAGACCTACATGACCATTCGCAATGCTTTGAAGAGAATGGAAGAGCCGTTATCGGTTCAGTGCAAGGAAGGGCTGCTGACGGAGAAGGAGTGTGAGGAAAGATCGAAAAAGGAGAAAGGCTACCAAAGGAAAGGCTTTGTGACCTACAAAAACAAAAAAAGCCAAAAGAATGTTCCAATGCAGCTCTACAGGCTGACATCAAAAGGAGAAAATCAGGTGTTGATAAACGAAAAGTTCACCACTCAGGAGCTTGACAGGTTCATCGAAAACTATGCTGAAAACGCTGCTACCTTCAGACTTTTGAAGGCACAACACAAAGCAGTGGGAACAGAGTTAATGACAAAAATTCTGAGTGGCAATGCTGCTTTAGGAAGGATCAAACAAAAAGGATCTTATGGACAAGCTCAGAAAATGATTGTTGCAACAATAATAGCCGATCTGAAAGTAGGAGATCCCAAGAAAATGGACAATTTTATTGATTCCTTCACAAAGCAGAACCCACGTCTGAAAAAGAAAGTCAGAGCTTATCTCAAGAAAAGAAGACTCCTTTGAGTGTTCAACAAGGCTTTTAAGGCAGTTTAGGCATATCAAAAAGTGCAAATACACAATTTTAAATTAAGTTATCCAATGATATCTCCGCGCCGACTTGTCCTTCGTGTTTAGTCCCTGCTGAACCACAGCCCATGTTCCCTTTTCTGTGACGAAGAAGGCGTGGTGATAGAGGGGGTAGCCCGCCTGAACTGCTGTTGTGTCAACTTTGGCGCTCATTCGACTAGCATACCGCAAACCGTCGAGCTTGGCCGTTGAGAAACCGTATTTGTCTCCTAAGAGATCGATTTCTGTCGGCGTTTTACGGGAGGTTTTGCCCTTCCCGCCGCAGATAGTTAGCCCAAGCTCCATGGGGTTTATGGCGCTCTTCAGAACGCCTGTTAAGACGGTGGTCACGCCGGATGAGTGCCAGTCATATCCCAAGACGCAGCCCAAAGCCTGAAACCAGAATGGGTCAGTGACTCTCCTCAGGAACGTGTCTAGGCCATACTCATCTATGATTATTGTAGCCATCTCTCTAGCGAGTTTCTGCATTCGGAAAACAAGCCATCTCGGCGCCTTACCGTAATGAAGCGGAAGCCTGGCAACCCCTGTTCTCTTCATGGCATCACCTTTCTCCACATTAAATATGCAAGAAGAAGCTTTAAACAACCCCATCCTTTACTGGAGGGCTTCTAAATTAGATGTCCTTCCCTGTCGATCTCTTCGAACCAGATTCGGGTGGATGATATGGGGTAATGGTCTTCCGAGAGGACCATACGTACAGTTATGATCTGCAAAGGTGGCAGCCCCAAACTCTCTCTTTTTTCATTAATTGTGTGAGCTCGCGGCTCCGTTTTCTCACTCACAACTATAGCATCAATTTGTCTCTCTGACAGTGTGATTCCGTAAGCATCATCTAAAGGGATTATATCTGCCCTTTCCAAGAACCCGTTCTTTTTCAAGAAGTTTTTCAACTCTTCGAGGCGTTTGACGTAAGGTGCGATTCTGTGAGGTTTCCCCAAAGTCTTCACCAAATCGTCTGAACAGAGCCCTATAAGAACCCGATTTCCGACCTCAAACGCTTTCATTAGTAGAGCTCGGTGGCCACTATGAAACATGTCAAAGGTTCCGCCAATAGCCACGGTCTCAAACTTTTTCTCCACGGCGTTTCATCACCCAATACGAGCGCCCTGAAGGTCAATGTTCGCAATAATAATCTTTTCTTCAGGCAAAACTTTCTTGAAAGCCACATAAACACTTTCTAGCCGGTCAACAGTAACCAAGGCGTGAACCGCCTCTCCCACCATATTCTGTGCAGCACCAATAGCTCCCGCCTTCTCAGCAAGTTCCATCAACTTCTGAACGCGTTCCGTAACGAGGCCGATCCCTACAGCAAACTCTTTACATGCCCTCATAAAGTTCCCGAGAGAGGGATCGGCAAGGATTTTCTCAAGGGTTTTTCGTCCACATTCATTGATTATTCCCCTTTTTTCTTGGGAAGAAAGCATTTCCTTAGTTGGATATGGTCTGAAGGTGCCTGCAATTATTCTGTGATCTGGAGAAACAGGAATCTGGTCTAATGAAGCGTATCCGGGTGCGCCTGGTTCAAGGGTTAATCCGCATCCTCCATACATTAATGGACCAACGGTTCCTAAACCTGTTCGGCACTTCACCTCAGCCACATGGGCTATTCTACCAAGCTGGTTGTACGTAAGATTGAGATCTAAGGCCTTGCTGAGGGCCAGAGCAGTTCCTAGTGCACCAGCGGCGCTAGTTCCAAAACCAGCTCCAATAGGCACCTCTACGTGGTGTCGAACGGTAACACGGAATGTTTCAGTAACCTTCTCTAGCAATGTTTCAACCACAGTTTTTGTTGTGTCAGCTTCCTGCCAGAGCGTTTCATTGATAAGCACATCAACTTGGTTTTCTTTTGCCTTGGCTAAGCTAACTTCGGTTGTAACGCCTTTGTCGAGTGCAAATCCTCCACCCCGAGCGCCAATCTGCTCTTGATCTGCAATCAGAATTCCTTCCGATGTTCTGTCACAGATTTCAAAGAAGCTGGAAATTCCTGTAGGACTGAAAGCTCTAGCCCTATCGAGCACCCTCTCTCGCCTCTTATTCTTCATGTTGTGGAGCCAGAAAAGGAAAAGCTTTGTAGCAGATTTTTACCACAGGTGGAACTATGGTTACTAGGAACGGTATCTCTGTAGCAAACGTCCACACAAACCAGAGAAAACTTGCGTAGAAAGGCGCATTGCGTTCTACTCCCAAACCTGAAGGCAGTGGAAGAAATTGACTATATGCCCAAAGGCCGAAGCCTATTATGGCACTTCCCACGAAGAGACCGATGACAGATGCTAAGCCATAATTTTTCCATTCAGGTTTCCATAATCCAACTCCGATTACTATGGCAACACAGGCGAAGAGGACACCTAGAAAAAGAGCTACAATATCCAAAGCTAATTCGTCTATTAAGAATAGGTAACTGGTCATTCCAGTTAATGCTGCGCTTCCAATTATTAACGCGATTACTATGCTACGCCACTTCATGTTTTTTCGTGAGATTAAACCAATAAGGTAGAAGCCGATGAAATTTGAAGGAACGCCCACGGTGAGGCTTAAGAAAGCGATTCCGTGACCAGGGTGTAACATGTCACTGATGAAGATACCTATCGCTGCGCCTGTTCCTCCCACCCAAGGACCGAAAAGCACGGCAAAGATTGCGGGAATTATAACTGATGGCCAAAACCTGACAACTCCGACGACTGGACTTACGATTCCCAAGTTTGTTAGATACCCAACTATAGCATAAAGGGCAGCACTAACTCCTATCATCGCCACATCTATAGTTTTCATAATTGCTTCTCCAAGTGTTTCTGGTGAAATGGTGTAGAGATTTATTTATCTAGATAACAGTTTCGTATGGTTTATCTGAACACGTACAACGTCTCTAAATTCTTTTAATCTACTGTGTCCCAGACTTTTATTGAAACTTTAATTACCTTTAACAATAAACTTTCACTTAGCTTGGTGATCTGAAGTGACCAAATACAAGATCGAGATTGACCGCACCGGTTGCATCGCTTGCGGAGCATGCTACAGTCTGAACCCTTCCCACTTCGAACCGGATGAAGAAGGAAAATCAACAGTTGTTGGAGGAGAAACTGATGTCACAGCATCTTCTGGAATCTTCGAGGATGAGGAGATCGAAAACGCAAGAGATGCAGAAGATTCCTGTCCAGTATCTATCATCACTGTAACTGAACTATAAAACATCCTTGCCATAACAGAGTTCGCTTCTCTCTTGTTTCAGTTAGGAACGTATTCAACTGGGTAAAGGTGAAAATAGCGTAAAGTTTAAGGGTTTGCAGATGGTTTCCCTCTAAATGCTTGTTTGGCGTGAGGAATGAATGGTTGAGTTCTGAAGAAACGTTAGTTGAGAAGAAGACCAAAGTTCTCATAAAACTTCGTGGTTACAAGGTGCTGAAAAGAGAGGAGCAGAAGAATACGATCGGCTTCAAAGTTAAAATGAAAGACAATGAGAAAGCGATTATCTGGGCAGTTGCCACTGATGGAACGGTTGGAGTCGCATATATCGCGCAACTCAAGAAAGCCATGGATGATGATAAAGTTGAAAAAGGCATCATCGTCACAATTGGAAAGTACACCCACACCGCTAAGACCCGCTCTAAAAAGTTCGGGATAGAACTGATTCCCAAAATCTTTCCATCATTCAACATTTTCGACCACGACTTCGTGTCGAAACATGAAATTCTCACACCAGAAGAAAGAAAAAGTATTCTGGAGAAATACAAGGTGCAGCCTTACCAGTTGCCTCGGATCAAAGCTTCCGACCCAGCAATCATAGCTGTGGGCGCCAATCCGGGCGACGTAGTTAGGGTCATAAGGAAGAGCCCGACTGCAGGAAAATACGTCGCCTACAGGTATGTTGTTTAACGCTTAACATTCTTGTTATGTTGTGTTGCGTCGCCGCGGGCGAATTGGGTGAAACTTCGCCATATTCTTGCTACTGGAATATGTCTTCCAAGGAAACACCGTATTTATGGCATAAGCGTATAGAAGAACAATCTGTAACAAAATTAGCGAGGAATTGTCTTGGAAAGTAATAATGTGCAAACCCTTTGGGAACGCAGAGACCGTCTCGGTATAATGGCGGAAATAATGAAAGTAGCAAATGGAGGGCGACTGAAAACCCAGATCATGTATGGAGTTAATTTGAGCTTTAGCCAATTAAGAGAGTATCTTTCATTCCTAATTGAAATGGGGTTCCTTAGAGTCCGCGTAGAGAATAGAAAGAGAGTCTACGAAACAACTGCTAAAGGTATCCAATACATCGAAAGTTACAATGAAATGTCGAATCTTCTGAGAAAGGAAGAGTGTGTTGAAGCCCCAATTCTATTGGTGTGAGTCGCCGTCGAAAGCGATAACATGTAGATTTTAATTCTACAAAAAGATAGTAGCCTTGAAGCTACTTCCATTTTTCTTGCAGGAATTTTGGAATACCCGAAGAGTCTCTTGGTCCAACCAGAACTTCCCAGTTTGAGAGCTGCTCTATCTCTCCGCTGATACGCGCCGCTTTACCGGGTATGATCAGTTTTCTATGCTTTACCTTCTTCTCGATCTCGCTCTCTTTGATGGCTTCTGCCACAGTATCAGCAGTCATCTTTCGACCCGCAACCCCGCTGTCCACAGCTGTTCCCTCAGAATCAACAACTAGCAGATAGGAGTCCATACCAGAGGACTCGATATCTTGTGCCACAGTGTAGTATGTCAACGCGAAATTGGTGGTCATTAGCACCGGAGAGTTTTCATCAGGTGTTCCAAAGGTTCTCAATCCTGCTTCCACAGCCACGGGTTTTCTGGGATCAGTGTAAATGTTCTGCCGCAAGAATGTCAGTGGAAGAAGCGCCCAGCCTTCTGTGCTGTGCATGATCAAGATGTCAGCGTAGCGGGTTACAAGCATGGAGGCAACCTGAGCTTCTTTCCAAGCGCTTACTGTTGGAGAGCTTGCGGGCTCGGTCCAAGCTACAATAGGGGTTCCAATTATAGGATAACCGAGAAGGTCGTCGCCCATGTTGCATGCTGCTCGACGAATCATGGTAAAGTTGTTGATGGTATCTCCTAAACCTTGGTTAGGAAATGTACCTGGGTCCAAAACAAGGTCTTCGACACCGTATTCTTTTAGGGTCTTAACCAAGGATCGGAGGAGAGTGAGGTCGTTTGGTGCGAAAACAGCCAATGGACAGTTGTACATCAGAGCCAGTTCCGCCATATCCTTCCAGTTGTCCCTAGTAGCCGCATAGATCAGAGGTCTAGCTTTCGGGATTTCCATTAAACCGCTTTCAAGGATAGCTGGATCAAAAGAGCATAGAATAAGTGGCAAATTCGTGTTTTCGGCTACTTTCTTAACTGTGGCTTTAAATTTCTCTGGATCGTTGGATGTGGAACGAACTGCTACCATTTGAAGTTGCAGTTGGTTGCCTATGTACGTGTAGGTGAACTCTTGGGTCTTCTTCACTCTGCCCAAAATTTCTTCTTCAGACATTTCATCTGTAACGTCGATGGCGATTGCAGTTGGATTGAAATATGTGAACTCGTGGCGATACATGACCAGCTTTCCGCCAACAGTAACGCTGCCTTCACCTGTGCCAACATTGAACGCTCTGACAGCTGGTCTGAGCATTTCCGAGAGCTGTTTGTAGTTCTTTTCGTACTTCTTTGTTAATAGTGGAGAACACTGGTCTATACTAACTTCTCTGTTTACAACTTTCGTGGCAAAAGCCATGCAGTTTTCTTCGCCACATTCTTTACAGTTTGTTTTAGGAAGCAGCATGTAAACGTCAATGGGGCTAAGTTCCTTCATTCCACCCCGTTTAACTTCTCTTTCTGTCATATCTCATCCTTCCTTAAAACTTGGTAGAAATCCAGTTAGCGATCTTTTCTGGGTCTCCCATGCCTCTCTTTTCTGACAATCTCTTGATAGTGTTTTTGAGGGTTTTGACTGCTGCCGGATGCATCATCATGAATACGTCGACGCCTGCTAACAACAGTGTCAGGGCGGTTACAGTTTCCCAGAGGGGTCCACGAAGTTCACGGGCTCCCCATTGTGGGTCCATTTTCTGCCATGCTTCTCTTGCTGCCCAAGCATTGGTTGTTCCAGAAGACATGGGTTGCTGAAGTTCTGGGTCTCCCATCAGACCGGCTAGGCGTGCACGTTCCATGATGGTGTAGGCGTAATCAAGTCCATATCCCAGAGCCGCTGTTGTCGTATCCATTACTATCTGTTCTTTTGGAAGGAATTCGAAGAGACGCCTGTTCAGCTCCCTTGCTTGGTTCAGGTCCATGGGAGAGAAAGCTAAAGCGACGTGCCCGTGCTTCTTGATTAGCTTAGCTGTCCGTTTTATGTCCATGTCTAAGGTAACTGTGCTAACGAGGAGTCTTTCTCCCGCAGCTACCTCCGTCACCTTCTCAAAGACCTCCAAGTCCTTCTTGGGGTCTCCACAGCCTCCAACGATGAGGGGAACATCCACGGCTTGCAGCACATCTTCTACGGTTTTCGCGGCTTCCGCAGGTGTCGAGGGCTTCGGGTTTAAGGGATCTATGCTAACAAGATGGAGAGTAATCATGTCTGCCCCGAACTTGTCAACCGAAAACTTAGCCCAGGCTACTGGGTCTTCGACTACATCCTTGAAATTCATTTTCACGGCTTTTGGTAGAGGCACTTTGGAGTCGAAAACATCAAAGGAAATCACTGGAGGATGAGGCGTGAGATTTTCAAAGGTATAGAAAGATGGCGACTTTTCTCCGCCAATTATAACTGGTTTTCCTCGGCTTCCCCCCTCGCTCTTTGTGGCTCCAAGCTTTACCTCCACGATTTCTCCCGGATATTTCTGCACTGGAGGTGTGAAGGGAGCTTCTAGGATGGATGTTGGTTTGACTTTTGTTGGTGCAACAATTCTCGGAACTGCGGCTAATGCTCCCGGTTGATACCATATTTCGAGGTCTCCAACTTCTATCTCAACGTCTTCGAGTTCAAGTTCTTCAACGCCAGTAAGTAGTTCAAGAATTTCTGGGGGAAGGTTGATGTCGGGCTTCTTCTCAGCCCTCTCGGGCATATATTTTCACCTCTTCGCTTTATCATAACGTTTAATTATTACTTTTTCTGCGTGGATCTTGGCGTTTTTGAAGATTATCTTGAATCCGCCTGCAGCCACAGTTGCTGTAGAAACAGGAAATGCTGCTGCTTCTAGGGCTTCTTCGCCTTCAGCTGTGGGTGCGGCTTCAACTGGAGCCTCTTTCCATCTTTGAATAACTGGGTGACCATGTTTCTTAAGGAAAACCTGTAGTTCGTCAACAGTCTTTGCTTCATTTTCTGTTGCTACTTTATCTACTGCTTCTTTTGGCATAAAGTCTTTAACCCGTTCCTTGACGCTTGCAGGCATCCAGACTATTCGGTCCCAGCCGCCGTCGGCTTGCATGAACTTGGGCGACCTCATGTATTCGATGGATATACCGTGAAAACCATCCACTTGTCTGCCTCCGGCACCCGAGTCAGCTAGGGTTGAGAAGGCTAATCCGTTTACGGTTACTCCCTTGAATCCTCTATCAACTATGCCGTAACCCTCTACTTCTGGGATGTAGAAGGCCATGGCCTCGAAACAACCACAGGAGGTATGCGGATAACCGAAACCAGTATACATCCACACTCGGTCAACTGCGCCCAAGGTCTTCTGCTTAATGGACTCATTGATTCCGGAGAATTCGCCTTTTTCTGGGTCCAGCAACTCTCCTTTTTCGATAGCGAAAACTGGACCTTTCGGGTCAACTTGCGCTGAGGCTCTGCCGTCAAACCAGCTGATGGATCCGCAGTTGGAGTATCGTTGAGGAGTGATTACGCACATGTGGGTCGGCGCGAATGATTGGCACAAAGTGCAACCGTAGAAGGTGTCAACTTCGTCGTCCTTCATTCCTCTTGCTTTTGCATCTCTGGCTTCATAAATTTCCATTGCTTGATCGAACATTTCTTGAATTTTTGCAGGGTCAGTTATGAAGGTGATCTGTATCTTTTCGATGAAGGGCAACTCGCTCTTGTAGAGCCTTGCTAAGACTTTCCCGATGTGAGTGAAGGAGTTCAGTCCTTTCTGGAATGATTTTTTGCTTACTCGTAGCCAGATGTCATAGCGTTGGTTAAGGTGCATGAGACCTTCGATAAAGTTGCAGTATTCGTGGATTCGGCGTTCTGTTACGCCTTCAAGGTCTTCTTCAACGTTTTTGCCTGCGACCTCTATGTAGATTCCGAAGGGAACACTGCTTCCTTCTGCCAAGTCTTTAAGGTCTGGTCCGATGATTGTTATCTTCTCGTCTTCCACTTCATCCATTTTTTTGGCTCGCA